>JBCBRH010000015.1:0-82611 GCA_039819785.1 Pseudomonadota bacterium | reverse complement strand
GGCAGGGAGCTGATCCCAACACGGCTGAAGAACTGGCGCAGGAGACACTGCTGACCGTCTGGCGGAAGGCACGCCTGTATTCAGGCGAAAAAGGCAGCGCGACCACATGGATCTTCACCATCGCCCGAAACCTGCGCATCGATCGGCTACGTCGCGAGACACCATGGCAGGAATTGCCTGAGGGCCGAGACGAGGAACCATCGAACGAAATGCCGCCCGATGAGGCTGTGTCAGAACGTGAACGATCCGCTCGGGTTCATTCTGCGTTGAAGACATTACCCTCAGATCAATATGAGGTCGTGGCGCTTTCTTACCTCGAAGGTCTGTCACATAGCGAAATTGCCGAGAGGCTGGAACTTCCTCTGGGCACGGTGAAATCAAGGATGCGGCTGGCCTACCAGAAGGTGCGCGAGTCTGTGGAGGATCTACGTTAAATGGCCATTCTGCACCACCCTGACGACGCGACGCTCATGAGCTTCGCGGCGGGCAGCTTGCCAGAAGCTTTGGCAGCGGTCGTCGCAACGCATCTGGCCATGTGTCAGTCCTGCACTCAGGATGTTGCAGAGATGGAGCTGTTAGGTTCTGTATTCCTGTCCCACGAGGCGCCTGCTCACATGGAGCGTGGTGTTTCTCGGGCAAAATTCCACGCGGCCGAAGCCGATATGGACGACGAGGTGATGACCCGCCCATGTGCATCAAGTGATTCGTGCAGTGAGATCCCAGGGCCGCTTGCCCGGGTTCTAGGCGACAATCTTGACGATATTCATTGGAAGCGCCTCGGGTTTGGCGTCTGGCATCATCCCATACCGCTCAGTGGAGCGAACAGTGGTGATTTGCGGTTACTTAAGGTTGCTCCCGGGCGTGTCATGCCTGAGCATGGTCACGGCGGCTCCGAACTGACGCTGTTGTTGCGGGGCTCGTACACGGATGAGGTGGGCGTGTTCAGCGTCGGCGATTTGGCCGACCTGGATGATGAGATCGATCATTCTCCGATTGCGGACCCGGTTCACGGTTGCATCTGCTTGATTGCAAGTGAAGAGAAGGCCAAATTCAAGAGCATCTTTGCCCGGATGGTTCAGCCGCTCACTGGTATCTAAATCTGTCCAGGCTGTGGGAACTCGGCGGGGCTTTCGCGGTCTCACACGGAACAATGCCGACGAGTTTCCAGGTCTCCGCTGGCGCTGATGGTGATCGTAGATAATCCTTAGAACTCTCTGTTCCTCGGAAAGACTATTGCAGCCAGCGTCTGTTTGCTTTTCATGGACTCGCAAAGCTGGGTCTAAGCTTTTGCTTTCGAGCATGTTCCGGCCGGAAAACCGCGTACACTTTCCTGAACATGATCTAGGGGTAAAAATACGGAATGTTGTGAAACGCCCCTTTTGGGGTGCTGGCCAGCAAATTGAGATAGCACTTTGTCAATAAAAAAGGCTGGGCAATTCTGCCCAGCCTTTCACCGTTTCGAACAGTTTTCAATCCGGTTTATTCCTGATTATTGCGTCGGCAAACTCAGATTCGACTTGGTCCAATTTCGACTTAGGCGGCGGCCGATCTTGAAGCGGCTGACTCGTTTGCGGCGCGCTGGAAGAAAATCGTCATTTCACCCAGCGTCACGCCCCATTTCGAAAGGGTTGCCTTGTTCATTACGTTGCGATCATCGACGCGGTAGAAGCGGTCAGCGAAGCGCACCGCCAACTCACTCGATCCCATCTTTAGAGAGAAATCGTAGGACAACCGGACTGTATCGCCTTCGGACCAGCCTTTGGCCTGCCCGATCACGTCATCAGCCTTGGCCATGAATGTCCCATCGTTCGAGGGCGTGATACGCCAGATGCGTTGCATTCGCTCGCCATCGTCGAAGACGAAGCTTTCATCGAGGACAAACTCGTCACCCTGCCAATTGCCATCCAACTCGACGACGAACCGGCGACGCAGAGTGCCGAACCGATCTTCGAAGATCCCCCAAGCCGATGACCGGCCGGCCAGAAATTCTGTTAGGTCCAAGGGGCCCCCGACGGGACTGACGGCGGCTTGGTCCGCTTCGGTCACGAACTCAACGCTCATGTCATTTGGCATGGTCTGCCTCCAATGTTTCCCGTTGTGCTGATGTTGCTTTGCAGCAATGCATTCGCAAAATTAAACGGAGAGGCTGTACATATGGATTTTCAGCGGGTGTCGCGCTTTTCGACACGGTAGAGCCCTACGTCGATGACGCCGCGCTCAAACCCGACTTCGCAGTAGGTCAGGTAATAGATCCACATGCGTTTGAAGCGTTCATCAAAGCCCAGCTTTTGAATCTCCGGCCATGCTGCCAGGAAACGGTCCCGCCAAATGGCCAGCGTTTTGGCGTATCCGTGGCGGAACCTTTGCAGCATCTCGAAGTCGCAGGCCTCTGTTTCGGCGTTTTCGCGCATCGCCTCGATTGTCGGCAACATGCCGCCTGGGAAAATGTAGCGCTGGATAAAATCCGGGTGGCGCCGGTAGGCTTCAAAACTATCTTCGCGAATGGTGATGGCCTGCAGCACCGCGTGGCCGCCGGGCGTGAGCCGTTCCGACAGGGTCTTGAAGTAGGCCGGCCAATGCTCTTCGCCGACAGCTTCAATCATTTCGACAGAAACGATCCGGTCAAATGTCCCGGTGACATCCCGATAGTCCTGGAACCGGACATCGACATGGTCTGCCAGGCCTTGGGCTTCAATACGCTGCCGGGCATAGCGCAGCTGCTCACGCGACAGGGTGATCGCTGTGACGTGCGCTCCAGCTTTGGCGAGCATCTCAGCCATGCCGCCCCACCCGCAGCCTATCTCGAGCACGCGGTGGCCAGGCTGAATATCAAGGGCTGCCAGGATGGCTTCGTATTTCGCCGTCTGGGCGTCTTTGAGGGATTGGTCCTCGTGTGTGAAGAGCGCGCTGGAATACGTCATGCCCTCATCCAGCCAGGGCTTGTAGAAATCGTTTCCGAGATCGTAGTGGGCGGAGATGTTGCGTTTACTGCCGCTCTTCGTGTTGCTGCGGCGGCGATGGGCGAAACGATCGCCTGCCCGGACCTTGAACCAACCCCGACCGGCGTTGTCCAACTGCTCGAAATTATCGAGGAAGAAGCGGAAGACGTCGCCTAGGTTGGACGTTTCGACTTCATGGTTCATGTAACACTCGGCAAATCCGAGTGTGCCGCGTCGCATGGAGCGCCACAGCAATGAAAATGAGGCCATATCGATATCGGTTTCGATACCACCTGGATGGCCGATGACCGCAGTCTGTCCCGACGGGAGACGCAGCCGGATCGACCCTGATGTAACGCCGGACAGCATGCGTTTCATGCTTGCCAGAACCCATGCATCGCGGGCAGCCGCAAAACCGCGGGGTGTCTTAATGTCAGATGCTTCGAGCTCAGGGGCCTGCAGGGCGTCTTTATTCAGCATTGTCGTGGATGTCCCAGTTCTATCTGTCGGCATAGCTTATAGAGTAACGCGCCTTTGACTGCCCACGGACCAGTGGAACGCCCTTGATCCATAACCGTGCCGCCTCATAGTGGATCGCTGCCATTACTTTGAGTGTCATCAGCGGCATCCGCACAAGGGCGCGGTTTAGCGCGGTTGTGGTCAAAGGAACGGCTTCAGCTTTGAAGTGTGTCCTCAGCAAAGGTCCGTCTGCGTCGCGAAAATTCACCCCGACCAGGATGCCGTCTTCCGGGTGGGAGATGCGAAAGCCGTATGAGCCTGTTTGCGAGGCAAATGGCGAAACGAACATTTGTTTCGAGCAGGATTGGGCATAGACGCGTTGCGGCTTGTTCTGCCCCGTGGTGTCGGCCAACGGTTCGCCGCACGGGATGACATAGCTGGTGCGTTCCTTGAAGGTGTTGTTCACCTCATAGATCAACCCAGTGAGCGTGTCGGACTTGTCGAAAGCGTAAAACACACTCAACGGATTGAAAACATAACCAAAAATGCGTGGATAGCAGAGCAGCAACACGCGGCTGTCTGCCCCGCGTTCGAGAAGGCCGGCTTCATAGAACAGAGCGCGCGCATGGTCGCCGACTGACGTTCCATCGTCCGCACCGTGATCTGCGTCGTGGAAGCTGGCGGGTGCAAAACGATTGCGTGCAAACCCTTTCGTGGTGCGCGCGGCATCATCGATGCGGTCAACATCCAGCAGCAATGAGAATACTGGATATTTCAGAGAATGTTGTTTTGGCCTCAACCGCTTATGGACAACCTCGCCCACGCAGAGACGTGCTGGCTCCAGGATCATTCGGCTGCTTCCATTACGGCAGACCCTGAAGCTGTGTTCGCGGATTGATGCGCTCCTGTTGCAAGAACCCGGGCACGCGCGTCTGCTACGCTCCACGGGCGGGGTATTCCGCCGAGATCTTCTGCCACGGCCAAGCCGGCTTGCAGCCCATCTTCATGGAAACCATAGCCAAAATAGCTTCCGGCGAACCACAGGCCGTTTTGCCCCTGCAGCTCCCACAGGTCCTTCTGCGCATTCATCGCCAGAGTATCGAAGAGGGGGTGCTGATACGTGATGCTTCGCAGCACCTTTTTCTCCTGGATGGGCCGGCGCGGGTTTAACGTCACAAAATAGTCCGTGGTGGTGGGGAGCGGCTGCAGCTTGTTCATCCAATACGTTACGGCCAAAGACCCACCGGCGTCATCGTCACTCAAGTAGTTCCAGCTGGTCCAGAGCCTTTTACGGCGCGGCATGAGCGCGTCATCCGTGTGCAAGACAGCCCGGTTTTGTTCATAGCGGAAGGGCTGCAGGAGATTACGCTCGACATCATCGGGGTCCTTTATGAGCCCTAACGCCGTATCAGCATGCGTTGCGATGACGGCCTGGTCGAAGCATTCGACATGCCCAGCGGCGGTTTTCACCTCCACCCCGGCTTTGACCCGCCGGATGGCCGTCACCGCATCATCACCTCTGAACGCTGCCTGGCAGTCATTGCGGATGCGGGATACGTATTCCCGACTGCCGCCGCGAACAGTTCGCCACGCTGGGCGGTCTGCGACCTGCAGCAGGCCATGGTTTCCAAAAAAGCGGGCAAACGCCGCAATTGGAAATTCCAGCATACGATCTGCTGGCGCAGACCAGATGGCGGCGGCCATGGGCAAGATGTGGCGTTTCGTGAATGCGGACGAATATCCATTTTGATCAAGCCATTGGCCCAGTGTTTCGTCTGGATCGTGCGAGGCCAGATCAAGCGCGCTGGCGGCTTTGAAAAACCGGATAATGTCGAATGTCATGCGCCAATGTGTCGGGCTCAGCAGGTTGCTGGGCTGACCGAAAAGGCCTGATAAGCCATTGCCTGAATACTCGAACGCGCCATCACCAAGCGAGACGGCAAAGCTCATTTCGGTGGGGGCTGTTGGTACATCGAGTTTGTCGAATAGGGCGATCAGGTTCGGGTAACAGGCTGTGTTGTAGACGATGAAGCCCGTGTCGACTGCGAGTGGCCCGGCAGGTTCTTCGACGTCTACGGTGTTCGCATGTCCGCCGAAATGGGCGTTCTCCTCGAAAACCGTAACCTCGTGGGATTTAGCCAAGAGCCAGGCTGCGCCCAGCCCGGTAATTCCGCTGCCAATAACCGCTATGCGCAAACCGTTTTTCCGCCCCCTTATTAGGCCGAGTGCGCAACGTGTAACCCAGTCGCACCTCGGTCCGTAAAATTCACATCGTATTTACTAACGCCCATTAATCGCTTGCAGACTTGCCTCCGAGTCGTCACAATTGCGGCATCGCGTCGCAATGGGTCACTAGCGGGTCTGCGCCTGTAAGTATCCCAGTCTTTATGCGTTTTGCGAGGCCGGCCTGATCATTTGGGACTTATTGAGGAGCCAGGACCATGTCTGTTGACCGCTTTTGGAATGCTCTTTGTGCTGCTGCGTTTTTCGTCGCGGCTGGATTTTTGACCACGTCGATGAGCATCGCAGCCATTGAAGCCGCCAGCTTCTCATCAGGACCGTCGTGCCATGCGACCGGCTGCTACACGGTCGCAAGCCGCTAACCGTTCGTCGCCGCAAGGCCACCACCTGCGGTATACGCGGGCGGTCAAAGTGGCGTGTTCCAACGTCGCGAAAAACAAAACTCTCGAAGGCGCGGTTCAGGCCGCGTTTTTTTGTTTTTTGACCACGGCGTCGATGTCCTGGAGGCTCCTGATCAGCGCCTCAAACTGGTTCAACGGGACCATGTTCGGACCATCTGATGGCGCGTTGTCGGGGTCCTGATGCGTTTCGATAAAAAGCCCCGCGATACCGACCGCGACGGCGGCCCTCGCAAGAACAGGGACGAATGTGCGATCCCCTCCTGAGGATGTGCCTTGTCCACCCGGCTGTTGGACCGAGTGCGTCGCATCAAAGATCACCGGACAACCGATGGATGCCATGATGGGAAGCGCACGCATATCGGAGACCAACGTGTTGTAGCCGAATGATGCCCCGCGCTCCGTCAGCAAAATGTTGGGGTTCCCGGATTGGGCGACCTTCGCCACAACATTTTTCATGTCCCAGGGGGCAAGGAACTGGCCCTTTTTGATTTTTACGACCTTGCCGGTCTTGGCTGCTGCGATCAGCAAGTCTGTTTGCCGGCACAAGAACGCCGGGATCTGCAGGACATCGACGGCCTGGGCCACGTCAGCGCAATGGTCGGGCTCGTGGACGTCGGTCACAACAGGGAGCCCGAGGCTTTCACGGACTTCAGCGAAAATGGGCAGTGCGGCATCCATGCCCAAGCCACGCTTGCCCGCCAGAGATGTCCGGTTGGCCTTGTCGTAAGACGTTTTGTAGACCAATCCGATGTCACAGGCCTGCGCGATTTCTTTCAACGCGTGCGCCATTTCCAAGGCGTGTTGCCGGCTTTCAAGCTGACATGGCCCGGCAAAAATACTGATCGGAGCCGTGTTAGCGAACGTGACGTTCCCGGCACTGACCGTTGCGTTGACGGTTGAGGCTGTATCTGCTGCCATCTGAAAGCGGCCCTGTTGTTATTGGTCCTTAGACCGAAAAGTTGCGTCCTATGTTGCTCCAGGATGCATCACATGGTCAGCTACTCACACAATGGCCCGGTCGCTGCAAGCCTGGGCGCGATCGGGTCGTGGACGGCGACCTTTCAAGGAGAGCTGATGGGTTGTGAACCAAAGCGGGCGCGCCGGGGCATGGGCGGGTGGCGAACTCTTTTCACAGGTGGCCTTTGCCTCGTGCTGGTCATGACAGGCTTTGGTCTTGGCGGAGGATTGGGGGTCGGTGGATCGACACCTGCCGCCGCGCAGGGGCTGCCGTCGTATCTGGATACGCGGCCAAAGGCAGAGGTCGACACGGCACTGATCATTTCAGTGGATGTTTCGCAGTCCGTTGATGAGGAACGGTATGCCCTTCAAATGGAAGGGATCGCGCGCGCGCTCGAGGACCCGGATGTCATAGGGGCTATCGTTAGTGCGCCGCTTGGACGGATTTTGTTCATGATGATCGCATGGGCCGATAGCCCGACGGTCATCGTGCCATGGACGTGGATCGCATCGCCGGCTGATGCGCGTGCTGCAGCAAACCTGGTCCGAAACGTCCCCCAGCAGGGTGGAGAGTTCACGTGTCTGGCGCGGATGCTGCGGATTGTGAATGAAACCATTCTTCCCTCCATGCCCAAACGGGCGCGGCGCGTGGTCTTGGATGTGTCGAGCGATGGCATCGACAATTGCACGCCTGCGCCCCAGGTCGATGAGGCCCGTGACCGGCTGATCAAAAGCGGCGTGATGATCAACGGCAATCCGATCATGATCCCGGGTGAAAATGACACTGTCGGCGTCGGGGCCTATCGCAAGCCGGGATATGGTTTGGCGGTTGGTCCGGATACCGAAATGACAACGATGGAGAAATGGTACACCGCCCACGTGATGGGCGGGCCCGGTGCGTTTGTTCTCCCAGCATACGGCTATCGCGATTTTGGCCGTGCGATCCGTAAGAAATTCATGATGGAAGTGACTGATGCCGGCTGGCTTCCTGGCACGTCGATCCCAAGGGGAGCGCCGGTAAATGGGGCACTGCCGCCTGTGCTGGGGTTGCCCTAGGAACGGACTGTCACGTCGCCCGCGCACCACCACTTGGCTGATACAGCGGCGTAATCATCTGTTGGAATGGATAGTTGGAGACGTGTCAGAAGGCCGTGAATTCAAAAGGTCATGACATGGCGCCGGGCGTTACGACACCCGTTTGCTGTCTGGCGTTCACGGGCGGGCTTTGCATGTAGATGGCCAGCAAATCGGCGACCGCTCTGAGCGAATCCATATGCACGCGTTCATAGCCGTGTGAGGCATCAAGCCCGAAACAGACCAATGCCGTACGGATATCATTGCCGGCTTCCAAGGCTGATGCGCCGTCCGAACGGTAGTATTTGAACACGTCGCGGCTGTGGGGCACGCCGAATTCGCGGGCAAGGTCGATCAGGCTGTGCGACAGGTGCCAATCGTACGGGCCGGACATGTCCTGCATGCAGATTGTGACGCCGAACTCGCTCGTGTTCTGGCCTGGTGCAAGCGTGCCGTTATCAACGGAGACCATCTCCGCAACATCGCCATGGAGCACATGGCTTGCACCGATGCCGACTTCTTCGGAGATCGTCAGCAGAATATGGCAGTCGACGGGTAGCGTCAGTCCGCTTTCGAGGATGGCTTTTGTAGCTGCGAGAATGCAGGCGACGCCGGCTTTATCGTCCAGGTGGCGTGAATTGATGAAACCGTTGTCAGCGAGCTCCGGGTTCGGGTCGATCGAGACGATATCGCCGACATGGATTGGCAGCCGCATCAGATCACCCCGGCTGTTGACGCGTTCATCAAGGCGCAGTTCGACTGTGTCCCAGCTGACGGGCAGTGTGTCGATCTCGTCATTGAAGGTGTGGCCCGATGCTTTGACCGGTAAGATCGTCCCACGGCAGCGCCGTCCGGTGTCGGATATCACCGTGCAGCGTGCGCCCTCGGCAAACCGCGATGACCAGTGCCCGATCTGGGTGAGTTCCAGGCGGCCGTTGTCTTTCAGGTTTTTGACCATCGCGCCCAAGGTATCCAGGTGGCCGATGATGGCGCGGTCAGGGGAATACTGGACGCCGGATAGATTTGCGCGAATGGCCCCGCGGCGCGTCAATTCGATTGGAACGCCCAGGTTTGATAATTCTTCACACGCAACGCGCACCGCCGCATCCGTCAGCCCTGTGGGCGAAGGGGTGCGCAACAGGCGAAGGAGCACGCGTGTGAGGTACTCCATGTCAATGGGGAGGGCCTTCAAGTGGGGTCTCCGAGGGTCAGGACAGGCGTTGTATCACTGGTAAAGTGAGGAATCACCGGGGCTTGGCTGATCGTACACCCGATCTCCATCAATCTCGATGCGGGCGCAAGGGGAAACTCGGTCAAGCCTTGTGCACGTTGCAAACGTGTCGCTGCGCTGGATCGATGACGCCGCGAGGCCCGCACCCGATCGCGCGAAACGCCATCCGGACTTTTTAATACTTGCAGCTACGTCTGCGTCGAAATGACATGAGGTGGCAGTCGAGTTGGCTATGTGCACTTAATTCTTCGGCTTTCTGTCAACAGCGGCCGTGTCACCGCACCCAAATCGCCAATAATTCGAGAACAAAACTCGTCTTGCTATGACTTGACGGAGACTGGATTTGCTATGAAACGACTTGCCCTACAATGAAACGACTTATCGACATTGCATATTCTGATTAAAAACTCACTCAACGATACTTCATTCGACTTTAATGTGCGTCACATTTTGTCACTCGTGGTTCCGTCTCAAGCATTAACGCTCTAAGGCCAGCGGGTCGCTTACCGGGGGATCAGACACGATCTCAGCGAGGGGGTGCGTGACGTCAACTTTGACTTTCAGGAGCGTGTTTCGAATGAAATCTATGTTCAGTTCGGTGCGTTGGGCACTGGCGCTGGCCGTGATGCTGGGTGCAGTCGCATTCAGCGGGCCAAACCAAGCAGAGGCGGCCGGGACGGGATGTCTACCGGGGTCCATCAAAGCAAAACTTGCTCAGATCCGCAGCAAATTCGGCCCGATCCGGGTCATCTCCACACACCGCCCAGGCGCTCGGATCGCCGGGTCAGGCAAACGCAGCCTTCATGCCTCATGTCGCGCTGCCGACTTCCACCCGCCGAAGGGCAAGTACCGTCAGGTGGTCGCCTGGCTGAAGAAAAACCATTCCGGTGGGGTTGGGACATATTCGTGTGGCATGCACCACATTCATATCGATAACGGATCGCGCGTGCGCTTCCACCATTGCGTCAACGCAAAGGGCCGCCCGACCGGCAAAAGCCGCTATGCGAAACGTTCGAAGAGCAAGAAAAAGTACGTCGGCAAATCTTCGAAGAAAAAGTATGCGACGAAATCTTCAAAGAAACGGACCGCCAAGAAAAGGGCCTACAAGCCGAAAAGCTATGTCGCAAAGCCGAAAGCTGCGCCTAAGCAGCGCGTAAGCTCTGTGAAAGGTGCATTTGCCTCAGGAACTTACTGAGGTCTACCGCTTGGTTCATCCGCCGGTGATCGGACCCTTGGTGGTTTCAGATCGCTGGCGGTTTCTCGCCAATTCGCGGCCAACAGTGGTGTTCGGGATTTGCGACAAATGCCTGATAATCCCGTAGCAAAACCTTTAGGCTGATGGGATATGATCTGCCCAGTGAGTAATTCCTCGTTGGAGCGGTGCAATGGGTTTCGGGCATGCGGGCATAGCTGCGGGTGGTTCCAAATTCTCCGGTGGTATGGGCCGTAGGGAATTTGCAAGACCCCGCGCGACACCGAAGTGGGCCGGTGAAAAACGGTTTGCGCCGCGGCGTGAACATAAATTGGCAGCCTACGTGACATCGAACGGCGACAAGGCCTCGCAGCCTTGTTACGTGCGGGACTCGTCGTCCACCGGGCTCTTGATTGAAATGCGGGGTTTGGCAGCGACTGCTGGCCGCCTGCCGGACCGGGTCTCAGTCTACATCCCGTTGGAAAATGTCGAATTCGACTGTCGCGTTGTCTGGAAAAGTGGGTCGCGGGCCGGTCTTCGGTTTGTGACGGCGGCGCGCCACTACCACAAGCCGGCTGCGTTGGGCCTGTTTCAACGTAAGAACAAGCCTCAATCGCTGATCGGGCGTTTGTTTGCACGCCGCTGACGGCGGGCAAAAACGTGTAAGGCGGCTATAGCAAAAACCCGGCCGGCGAACTTCTAACAGTGCGCCAAGGGCGCCGCTGTTACACCAACCGGCTTTGTTCGACGGCGGCGGCGATGAAGCTTGAGAACAGCGGGTGCGGCTCGAATGGGCGAGACTTCAGTTCGGGATGGAACTGAACCCCAATGAACCAGGGATGGTCTTCAATCTCAACAATTTCCGGCAGCAGTCCGTCTGGGGATACACCGGAAAACGTGAGGCCGGCTTGCTCCAGTTGTTCGCGATAGCGCATGTTCACTTCGTAGCGGTGGCGATGGCGTTCGGAAATTTCAGTCGCGCCATAGATCTTGGCCACCTGGCTATCGGGTGCCAGCTTGGCGGCAAACGCCCCAAGCCGCATGGTGCCACCCAGATCGCCGCTTGAATTGCGGCGCGTCAGTTCGCCAGCCTCCATCCATTCGGTCATCAGGCCAACCACGGGCTCGTTGGTGGGGCCGAACTCCGTCGAACCAGCCGCGTCGATGCCAGCTGCCCGGGCGACTTCCAATGTGGCCATCTGCATGCCGAAACAGATGCCTAAGTACGGGACCTTCCGCAGACGTGCGAACCTAGCTGCCAGGATTTTGCCTTCAGCGCCACGTTCGCCGAAGCCGCCTGGGACGAGGATACCGTGCACATCTTCCAGGAAAGGCGTCGGGTCTTCTGATTCAAAAACTTCTGCTTCGATCCATTGGACCTTCACGCCGACGCCATTGGCGAAGCCGCCATGGGTCAGGGCTTCAGACAGCGATTTATAGGCGTCCTTCAGGCCGGTGTATTTGCCGACGATGGCGATCGTCACGTCACCTTCAGGCTCTGCCACCTGGGTCGAAATCCGCTCCCATGTGGTCAAGTCCGGCTTTGGGGCATCGGTGATGCGGAAGCTTTCCAGCACTTGCTCGTCAAGGCGCTCGCGATGGTAAGCCAATGGCACGTTGTAGATGGAGTCCACATCCAGCGCCTGGATGACCGCTTCTGAACGCACATTACAGAACAGGGCGATTTTCTTACGCTCGCTCGCTGGTATTTCGCGGTCGGCACGGCACATCAAAATGTCGGGCTGGATGCCGATCCCGCGCAGTTCCTTGACCGAGTGCTGTGTCGGTTTTGTCTTCAACTCCCCAGCAGAGGGGATGAATGGCACCAGCGTCAGGTGGATGAAGATGGAGGAGCCGCGGGGCAGCTCGTTGCCGAGTTGGCGGATGGCCTCGAAGAACGGCAGGCCTTCAATATCGCCAACCGTTCCGCCGATTTCGACCAACACGAAATCGATGCCGTCGTTGCCATCCAACACGAACGCCTTGATGGCATCGGTGACATGGGGAATGACCTGCACCGTGCCACCGAGGTAGTCGCCGCGGCGTTCCTTGGTGAGGATGTCCTGATAGAGCCGGCCTGTTGTAATGTTGTCTGATCGCTTGGCGGGCACGCCGGTGAAGCGTTCATAGTGGCCCAGATCCAAGTCGGTTTCAGCGCCGTCGTCGGTGACGAACACCTCACCGTGCTGATACGGGCTCATGGTGCCTGGATCGACATTGAGGTAGGGGTCGAGCTTGCGCAGGCGGACTGTGTAGCCACGGGCCTGGAGAAGCGCGCCGAGTGCGGCGGATGCGAGGCCCTTGCCGAGTGAGGATACCACGCCGCCGGTAATGAAGATGTACCGTTGCATGGGCTTTGTGTCTGACATGGTTGGAGCGCGATTCGTAGCGGCTTTAAGGACACATCCACCGATTGTGTGTTCGGAGAATGCTTGGCGGGCGTATTTTCAACGACGTGACGCTGGACTTTCAGCGTGTCGTCATAGTGGGGCAGCGTGTCGTTGTCGTGGGCAATTCGAGCTGCAACCGTGATGTTGCAAGCCCGAACGGATGGGGTGGGGCGGGGCTTAGCCCAGCGGACACGCGCAGCGTGCCATGGTATCTGAGTGGGACTGCTGAAGAACAGCGCTTGCGGGAACGATTATCAGTTCGGACTGTTGGGCAACGGTGCTGGCGAATCCAACTTCAACGAATCCAAAAGGCTTCCGCCGGTCTCAGGCGCTAAGGGCTCGCCGGGTGCGGTTTGTTCTGTCGCGGTGCCTGAATTGCGATCGAAGATGGAGCCTGCGCGGTCGGAGTTGTTCGCAATGATGGTCAGCAGAATGCTGGTCATGAAGAAGCACCCGGCCAACGCCGCCGTCGTTCTGGTCAAAAGGTTCGCCGTGCCGCGCCCGGTCAGGAAACCGCCACCGCCGCCGCCGCTGCCGCCGCCACCCATACCAAGGGCCCCGCCTTCGGATTTTTGAAGCAGCACGACCGCGACCAGCGCAACTGCAATCATCAAATGAATGACGAGAACCACTGTAGCCATTTGGCGTTCCTAATAGAGTTGCCCAGCGCGCGAGCCTCGTCTCGATGAGGCGGTCGGTAGATGGGTTTATGGTGATTGAGGGGAAGGCCACGCTTCCCATTCGCTGGTGCGACACGCGCTGATCCAGCCGATATGCACCCGTCATACACGGAAGCGTTTGGTGTTTCCAGCACCGGTTTTCCAGATGCTGCGCATGTCTTGAAGGTCACTGTGTGGCAAAAGCGCGCCTTCGAGCCCGATTGTGGGGAATTTTATCGCCCGGCCAAGCCGTTCTTTCATGACTAGCGGCGGAACCGGACCGGTAAGGGCGGGGTCGCGGTGTTGTTGCGCGTCTGCGCCCGGGTTAGTCGGCTGGCTGGCTTGCGAACCGGGTTGGGGATATTGCGGAGCATTTCTGCGCGTCTGGCTTCGTAAGCCTTTCGCGCGGCCACGACCCTGGCGGCCTCGATTCGTGCAGCTTCTTCGGCTTCGATTACGCTGACTTCGGCGAACACATCACCGCAGCGGAACTTCACCTGCTCATCCAAGTGGATGTATCGCAAGATCTGGCTGAGGCGCTGTGCTGGAAGATTGGCTTTGGCCCAGGCCGGGCCCTTGTCCATGTCGGCCACAATGCCGGTACCGTGCAATTCCGCCCGCTCGGCTTCCTGCGCGCGACAGGTGTCGTATCGCCGCTTTTGGTCGGCTGACAGCTTGCCTTCGATATTGATGTCGGAGCCAGCGGCCTGGACAGGTGCCCCCACCAGCCAGGCGATGCCGAGACCTAAGCCGATGACACAGGCTGCGCACGACATTTTTGTGCGTAAACCGGATTTCGTGCGTTCCGCTGACAATGTTCAACGAGCCTGTTCGTGGGTGCCCTAATTGAGCGGCACTATGGCGTTGGTGAACGCGTGTCGCAATGGGTGGCAGGCGATGCCGGGTCGTTATCTGATCCGCTGTGGCCATAACCGGCTTGATTATCCCGCCTAGTCATCCTGGCTGATCATCCCGCCCGGTAGACATCGATGATGCCCGTAAAATCCGAAGCCTTAAGGCTCGCTCCGCCAACCAACGCGCCGTTGACGTGGGGGATACCCATCAGTTCCTTTGCGTTTGCCGGTTTCACCGACCCGCCATAGAGGATGCGCACGGTTTTGCCGGCTTCTCCGAGCAGGGCTTCCAACCGCGTTCGAATTTCGGCATGGACACTTTGGACATCGTCCGCTGTTGGTGTGATCCCGGTTCCGATCGCCCAAACCGGTTCGTAAGCGATAATTGTATTCTGAGGCGTTGCGCCTTCCGGCAAGGACCCAGCCAGCTGGCGGGCTGCGACTTCCAGCGTCAGACCGGCTTGGCGATGGCCGATGGTTTCACCGATGCAGACGATCGCAACCAGACCGGCGCGATGGGCTGCTGCAGCCTTTTGCTTCACGAGGCTGTCTGTTTCCCCGTGATCTGCCCGACGCTCCGAATGGCCGACAATCACGCAAGTCGCGCCTGCGTCCTTAAGGATCTCCGGCGAGAGGTCGCCCGTGTGGGCACCAGATGCCTCAGCGTGGCAGTCCTGACCACCGAAGCTAAGGGCTTTGCCGGGTTGCTTATCTCCCCGGACACCGTTGCCTGCGACTTGCGCCATGACCATCAAAAGCGTGGCCGGCGGGCAGATCATGACATCGCATTCCAGTTTGTCGCCTGACGTTACGATATGCTTTTCAACGGCCATCGCTTCGGTCAATGCGGCCTTCAGGCCATTCATTTTCCAGTTGCCAGCCACGACCGGCCGAACCGTTGTGCTGGTGGCTGCGGATGTCTGATCAGTCGTTTGGGATTGCGCTTCAACGGTCATTCCGGGCCCTTCGGGTCGTATCGACATGGTTCGTGGTTGATCATGTGGGACTGAGACGGTGTTTTGTCATGTTTTGCTGGGTTTAGGGAATTTTTGCGGAAAAAAGCGGCAGGCTGCCGTGTTCACCAGCTGCATGGTTTGACGCCGCGCAAGGGTCTGATATCACGCCTATGTGGAATGCCCGGCCGATTACCGACGAAAACGTGAAGATCTGCGGGTGTAGTCATCGGTTATTCTGTGCGAACGCAGTGGCAACGGTTGCCAACGATCTTATGTCAGACCGGGGCATCGGCCTACACAGATCGTTCCCACACTCGGTGCAGGCTCGGATCACGGTTTTGATTGCGCGCAAGCCGGGCTCTGGTTTTTGTTGGTCGCAGAGCGCTGCCGGTGTTGTAGCTAAGACGTCTACGGTGTCGAGCCGTTTTGATCTCGCGTTTGGCGTGAAGATTAAACTGGCGATGAACCCAATCATCGAAGAAACGAAAAGAAGAGAGACGACATGCTTGAAGGTCTGCGCAAATGGGCATCCGGTTGGGTCGCTTTCATCATGATCTTTTTCCTGATCCTGAGTTTTGCAATCTGGGGAATCGCCGATGTCTTCACCGGCGGACAATACGGTGCCCTGGCCAGTGTCGGGGATGAAACAATTACAGAAACCGAATACCAGCGCGCCCTGCAGACCGAGCTCTCAACCATTTCCCAGCAGGCCGGGCGGCGGATCACGATGGAGCAGGCGCGTGCGTTCGGACTTGACCGTCAGGTGTTGTCGCGTCTGATAGGGGCTGGTGCGGTTCAGGCCCATGCCAAGGAACTCGATCTCACGTTGTCCGATGACGCTATTGCGGATGGCTTCCGGCGCGATCCCTCTTTCCAAGGTGTCGACGGCAGCTTCTCCAGACCGCTGCTTGAAAGCGTTATGCGTCAGCTGGGCGTGTCTGAGCAGGGCCTCATCGAGATGCGGCATCGCGATAAAATTCGCGAACATCTGACCACGGCGCTGCTGCGCTCAACGGTTGTGCCCGACGCGATGATCGAAACACTGCATGACTACCGCGAGGAAACGCGGGTCATTTCGCATTTCACAATCGACCCGGAAAAAGTCCTAGACGTCAAAGAGCCAAGCGATGACGAGTTGAAATCCACCTACGAGGCCAACAAGGCGCAGTTCATGACGCCGCAACGCCGATCATTCACGGCCCTGGTGCTGACGCAAGATGCGGTTCGGGCCAAAGCCCCTATCACGGAAGAACAGGTTGTTGAGGCCTACAAACAGACGAAAGACACTTACGACGTACCTGAAAAGCGCGTGATCCAGCAGATTGCATTCACGAACAAAGCGGCGGCTGAAAAGGCCAAAGCCGAGATCGAAGGTGGCAAGGACTTTCTGGAAATTGCAAAGGCAAATGGCGCCACGGAACAGGACATCACGCTTGGGGTGAAGACCAAGTCCGAGTTGATCGATCCCAAGATTGCCGAAGCGGCGTTTGCGCTTGAAGGCGGCAAGGTTTCCGCCCCTGTGGAAGGCCGGTTTACGACCGTCCTGCTGAGGGTGACGAACATCGTCGATGGAGAGGAAAGCACGCTTGAAACGGCGCGTGTGAAGGTCCGGGAGTTACTCGCAAACGAGTGGGCTGCCAATCATATGCGCGATATGTTCGACCAGGTGGACGATGGCCGTGCCGCTGCCCGACCGCTGAACGAAATCGGCGAGGAACTTGGCCTGAAACACTTCGACCTTAAGAATGTCGACAGCACAAACCAGAACGAAGACAAGTCGCTGGCGCTGGATGTCGTGGACGCTGACCGGATTATCGCAGCGGTGTTTGGTGCGGACGTGGGTGTCGAGCAAGAAGCCGTGCAGCTCAACGACGGTGGGTTTGCCTGGATTGATCTTGTCGACGTCACCAAGCCCAAGCAGCTTTCATATGATGACGTAAGATCAGACGTTAAGGCGCTTTGGACAACGAACACCAAGCGCAGGCAAATCTCCAAGGCGGCAACGGATTTCGTCAAGCGGATCAATTCCGGCGAGGACATGGGTAAGGTCGCTGAAGAAGCTGGTGGCACGGTTGTGACGTCTGAGCCAACAACGCGGGGACGGATACCCAACGGCATGACACAGGCGGCGTTGTCCCAGGCGTTTGTACTTCCTGAGCGCGAAGCTGGATCGTCCGAGACGACCGGTGGACAGAGCCGGCTGGTGTTTCGCGTCGATGACATCATCAAGGCGCCGAAGCTGACGGATGAGCAAAAGACGGTTTTGAACAATGAGCTGGTCGGTCAACTGCGTCAGGACCAGATTTCGGCCTACCTGTCCAAGCTGCAGGATCGGCTCGGGGTGGACATCAATCAGCAGGTGCTTGACCGGGTCACTGGCGTGGCACCGGCGCTTGGTAGCTATTGATACCGATAATCGCGGTGGAGCGTTCATCACGACGGCTGGCCGTGAGCTTGTTTTTGCAGGAGCGTCACTGGCCGGATCGAACCGCAGTGTGTAGGGTGCAGCCGTCTGATACTCGGTTCGTCTCATCGCAGGTGATGTGACGGACGGGCCAGCTTTCCAGTCGCTATCTGGCGACGTTACCAACATGAGCACCGACGTTGAATTCGCCCGATAAGCCGGTGGCGGCGGACCTGGATGGGGATCGCCTGCCGACCGTTCCAGACCGCGACACCTTCGAAGCCGCCTACGCACGCGGGGAAGCCCAGATCGTGTCAACACGTCTGGTGGCAGACCTTGAAACACCCGTCTCAGCCTACCTGAAATTATCTGGGGCCGGGGCGATGAGCTTCTTGTTGGAATCGGTTGAAGGTGGCGCACAACGCGGCCGCTATTCCATCATCGGCTCCCGGCCAGACCTTGTCTGGCGGGCCCATGGCAATCGCGCCGAGATTAACCGCGCGCCAGCTGATGACACCTCATCCTTCGAGCCGATCGATGCGCCAACCCTCGATGCTCTGCGCGCCCTTCTGGCTGAAAGCGCCATTCCACATCGCGACGACCTGCCGCCCATGGCCGCCGGTGTGTTTGGCTACATGGGCTATGACACGGTTCGTCTGATTGAGCATCTTCCCGACGTCCCGCCTGATGACTTGCAGGTGCCTGATGCGATTATGATGCGGCCGACGCTGATGGTCATTTTCGATGCCGTTCGTGACGAGATGACGTTGGCGACGCCGGTGCGCCCAATCCATGAGGTATCGGCTAAGGCTGCTTTCGGAGCGGCTCAAGATAGACTGGCGGACGCGGTTGTCGCGTTGCAACGCCCGCTGCCACAGGGCGCGCTTCCAAAAGCTGAGCCGATGGTTGCCCCTGACGCGGTCTCCAATACATCCGAGGCGCGCTATCTTGAGATGGTGGCCAAGGCACAGGACTACATTGTCGCTGGCGATATCTTCCAGGTCGTGCTCGCCCAGCGCTTCACCAGTGACTTCACGCTGCCGCCGTTTGCGTTGTATCGCTCGCTCAGACGGCTGAACCCGTCACCATTTCTGTTCCATCTGGATTTTGGTGATTTCGCCCTGGTTGGGTCATCGCCGGAAATTCTGGTGCGTGCCGTGGATGGCGAGGTGACGATCCGGCCTATCGCGGGCACTCGCAAACGGGGCGCGACCGCTCAGGAAGATGACGCCCTGCAGGCTGAGCTACTGGCTGATCCAAAGGAGCGCGCCGAACATTTGATGTTGCTGGACCTGGGGCGGAATGATGTGGGGCGGGTGAGCATCCCCGACACGGTGCGGGTCACCCAGGGGTTTACGGTTGAGCGCTACAGCCACGTCATGCACATCGTCTCCAATGTGATCGGTAAGCTTGATCATGCGTGCCACGACGAAGTGGATGCGCTGATGGCAGGCTTTCCCGCAGGCACTGTCTCTGGTGCGCCGAAAGTGCGGGCCATGGAGGTGATCGACGAGTTGGAAACGGCCAAGCGCGGGCCTTATGCCGGGTGTGTTGGGTATTTTTCGGCCGACGGGAACATGGACACCTGCATTGTCTTGCGGACCGCGCTTGTGAAGGATGGGAAGTTGCACGTGCAGGCGGGTGCCGGCATCGTTTACGACTCCGTTCCGGCCAGCGAACAACAAGAGTGCATCAACAAAGCCATGGCCATCGTCCGCGCCGCGGAAGAAGCGGTCGCATTTGCGGGCGGCCCGGCGGTGGGAAGCGGGTCGTCGCAGGCCAATCGCGGGCTTTTCGGATGATGGCTTTCAAACACTGGTGCCAATGGGCATGAGCAGATTGATCCTCTACCGGCATGCCAAATCGAGCTGGGAAAAACTCGAACAAGAAGACCACGAGCGTCCGCTGAATGAACGGGGAAGCAAGGCTGCGCCGAAGATGGCGAAGTGGCTGGCGTCCAATGGCTTCAAGCCAGACCTTGTTTTGTGCTCTAACGCGGTGCGGACGCGGGCCACGCTTGCGCTCACCTTGCCGGCGTTTGATGCACCTTTGCCGGATATCGTCATTGATGATGCGCTTTATCTGGCATCTGCCGAGGTCATCCTTGAACGCGTACGCGTCCATGCAGGCCGTGCGCCGACCGTCATGGTGGTTGGGCACAACCCGGGACTGCAGGCGTTGTCGCTGAGCCTCGTGGGGGACGGACCATCGGAGGCTTTGCGCGCTATGTCGTTGAAGTTTCCCACGGCTGCTGTTGCCGTGTTTGACCTGGGGGTACTTGCGTTTTCCGATGCGCTGGCCGGTCGCTGCAAACTCATCGCCTTCCAGGTGCCGCGTGAACTTGATTGACGCGACGGCGACCTGAGCGCTGATCATCATCTCCCATGTTGACCTTGCAGGCTTGGCCCCATACTTGTCGGTGTCCAGGCTGCTTAAGACATAAACTGGTCGGCCTTCAGGCGGGTGTGCCCCTCTTGGTGTCCCCTATTCTCTGAGATACCGAACCTCACGTCATTCACGATCAATGGTCACCCATGCTTCTGCTTATCGATAACTACGACAGCTTCACGTACAATCTCGTTCACTACATCGGTGAACTGGGGGTGGATTGTGTCGTTAAGCGCAACGACGCGTTGACCATTGATGAAGCGATTGCCCTGAAGCCCAAGGCCATCGTGATCTCACCGGGGCCATGCACGCCCAACGATGCCGGGATCTGCGTGGACCTGATCAAACGACTGGATGGCAGCATTCCGCTGTTCGGTGTCTGTCTTGGTCACCAATCGATCGGGCAGGCGTACGCAGGCGACGTGATCCGCGCACCGCTCCCCATGCACGGAAAGCTTTCGGAAATCACGCACACGAACGAAGGCGTGTTCGCCGGACTGCCAAAGCGGTTTGAGGTGACGCGGTACCATTCGTTGACGGTGAAGCCCGAGACGCTGCCCAAATGCCTGAAGGTGACCGCGCAGACCGATGATGGGATCATCATGGGGCTACAGCATGTCGACCAGCCGGTGCATGGCGTTCAGTTCCACCCCGAAAGCATTGCGTCTGAACACGGGCACGGCCTGCTTGCCAACTTCCTGGAGCTGGCTGGTTTTTCACCTAAGCGCGTCACCCGTGAGCGACCCATCTCGGCGACGAACGCACCAGCACGTGTCTGAAACGGAACCTTCGCATGCCTGTGACCCCGGACATCAAAGCGTTGTTAAATCGTGTTGCTGCTGGCGAACGATTGGACCAAGACAGCGTCATTGCAGCGCTTGAGTTATTGGGTGGCGATGGCGGGACGCCTGAGGCGCGGGCGGCGTTTTTGATGGGCCTGAGGGTTCGGGGTGAAACGGTCGCGGAGCTGACCGGTGCCGCGCGCCACCTTCGCGCACATATGCTGACGGTTGAAGCACCCGATGATGCCGTCGATATTGTTGGCACCGGCGGCGATGGCCATGGCACCTACAACGTGTCGACGTGTGCTGCCTTAGTTGCCGCTGGTGCCGGGCTTCATGTGGCCAAGCATGGCAACCGGTCCGTCTCATCGAAATCGGGCGCGTCGGATGTTCTGGCGGCGCTGGGTGTCAAACTGGATGCGGACTTGGCGGTTGTGTCCAGGGCCATCCGCGACGCTGGTGTTGGGTTCTGCTGGGCGCCGATGCACCATCCCACCATGAAGACGTGGGCGCCCGTTCGCGCTGAACTGGGTATCCGCTCGTTGTTCAACCTGCTTGGACCGCTTTGCAACCCGGCTGGCGTCAGGCGCATGGTGATTGGGGTGTTCGCAGAAGCCTGGGTCGCGCCGGTGGCCGATGCCCTGGTTAATCTGGGTGCGACGCATGCCTGGGTTGTCCATGGCGCCGATGGCATGGACGAACTCACAACGACCGGGCCCACGATGGTTGCTGAGGTGAAGGATGGAGAGGTCACGCTGTTTACCGTGACACCAGAGGTGGCTGGTCTTCAGCCCGCGACGCTGGATGATCTGCGCGGTGGCGACAACGTTGAGAATGCACGAGCGCTGCGCGAGGTGCTTGACGGTGCAGCTGGTCCTTACCGGGACATTGTTGTGCTCAATGCTGCGGCTGCCCTGGTTGTGTGTGAACGGGCAACCAACCTGGCGGACGGCGCGCAGCAGGCAGCGGCAGCGATTGATGATGGGCGGGCGAAGGCCGCGCTTGACCGCTTGGTTTCCATTTCAAACGGCGCGGCGGGTTAACCCGTTCCGTCCATTGGCACAAAGAACCCGAAGGCACGAAGATCATGGCGAACATCCTGGATAAGATTACCGCCTACAAGCGTGACGAGGTACAAAGCGCCAAGGCGCGCGATCCGTTACAGGTCATGGCTGAGTACGCGCGCAGTGCATCCAAGCCGCGTGGCTTTGCGGATGCGCTTTTTTCGGCGCGCGCCAACGGCCAGACAGGGCTGATCGCCGAGATCAAGAAAGCCAGCCCATCAAAGGGTGTCATCCGGGCCGACTTCCATCCCGCCGATTTGGCAAGGGCTTACGCAGACGGGGGTGCAACCTGTCTGTCGGTTTTGACAGATGGACCGTCATTTCAAGGTGCACCTGATTATTTGAAGCAGGCGCGCGCGGCCTGCTCTCTGCCATGCCTGCGCAAGGACTTCATGATCGATACCTATCAGGTGGTGCAGGCCCGCGCCTGGGGGGGCGATGCGATCCTGGTGATCCTAGCGCAAGTGGATGATGCACTCGCCGCAGATCTGATTTCAGCTGCTGGCGATTGGGGTATGGATGCGCTCGTCGAGGTACACGATGCGGCCGAACTGGATCGCGCGCTCGCATTGGATAGCCCGCTCATCGGTATCAACAATCGCAACCTCAAGACATTCGAAACGACACTCCAAACCACCGAAGACCTTGCCCCCCGTGTTGGAGATGACCGGCTGGTTATTTCAGAGAGTGGAATTTTTTCACCCGATGACGTCGCGCGTCTCGGGCGTACCGGCGTTTCAACATTTCTTGTCGGTGAGAGCCTGATGCGTCAGGTGGACGTCAAGGCTGCGACGCAAGTCCTGCTTGATCGTCAGCCAGCCGCATAATCCAGGGCACAGCAAACAGGACAGATCACACATGGGTAAGCTCTCGCATCTGAATGAGCGCGGCGAAGCGAATATGGTTGACGTGTCCGACAAGGCCGTCACCTCGCGGACCGCCATTGCCGAGGGGTTTGTCTCCATGGCGCCTGAAACACTGGCGCTGATCGAGAGCGGTGAAGCCAAAAAAGGTGACGTCCTGGCCACCGCGCGCATTGCCGGCATCATGGCCGCAAAGCAGACGCATCTGCTGATCCCACTTTGTCACCCGCTCGCAATCACCAAAGCCACCGTGGAGTTCGAACTTCAACACACGCCTGCTGGTGTGCGGGTAACCGGGCTCGTCAAGGTCGGTGGGCAAACCGGCGTCGAGATGGAAGCACTGACCGCGGTGTCGGTGGCCTGCCTTACGATCTACGACATGTTGAAGGCGGCCGATAAGGCGATGTCGTTTTCAGGCATCCGACTGATCGAAAAGACTGGTGGGAAGTCAGGTCCCTACATGGCCGCTGAGCGCGAACAGGCAGGCGACCGTTAAATGCTGAGTGTTGCGGAAGCGCGGGCCCGCATTCTTGCCGACGTGGTCCCTGTCGGCGAGACAGACGTGGTGCCGCTCGAAGACGCGGTGAGCCGCGTGCTCGCGTCAGATCTGACCGCGCGGCATGATCAACCGCCATTCGCAGCCTCCGCCATGGATGGCTATGCGGTGAGAGCCACGGATATTGCTGCAGGTTTAACCCGCTTTGAAGTGATGGGCGAGGCTGCGGCCGGGCATGGCTTTCAAGATGACATCGCCCAGGGTCAGACCGTGCGCATTTTCACCGGTGCCCCGTTGCCGCCGGGGGCCGATGCGATCGTCATCCAGGAGAACGTTCGCCGCGAGGGGAACCACATCAACGTTGTCGACGGGCAACCTGATCCCTCTCATGTCCGCCCCAAGGCCGGTGATTTTCAGCAAGGCGCTGCGGTGATCTCAGCCAACCGTCTACTGACAACGCGGGATGTTACGCTTGCGGCCTCAATGGGGCATGCCGCGCTCACTGTGCGACGCAAGCCTGTTGTGACGATCCTGGCCACGGGCGATGAGTTGGTGATGCCCGGTGAGATGCCATCGCCAGACCAGATTGTATGTTCCAACTCATTTGGCATTGCAGCGATGGTGTCGGGGTTTGGCGGTGCAGCTCGCAACCTTGGGATTGCCAAGGACACCGAAACAGATCTGCGCGCGCATATGGAGCAAGCGCGGGATGCCGATGTCTTGATCACGATCGGCGGGGCATCGGTCGGTGATCATGATCTGGTGGCCGATGTTCTGCAGGCCCACGGTATGGCGCTCGATTTCTGGAAAATCGCCATGCGGCCGGGTAAACCGTTGATGTTTGGACGTATTGGACCGACCCGGATGATCGGTGTGCCAGGGAACCCTGTATCGACGCTGATTTGCGCGCGGTTGTTCGCCATCCCCTTGCTCCAGCGACTGCTGGGTTTGGAAGGTGATGCGCCGTCCACCAGACCTGTGCGCCTCGCCTGTGATCTTTCCGCGAACGGGCCGCGCGCGCACTACATGCGCGGGATCCTCCACGAAACGTCTGCTGGCCTTGAAGTTGTTTCTCCAAGCGCGTCACAGGACAGTTCGCTCATGGGAATTCTGGCTGGTGCCGACGTGCTTATCGTGCGCGATCCCCATGCACCAGCTGCACCTGCCGGCACCGACGTGCCCGTGATGGACCTCGACTTTTAGTGCCAATTCGTCTTGTGCCTTGAAAGTTGCAGAGGACCACTTGCGGAACACTCAGAGAACGTATAGGGTCCGTTCATGATTTGTGCTGGTTTTTGGGAACATGGTGCGATGCTTGCCCGCAAACTTCAGTTCAACGTGTGACGATGAAAGCCTCATGGGTTTTTAGGATGTTTTTCGGCGATGCAACGCACGCGCCGTCTGATAATTCCCAAAGTTCATGATTGGCCAATCGGGGGCGGCCAAGCGCCGACAGCCATGCTGACACAGAAGCAAAAAGACCTTCTCCTCTTCATCAACGACCGGATGCAGGAAAGCGGCGTACCACCGTCCTTCGATGAGATGAAAGATTCGCTGGAGCTGAAATCCAAATCCGGTATTCACCGGCTCATTACCGCTCTTGTTGAGCGCGGTTTTATCCGCCGGCTCCCCCATCGGGCGCGCGCCATCGAGGTCATAAAGTTACCCGAAGACATGTCCGGGACCAGACCTGCTGGAACCTTGTCTGCAGTCCCTTCGTCTGACGCCAGTCCCCATGCCGCACCTGGGTTGAGAGAAGGTGCGACGGCATTTGTGCCGGAAATGATTGAGGGTGGTTTGGGCCGCTCCGACCAGTCTGCCACATCGCACACGGACGGTTATGCAGGTGAAAGTGCAATGCCGTCAGCCGCAGCTTCGATGGCGGGCCTGGCTGATACCATGAGCGTTCCCATGATGGGACGCATTGCAGCCGGTGTACCCATCAGCGCGATCCAAGACCATAGCAATGATGTGGTATGTCCGCCTGACATGCTGTCCGGTGGCGAACACTTCGCGCTGGAAGTGCACGGCGACTCGATGATTGACGCGGGCATTCACGACGGCGACACGGTTATTATCAAGCGCTGCAACTCGGCCAACAATGGCGACATCGTCGTCGCGCTGGTTGAGAAAGAAGAGGCGACCTTGAAGCGACTGCGTAAAAAGGGATCGACCATCGCGCTCGAGGCAGCGAACCCCGCCTATGAAACGCGGATTTTCGGTCCCGATCAGGTTGATGTGCAGGGCCGCCTGGTGGGCCTGATCCGTCGGTATTAGAGCCTGTTTGCTTTTCGTGGACTCGCAAAGCAGGCCCTAAACTCTTGATTTGCAGCATGTTCCGGGCGGAAAACCGCATACACTTATCCTGAACATGCTCACGTTCCTGGTTTGGAGCATGTTCCGGGCGGAAAACCGCGTACACTTTTCCTGAATATGCTCTAGAACGCGCCGCGGAGTTGCCCGTGGAGGACTGGGTTTGAACCCTTGGTTGTGGGCGGTTTGGAGCCTGGCACACAGGTGATTTGAGGGGCTTAAGCTGTTTGGTTTTGAGAGTTGTGCACGCGCCTTTGATCGAGCTTTTGTGATTAGCATCAGGTCGATTGCCGTTCGCGGTTTGGATGGTCATTTGAACGGCGATCAACGCACACCTTCGTGGACCCATGGCCTTTGACCGCGCAGGCCGTTCACGGTGATGACCCTGATTGTTGCATGTTGCCGGGTCGTGGACTGAAGCGCTTCAGGCTTCACTCTCTGCCGCTCCGCGCCCTGAGGCTCCCTACCCTGGCCCCCCACGTCCGGAGGCTTACCGTCCTGGCGTGCCAGCACCTGACCGGTCTGATTTGGTGAAGGCACGGCTGAGCTGCCTTGCGTCCTCGGCGTGCCCGAGGTCTTAACGGTGGGCTCTTGTATGAAGATGGCGTGAGCGCCTTTGGTTTTCAGGTCGTTGCGATCGATCCGTAACTGCGTGGCCGGTGTGTTCTGAAATCTGCAAGGTCTGGCAGACGCGAACGTCACCACAAGGATATCGGCTTGGGCGCAGTCATCCTGGAGTGCAGCTGGATGGTGTGTGATGGCGACCCTCCGGCCTTTCGTATCGTGGACGCAGCTGAGCGTGTTGTAGCCTTCGCCATCACAGCTGAACCCCTGGCCATTGCGGATGGCTGCTGCCTTACGGGTGTCGCCATCGCGTTCAAGCCAGCGTTCCTCCACATATCGGTCGCGCTTTTGCGCCGACACCATCAGCTGTCCTTCAGGGCCGCGCACCGCCACGACCTGGCCGTTGGCGGCCACCAGCAAATCCGGCCTGTCCGGCATACCGGCCCAAAAGAGACCGGAGGCGAACAGACCAAGCCCCAGCCATCTCACCGGGTGGTGGACCATCGCCACGAGGAGGGCACCGGCGGCCATGGCGAGGATTGCGCCATATGCAAAAGCTGGACTGCGCCCCGTCGCACCGGGCAGTGAGGCCACCCATTCGGCGCTGGCGGTCATCACATCAATCCCCTGACCCATCAACCAAAGCGGTGGAGCCTCCAAACCGAATGGGAGCCCCATCAGGGCAGCGAGCGCCATGGGCATCACGATGAGATTGCAGACCGGCATCGCGGTCGCATTGGCCAGAACCGAAAAGTGCTGTGACTGGTTAAAATGGTAGAGGGCAAGGGGCGATACGGCGAGGCTGGCGAACATGGTGGATGCGACAATTCCCGCCAGCAACGCCACCGGCTGGCGAAGCAGCGCGCCTGCTCTGGTTGCGACGATGTCCGGCCGTTTCGAGTGTCGCCAGCGTTCATATTCGCCATAGCCCGCCACCAATGCGATCACGGCTGCAAACGACATTTGGAATCCTGGGTCGAGAATACTCTCGGGGAAAACCAACAGGATGATGAAGGCCGCAATGGCCACATTGCGCAGCGCCAGGGCCGGGCGGTTGAGCAGAATGGCGATAAACATCACGGCGATCATCAAAAAGGAGCGAATGGTGGCGAACGCTCCACCCGAGATGGCCAGGTACGCCAATGCACCGAGAATGGCACCGGCTGCTGCCCACTTCTTGATATTGAACCGCAGTGTGATCGCGGGAAACAGCGCCAGTAGGGCCCTGATGGTGAAGAAGACCGCGCCTCCCATGATGGCCATGTGCAAACCCGAGATCGACAGAACGTGATACAGCCCGGCCGCGCGATAGGCATCGTTCGTCTCTTCTGAAATGGCGCCGCGCTCACCGGTTATGAGCGCTGTGGCGATGGCACCAGTCTGGCCGGGTAGCGATTCCTTTATGCGCGCACCGATCCAGGCGCGGATGCTGCCGAGGCGGGTTAGGAGCTGGATATCCCAGGGAACCGTGTCCGTCGTTGGCGGCGTTTTCTCCGGGGGGCGTGTGAGAAATCCGACACCGCCAATTCCTTTGAACCAGGCATATCTTGCGAAGTCGTAATCTCCAGGCGCTGCTGGTGCTGCTGGTGGGCGCAGACGCATCCAAGCTTCGATGTGATCGCCTGCCTTAATGTCGCTGAGAGGTTGCCGGGATGAGACGCGCACCCGCTTTGGGTGCTCGGTCGCCGTCAGCCCCGCGATATCGGTGACCCGCAATGTCAGTCTTGACCCGCCTTTGGCGCGGGGTTCGATGCCTTCCGCAAAACCAGACACCTTGATCTCGGCGGTCTCCGTCAGGATGACCGGTGCCCGTACGCTTTCGTTTCGCAGCTTACCGGCCAGGAACCCGAAACCCGCCAAAGCCAAAATCGCGCACGTGCAGTAGGTGAGGGTTGCGGCGTGGCGCATGCCAATCATCAGCCCGATGCTGGCAATCAAGATGGCAAGGAGCAGTGGCCACTGCGGCTCGAATGGCAGTCCGAAATAGGCGGCAGCACCGGAGGCGAACGCGAGCGGTGTCCATAGGACCCAGCGTGACCGCTCATGCTCCAAGACGTTGGTGATCGGAGCAAGCAAGGTGGACCACCACGACGGAACACTTGAGATCGTTTGATCGGTGTGTAGTCCGGCGCCGTCAGACGTTGTCCAATCCGAATGCTGTTCGCCGCCCGAATTGCCTGCGTACTGCGAGGCGTCCGTCCGGTTGGCGGCTGCTCTGCCGGTTGAAGTTTGGTCAGATGAAAAACGCCCGAATACGGCATCTGACACGGCTCAACACTCCTTGCTCTTTTGCGCGACAGATCTTTCCCGTCGCTCCGCCGTGTGCCACTACCGCCAGCGTTATCCGCATGCTAGAGCGGGTTCGCTTCAAGTGCCCACCGTACTTCCCAAACAACTTCAAGGATCAGAGCGCGACATGGCCGAACAATCAATGGCAACTTCGACCACTGCTGGTTCAGCTGGTTTGGGCGACGTGGTTGTGCGATTTGCCCCGTCGCCCACGGGATACTTGCATATCGGCGGGGCACGGACGGCTTTGTTCAACTGGCTTTATGCCAAGTCGCAGGCGCAAAAGCTGGCAGCGGATGGAAAAACGGGCCGGTTTTTGCTGCGGATTGAAGACACCGACCGGGCGAGACACAGCGACGACGCGGTCGAGGCTATTCTGGATGGCTTGCGGTGGTTGGAGCTTGACTGGGACGATGTGCCGGTCTCGCAATTTACCCGTGGGGACCGGCATCGCGAGGCCGTTCAGATGCTGTTGGACGCCGGTGCTGCCTACCGTTGCTACTTGTCGACTGATGATCTGGCTGCGATGCGGGCGGCTGCCGAAGCCGAAAAGCGCCCACCTCTGACTGTCTCGCCGTGGCGGGACCGGAACCCATCTGAGGCCCCCGACGGGCAAAGCCATGTTGTCCGGTTGAAGGCTCCGAAGGATGGCGTGACGGTTGTCAACGATATCGTCCAAGGGGAGGTGACATTCCCCAACAAGGACCTCGATGATCTGATCATTCTGCGCTCTGATGGCTCGCCGACTTATAACCTCGCCGTCGTTGTCGATGATCATGATATGGGGATCACGCATGTGGTGCGCGGTGTCGACCACCTGACCAATGCTGCCCGTCAGACCCAGATTTTTCAGTTGCTGGGCTGGGATGTTCCTCGATGGGCCCATGTCCCGCTCATCCATGGTCCAGATGGCGCAAAACTTTCCAAGCGGCACGGCGCGCTTGGTGTCGAGCATTACCGGGCCATGGGGTATCTGCCTTCGGCTTTGCGCAATTATCTCGTCCGACTTGGATGGAGCCACGGCGATGATGAAATCTTT
The DNA here is from genome assembly GCA_039819785.1 of Pseudomonadota bacterium. Taxonomy (GTDB): domain Bacteria; phylum Pseudomonadota; class Alphaproteobacteria; order Rhizobiales; family Hyphomicrobiaceae; genus JBCBRD01. The sequence continues at coordinate 53,056 of JBCBRH010000015.1, read as the reverse complement.
TCCACCGAACAGGCCATTGAATGGTTTGATTTGAACGGCATCGGGAAGTCACCCGCACGTTTTGATATTCAAAAGCTTGAAGCCTTGAATGCAGTCTACATTCGCGAGGCGGATGATGCGGAGCTGGTCCGTCGCTGCCGTGACATTCTTGGTGAGATAGAGGGTGGGGCTTTTTTTGCCGAGCGCTGGTCAGACCCGAAGACTGCTCAGTTGGAAGCCTCCATGCCAGGCTTGAAGGAACGGGCCAAGACTCTGGTCGAGCTTATTCAGTCGGCGCGCTACTTGTTTGCCGAGCGGCCTCTTGACCTGGACAAGAAGGCCGACAAGCTGCTGGATGGTGATGCGAAGGCCATGCTTGGCAGACTGGCAACCCGGCTGGCTGACGTGCAGGAGTGGACGGCGGCAACGATCGAACAGGCTGTCCGAGACTATGCCGAAGCTGAAGACCTCAAGCTTGGGAAAGTTGCTCAGCCTTTGCGGGCCGCTGTGACGGGGACAGGGGTATCGCCACCGATTTTTGATGTGATTGAAGTTCTGGGTCGCGACGAGGCACTGGCACGCATCAACGATCAGGCCGCCTAAATTAGTGGTGCAACCGCCATGCTTCCCATCATTTTGACGCGCGGCCATTCACGGCGTGATGCAAGACGATGTCGGTTGCGACTGCCGATGGGGTCTGGCCGTCGCTACGGGTCATCTTTTGCGGGATCTGGGCAAGGGCTGCCAGCTGTGTCTGGCGGGCCGGGGTGTTGTTGAAAAGCGGTATCAGTGCAGCGCTCAGCTCGTCCGGGTTACAGTTTTCCTGAATGAACTCTGGGAACACGGCTTCATCCAGCACCAGGTTTGCCAGGATGATCGATGGCACCTTGACGAGAAACTGGAGGTTGGCGGCCAGCCCGTCAACAAGGTAACCCACGACCATCGGTGTTCCCGCCATGGCCAGTTCCAGCGTGACGGTGCCTGACGCTGCAAGGGCACAATCTGCGATTTTGAATGCGCGAAACTTATCGTCCTGACCGGTTATGATGTGAGGCTTCACCGGCCAGCTGGCGGCAGCCTCAGCGATCTCATTTTTTAGGTCTTCAACCGCTGGAATGATCACCTCGGGCGTGATGCCCGCTTCGCTGAGTTTTTCGACCGTTCCGCCAAATGGCGCCATCAAGACGCGAACCTCTGACCGCCGGCTGCCGGGCAAAACCACCAGCACCGGTTTGGCTGCATCGAGCCCGAGGCGCGCCTTCAAGCTGTCAGTTTCCAACGCGTTCAACCAGTCCAGCCGTTCAATCAACGGATGGCCGACGTAGGTGCAAGGTGGGCCGCCGAGGCGGTCGTGGGCTGCAGGTTCAAATGGTAAGAGCGCCAGCAGGTGATCGACATAGGGTGCCATTTTCCTGGCACGGCCCGGGCGCCACGCCCATACGCTTGGCGATACGTAGTCGACGATCGGGATATCGGGCCGACGTTTGCGGATGCGTTTGGCGATCGGGTGGGTGAACTCCGGGCTGTCGATGATGACCACGCAATCCGGGTCGGCGGTCAGCGCGGCATCCACGGTGCGATAGACGCGGCGCGTGATGCGCGGCAGTGCCTTTACGATGTTGACCGGCCCCATAACGGCGACGTCTGCGAGCGGGTATTGAGAGATCAGCCCTTGGGTTGCCATGTCCGTTCCACCAACCCCAAGATAACGGATGCGATTGGGACAGCGGGCATTCAGTTCGGCCATCAGTTTGCCGCCAAGCGCATCGCCGGAGTGTTCGCCGGCCACGATGAAGATGGTGAAGGTGCGCTCGCGGGCATCGTGCGGCGTCGTCTGGATGGGAGAGGCGGGCGGCTGCTCGGGTGAGCGCGGTGTGTCGCCTTGCATAGCTTACCCTTTCACTTTCTACCGCTTCTCGGCGTGACTGGAATGAGGAGGCCAAAGCCTGACACTCAATTTCGCTTTACCATCACCAAGCTCACCGCTTGGTCAGGACGGCATCACTTCCGCGACGCATAGCTTGTACTCATTCGCGAGCTTCACTGCATCATTGCTCAGTCGTGCTGCGAATTTCTGCGGGCGGATGGCAAATCCTGCCAGACCTGTTTCGGCTATTTTCGCAATCAACTCAGGTGTCGCTTCGCGGCCCGCTGAAAGTGCTGCCATGCCTGATCGGCGTTTCCAGCGCTTGTCGCCCCATTGGCGCAAATCTGCGACGCGGGCAACGGTCTCGATCGGGTCTTCTCCGGCGTGGACTGCCAGAACATGCCCACGAGAGGCAATGACGACGCGGCCGCAGCCATAGGGCTCCATGGCGTGTGAGACGGCTGCACACTTCATGGCATCCGTCCGGTCGACGTCGCGCAGCGTGATCCTGCCTCTGCTTTCAAGGCGGTTGAAGATAGGTTGCGAAGCTTTTTCGGAGCCCGGTGATGCCGATCCAGGACCCGTAGGCGCGATCCCAGAGACGGAGATGTCGGCTGTCATGGCGCGGGCAATCAGCTCTTTGCGAGACAGTGCGATGACACGGCCAGCCTCTGCAACGATGCCAGACAGGTTGGCTTCCACTGTGCCGATGATCGTGCGTGGCCCGATTGCAGGAAGGTCGACGCGCAGGTCCTGTCCCACCTTAGGCTGTTTTACCAGCACGCCACTGGCGTCATGGTGCTGACCGGACATCATGGCTTTGCGCCGCTTGGCTGCAACCCGCGCCAGCATCCGGTCGGTCCCCTCAGCACCTTCGACGGCTTCAATCCCATCGGGGCTGATGATAACGCCCTGGCCGACGTCAAATGGTGCGAGGGCCGTCAACAGGCCAAAAGCACGCCTTGCGAGTGCAATGTCTTCGGCGCTCAGCGGCTTTGTGCCCGGCAGTGACCCAGTTGTCACCAACAGGCCCGGTGCGACGTCGGCTGGGCCAATGACGTTCAATCCCATCTTGGCGAAGTAGGCTATGACGCCACGCAACACCGCGTCGTCGCCGCCTGCCCGGATCAACCGCACAACCGTCGTCAACGCGCGAAAAAAGCCAAGGTCCGGCTTGATCCTCGTGAGGTCAGGACGCTTTACCGAACCGACGATCAGCACCTGGTTGCAGCCTGCGTCCTTGAATGCGGAAATGATGCCACCAATCCGACCCCAGTTTCGAACGATGGTGTCTGAGCGGGCTTCAAGTTCGTCTGCTTCGCCTTCCAGGACGACGATGACAACGCGGCGGCCTTGATCTTTCAGACATTGGGCGATTTCCAGCGGCAACGAGCCGCCACCTGCCAGAATTCCGACGGGAGACAGATCATCGCGCAATGCCGTGTGTGTGGCCATATGATCGTCGTGCCTTGACTACCCGCTTCGGGCTGAAGGTATGCCTGCGTTTGTTGCGGCGATGCCCCATGATGCACGTTAAGCGCTTAATCCGCCTTCACACCTCTTGGAGTACACAGAGACCGCTTCCCGCCTTCCTTGATGAAGTCGAGGATCTCGACCACGATCGGGTGGTTCTGAAAGCCCTCGGCTACGTCAGCCATGCGTTCCTGCAACGTGCCTTCTGCAGCAAACAGCAGTCGATAGGCGCGCCGGAGGTCGTGGATGTCTGTTCTTGAAAATCCCCGACGCTGCAGACCAACAATATTCAGGCCTGACAGGTAGGCGCGATTGCCCAGAGCCATGCCGTAGGGGATCAGATCGTTTTCCAGGCCCGACATGCCACCGACGAACGCGTGAGGACCGACACGGGCAAACTGAATCACGGCGGCACCTCCACCGATGATCACGTAATCACCGATGGTGCAGTGGCCAGCGAGCATGACGTTGTTTGAAAAGATGACGCTATCGCCGACGATGCAGTCGTGGCCGACATGGGAGTTCGCCAGGAAGGCGCATTTGGCCCCGACCACGGTCTTTGATCCGCCGCCTTCGGTCCCGGGATTCATCGTGACGCCTTCGCGTATCATGCAGTCTTCCCCGACTTCCAGCGTCGAAGGCTCGCCGTGGAACTTCAGATCCTGCGGCTGATGGCCGATCGATGCAAATGGGAAGATCTTCGTGCGTGCGCCGATTGTTGTCTTACCTGCGACCACCGCGTGGCTGATGAGCTCGACGCCGTCGCCCAATTTAACCTCGGGCCCGACGAGACAATACGGGCCGACGGTAACGTTAACGCCTAGCTCTGCGCCAGCTTCAACGACTGCCGTCGCGTGTATCTGATGATCAGCCATGTTTACTCGCAAATGCGCGCGCGTCCGCGGTATCGGCCAACATGGCGCTGATTTCAGCTTCGGCGGCAACCTGCCCGTCGACGCGGGCTTCACCAGCAAAGCGCCACACGCGACCGCGATTGCGGATCTTTTTCACATGGTAATGGAGCTGATCACCGGGCACGACGGGCCTGCGGAACTTCGCTTTGTCGATGCCCATGAAGTAGACCAATTCGGCCTTGTAACCTTCGCCCAGGCTGTGGACGCACAGCGCCCCGGCGGTTTGCGCGAGGCCTTCGATGATCAGAACGCCCGGCATCACGGGGAACTGAGGGAAGTGGCCCTGGAAGAACGGTTCGTTGAACGTGACGTTTTTCACACCGACGCAGCTCTCATCGCGATCCATGTCGTACATCCTGTCGAGCAGCAGGAAAGGATAGCGATGCGGCAGGAGCTTCATCACCTTTGCGATATCTGCCGTGTCCAGTTTTTGTTTGTCTTCCACTTCTGCCATTGCAGTCCTCTTAAAGCCTTACGTCCTGGCGTCTTGACGCTTCTTGTGTGGTGCGTGCAGCGTTGGCAACAACGCCTCGGCGTCCTTAATCGATGTTTTCCCTACTGATAGGGATTTGGAAGCGTCCAGCAGTCTTCTAAACCGTACCCCGTGCAGTGTTTCTGACGTGATGTGCTGTTCTCTTCTCGTTTAGATCATGGTCCGGTCTAAGTGGCTTTCACCTTGGGCTGATCTCACTGACCAGCTTTAGGCTGATACTCGCTCAGCGCCTTCGACTAGTGTCCGCGCTGATACGTCGCCTGATCTTGATCTAGACTGTTTGCATACCGCTTCGTGTAACGTCTGTAACCCTTCCACCCGTTTCTCCCAAGCCCGGGACGGTGAGGGGGTTAAGGACATGGTCTTCCTCGCTGGCGTTAACCCTATCGCAGTCCTGGTGCGTTGGGCTGTTTTTGCTGCGAGTTTCGGGTGCCTATGCGTTGTCTCAACAGGGGTTTGGAGTGTTTGGAAGCCGCATCAGGATGTTTGCTGATGAAGGCGCAGTTTCCTAGACGGACCAAGCCGGAAGACTAGCCGGTGCTCTAAGCGTCAACCATCTCAAGTGGAGCGGCCCTTTACGCCTGCCAGCTTGCTGAGGGTTGCGATCTCCTTTGCCCATTGACGGAACGGGCGGGCCGGAGTTCCACCCATCCTCGCACCTGGCGGGACATCGTTTTTGACATGGGACGCACCGGCGATTTGTGCGCCAGCTCCGACCTTGATGTGGCCGACAAGCCCTGCCTGTCCGCCCATGATCGCAAAATCACCCAGCTGTGCTGACCCGGAAATGCCGCACTGTGCGACGATCACACAATGGCGACCGATGCGGACATTGTGGCCGATCTGCACGAGATTATCGATCTTTGAGCCTTCACCGATGACGGTATCGCTCAGCGCACCACGATCGATAGTGGAGTTTGCCCCGATGTCGACGTGATCCTGGATGATGACGCGTCCGATTTGACAGACCTTTTCGTGCCCGCCTGGTCCCATCGCGAAGCCGAAGCCGTCCTGACCGATGCGCACACCTGCATGAATGATGACGTGATCGCCGATCAGCGCATGGCAAACCGTGGCACCGGCACCGATGTAGCTGTTGCGCCCGATGTGGACCCGGCCGCCAATGACAGCGCCAGCTGCGATGCGGCTGCCTGAACCGATATGGACATCCGGCCCGATGATGGCCCCCGCCTCGATGACGACGTCGTCTTCCAGCATCGCGGAGGGGTCGACGAGGTCTGATCTTTGGCGGACCATGCGTGGTGCCATGGCGCTTGGATAAAACAAGCGCAATGTGCGTGCGAACGCGTGGTAGGGCTGCTTGGTTGTCAGTGGGATGACGTTGTCTGGTACTTTTTCGACGATGTCTGGGTGAACAAAGCAAGCCACTGCCGTCGTCTCATGGAGAGCAGGTAAATACTTTTTGTTATCCAGAAACGAGACGTGCCCTGCCGCGGCATCTGAAAGCGGCCTGATGTCGGTGATCTGGATGTCAGCGGGTGCATCCGTTGCGATGTCGGCGCCGGCCGCGGCTGCTACATCTGCAAGTGAGAACGGCCCTTCTCTGTCAAAGAAACCTGCATGTTCCATGTCTTATTTTCGCGTCCCCCTCGCGTCACGGTCGCTGTCGGCCTCGAGCATGTTCGGTACGTGTGTGAGCGACTGTGCGCTCGGAGTATGATCCAGACCAAAAGATGAGAGCGCGTCCGCGGTGCAATTGTAAACCAACACGTTAATGGTGTTTGGCTTACCCCATGCCACAGGGCCGGGGCCAGGGAAACACATGAGTTGGGTTTTGCCCGATTTGTGAGGAACAGACGTGAGCATTGGCCTTGCCCTGAGCGGAGCCTTCGGCATAGGCCGGAGTGGAGCCGTCGCGGAGGGGGCGACCAATGAAAACGGTCCCCGACGAAATCGGAGACCGCTGAGATAGATGTGGGTTCTGCCAGCTTCGATGGCAGGGGAGCATCTGAGCTACGCTGTAGAAGCGTTAGAAGTTCGTCGATGCCCCGAAACGGATGCTCTGCTCATCATCGTAGTCTTCACTCGACAGGACGTGTGCGTAGTCGAGGCGTAGAGGTCCGACCGGTGAGTTCCAGAGCACACTGGCGCCGACGGACGACCGAATGGACGCATCGTCTTGCAGGTTGTTGGCGAGGGCCTCGGCGCGTTCACTGGCACCGAAGAGTGAACCTGCGTCTGCGAAGACGGCTGCGGAGATGCCAAGATCTTCCGGGATGACCGGAATTGGGAACCGGAGTTCAGCGGTCACAGCCCAATATGTCTTACCACCCAATGCGTCCCGGTTTGCGGACCCTGTATCACGTGGACCAAAACCAGACCTGTCGAAACCGCGGACGGTCTCGCCGCCTCTGAAGTAAAGGTCGAGGATACGGATGTCTTCGTCACCATAGCCTTCAATGTGACCGGCAACCGCACGTCCAACCAATGTGACTTTCTCAGCTACCGGATAATAGGCGCGGCCTTCAGCCGACAACCTTGCGTACTGCGCGTCACCACCGATACCGGCGAAATCAACCGATGTCTGGAGATAGAAACCGCGTGTCGGGTTCCGAGGATGGTTACGCTGGTCATATTTTAACGTGCCGCCAACCGATGATGTCCAATACTCACCTTCCGCGTCCTGAATGGCGGGAGAGGCGTCATTCTCCACATCATAGATGTCGTCACGCGAAATCGTGTAGCGCACCTGGCCCCAGAGGCTTTCGGCCAGCGGGAAGCCGAGCCGTACGGTTCCACCTGTTTTACGGCTGCGGAAACCAGACGTGTCGGATTGGTCCAACTCTTTGTGGAAGAGGTCGAAACCAGCGGCAAGGTTGTAATCGAGGAAGCGTGGTTCGGTGAAGCTAAGGTCGACCTGCAAACGCTCCAGCGAACCACCCAGTTTCAGGCGCAAGAACTGGCCGTTACCCAGGAGATTTCGCTCGGAGATAGAGATGTCGCCGATCACACCTTCACTTGTCGAGTAGCCAGCGCCAAATGAGAGTTCACCGGTTGACTGTTCGACGAGCGCGACATCGAGAATGACACGGTCCTGGGAGCTTCCAGGTGTGCGACGTACCTGCACGTCTTTGAAGAAGCCCAGTGACTTCAAGCGCTTCTTGGCTCGGTCGACCAGAAGCGGGTTGTAGGCGTCACCTTCGGCGAGACGGAACTCGCGACGAATGACGTGGTCCTTGGTCCGGGCGTTACCATAGATGTTAATACGCTCGATGTAGACCCGAGGTCCCTCGTCGATCACGTAGTTCATGCCGATCGTGCGCTGGTAAATGTCTGGTACAGCGCGGGGACGGACGCGTGCGAAGGCATACCCCTGTTCGGCAACGGCGAGGGTTAGTTTTTCAACCGACTTGTCGATCAAGGAGCCATTGTAGATGGCGCCTTGCTGGGTGAGTACGTCGGCGTAAAGCGTGCTGGCGTTGAGATCGGGCAGCGAGCTGTCGATCTGCACGTCGCCGAATGTGTAAAGCTCGCCTTCTTCAATGGCGAAGTTGATGAAGAAACCGGAGCCGTCGACGTCAAGCTCAGCATTAGCGGATACGATCCGCGCGTCTGCATAACCGTTCTTGAGGTAGTACTGGCGCAAGAGTTCGCGGTCCAGCGACAAGCGGTCTGGGTCGTAGACCGCCGTTCCCTTCAGGAAGTCGAACCAGCCTGACTGTGTTGTTGAGATGATATCGCGCAGCTGCGTGTCGGTGAATGCCCGGTTGCCGATGAAGTTGATGCCCTTGACCTTGGTGGCGATGCCTTCGGAAATCTCGAAGACCAGGTTCACCCGGTTTTGTTCCAACTCAATGATCTGCGGCTCGACGCTTGCTGCGAACAAGCCCTGGCGGCGATAGACGTCCAGGATGCGCTGTGCATCGGCCTGAACCCGCGACCGGGTGTAGATCGAGCGTGGCTTCAGCTGCACTTCGCTTTGGAGCGTGCTGTTTTCGACCTCTGAGTTGCCTTCAAAAACCACCTGGTTGACCACAGGGTTTTCCTCGACCGTGACGAGGACGGACCCGCCGCTGCTGTCGATCTGGACGTCCGAGAACAGGCCGGTGGCGAAGAGCGAGCGCAATGACGCGTCGACCACGCCAGGCTCGTAAGCGTCACCGACTGTGAATTGGAGATATGACCGGACGGTCTCAGGTTCTACGCGGCGGTTGCCGGTCACCTGGATATCGCGAACGATGCCCTGTGCTTGCGCCACAGAGGGCGTTGTCGCCGCCTGGAGTGTGAATAGTGTCGTGGACGAAAGAGCGACCCATACCAGGGTCGCCAGACTTCCAAGCGACATGATCCGAAATTTTAACATTCGCGGATCTGCCCTCATAATTTTGCCGATCCCCCGAGGGTCACACCTGTCGGCACTGGATGTGACCCTAATGCACTTGCTTCTCTGGCCGACTTTTGCCCGTCCCATCAACGCGATGGGCCCCTGTCGGGAGCGGGTCGACGCAGGCTTAAGGTATTAACGATTCAGCAAGGGTTCTGGAAGTGGCAAGAATACGTCACCGGCCCTGATTCGTAAGGGGTTAGCTCGAAATGGAGAGCCAGTTCGCAAGGATACCGCGGTCGTTCCAGAAGCCGAACATCATCAACCCCAAAATCATCGCTAACCCTATGCGGAAGCTGAATTCCTGAGCAGCATCGCTCAACGGTTTTCCGCGGATCGCCTCAATGGCGTAGAACACCAAGTGTCCGCCATCCAACAGAGGGATCGGGAACAGGTTGATCAGGCCGATGCTGACCGAAATGAACGCTGTGAAATGAATAAGTTGTATAAAACCGATGGATGCAACCTTGCCTGCGACGTCTGCGATTCGGACGACTCCGCCAAGTTGCTCGGCACTCTGACGCTGCATGAAGATGTCCCCGACATAGGACAGCGTTCCTGTAATGATGTCGTAGGTTTTCTCCACGCCCAGTCCGAGAGCCTGGATGGGTCCTTTGACCTCGTGGGTCACCGTGCTGTTATTGGCGTCGGCGCGAATGCCGATGATCGGACGGGAATGCTTGCCAGCGATTTCGTCGTCCAACTCCTTGAGCATCGGAGCGGCCTTGATGGTGATAATCTCACCATCGCGCCTGACCACGAAGTCCAGCTCACGACCAGCCGATGTTGACACGACGTGCCGCAACTCATTGAAATCGTCTATTTTTCTGCCGCTGATCTCAATTACGACATCGTCTTTTTTGAAGCCTGCGGCTTCGGCGGGTGTGCCGGGTTGAACACCTGCAACACGGGCCTCCATCTGGGTTACGCCCACCGACATGGCGAGGCCTGCGAAGATCAGAATGGCCAGGATGAAGTTGGCGATCGGGCCTGCTGCGACAATTGCTGCGCGCTGCCATAGCGGTTTGAGGTGAAAGGCCCCTTGGCGTTGTTCTTCGGTCAGATTGGCGACCGTTTCCTGAGATGGCGTACTGGCGACGCCCTCGTCGTCCATGAATTTCACATAGCCGCCCAGAGGTATCCAGGCGATCCGCCAGCGTGTGCCATGCTTGTCATGGAAGGCTATGATTTCCTTACCGAAACCAATGGAAAACGTGTCGATGGAGACGCCGCACCACCGCGCCACCTGGAAATGCCCAAGTTCGTGGATGAACACGACGACGGTCAGCGCAAACAGGAACGAAGCGGCAATGAACAGGCCGCTTGATAAGTTACCGGCCAACGGTGCCAGAAATTCCATTCGTCGTCTCTCCTTCGGCTTTGCCGGGTGGATGTGTTCGCGCTTTATGTTTTGGCGCAGACCAGAGCATAAACGATTTTATCGTGGCACAACCTGGGTGCTGGAACAGCAATACTCGCAACGCCCTACTGTCAATTGGTCACCGGTCAGGCCGCTCACCAACGCGCGAACCCCTATTTGCTCGCACACTTTGGCGGGTTGAAAGCCATCCAACCGGGTTGTGCACACCTGTTAACTGCGGAGCTTACGATGTTCTTACGCGATGTGGTTCATCGGTTCCGGTTTCCAAGAAACGCCAGATGGTGCACTCGAGTTGCGTCACCAATCGGACCGGACCAGCATGGCGCTGGTGCTTCATGGATAAACACTGTTCTCCAGTGTAGTATACCGCACCATCAGAAACGCCAATGCCCGCTTGCTCAGCACAACCGCTCCAAGGCCTCCTCGGCCAGTCGGCGGGCGTCCTGGTCGACCGACAATATCTCATCGAGGGTGGTGACGGGGCTTAAGAGCCCTTCGGCGTCTGCGCGTTCCAGCGTGTCTTCCACCGTCCGGGTGATGACCGGGAATGGCAGGCCACCTTTCAAGAAATGACCAACGGCGATTTCGTTTGCGGCGTTCATGACTGCAGGTGCACTGCCGCCATGATGCAGAGCGTCCTTGGCGATGCGAAGAGCTGGGAAGCGGACGGGATCTGGCGCTTCAAATGTCAAAGTGCCGATGTCCGCCAGGCTGAGGCGTTTCGTCGGAGCATCCATCCGGGTTGGCCAGGACAGCGCAAGTGCAATGGGTGTGCGCATGTCGGGCTCTGACAGTTGAGCCAGGACCGACCCGTCGCAATAACTGACTAGGCAATGGATAATGGATTGCGGGTGCACGACCGTGTCGAGTTGGTCAACGTTTACCGGGAACAGATGGTACGCTTCGATCAGCTCCAGTCCTTTGTTCATCATGCTGGCTGAATCGATGGTGATTTTCGCGCCCATTGACCAGTTTGGGTGTTTGAGGGCTTCATCTCGCGTCGCTTTGGCAATCTGGTCTGCTGACCAAGACCGGAATGGGCCGCCAGATGCGGTCAGTGTGATTTTTTCAATTGTCTCAGGCTCAGCTGTCCCCAAAGCCTGAAATCCTGCGGAATGTTCGCTGTCGACAGGCAGAAGTTCGACGCCGTGGCGCTCGACTTCCTTCATGAAGATATCGCCTGCGCAGACGAGGCATTCCTTGTTGGCCAGACCGATGCGACCGCCGTTCTTGAGCGCGGCAAACGCTGGCGGCAGGCCAGCTGCGCCCACGATTGAGGCCATCACGCAATCCACCGGGATACACGCTGCCTCGATCAAGGCTTCGGGCCCGGCCATGGCCTCGATGCCGGTGCCGGACAATTCGGTTTTCAGTCTCGTGTAGTGTGCTGCATCAGCGATTACGGCGCGTTTGGCTCCATGGGTTTTCGCGATTTGGGCCAACTCGACCGCGTTGGTGTCCGCGGTGACCGCTTCGAGAGCGAAACGTTGGTGATGACTTGCCATCAAATCGAGTGTCGACGAGCCAATCGAGCCTGTCGCGCCTAAGATCGTGACTGACTGGACCTCCTGGTCCAGGGTTGCTGGCTGAGTCGTGTCTTTTTCGATGTCGGCGCGCGTTTTGGAGAGCACCGCTGCGGTCAGGTCAGCCATTCGAGGTCCTTGGTCATTGGCAGGGACACGACGCACGTCTGCAGATGGTGTTGCGTTCGTTTGCGCGCAGTCCATTTGACGGGCCCAGCGAAGCGGACCGTCCTATGGACCGAACAATAGAGCATGTGCCGGGGCTGAGGCATCTATCATTAGGGCCATGACAACAGCGACGCTTGCCACGATCACAATGCCGTCCATCCGGTCCATGACGCCGCCGTGTCCTGGGATGAGGTCACTGGCATCCTTGACCCCATGGCCCCGCTTGAGAGCCGATTCTGCGAGATCTCCCGCTTGTGAGAGAATCCCGAAGGCCAGGCCTATTGCGCCCGAATAGATGAGACCCGCGCCGGTCACGAAGGTTGCGAAGATCAGCGCTGCGCACATGCTTGCCAGGACGCCGAACACAAAGCCGGCCCAGGTTTTGTTGGGAGACACGCTGGGCCAAAGCTTGTATCCGCCAACCAGCCGGCCACCGACAAAGGCTGCGATATCAGCTGACCACACGACGATGAAGACAAACAAGACGGCCAATGCGCCTTCCATGGTCTCGCCGCGCAAGAACACCAGCACAATCGCCGGTATCCCAACATAGGCGACGCCGAAAGCCGACAACCCGGCAGTCGTGCCCAGGTTCAAACAGAACAGAGCCGTGGCACCCAGCGCGATCGCGAGGATGGCCAACTGGTGTTGCCCTGTGATGGCCAGCAGGATCGCGGTAGCAACCGCAGTGGCGTGCACGAGATAGGAGCGATCAGCGCTGTGGCCACGCACGAGGCGTCCCCATTCCCAGCTCATCACCAGGGAGACGACAAACACCAGAATTGCAAACGGGATGGCACCGATGAAGAGGAAGAACAATGATCCAGCGAGCATGGTAATGCCGGATAAGACACGCGGGCGAAGGTCCTTAAAGGATTTGGATGACCAACGGGCGCTCAAATAGGAGGAAAGGGATTGATCACTCATCTGACGCCTCCCCGCGCGGCCAACGGAGATAAACTCTGAGGTCGCAGGTTAGCGGTGAGGCGGAGCGGAGCCAGGTGACAGAGCCGCCCATCACGCCGTCGACCGGCGAGACAGTCCTCCAAATCGGCGGTCACGGGCACGAAACTGGTCAATCGCTTTTTCCAGCAAGCTGCGGCCGAACTCTGGCCAGTTTTCGTCCAAAAACACAAACTCGGTGTACGCACACTGCCAGAGCAGAAAGTTGGACAGGCGGACTTCACCACTTGTCCTGATCAACAAGTCCGGGTCCGGCAAGCCCGCCGTATCGAGGTGTGCATCGAAGACGTCAGCGTCGATGGCGTCAAGTTGGACGGTTCCGTCCGCCACCTTTTGGGCCAGTCGCTTGGCAGCTTTTGCGATCTCACCCCTGCCACCGTAGTTAAATGCGATGACCAACGTCAATTCCGTGTTGTGCTTTGTGAGATCACAGCCGTCGTCGATAAGCTTTAAAAGCTCAGGATCGACACCTTCGCGCTCGCCGATTACTTTCATGCGCACGCCGTTTTGATGCAATTCGGCCAGGTCACGTTTGATGAAGCGCTTCATCAAGCCCATCAGATCGTTGATCTCACTGGCCGGACGCGACCAGTTCTCGGTCGAAAACGAGTAAATCGTCAGGTACTTGATGCCCAGTTCGCCCGCAGCACGCACGGTTCGGCGCACGGCTTCGACACCTTCACGATGGCCAAGCGTACGCGGCAAACCACGTGCCTTGGCCCAGCGGCCATTGCCATCCATGATAATCGCAACGTGATTGACGGCTTCAGGTTGATCGAGTGGTTGGGTGAAGCGTGTCGTGTCCTGTGCCAATGCCGGTTTGCTTTCGCATTGCAAAGTGATGAACCTATCGCCCGGTCGAGCCGCGACGATTGCCTAGTCGAGACTGTCTGTCTACTTCCTTTAGCGCCTAGACCGTCTGGATTTCCGTTTCCTTGGTGCTCAGCAATTCCTCAACGTCCTTAATATACTTGTCCGTCAGTTCCTGAACTTCGCCAGACAGAACGCGATGTTCGTCTTGGCTGATCTGATTGTCCTTTTCCAGCTTCTTGAGCTGGTCCATGCCCTCGCGCCGCACATTGCGGACAGACACCTTGGATTGCTCGGCATACTTTTGGGCAATCTTAACCAGCTCCTTGCGCCGGTCTGCGGTTAACGCCGGGATGGGCAGGCGGATCAGCGTTCCATCAATGACTGGATTCAGGCCAAGATTTGATTCGCGAATGGATTTTTCAACCGCTGCAACGTTTGTCTTGTCCCAGACCTGGACCGAAATCGTGCGTGGCTCCGGTGTTGAAACACTGGCGACCTGATTGATCGGCATCTTCGAGCCGTAGACCGTTACCTGCAGCGGATCCAATAGATGTGAGCTGGCGCGCCCGGTGCGCAGGCCCGCAAATTCACGCTTCAAGGCCTCCAACGACGAGGCCATGCTTTCTTTCAGCTTGGGTTTATCGAAGCTCTCGACGCCCATATCCCTCTCCTTTGCCCGACATCGGTGTCAGGTCGTCTTTCAAATGTGCAGCGCCTTCAAAGCGCTTGCAGCCCTTTGAGCACATCTTGGTTGTGTTCACGTGTCAGCGCAACGCCGTGGCGTGTTTCGCGCACCGCCATACACCAGTTTCGTACATCCTGGCGCCGTTGCGGTCACTTACGCTTCGTTGCGTTGCGCTTCATGGCCGCAGTTTGGCGGTGGTTTGGTTTGATCAGCCGTTAGCTCGCTCCAACGGGCTTGACGACTGTACATCGTGCCGACCCTTTCAAGACCTTCAGCAGGTTTCCAGGCTCATCGATTGAGAAAACGATGACTGGTAGTTGATTGTCGCGAGCCAGCGCGATGGCTGCTCCGTCCATCACCTTGAGGTCGCGTGCAAGTACGTCGGCGTAGGTGAGTTCATCAAAGCGTTGCGCGTCAGGGACTTTTCGCGGGTCGTCTGAGTAAATCCCATCGACCTGGGTTGCCTTGGCCACGGCCTGACAGCCCATCTCGACGGCACGCAAGGTGGCGGCTGTGTCGGTCGTGAAGAAGGGATTGCCCGTGCCGGCTGCGAAAATGACGACGCGGCCTTCCTCAAGGTGGGCCAGCGCGCGGGAACGGACAAACGGCTCGCAGACTGTGGGCATCGGAATTGCGGAGAGGACACGGGCTTCAACGCCCCTGGCTTCCAGCGCACCTTGGAAGGCGAGTGCATTCATGACGGTTGCCAGCATGCCCATATAGTCGGCGGTGGCCCGATCCATGCCCTTGGCGGCCCCTTGCAGACCGCGGAAGATGTTGCCGCCGCCAATCACGAGCGCCAGTTCGCATCCGATGTCCTGGGCGTCTGCCACTTCCTTCGCCAACCGGCTTACGGTCTCCATATCGAGACCGAAGCCTTGCTGGCCCATGAGCGCTTCGCCAGACAGCTTGAGAAGCAGGCGATTGTATTTCAGCTCAGGCTTGTTTTGGTCAATCTCGGCTGGATTTTGAGTATCTTCGCTGTCAGCCATCGGGGCCCCTGTCTGCGCTTTCTTGTTCTGGGAGCGGGTGGGTGCAGTGCCGGCCTAGCCGATCACCTCAATGCGCACCGTAAGAGGGGTTAGCACAAAAAAGTGCGCCGCAGCTGCAGCGCACTTCAAATTACGGATAACGTCAGCAAGTCAACGCTGTTCAGGATAATTATGCGCCACCAGCTGCGGCTGCTACTTCGGCTGCGAAGTCGTCTTCTTTTTTCTCGATCCCGGCGCCGAGTTCGAAGCGTTCGAAGCCTGCAATCTTGATGGGTGCACCGATGTCTTTCTCGGCCGTCTTCACAGCGGCTTCAACCGATGCCTTGCCGTCCAGAACATAGGTCTGCTGGAGGAGGACGACCTGCTGGAAGAACTCCTTGCGCAGCCGACCTTCGACCATTTTCGCGATGATCTCATCAGGCTTGCCGGATGCCTTGGCCTGTTCGGCGTAGATGGCGCGTTCTTTTTCGATGACGGTCTGGTCGAGTTCATCGGGTGTGAGCGCCAGTGGCGTAGCGGCTGCCACGTGCATGGCCAGCTGACGGCCGAATTCTGCCAGTTTCGCTGCATCGCCTGAACTTTCAAGAGCGACGAGCACGCCGATCTTGCCCAAGCCATCGGCAGCTTTGTTGTGAACATAGCCCGCAACGATGCCTTCGCCGACGCTGAGCGTGGCTGCACGGCGGACAGTCATGTTCTCGCCGATCGTCGCGATCATTTCCTTGACGTGGTCTTCAACCGTCTCGGATGTTCCAGGGTAGGTGGCGCCCAAGATCTTGGCAGCGTCGCCATCGTTTGCGAGCGCAATCTCTGTGATCTTGGCGACCATGTCCTGGAACTTTTCGTTGCGCGCCACGAAATCGGTTTCCGAGTTCACTTCGGCGACGGCACCTTTGTTGCCATCCGTCGTGACGCCGACAAGACCTTCAGCAGCGATCCGGTCGGCCTTTTTCGCGGCTTTCGAAAGGCCCTTCTTGCGCAGCCAATCAATGGCTGCCTCCATGTCGCCACCGGTTTCGTTGAGGGCCTTTTTGCAGTCCATCATGCCCACGCCGGTCTTTTCGCGCAGTTCTTTCACCATACTGGCTGTGATCGTCGTCATATCGGTCTCATTTGTTGGCGTTTGGGTTCAGATGCCTGTCAGCGCGGGTTGGCGTGTAGGATCACCGTCCGCTAGCGCGGCAGCATAACGATTTGTGTGACAGATTTAATGGTTGTGTCTGGTGTCACCTGATCTGGTGTTACATCGTCCTGACCTGATTGCACATGAGGGCCGCCGATGAAGCACCGGCGGCCGTTCGCTCATAAGGTGCAATCTCGCGGTCTTAAGCAGCTGACGCTTCAACCAGTTGCTTGGCAGATGTGACCCAGTTATCGCGGGTCACCTGACCTTTGAGGTGGAGCTGGTCGTCCAGCGCCTGGGCTGCTTCCGGTGTCATCTCTGCAATCTGCCAGTGGTGGAAGACACCAGCTTCATTCAGTTTTGTTTCGACCGGCGGCGTGATGCCTGCGATCAGCTTTAGATCGTCTTGTTCGCCGCGTGGGGCGTCAATTCCAACGAAGCCGGTTGGTGCCTCTGGCTCGGCCGGTGTGAGATCTTCAACTGGTGGAGCTTCCATGGCACCAACATCGACACCGGATGCTGATTGCGAGCGCTCGATGCCGTCGATGGCGGCGCGTGCGACCAGATCGCAATACAACGTCAATGCGCGACCGGCGTCGTCGTTTCCTGGGATTGGGAAATCAATCCCGTCGGGATCACAGTTGGTGTCCACGATCGCGATGATGGGGATGCCCAGCTTGCGGGCTTCCTTGATGGCGATCGATTCCTTGTTCGTATCGATGACGAACAGAAGGTCCGGCACGCCGCCCATGTCCTTGATACCGCCCAGCGACTGGTTCAGCTTGTCGCGTTCACGCGTCAGGTTGAGGATTTCCTTTTTCTGGCGTCCCTGGGGATCGGCCAGGATATCGTCGAGCTGGCGCAGGCGCTTGATCGACTTTGAAATCGTTGTCCAGTTGGTGAGGGTACCGCCCAACCAACGGTGGTTCATGTAGTATTGCGCCGAACGGCCCGCAGCATCTGCAATGCCGTCGGTCGCCTGACGTTTCGTGGCCACGAACAAAACGCGTCCGCCACCTGCGACGGTGTCGGAAATCTTGACCAGCGCTTGATGAAGGAGCGGGACGGTCTGTGTCAGGTCGATGATGTGGATATTGTTGCGTGCGCCGAAGATGAATGGCGCCATTTTCGGGTTCCAGCGGTGTGACTGGTGGCCGAAGTGCACGCCAGCTTCAAGCAGCTGACGCATATTAAACACGGGCAATGCCATGTGTTGGTTGTCCTATTCGTTTTCCGGTTGATCCTCCGCAGGGTTGTAGAGGGTTGGCGAAGCACCTGATTTGTAATCAGGTGGCTGAACCGACCCACCGGAGCGTTTGATCGGGGCTGTCTGTCCGATCAAGCGAAACCCTGCGTGTGAGATAGGAGACGGGTCTTAGGGCAAGTAGGGGCCGGATGCAAGGCTCAGGAGTATTGGGCCTCACATAAACGATTGGAAGACGGTTCAGACCCTATGAAGCCATTGGAGCCAATCGTTTTCCGGGATGACATGTACGGGGCTGGCTTAAAGTGCCCAAGACTTATTGACTAGCCCCTCCCTCCGACGCTTCGTAACGCCTTAGAATGTGTTGAGTGTGCCGACGGTCACGGCTTACACCACCATGCACCGAGCCCAAGACCAACGGCGAAACCAACTAGCGCTGAAATTGGTAAAAAGACGAAGACAGTCATCATACTAAGTGTCGAGGCAAGCTGGACATCGTTTTGCGCAGAAGCAAAGATCCACATTCCGAAAAAAACGATAATCGGGCAGAAGATTGCTCCCAGTATTCCCGTGCCTAAGATCGCCAGCGTTGTATTCATCGTACTTTGACCTCGCTGATATTCTAACATGAAAACAGTATTCCAATATAACCGTTACAAGAAATTGGTTGCTAGCACTGGCGGGTGCCTTTGGGAGACCGCAGCTAGACCTCTTCGACGGCTGAAATACCATGCAGGGCGGCGAGGGTGCCGGCGGCGTTGGGGGAGACGTCAAAGCGGCCAGGGATTTTGAATTCGATCTGCTTGGCGTGCTCGGGAACAGGCAGGAGTAGCGTGACCGAGCCACCGCGGCCGCCTTTTTCAGATGGCCGGGTCAATGCAGCCTTGATGTCCGCGTATATGGCCTCTGTGTTCTTGGTCATTTTTTCCGGTGCCAGGACCAGCCGCAGCCCGCGCTCCAGACGCGATGCTGCGCCATCCAGACTTTCAACCGACTGGACGCGCATTTTCAGGGTATCGCCATCGCGTTCGGCTTCGACGGACACCACGACAGGCGTGCCTGGTACCAGCAATTCACGTGCATTGGTGAGCGTGTCTGAAAAGATGACGGCCTCGTATTGGCCGGTGGCGTCGGAAAACATGGCAAAGGCGAATGCGTTGCCCTTGGCGGATTTGCGCTCGCGGGCCTGGATGACGATGCCAGCCAAACGGCCAGCGGTCGCGCCCCGTTCGGTTGCCAGTTCAAAATCAGTGTAGGTGCGCACGCCGAGCTTATCGAGGACGGTGGCATATTGGTCCAGCGGGTGGCCGGACAGATAAAAGCCGATGGCTGAGAATTCCTGTTCGAGGCGTTCCAGCGGTGTCCACTTTTTGGCCTTGCGCAGATCCAATGTCGGGCCGGTGTCGCCGCCGCCAAACAGGTCTGAGGTGCCTGATGTCTTGTCGGAATCTATGCGCTGCGCCAGCGCCATGACCTGATCGGCGTTGGCCTTAATCGACGAACGTTCTTCGCCAAGGCAATCAAACCCACCGGCGGCTGCCAGCATTTCGATGCCGCGCTTGTTCATCGCCTTTGCGTTCAGTCTTGAAGCAAAATCCGCCAGGGACGCGTATGGGCCATCACCCTTGCGGGCCGTCACGATCGTTTCGACAGCGGACGCACCGACGTTTTTCAGAGCTGCCAGAGCGTATCGGATCGCGCCGGGCTGTTTGCCATCGCTGCCCGAGCCGGGTTCTGATTTAAATTCAACGTCGCTTTCATTGACGCATGGCGGTTTCACTGTGATGCCGGTGCGCCGCGCTTCTGCTGCAAACATCGCCAGCTTTTCCGTGTTGGAGATATCGAGCGTCATGGAGGCTGCGAGAAATTCCTCGCGATAGTGGGCCTTCATGTAGGCCGTGTGGTAGCTGACCAGGGCGTAGGCTGCGGCGTGGGATTTGTTGAAGCCGTAGCCTGCAAACTTGTTCACCAACTCAAAGATGAAGGTGGCGTCTGATTTTTTGACGCCGCGCTCAAGTGCGCCTTCAACGAAGCGGGCCTGTTGGCGGGCCATTTCGGCTTTGTCTTTTTTACCCATGGCGCGGCGCAGAAGGTCGGCTTGTCCGAGCGTGTAGCCGCCCATCACCTGGGCGATCTGGATGACTTGTTCCTGATAGATGATCACGCCATAGGTCGGGGTGAGGATTTCTTCCAACATCGGGTGCAGGCAGTCGACGGGTTCTTCGCCGTGCTTGCGGTTGATGTAGGTTGGGATGTTGTCCATGGGGCCTGGGCGATAAAGCGAGACCATGGCGATGATGTCGTCGAAGCGGTCGGGTTTGAGGCGCTTCAAGCTTTCGCGCATGCCGGTCGATTCCAGCTGGAAGACGCCGACCGTATCGGCCTTTGCAAGAAGCTTATACGTCTCGATGTCATCGAGCGGCAGCGATGGCAGATCAATCGTTTCACCGCGCCCGCGCCTGACCAGTTCGACCGCCTTTTGCAGCACCGTCAGCGTCTTGAGGCCGAGGAAGTCAAATTTCACGAGACCGGCGGCTTCCGTCAGCTTCCAGTTGAACTGGGTGACGGGCATGTCGGATTTCGGATCTCGGTAGAGCGGGACCAGTTCATCCAAATCGCGGTCACCGATGACGAGGCCGGCTGCGTGCGTGGAGGCGTGCCGGTAAAGCCCTTCGAGCTTGATGCACTTTTCAATGAGATTGGCGACCACCTCGTCGTTGTCGCGTTCTTCCTGGAGGCGTGGCTCCATTTCAAGCGCTTCTGGCAAGGTGCAGGGGTTGGCTGGATTGTTCGGCACCAGCTTGCAGAGCCGGTCGACCTGGCCATAGGGCATTTGCAGAACGCGCCCGACGTCGCGCAGGACAGCGCGGGCTTGCAGTTTCCCGTGGGTAATGATCTGGGCGACGCGGTCGTGGCCGTACTTGCCCTGCACGTAGCGGATCGTCTCCTCGCGCCGGTCCTGACAAAAGTCGATGTCGAAGTCAGGCATCGAGACGCGTTCAGGGTTCAAGAAGCGTTCAAACAGCAGGCCGAACCGGAGCGGGTCCAGATCTGTAATGGTCAGCGAATATGCGACCAGCGACCCAGCGCCGGAGCCACGGCCCGGGCCGACGGGGATGCCTTCAGCCTTTGACCACTTGATGAAGTCGGCAACGATCAAGAAGTACCCGGGGAACTTCATTTTTTCGATGATGCCGAGTTCGTAGGTCAGCCGGTCATCGTAGTCCTTGCGGGTGTGCCCCTCGGCGAGCGGGTGAGCTGCCAGACGGGCATCAAGACCCTCGCGGGCCTGCCGGGCAAGTTCCTCTGCCTCGGCCGTCAAGACGTCGTCGGCGGATGCACCGTCCGCCACCTTCACGAAGTTTGGCAGGATGGGTTTGTGGCCCAACGGGCGGTAATGGCAACGCTTCGCGATCTCGATGGTGTTGGCGATGGCTTCGGGCAGGTCAGCGAACAGCTCATCCATCTGAGCGGCGGATTTGAAGAAGTGCTCCGGCGTCAGGCGGCGGCGGTTTTCCTCTATGACGTAGGCACCGTCTGCGATGCAGATCAGCGCGTCGTGGGCTTCGTAGTCATCGGGGGTCGCGAAGTAGGCCTGGTTGGTTGCCACAAGTGGAACATCCTGGGCGTAGGCAAGGTCAATCAATTGAGTTTCAACGGTGGCTTCATTCGCCGTTGCGCCGCCCTGTGCGCCGTGACGCTGCAGTTCGATATAGAGCCGGTCACCGAAGATCTTGCGAAGTTTTTTCAGCCGTGTCTCGGCTTGAACATGCTGCTCGCCGCGAAAGAGCCGGTCAATCGGGCCATCGGGGCCGCCGGTTAGAACGATCAGCCCGTCGGAGAACTGTTTGAGTGTTTGAATGCTAATGTGTGGCGGCTCGCCGTCGCCCACGTTCAGGTGGGCACGGCTGACGAGCTTCATGAGGTTTCGGTAGCCCGTCTGGGTGGCAGCCAGAAGTGCCAGGTGTCCATCGCAGGATGGGTCACGCCAACTTGGGCCGCCACCTTTCAGCCGCGTTATTTCATCGACTTCCGTGTCGCCGAAGTCCATGGAGATGGTGAGACCGGCAATTGGCTGCAGTCCCTTGGCAGAGAGCTTTTCGGAGAATTCAAGCGCGCCGAACATGTTGTTTGTGTCGGTCAACGCGACGGCTGGGAACCCTTCCTGCGCGCATAGCTTTGCGATCGCCGGAATCGGGAGCGCGCCTTCCAGAAGTGAATAAGACGAGTGCACACGCAGGTGGACAAAGTCGAGCGTCGTGCTTTGGGCTGCCGGCGTTGATCCGCCGTTTGCCGTAGATGCGCCTTTCACAGCGACCGCTGCGGCGTGGTTGGCTGGTTTGTTGGCAGCCACGTGGGCGTTCAGATCACGAATCGGTCCTGTCATGGCGATATTCATCCGCAAAAACAGTGTTTCAGACAACACTTAAGCCAGGTTCGTCCCCGCTGTCTGCGACCGATGGACGGGAACGGCCTCGCGCCCATGGCTTCACCTCAATTGGCGCGCTTCATGAGGCGCACTTCATGAAAAGGTGAGCGGCTGGGCGCAGAACCTATCTGCAGTCGGGTACGTTTGAAGAGTGGCTGAGTGTTCGCATGCGAAATTGGGACCGGCTCATGATTGGATTATTCCCGTTGGCTTCGAAAGCTACGGAGACTTCAGGCTCATCTGGCCGAAAGCCGGTTTTCCTAGCCTCGTTGTCTTTTCCGGTCGCGTTATTCGCTGTTTTCTGGGTGGGGTTGGTGTCGATGGAACAGGTCTACCGGTTTGTCGGCTGGGCGATCTCTGAGGGCGGAACCGATGTTCAGACCGACATCCGTTATGGGGCGCATGCCCGGCAACGGCTTGATGTCTATCGACCCTACTCGGCTGCAGCGCGTAAAGCCGGGGCAGATGCACCGTTGATCCTCTTTCTTTATGGCGGCTCATGGCGGGATGGGGACCGGGAAATCTATCGCTTCGTCGGTGATGCCTTTGCTTCTCGTGGGTACACCACGGTCATTCCTGACTACCGGCTCTATCCGGACGTCCAATTTCCCGCTTTCGTCGACGACGTGGCGATGGCCTATCGATGGGCTGAGAAAAACCTTCTTAGACCCGGCCAGCAGATTGTCATGATCGGTCATTCGGCCGGGGCTCATATGACGGCGCTGGTTGCGCTTGATCCCCGTTACCTCAAATCGGCGGGGACGGATGACACGGCCCTGGCAGGCTGGGTCGGACTGGCCGGACCCTATGCGTTCGAACCCACGAAATGGCCGTCGACAAAAGAGATATTTGCCTCAGCGTCGGGTCCTGATGTGCCGCGCCCGGTGACCCATGTGAGCCCCGGTGAAAAACCAGCACTGCTGTTCCACGGGCTTGATGATGATGTGGTCAAGGTCTGGAACATGCGGGAACTGGTCAAAGCGTTTCGCGCGCAGGGCAGCGATGTGCGGGCCGTCGAACTGCCTGGTGTGGCGCACGTCGGGATTGTTCTGGCGTTGGCCAAGCCTTTTCGCAGCAAGGGACCGGTGTTGGATCAGACGCTTTCGTTCATTCGGTCGGTGTCGGGAAAATCACCGACGCGCTCAGTCGATGGGCGTTAGGTTTGCGATGGTCCCTCATTCAACTTGAGGCCGCCTTTCCCAGTTGCCCAGCGCATGGTGAGGTATATGAGAAGTCCGAAGGGGCCGGTCATCAATGTGAAGAACAGCGCAATCACGAGAAGGCCATGATGGACACCGCGGCGGACGGCATCACGTGCAATCCAGGCGCCGACAAACAGGTCGAACGTGAGGTAGTGCACCCAGCCGATGAGCGCTGCGAGCGGCGTTTTCAAAAGCGCCGTCAGCCCCTCGAGTAAGGTGAAGTCCGCATCCACCGGCACGGCACCTGAAGAGAATGCAAACACCATCAGCCCGGCATAGAGCAGGCCGAACGCAACGGGAAACACGGCTGAGTGAGCAAGCGCGTCCGTTGTCATGTGGCGCGGCGCAACGGCAAGCAGCAGCCAAGCGGGCAGCACAACCGTGTTGACGATCAGGAAGGCAGTTTCAAGATCCAAAGTGGCTGTGATCACATCTCGTCGGTCATGCTGTGCCGACTATAGATTACGGGGGAGCAAGCATGGTGCGGGATGGTCTTAACCAAGGTCAATAGATCAATCATATCCACCCCATGACGGCGCGACCCCGCGATAGGTCCTCACAACAAGTCATCGCTGCAAAAAGTATCAGTGTCACCAGCACTCATGTTTCAGACAGGACACGCATTGAAAAAAGTTGCTTGATCATCTGTTGTTTTTGGGTTGTTGAGGCAAACGGAGGTTCCTAACCTTAACTCATTAATTGTCGGATGTTGATGATTTCGGTTTTTTTGCTGAGAGCGCTTAACTCATCGCACCTAGGCCAGAGGTGGATATGTTTGTTGACCTGTTAGAAAATATCGACGCAGACGCTCAAAAAATAGTTTTGATTATCGTGCTTTCAACCGCCTGCGGTTCTCTTCTGACTTTCATTTTTCAGAGTTTGCAATGGAAACGTCAGAAAAAGCACGAATTGCTTCAGCATCAGCTGCGCGAAGGAAAAGAGCTGGCCGACGAAGCCACGCGATTGATCAATCGACGGTTCTTTGCATTGCAGCGCTTATTCTGGGCCATTCAAGGCCAATCTCCAGATATCGAACTCATGTGGAAAAACTATTATGCCGACGTGATTGAGTGGAATCAAAAGTTGACCTCGTTGAGAATCCGAACACGACTTTTCACCAGCAAGGAGGTCGAAAATCTTTTAGTTGACGATCAAGATCTTGATCGGACAGGACATCCAACCAGTCTGCACTACTCGATGCGAGACCTTCATAAAAAAATTCTTCAAGCAAAAGAGGCCGGTCCTTTAAACGAAGCGATAGCCGAGGATGTCGAACGCCAGCTTGCGCACACAGCCGAAGTCATCCAGAGATTTGAAAACCAGCTACTTGTCCGTTTATTGTCTCACAAATCACGCTCATCTTGAAAAGCTGATGACGATTTAGAAGTCAGTTTTCGTATGAAGACGGTGATTTTTTGAGGCAACTGGCCTTGAAGACTCTCAACTACGCTTGCTGCTTTACGCCCAACGCATATTCGGGGCGTGCTTTGGTTCGACGGTTAAAACGCGCCGTGTGCTGTGATGTCGACGAGCTGGCCGTCGGCCATGCGCAATGTGCGCGTCATGCGCCCAGCCAACTCCATATTGTGTGTGGCGATCAGTGCTGACACCCGCGTCTGGCTGACAAGGTTCATCAGCGCCTCGAAGACGCGTTCGGATGTGCGCGGGTCAAGGTTGCCGGTCGGCTCATCTGCCAGGAGCAGACTGGGCTCATTGGCAAGGGCACGGCAGATCGCGGTGCGTTGCTGCTCACCGCCTGAAAGCTCTGGAGGGCGATGGTTGAAGCGCTCTGCCAATCCCATGACCGATAGCAGGTCCTTGGCGCGCGCGATGGCTGCCTTTCTGGAGCGGCCTTGGATCATCTGCGGCATCGCGACGTTTTCGATGGCCGAGAATTCGGGAAGCAACTGATGGAACTGGTAGACGAAGCCCATGGTGTTGCGTCTGACACGGGTCCGTTGGGTGTCGTTGAACTGCGCACAGTCCTGACCATGGACGATGACGTGGCCCGCATCAGGCGTTTCCAGCAGGCCGGCGATATGCAGGAGCGTTGATTTCCCAGCCCCCGATGGCCCCACAAGTGCCACTGCCTCGCCAGGAAAGATGTCGGCTGCCGCGCCATCCAAAACGTGGATCTTGCGGTGGCCCTGCTGATAGGTCCGGCGGACGTTGCGCAGGGCCAGAACGGCCTGGGTTTGTTGCGGATTGGCGACGTTCACTTTGCGTCCTCGCTATTCGTATCGCAGGGCTTCTACGGGATCGAGCGTAGAGGCGCGCCAGGACGGATACAGCGTTGCGAGAATGGAAATGACAAGCGCCATGACGACAATAAAGGCTGTTTCCTGGACGTTGATCTCGGCTGGCAGCTTTGTCAGGTAGTAGACCTCTGGATCGAAGATCTTGGTGCCTGTCACGACTGCAACGAATTGACGGATGCTTTCGATGTTCCAGCAAAAGATGATGCCCAGTATGAGCCCGGCGATGGTCCCCACGACACCGATGGAGGCACCCGTTATCAGGAATACGCGCATCATTGCTCCACGCGTTGCGCCCATGGTGCGCAGGATCGCGATGTCCCGGCCTTTGTCCTTCACCAGCATCATCATACCTGAAATGATGTTCAACGCGGCCACGAGGATGATGAGCGATAAGATGATGAACATCACATTCCGCTCGACCTCCAGAACCGTAAAGAACGTCTGGTTGCGTTGACGCCAGTCAGACACCTGGATGCTTGGTCCCCCCGCCAACTTGATGGCTGGACCAATCCTGTCGACCGCTTCGGGGTCATCGACGATGACTTCCAGAACGTCAACCGCCGCACCCCGCGAGAAGTACTTTTGCGCCTCCGTCTTCGGCATGAAAATCATGGTCCGGTCGTATTCGGACATGCCCATCTCGAAGAGTGCAATAATTTTGTAGGGTTTTGACCGCGGGGCCGTGCCGAAGGGCGTTGTCGCACCTCGCGGTGAGACGAGCGTAATGGCTTCACCCAGTGTTACGCCCAATTCGTTGGCCATACGCATGCCGACTGCGATGCCCCGGCTTTCGTCGAACCCATCGAGTGTCCCCACCTTCACATTGTCGGACACCAGCTTGAGAGACTTGATGCTGCTTTCCTCAACGCCGCGGACAAGCGCGCCAAGCGCTTGCGAGCGGGACGAGACCATCACCTGGCCTTCGAGCAGCGGCAGGGCATACTTGACGCCATCAACCTTCTCAATGGCTTTCGACACGTCGGCGTAATCCGTAAACGGTGTGCCGATCTTGTGGACGATGATGTGGCCGTTGAGCCCGAGGATTTTGTTGAAGAGATCAGCCCTAAAACCATTCATGACGGCCATAACGATGATCAGCGTTGCAACGCCGAGCATGATGCCGATGAACGAAAATCCCGCGATGACGGAGATGAAGCCTTCTTTTCGACGGGCACGCAGATAGCGCAAGGCCAGCATCCACTCAAAGGGAGCAAAAAAACCCGTGTCTTTCCCGGCGTTCTTGGTCGCGGCTAGTGCCATAGGGTCCCCTGGATGTCGTTCGGCAGCCCAATTCGCGCGGTTGCAACGGCGGCCTCGAAAGCTAAGCGCCGCCAACCCCCGCCGTTCTGACAGGCCACCAAATTCCGCCCTGGATGTGGCGGGGCGGACTGGTCCTTGTCGAGTTCCCGCGCGAGACTGCTCTCGAGGGCTTTACCCCAGAACCCGCCCTGACGTCACTAAGTCCATGACTTTGTTCAATGCGCTTTCAGGGGAAAGCGTCTCTTTTGCGCCGCCGCAGCGTGCTTTTAGCTCGACTTCGCCGTTTTTGATGCCTTTTGGCCCCACCGTAAGCTGATACGGCAAGCCAATGAGGTCCATGGTTGTGAATTTGGCACCCGCCCGCTCATCGGTGTCGTCGTAAAGCACATCAATGCCAGCGGCTTGCAGTTTGGCATAGAGATCCTCGCAGGCTGACGTGGTGGCCTCATCGGACACGCGCAGGTTGATCAGCCCGACCTCAAAGGGGGCAATCGGCACAGGCCAACTGATCCCATGCTCATCGTGACTGGCCTCGATCACCGCGCCGACAAGCCGCGAGACGCCGACACCGTAGGACCCCATCTGGACCGTCGTGAGCTGGCCATCTGGCCCTTGAACACGCGCGCCCATGGGTTCGGAATACTTGGTGCCAAAGAAAAAGATATGACCGACCTCAATGCCGCGTGCCGTCACGCGCCTGTCTTCGGGCACCTCGGCCTCGAAGCGGGCTGCGTCGTGCATATCTTCGGTGGCGGCATACTTCGTGGTCCATGCTTCGAAGATTGGGTTCAGGTCGCCATCAAAATCAGTATCAGCCGGCGGGATTGCGCCATCCAGAAGGTCGGCATGGCAGAACACCTGACTTTCACCGGTTTCCGCCAGGATGATGAATTCGTGGCTGAGGTCACCACCGATGGGGCCAGTGTCAGCTGCCATGGGAACGGATTTCAGGCCCAGGCGGGCAAAAGTGCGCAGGTAGGCTGCGAACATGCGCTGATAGGTCTTGCGCGCATCATCGGCCGTCAAATCGAATGAGTAGGCATCCTTCATCAGGAATTCGCGCCCACGCATGACACCAAACCGCGGGCGGATTTCGTCGCGGAATTTCCACTGAATGTTGTAGAGGTTTTTCGGTAGGTCTTTGTAGGATTTGACGCCGTCGCGGAAGATCGACGTGATGACCTCTTCAGCTGTCGGGCCGAACAGGAGGTCGCGATCATGCCGGTCGGTGATACGGAGCATTTCCTTGCCATAGGCGTCGTAACGGCCAGATTCGCGCCATAGGTCTGCTGGCTGCATGGTCGGCATCAAGACCTCGACGGCACCGGCGCGGTTTTGCTCTTCACGGACGATGTCGGCGATCTTGTCGAGCACGCGCAAACCAAGTGGCAGCCATGAATAGATCCCCGCTGCGGACTGGCGCACCATGCCGGCGCGCAGCATCAGCTGGTGGGACGCGATCTCCGCTTCCTTTGGGGTGTCCCGCATCACGGGCAGAAAATAGCGCGACAACTTCATGGGCTGTTCTTCTTTTTCGCAGTCAGAAAGGGCAAGTGCGTTCTGTTAGAGCCTGTTTGCTTTTCGTGGACTAGCAAAGCAGGCTCTAAACTCTTGATTTGGAGCATGTTCCGGGCGGAAAACCGCGTACACTTTTCCTGAACATGCTCTGTGCTCTTGAGTTGGAGCATGTTCCGGGCGGAAAACCGCGTACACTTTTCCTGAACATGCTCTAAGGCGCTGCAGTCTGGTGTTGGGCTCATAGGTGTCATGTGGGACGATGTGTGCGCCAGACCTTTGCCGCACTCTTCAAGCGCTGCGCCGATGCATCGCGCGGGTAGCCGGTTTCCTTTTTCATCGGTGGGATTTGGCAGGCGACACCGATCATTACAGCTTTGTCTTGTCGCGCAGGTATTCGGGCACATTGAAGGTGTCGATCGTGATGTAACCATATTCGATTGACGTCCACACACCAGCGAAGACCACGGCGGCCACCACCGTATTGATCGCAAAGATGCGCAGCATGTTCGGGTTGGACGGTGCGCTGCCCGGTGTGCCCGGAACGACTTCGCCGTCTTCATCCTGCGTGCGCATGCCAAAAGGCAGCACAGCGAACAGAACGGCCCACCAGATGATGAAGAAAACAGCGATGCTGAGAGTCACGCCCATGGATTTGCTCTCGTTTCCGTTCGACAGAAGCTGATCATGCCTGTTCCAGTTCGGTCAGCGTTCCGCAAAAGTCTTTGGGGTGCAAAAAGAGGACCGGCTTGCCATGCGCACCGATCTTGGGCTCGCCATCGCCAAGCACGCGCGCGCCCTGAGCCTTCATCTGGTCGCGCGCTGCGATAATGTCGTCAACCTCATAGCAGACGTGGTGGATACCGCCGGAGGGGTTCTTTTCCAAGAACTTGGCGATTGGCGATCCGTCCCCCAACGGCTCAAGCAATTCGATTTTGGTGTTGGGAAGATTGATAAACACCACGGTCACGCCATGTTCGGGCTGGGCCGTGGCGGGCGTCACTTCTGCCCCCAAGGTATCGCGGTAAACAGCCGTTGCGCTTTCGAGATCGGAAACGGCGATAGCAACATGGTTCAAACGGCCGATCATGGCAGGCGTGGCTCCTTAAGGTTTGTATATCGCGCGGGCTTCGCCGTCGCTTTTGTGAGCAGGCGTTTCGTTCTGCCGTGTTGGGCTGAAAAGTGCAATGATCCCGCGGTTGGCTCCGCTTAGGCGTTAGCTTTGACATTAACGACGCTGACCAGAACCTTGGTGATCGGACGCTTGCCCCACTCATTGGCAATCGCAGACCTGACGGCCTTGCGAACCGCCTCGCGAACAAGATCCGGGTCCTTGCGCCGGGAGGGCGGTATGGAAGCGATCGTGCCGTCGATGGCGTCGAGGACCACGTCATACATATCGTCACCGTCCGCCGTGTCTTCCGGGATGCCATCGAGGACGACCTCGGGGTCATCGAGCAAATCGCCGCGCTTCGACAGGGCAAGTGCGACGACTGCAATTCCCGACATGGCCAGCTTGCGGCGGTCCCGAACCGGACCATCTGTACTGGACACGATCAGCCGGCCATCGCGATATTTTCGGCCGACCGGGGCTTCATCAATGATGCCTGCGGACCCAGGTGCCAATCGCACGATTTCACCATCTACGATCACGAAGGAGCGTTCGGCGCCGAACTTTTTTGCAAGCGCAGCGTGTTCTTTCAGGTGGCGGGCTTCGCCGTGCATGGGGATGGCCACTTTGGGTTTGAGCCAGTCATACATCTGTTTGAGTTCATCGCGACGGGGGTGGCCGGTGACGTGTACAAGGCCGTCGCTGTCGGTCAGGACATCAACGCCCATTCGGGCGAGGTTGTTTTGGACGCGGCTGATGGATTTTTCGTTGCCTGGAATATCGCGCGATGAATAGATGACGAGGTCACCTTTAGCCAGCTTGATAAACTGGTGGTCACCATCGGCGATGCGTGACAGGGCTGCGCGCGGCTCGCCCTGGCTGCCGGTGCACAAGAGGACGATTTCGTTGCGTTCCAAATATGTGAATTGGTCCTGGTCGAGATAGCTGAAGTCTTTCGGCAGGTATCCCGTTTCGATGCCCACCTGGATCACGCGGTGGATTGAACGCCCGGCGACGACGAGTTTGCGCCCGGCTGCAGCGGCGGCGTCGGCGATGGCCTTCACCCGCCCCACGTTCGAGGAGAATGTCGTTACGACCACGCGCTTGTCGTGTTTTTTGATAATTTCACCGAGCGAGGCTGCAACATCGCTTTCGGACGGTGATACGCCATCGCGCATCGCGTTGGTTGAATCGCAAATAAGGGCTTCAACGCCTTCTTCGCCCAATTCCGCCAAGCGTTTTGCGTTGCATGGGCGGCCGAGGACTGGGGTCTCATCCAACTTCCAGTCGCCGGAGTGGACGACAAGGCCGTGCGGGGTGCGGATGGCCAACGCCGATGGCTCGGGGATCGAGTGGGCCATATCCACCAGTTCGATATCGAACGGGCCGACATTGAACCGGGACCCGAGCGCGACGGTGTTCAACGGCAATGGGTCCTGGCCGCCATAATCGCCGATCTTTGATTTCAGCATGCCCATGGTGAAGGGTGTCGCGTAGATCGGAGCGCGCAGCTCGTGCCAGTTGTCGATCACTGCGCCGATGTGGTCCTCATGGGCGTGGGTGATGACGATGCCAGCGAGATTGCCACGTTCGGCTGAGATAAAGCGCAGATCCGGAAAAACCACGTCGACGCCGAATTCACCGTCGCCGGGGAACGTCAACCCAAGGTCGACCATCAGCCATTTGCGCGCGTTTGGTGGCCCTAATCCGTAGAGATAGCAATTCATGCCGATCTCGCCGAGGCCGCCCATGGCAACAAAAACCAATTCGCTTTTTTCTTTTTTGTCTTTCTCGGGCTTTTTCGCCATGCGTTTTAAGCTCATTTCCTATGGGAGTGCGGCAAAATCGCCGGCCATCACGCCGGTGGTTCTAGTCCAGCGCAATGTCTCCGAATGTCACGTGCCGTTGCACGTGGTCGTCCGTCTCGATCAATAGCGCCCCGGTGGCGTCCAGCCCCTTCATGACACCTGAAAGCGTGCTTGATCCCTGTTTCACCGAGACGCGGTGACCGATGAAATCATTTTCGGCGATCCAATTTGTGCGGACGTCTGACCAGCCGTCACCCTTCTTCCAACGCACCAGCCATCCCGAGAGATTGCGGTCAAGGTCGCCAATGGCCGCGAGTGGCGACAGCAAATCTGCTGACGGCCCAAAAAGCTGCCGGAGGCTCGTCACGCGCTGGTCCAGTCCTTGCGGACTTGATGCAATATTCAGCCCGATGCCGATCACTGCGATGCTTGGGGCATTTATATCGGGCCGCATGGTCTGGACGAGGATGCCTGCAATCTTTTCCCCATTACACAGAACATCGTTCGGCCATTTCAGCGAGATGCGCGCATTCTGGTCGTTTCTTACGCTCAGCGTGGCGCTTACCGTGTCGCGAACCGCCAGACCGGCGACGAAAGCAAGTTGCGAGAGGTGCTGCATCTCACAATCTGTGGGAAAGATATAGCTCGCCTGCAGGTTGCCGGGAAGGCTCTGCCACACGTTTTGGCCGCGACCACGCCCGTCTGATTGGTTTTCTGCGTAGACCCAGGCTGGAAGCGCTATGCCACGCGCATGAAGGGCGAACGCTTCCGCGTTGGTCGAGCCGATTGTTTTATAGTGGTAGAGCTGCGTGCCTGTGGGCAACGTGATGACGTCATCGGGTGCGGGTGCGTTCATGGGTTTTCGAACAGGCCCATTTTGTGCCGTCGTGAATAGGGCATTTAATCGTCCAGCGTTTGAAGAGTGCCCGCGATCCCACGCCGTTTTTGTGCAGCCAATGCGGACGGGTCAGAACTTCAATGACTTTGCGGCCGATGCCGCAGCCTCGATGAGCGGAGATGGGACCACGATAAAGCCAATGACGAAAACGGCTGAGACCATCATTACGAAGCCGACCTTGGTTGTGGCCTCTGAAAACTTCTCCCGAGGTTCATCGAAGAACATGATCTTGATGATGCGCAGGTAGTAGTACGCGCCAATCACGCTGGCGATGACCCCGATGACGGCGAGGACATAAAGTCCTTCCTTCATGGCCGCTGCAAAGACATAGAATTTGCCCCAGAAGCCTGCGAGCGGTGGAATGCCGGCCAGTGAGAACATCAAGGCGGCCAGCACAAATGCCATCGGCAGATTTGTTTGAGACAGCCCGGCCAGTTCGTCGATGTCCTCAACCATCTGGTCGCCGCGCCGCATCGCAAGGATGCAGGCGAACGTGCCAAGCGTCATCACAAGGTAGATCGCCATATAGATAAGGACGCCCTGCGCGCCCTCCTGGGACCCTGCCGCCAGCCCAACGAGCGCGAACCCGACGTGGCCGATCGATGAATAGGCCATCAGGCGCTTAATGTTGTTTTGACCGATCGCTGCGAACGCCCCCAGCAACATGGATGCGATCGACATGAAGATAATGATTTGCTGCCACTGGGCCTCATAGCCTGGGAATGCACCCCCCAATGCGCGGATCAGTAGCGCCATGGCGGCAAGCTTTGGGGCTGCCGCAAAGAACGCCGTCACCGGCGTTGGGGCACCCTCGTAAACGTCCGGCACCCACATGTGGAACGGGACAGCCGAGACCTTGAAGGCAAGGCCGACCAGAAGGAATACGAGACCGATGATCAGGCCCACATTGCCAGCGGCGGTTTCTGATTGCGCCACTGAGGCGATGGCTGAAAAGCTTGTCGAACCGGTGAAGCCGTAGATCAACGAAGCGCCATAAAGCAACATCCCAGACGAGAGCGCGCCAAGGACAAAATATTTGAGACCGGCCTCAGAGGAGCGAACGTTGTCGCGCTTGATGGCTGCCATCACATAGAGCGCCAATGATTGCAGCTCGATGCCGAGATAGAGCGCGATGAGATCGTTGGCCGAGATCATCATCATCATCCCGACGGTTGCCAGGATGACGAGGACAGGGAATTCAAACTTCATGATGCCGCGTTCGCGCAGGTAGTCGAACGACAACAACAAGGCTGTTGCGGACCCACCGAGGACGAGGAGCTTCATGAAGCGGGCGAAGCGATCGTTGATGAAGGTTTCGTTGAAGAGGAATGTCGTGCTGGCCGGCTGCAGAACGATCAGGGCACCGGCTGCGACCAGCAAAACGATGGCCAACCACCCGACGCTCTCGCCGGTCTCATCGTTGTCGCCACCGAATGCGCCCAACATGAGCAGCACGAAACTACCAACCGCGAGGAGCAGTTCGGGGAAGATGGGGCTCAGGGTCAGCAGATAATCCATTGGATTGGCTTTTTTCGCTTTTGGCTTGGGTTGCGTGATCTAAGGCGTGACGGTCTTTGCGTGGGTTGGTCGAGAGGTCCTGGATTTAAGGGTTGGCCAGCGCCGTTGCGTCCTGGATCGCGGTCTCATAATTGGCGACAAGCTCCTTCACCGACACCGCCATCACGTCAAGCAGCGGGGCTGGATAGAAGCCGAAGAAGATGGTCAGGATGACGAGTGGAGCCAGTATGGTGATTTCACGGACTGACAGGTCCGGCAGCTTCATCAGGCTTGGCTTTTCAAGCGCACCGAAGATGACGCGGCGGTAGAGGTAAAGCGCGTATGCAGCTGACAGGATCACACCGGTCGTTGCGAAGAAGGCGACCCACGTGTTGACCTTGAAGGCACCCAACAAGGTCAGGAACTCGCCCACGAAGCCCGATGTGCCGGGCAGCCCGACGTTGGCCATGGTGAAGACCATGAAGCAGAAGGCATACATGGGCATGCGTTCGACCAATCCGCCGTAGGCTGCGATTTCTCTGGTGTGCATGCGGTCGTATATGACGCCCACGCATAAGAACAGCGCGGCTGAAACGATGCCGTGCGAAATCATCTGGAAGATCGCGCCGTCGATCCCCTGCGGGGTGAAGGTGAATATCCCCATCGTCACGAAACCCATGTGGGCGACGGACGAGTATGCGATCAGCTTTTTGATGTCCTCCTGGGCAAGCGCGACCAGTGAGGTGTAGATGATCGCGACCACCGACAACGTGAAGACGAGCCCCGCGAGTTGCTCGCTGGCCAGCGGGAACATCGGGATTGAGAAGCGCAAGAACCCGTAGCCGCCCATTTTCAAAAGGATACCGGCCAGGATGACGGAGCCTGCCGTGGGCGCCTCAACGTGAGCATCTGGCAGCCAGGTGTGAACTGGCCACATGGGCATCTTCACGGCAAATGAAGCAAAGAATGCAAGCCACAACCACCACTGCATGTCGGCTGGGAACTTCGTTTGCATCAATGTTGGAATGTCGGTGGTGCCAGCGTGCCAGTACATGGCGAGCATGGCCAGCAGCATCAAAACCGAGCCTAGCAGCGTGTAGAGGAAGAACTTGAAGCTGGCATAGACACGGCGTTTGCCGCCCCAGATGCCGATGATCAGGAACATCGGGATCAGGCCTGCTTCGAAGAACAGATAGAACAGCACGAGATCAAGCGCGCAAAACACACCGATCATCAGCGTTTCAAGAATGAGAAACGCGATCATGTACTCTTTGACGCGTGTCTTGATGCTGTCCCAGCTGGCCAAGATGCACAGCGGCATGAGGAACGTCGTCAGGATGACGAACAGCATCGAGATGCCGTCGACACCCATTTTGTATTTGATGTCGCCCAGCCAGTTGTATTCCTCGACGAACTGGAACTCCGCCGTTGTCGGGTCAAAGTCGAGCCAGATGCCGAGCGAAACCAGGAAGGTGATGGATGTGGTCCACAACGCCGTCCAGCGTGCGTTGCGTTCGCCCCACTCTTTATTGGGCAGGAACGCGATGAACAGTACGGCGACCAGAGGCAGGAACGTTACGATCGACAGAAGGGGGCCATTGATACCGATCATGGTCTCACACCTCCGGCGAACAATGTGTACCAGGTCAGCAAGGCTGCAACACCGATCAGCATGACGAAGGCGTAGTGAAAGACGTAGCCGGTCTGAAGCTTCACGACTTTGCCCGTTGTCCAGCCCACCCCGCTGGCGGTGCCGTCTATCGCCCCGTCGATGATTGCGCCGTCACCGCCCTTCCAGAGCAGACGCCCTATGGCCATGGCCGGTTTGACGAAGATGACGTTGTAGAGTTCGTCGAAGTACCACTTGTTCAAGAGGAACAGGTAGATGGGACGGAAGGCCTTGGCGGTGGCTTCGGGCAACCAGGGGGCCTGGATGTAATAGATCCAGGACAGAACGAAGCCTGATGCCATGGCGATGAACGGAGCAAAGAATACCCATTCAGGCACGTTGTGCATGTCGTGAAGGATGTGGTTGCCAGGGCCTTCAAACAGCGCCTTGCCCCAGAACTCCTTGTGATGATGCCCGATAAAGTATTCCTTGAAAGCGATGCCGGACGCGATCGCGCCGAGTGCCAGCACGAACAACGGCACCAGCATGACGTAAGGGCTTTCGTGCGCATTCTTAAAGGTTTTGGGTTGGGCGCGCGTCTTGCCGTGGAATGTCATGAAAAACAGACGCCACGAATAAAAGGCCGTCAGGAACGCAACGAAGGTGAGGACCCAGAAGACATAGTTGCTGGGCGTGTGGGCCGCGAAAGCTGCCTCGATGATGGCGTCCTTTGAGTAGAAGCCAGCAAAGCCGATGACGTGGGGAATGCCGACGCCTGTGAGGGCCATCGTGCCGATCAACATCATAATCCAGGTCGTGCGAATTTTGGGGGCCAGACCGCCCATGTTCCGCATGTCCTGCTCATGGTGCATGGCGTGAATGACAGAGCCTGCACCGAGGAACAGGAGAGCCTTAAAGAAGGCGTGCGTGAAGAGATGGAAAATGGCGATACCGTAGGCACCGATCCCGCAGGCGGCGAACATGTAGCCAAGCTGCGAGCACGTGGAATAGGCGATCACGCGCTTTATGTCGTTTTGCACGAGGCCGACGGTGGCCGCAAAAAGGGCTGTGACCGTTCCGACAACTGTCACGACCTGAAGCGCGAAGGGCGCGAGTTCATAGAGCGGCGACATGCGGGCGACCAGGAACACACCGGCGGTGACCATTGTGGCCGCGTGGATGAGAGCTGAGACCGGTGTCGGGCCCTCCATTGCATCGGGCAACCAGGTGTGCAGCAGGAACTGCGCCGATTTCCCCATCGCGCCCATGAACAACAACAGGCACAGGGTATTCATGATGTCGACGTCGTAGCCGAGGAAGTTGAAGGTCTGGCCGGCGACGGTTGGGGCTGTTTCAAAAATGACGTCGAGTGAAACGGAATTGAAGGCAACGAAGCAGCCGAATATGCCCAGCGCATAGCCAAAGTCGCCGACGCGGTTGACGATGAAGGCCTTCATGGCGGCTGCATTGGCCTCGGGCTTTTTGTACCAGAAGCCGATGAGCAGGTAGGAGGCAAGACCCACGCCTTCCCAGCCAAAGAACATCTGCAGCAAATTGTCGGACGTCACCAGCATGAGCATGGCGAACGTGAAAAGCGAGAGGTAGGCGAAGAAGCGCGGGCGGTGGGGGTCCTCGTGCATGTAGCCGATGGAGTAGAGGTGCACGAGCGATGAGACCGTGTTCACAACCACCAGCATGACGGCTGTCAGCGTATCGATCCGCAACGACCAGGAGACATCGAAGTCGCCGGATGTGATCCACCGCATGATGGGGACGCGGGCGGTTTCATGGCCAAAGCCGACGTTAAAGAAAGCAATCCAAGACAGGACCGCTGTGATGATCATCAGACCTGTCGTGATGATTTCCGCCGGGCGTGCGCCGATGATGCGGCCGAAGAGGCCGGCGATCAGCGCGCCGAGCAGCGGTAAGAAGACTATTGTCTGATAAATCATTGCTCAGCGCTCCTGCGCTTCGCTAGGGAATAGCGAGTAGTGTTTGGAAAGTAGTGAGCGGTCGTTTTCAGCATCAGCTTCTGGTCTTGCTCTAGGGCGCGCGGGTGAGCCCACGGATAAAGTTGCAAAGGTCTGGTGAGAGACTAAGCACGGTTTGGCTTTCTTCGTCGCTCAGCAATTCGATCCTATTGCCAAGCATGATGTGCGTTTCGAATTCCTTCAAAGAGCCTTTGGCAATAGCAGGGAAATGGACGAACACGCCGGTCGGCGCGCGCCCGTATTCTTCGTTGGTCTTGGCGGCGATTACAAAAACCGGCCCGCCGGATTTAAGAGATCAGCCCAACCAGCGCGGCCATGGGAAGGCCAGCTGAGAGCCTGTAAGGTAGGACGATGAGAAGCATGGAGTATTGCCAAATCACCGGGTGGCCATACGAGCGAACGATTTGCCCGGAAACCCTGTCATTCCCTGCTGTCCACTCGCCAAGCCTTTGCTTCACCCCTTCATCATGTTGATGTCTTCGACGGCAATGGAGCCGCGGTTGCGGTAGTAGACGACGACAATAGCCAGCCCGATGGCGGCCTCGGCGGCGGCGACGGTGAGGTTAAACAGCGCGAAAATCTGACCGGTCAAGTCTCCCAATTCGGCGGAGAACGCGACGAGGTTGATGTTGACGGCCAACAGCATGATCTCGATCGACATCAAGATGACGATCACGTTTTTCCGGTTCAGGAAAATCCCGAACATGCCAATGGTGAAGAGGATGGCTGCAACTGTCAGGTAGTGGCCAATGCCGATTTCCATATGGGGTTATCCTTTCGCCACACGCTGACTGTCGGTCATCACTTGCTCTCATCGCTTGAAGCGGACGGGATGATCGCGCCACCTGGAGCGACTTTGACGACCTCCATTGCGGCGGCTGGCGTGCGCGCATTCTGAGCGGCAATCGACTGACGCTTGACGCCTTCACGCTGGCGCAGCGTGAGAACGATCGCGCCGACCATGGCGACCAGCAGGATCAAGCCCGCTGTCTGGAAGAAGTAGATGTAATCCGTATACAGGACACGACCGATGGCTTCCGTGTTGGAAATGCCCGAGCCCTGGGTCGGCATGCTGCTTAATGCCGACGTGGCGGTGCCGACCGTGATCTGGGACCCAAGAAAAACGATGGCCAACTCGGCTAGTACAATTCCACCGACCAGCAATCCAACTGGAGCGTTTTTGATATATCCGGCGCGCAATTCCGCGAAATCTACGTCCAACATCATGACAACGAACAAGAACAGCACGGCGACCGCGCCGACGTAGACGATGACCAGAAGCATCGCCAGGAATTCAGCGCCCAGCAGAATGAACAGGCCTGCGGCGTTGAAGAATGCGAGGATCAAAAACAGAACGGCGTGAACCGGGTTACGTGCGGTGATCACCATGATGGCTGAGGCGATGCACAGCGTGGAGAACACATAGAAGAACGCAGCTGTGATGCTCATTTTCCGTGTTCGTCTCCGTGCGATGCGGCACCGCCGTTGGTGTCGCCATTCGAGGGTGTTGCCGGCATTTCAACCGATTCGCGTTTCTTCAGTTCTGCGCGAACAGCGTTACAGTGACCGCGCCAGAGCGTCTTAATCTTCATGCTGCGATAGGGCCAGTAGGCGAGAAGTGCTGCTAGTCCCAAACCGTAGATGCCGCGACTGTCTAAGCCGCCAGCTATGATCCCTAGTCCTACCCAGGTCAGCACGCCCAAGGAAATGCCCAGAAGGGCTAAGTAGGCCAGCGTCCAGCGTTGTTCACTTTTAATCTGGTCCGAAGCGATTTCGCCATACTTCTTCAGTTCATCAGTGGTGAGGGTGCTCAACAGCTCCCTCCATCCAGTCGATGAATTTTTCGCGGATAGGGCCGCATCCGATGGTGCAAAACCCATCGGGTCATCAGCGATATTTGGCGTCGAGTTCAATGTTTTTGGCGATTTCACGTTCCCAGCGGTCCCCATTCGCGAGTAGCCGGTCCTTGTCATAGAACAATTCTTCGCGGGTTTCCGTTGCGAACTCAAAGTTGGGGCCTTCAACGATGGCATCAACTGGACAGGCTTCCTGGCACAACCCGCAATAGATGCACTTTGTCATGTCGATATCGTAGCGGGTCGTGCGCCGGGTTCCATCGTTGCGGCGCGGGCCGGCTTCGATGGTGATCGCCTGGGCAGGACATACGGCTTCACACAGCTTGCATGCGATACAGCGTTCTTCGCCATTGGGATAGCGCCGGAGTGCGTGTTCTCCACGGAAGCGTGGTGACAACGGCCCCTTTTCGAAGGGGTAGTTGAGGGTGTGCTTCGGCCTGAAAAAGTACCGCATGGCCAGGAAAAAGGCCGATACGAACTCAGTCAGGAACAGTGATTTGACGGCTTGGGTTGCACTCATTTGGGTTTGCCTGCGTTGTCCTTCCTGGCTTTTCGTCATTATGCGCCTAGGAGCATTGGTCCCAGGATGTACCCGATGATAGTGAAGACCACCAGATCCCCCCAGGCCGCGATCTTGATGTAGCCGTAGGCTTCGGGGATGGGCCTGCCATCCTCTGTCGCTTTGGCTTTCATGCGCTCTGCCATGGCCTGCAGCAGGAAAAAAGTGA
The DNA here is from genome assembly GCA_039819785.1 of Pseudomonadota bacterium. GTDB lineage: Bacteria > Pseudomonadota > Alphaproteobacteria > Rhizobiales > Hyphomicrobiaceae > JBCBRD01. Next base: position 12,971 of record JBCBRH010000015.1, on the reverse strand, counting down.
ACATTCCGACCAGCGCGCCAGCCGTTGTTCCGATCATCGCACCGCCCATAAACTCTCCTGCATTCTCGTCATCTTAGACCACATGCTTGTTCGAACATCATACGCGTCTGTGGTGTCCGCGCCTGCGTTGCTTAAGCGTAGCCTCCCAGCTTCAGGACGGCTGCAACCACTACCACAGAGATCAGCGACAGCGGGAGGAACACTTTCCAGCCCAGACGCATCAACTGATCATACCGATACCTGGGCACCATCGCCTTGACCATGGCGAACATAAAGAACACGGCGATGACTTTAAGCATGAACCAGACGATGCCCGGCACCCAGTTCAATGGCGCAACGTCGATCGGTGGTAGCCATCCACCCATGAACAGAATTGCGGTCAGCGCGCACATGGTGGTGATGGCAACGTATTCGCCCAGCATATAGAGCAGATATGGCGTGGATGCGTACTCGACCATATACCCGGCGACCAGTTCGGATTCCGCTTCCGGAAGGTCAAACGGAGGACGGTTGGTCTCGGCCAATGCCGAGATGAAGAACACAACAAACATCGGGAAAAGCGCGATCCAGTACCAATCCAGGAAGGATGACGCCGGGACGCCCATTTGAGTTCCCAGGCCATTGCGTTGCGCGTTGACGATGTCTGTCATGTTGAGAGAACCAACGCACAGCAACACGCAAATGATCACCAGTCCGATCGACACCTCATACGACACCATCTGCGCTGCCGACCGGAGTGCGCCCATGAAGGGGTACTTCGAGTTCGATGCCCAACCGCCCATGATGACGCCGTAAACGCCGAGCGATGAGATGGCCAGGATGTACAAGATACCCACGTTGAGGTCCGAGATGACCCAGCGTCCCCAGCTGTCCTCGCTGACCGGGATGACGGCCCAGGCAGCCAGCGCGAAGGTGGCTGTTGCGAGGGGCGCCAACAAAAACACGGTCTTGTCAGCCCCGCCGGGGATCATCGGCTCTTTGAGGACGAATTTCAAAAGGTCGGCAAAGGACTGTAGGAGGCCGAACGGCCCGACGACATTGGGGCCCTTGCGCATTTGGACGGCGGCCCAAACCTTCCGGTCCATCAACAGCAGATAGGCCACCACAAGCAACAAGCCGACCAGCACCACCGCGCTTGCAGCGACGTAAAACAGAACCCAGAGCGTGTATTCTATGAGAGTTTCCATAAACGGTTCCGTTTGTCGGGTCGTCAGGTTATCGGGTCGTCAGAGCGTTGCTTTGGCGTCCGTTGCAGTAAGGTGTGCGCTTAGGCTGGTTATTCGGCAGCCGTCAGGGCATCGCTGCGGAGGCTTGCGGCTTTGAGTGCGCTAAGCTCAGCCATGATGCTGGATGATCGCGCTATCGGATTGGTGGTGAAGAAGTCCCTGATGGGTGAAGCGAAGGGTGCGTTATCAAGCGTGCCGGTCTTGGTCGCAAGTGCGCTGAGGCCATCATCCGTCGCTGCGGACACCGCATCGAGTTCCTGAAGGCTTGGCGCAACCTTGTACATCTCGGACCGCAAGGCTGTGAGATTGTCGAATGGCAGCGTTTGGCCAACGAGCGGGGAAAGCGCGCGTAGGATGGCCCAATCTTCCTTGGCATCGCCCGGTGGGAAAATGGCGCGGTTGGTCATCTGTGCGCGGCCTTCAAGATTGACGTATGTCACCTGCTTCTCGGTGTAGGCCGCACCCGGCAATATCACGTCGGCGCGATGCGCGCCTGCATCACCATGGCTGCCCTGATAAATCACAAAGGTGTCGCCCAGCCTGTCGAGGGCCATCTCGTCGGCACCCATCAGGAAAAGCACTTCCAGGGCGCCGCGGCCCGCATCTTCCAGCATGGCAGCGGTGTCGCGCCCGTCCTCGCCAGGGACGAGCCCTAAGTCCAGACCGGCGACGCGACCAGCGGCTGTATGGAGAATGTTGAAGGCGCCGGGTTTGCCGGTGGCCTTGGCGATGGCGGCCGCAAGGGCCAGGACCGCAGTGCCGTCGGGGCGTGTGACCGCGCCTGATCCGACGATGACCATCGGATTTTTTGCTGACTTGAGGACGTCGGCAAACGCATGGCTGCCTTCTGCGAGGTCTTTCAATGAAGATGGGCCCGCGCCGATGAAGTCATAGTCGTAGGTCAGGTCTGCATTTTCACCGATCAGTGCGACGTTCAGGCCGCCTTTCATCCAACGGCGGCGGATCCGGGAGTTGAAGACGGCGCACTCAAGCCGCGGGTTTGTCCCTACGAGGAGGATCGCATCAGCGTCATCAATGCCTTCGATGGTGGCATTGAACAGGTATGTCGACCGGCCGTCGGCGGGGTGTAACTTCTCACCTGGCGCCCGGCAATCCAAGCTCGTGACGCCCAGCCGGTCGGCCAGGCTCTTGAGTGCGAACATCTCTTCGGCGCCAGCGAGATCGCCGGCGATGAAGCCGATGCGATCAGGCCGTGTGGCGGTCAGTTTTTCAGCCACCACGCTTAGGGCGTCATCCCAGGTTGTTGGGCTTAGACGGCCATCCTTGCGCACGTAAGGGGTGTCGAGCCGCTGTGTCTTGAGCCCATCCGAGACGTGGCGGGTTTTATCCGTGATCCACTCCTCGTTCACGGCATCATTGTTGCGCGGGAGGATGCGCATCACTTCGCGGCCACGGCTGTCGACCCGGATGTTGGCACCCAGCGCGTCCATCACATCGATCGATTCGGTATTGGTGAGTTCCCAAGGCCGGGCCTGGTGGGCCCATGGGCGGTGTGTGAGCGCACCGACCGGACACAGGTCAACGGCGTTGGCGCTCATTTCCGACAGCAGGCCTTTTTCCAAATAGGTCGTGATTTCAGCATCTTCACCGCGACCGGCAAGACCAAGCTCCTCGACGCCTGCGACCTCGGTCATGTAACGTACACAGCGCGTGCAGTGGATGCACCGTGTCATGATTGTTTTTACAAGCGGGCCCACATGCTTGTTTTCGACCGCACGCTTGTTTTCAGCATAGCGTGACCCGCCAATGCCGAAGGCCATCGCCTGATCCTGCAAATCGCATTCGCCGCCCTGATCGCAGATCGGGCAATCGAGCGGGTGATTGATCAACAGGAATTCCATCACGCCTTCACGGGCCTTTTTGACCATCTGTGATTTGGTGTGGATGACGTTTGGAGAACCATCGCGGTTGGGACGAAGCTCATTGACCGTTTGCGCACAGGAGGCGACGGGTTTTGGTGCGCCTTCGACCTCGACAAGACACATGCGGCAGTTGCCAGCGATCGACAGCCGCTCGTGATAGCAAAAGCGCGGGATTTCCGCACCAGCCTCTTCGCAGGCCTGTAACAGCGTGATGCCGTCTTCGACTTCGATTTCAGTGTCGTCGATGATCAGTTTTTTGGGCATTTGCGCTCCCGTGCATCAAAGTCCTAGCGCAGGTTTAACCGCACATGGGCCGTACTTTCACCAACCAAACCGGTGCAATCAAGCCAGCATCCTGTCACCGCCGCGACACGTCCACCAGTGGCCTCTACCGCGGTTCGTCCTAACCCATTGTTTTGAGGAATGTCTGGGGCGAGGCTGATCACGATCCTGGTTGCCCATGACCTACCCCGCGCGTGGGCAATATGATAGTTCGACATTTGGCCTGTTAACGCATCTCAGCTCGTCGCTGGGTGTTGTTGAGACTGCGACTTGAGTCGTTGTAAACGGCTCAAGGGCCTAGACATTGTGGGTGGCTGAGTTTTGAGCAGCCTAGCGGCACGCTCGTACCGTCATGCCAGTCTTTCTTGTTCGACGGGCCGCGGGGTTCGAGCGCGAGGTCTACCCCTGCACACAGCTTAGCAGCCGCCTTGTAGGTCACACCGCCGCTTTCGTTCGCCAGACTGGGCTGCTTATTCAGCAGCTTCGGCAGGCGCGATGTGCGCTGCGATGGCGTTTTCGCGCGCGTCGATGCGGGCTTCAATTTCGTGCCGGTAGTGGCGGATCAGGCCCTGGATGGGCCAGGCTGCCGCATCACCCAGCGCGCAAATCGTGTGTCCTTCGACCTGCTTTGTGACATCCCACAGCATGTCGATTTCTGACTTATCGGCATCGCCCGTTTCCATGCGCTGAAGGACGCGCCACATCCACCCGGTGCCTTCGCGGCATGGCGTGCACTGGCCGCAACTTTCGTGCTTGTAGAAATACGCGATGCGGCGGATAGCCTTGATGACGTCGGTCGAGCGGTCCATGACGATCACGGCGGCTGTGCCCAGGCCAGACTTGTGTTTCATCAGGGCGTCGAAATCCATCGTCAGATCATCGCAGTCCTCGGCGGGGATGAGTGGGACCGATGAGCCGCCCGGGATGACACACTTCATGTTGTCCCATCCGCCACGGACGCCGCCAGCGTGCTTTTCAAGCAGTTCTTTGAGAGGAATGCCCATTTCCTCTTCGACGACGCATGGCTTTTCAACGTGTCCTGATATCTGAAACAGTTTCGTGCCTGTGTTGTTGGGCTTGCCGAGCCCCGCAAACCAAGATCCGCCGCGCCGCAGGATATCGGGCACAACCGCAATCGATTCCACGTTGTTCACGGTCGTTGGTGCGCCATACAGCCCGCAGCCGGCTGGAAACGGTGGTTTCAGGCGAGGCTGGCCCTTCTTGCCCTCCAGGCTTTCGATCAGCGCGGTTTCCTCACCGCAGATGTAGGCCCCCGCGCCGTGGTGGACGATGATGTCCATATCCCAGCCGTGGATGTTGTTCTTGCCGATGAGCTTGGCCTCATAGGCTTCATCAACGGCAGCCTGGAAACGCTCGCGCTCGCGGATGTATTCGCCGCGAAAGTAGATGTAGCTCTCGTGGGAGCGCATCGCGACACAGGCAAGCAACATGCCTTCAATCAGCAATTGCGGGTCGTTGCGGAGGATTTCGCGGTCTTTACAGGACCCAGGTTCGGATTCGTCGGCGTTGACGACGAGGTAGGATGGTCTGGGGTCATCCTTGGGCATGAACGACCATTTCAGGCCTGTCGGGAAACCAGCGCCGCCGCGTCCACGCAGGCCAGATGCTTTGACTTGATCGATGATCCAGTCCTGACCTTTTTCGATCAGAGCCTTGGTGCCGTCCCATTGCCCACGCGCCCGTGCGCCTGCCAACGAGCTGTCGTGGAGGCCGTAAATGTTAGTGAAGATGCGATCTTTGTCAGCGAGCATTGGCTGTCGGCTCCGTAGGCAAAAATGTCTTTTTTGTTGGGTCGGCTGGTTTCAGGTCGGTAATTCTGGGATCGGCGATCGGCAATTCTGGGGGCTGGTTGTTTCAGCGTGGTCGGTCACAGCTTGAACGACGGCACCTTATCGCGGCCTTGGTCGGGTGGGTGATCATCGTCCTGGCGTGTGGGCATTCATCACCCTTTCACCGGGTCTTCCAGCAGTGATGTCAGTTCGCCTTCAGGGGCCGAACACTGACGTCCGATTTGCGACCCCGGTCTGGGCGGATCGCCGTTCTTGAAGCCATCGAGCACTTTTTCAAACAATTCAGGCGTCAAATCTTCGTAGGTGTCTTTGAATATCTGCACCATTGGCGCATTGGCGCATGACCCCAGGCATTCAACCTCTTCCCACGAGAAATCGCCATCGTCGGACAGCTGGTGCGGGCTTCTGGCGATCCGGTTCTTGCAGACCTCAATCAGACTCTCCGATCCCCGCAGCATGCAAGGCGTCGTCCCGCAAACCTGGACGTGAGCTTTTTTCCCAACGGGTCCAAGCTGATACATGGTGTAGAAGGTTGCCACTTCATAGACGCGGATGAAGGCCATATCCAACATATCGGCAACATAGCGGATGGCTGGTTCCGGCAACCATCCGTCATGCTGCTCTTGAGCGCGCCACAACAGTGGAATGACGGCAGACGCCTCTTTGCCATCTGGGTATTTGGCTATTGTTGCCTGCGCCCAAGCCAGGTTTTCCGGCGTGAACTCGAAGCTGGCGGGCTGTTCAGGATGCAGTCGGCGTACGGCCATGGGCGTGCTCGTCCTCTCGCGCTCGTCTTACGTGACGAATATAGCGTTACAAGAAGCCGTGTGAAACCCGTGGCGTCCAGATGTCCAATGGGTGCAATTGCTGATTATCCGCCGCTATCAGCGGAAATTCTGGTCAATCGTCGTTGCGCGATCCGACCTGAAGAGGTCACCTGGCTTTTTGTAGGCCCAACTTGTGTCATTCAGACCGAAGAAGAATGGCAACCAGCCGACCAGCAACAAAACGGCGGCGACGGGGGCGAGAAAAATAGAGATCTGAGACCCGACGCGCAGGAAGCCTGTCCAAAACAACGCCAGTAACAGGCCGCAACCGATGATGACCCAGCCACCGAACTCGACGCCGCGAGAGGCAGCAAACAGCAGCCCTGCCATAAGTGCGAAGAGGCCGATCATGATCGGGATCAGCGGTAGATCGGCATGGAGGGCGCCCATGGGCCAGTGGTTGCGTTTGGCAAACAGCCGATAGGTGGTGAGGCTGAGGCCCCACCCAAAAGAGGCAACGGCGAGAAGAAAAAGATTGTCGATCATCGATACGCTCTTTCAGACTGCATTCGTTCCGGCATTCCGGCCGTGGCTCATCGGAGCATGACCACCTGAACACCGCGACCCAACCGGACCTTTTCACGGATCACCGCTTGGCGTTCTTGCCCGAGTTCAGCGTTCGAGGCCAGCGAATGCCTAATCAGAGGTTAAGCCGGAGCGGTTTGGCGTCGTTTGGCTCTCTCTTTTGTAGAGTTGCCAACAACTTACGGCAAGAGCGAGACAGAATATTCCGGAGACTGCATGAAATGCGACGGCAGCCGTCGGTCCATCGGCATTGATGACCAAGGTTGCATCCGCCCAGCACACCAAGGCGCCTAGTCCAAACCAAAGCATCAACGCGCGCCATTCACGAAGGAGCGCAAAACCGACTGCAAGCAAGCCCAACCAGATATCGCGCAGGGAAATCATGCGTTCGAAGCCCAAGCCGGGGTTGTCCGGATCTAAGCCAAAGGTGCTGGTGGCCTGGTCTGGGAAGACCCAAAACCTGATGCCGATGATGGTTAAAATGGCACCTGCAATCAGCGTCAGACCCACGACACGTTGAGGTTTCTGGTCACGGCTCATGCCTAACATCGTAAGGCTTTTCATAGGGTTTTTCATCGCATGTTGGCTTCAAGGAGCCGATAGACTAGCGATGGCACAATGGTCCGCGCTGTTCCAGGTGGATCACCTTTGAGGGTTTACCCAGCGTTACGCAGGCTTGAGACCTATGTGAGGCGTGTGTTTGGTCCGTGGTGATCCTGGAACGACTTGAGCAGCGGTCATTGGCACCGAGATTGTTACGGGCTTCCGGTTGCAAGGGCCTTTTTGGTCGGTGGAACTTCGGCTTCGAACCAATCGAGCGCTGTCTCTACCCACCCTTTCGGCATCCCGTGCCCGCCTGGATGCAACATCAGTCGCAGGTCCTTACCGCCGTTGCATGACGTCCAGTTCCGCGTCCAGCGCTCGCCATCCGTTATGCGCTCGTCGGCGACCCGGCGCAGACACCCGTTTGTCTGCCGCCATATTCTCAGTCCGGCAAAGATGTCGCCCTGCACCATCCGGCTGCGCCCCAGTCGACGGCCCTCCATCGGTACCGTGACATCGGCCCAACCGTGTGTATGAAAAAGCCGGGCCGGGCCTGAGCAACGGCGCGGCAATGGAGCCCAGAAACCACCAGCCAGCGGGGCATAGGCGGCAAATGTCTCAGGCGCTGCGCAGGCGATATCCCAAACCATTGAACCGCCTCGGGAAAACCCAGACAACAGCACTTGGTTCGTATTGACCGGCAGCTTGGCTGCGACGGATTTGAGGACACCTTGCAGGAACCCAATCTCATCCCGGCGTGGCCGGTCGGCCCCATCACGCACGGACCAGTCCCGTTTGCCCCACGGGGTTTTGAGGCCGGTCGGGGCGATCACCACGTACCCTCGGCGATTTGCCGTTTCAACAAGGCCGCGGTTTTTCATGACGGCGCTGCCCGAGCTGGCCCAACCGTGCAGGTGTATCAGCACGGGATAGCCAGCTTGCCGGGGTGGCGTCTGTGGAACGGCCAGATGGTATGTGCCGCCCTCGCTGTCGCACGGTAACTGCACGCCACCGCACTCAACCGTAGGGACTTGTGATACGTCGGACGTCCCAGCGATTTCATCTTGAGCGACGGCTGATGTTGGATTGAAACTGACATGCACAATCGCCAGCAGGGCTAATAACCCGCCCATTTGCCCTAATTTGATTTGCATTCCGCCTCGCTGCACCGGATGAGCTTAGAGCCTGTTTGCTTTTCGCAGACTCTCAAAGCAGGCTCTAAACCCTTGATTTGGAGCATGTTCCGGGCGGAAAACCGCGTACACTTTTCCTGAACATGCTCTCGGCGTTCCAATAAGCATGCCAGCGCGCGTCCTGTCAGATCAAAAGCGAGTGTGGGTCGTCAGGTGTGCCGGACACCCCGGGCATCAACCTTGCTGGCCATTCGTCGGCGGGCACCTGGGGACCTTTCCCGGTGACACGTCTTTGTAAGATAACACGCTGCTCATAGACTTCTGTTCGGCTCGGCATGTTCCGCGTTTTCGATCCAGCCGGCGATTTTGTCATCGGCGGGCGGTGGGCCGTTTCGCAAAATGCGCTCCCCGGCCTTCGTGACTGCAAACGTCGCGATGGCGGACTGAATATCACCGCTGGTGGACGCCTGTATCGCTTGGACCGTTCTGTGGCCTGACCCAACCAGTAATTGGGCATGGGTGCCGCGCAACCACGGAATAGTGCACACCAGCCGGGCCTGATCCTGCCAGTCGGTCAACACCTCGCTTGTGATGTGTCGGGCATCAATCGCCTGTGCTGCTTCGATGACGTTGACCTGCAGCAGATCTCGAACCGTGTGGATGCCAACGGGATAGAGCCGTGCAGCCGTTTTCGGGCCGATTGACGGGGCGTCCACGACATCATCGTCAAGGTTCAGATAGAAGCGTTTTTCGTTTTCGGTATCCCTGTCCGCAAGCGTCTCTCGATTGGCTTCGGCAGATGGATGGCTTCGGGAAGCCTCGCGGTCGTGGCGGGATGTCCGCGCTGTCCACCCGTTTTGCGCGCTTCGTGTCTGTTCATTCGTCGTCGCGAACCGTTGCTCAGAACCGTTGGATTTGCCTTCGACAGATGTCCGATGTTCACGCCTCGTGAACCGGGACCATTGCCGATCAGCCCAATCGCGGTTTTGGGTCTCGCGTGTTGTTTCATTTTCTGCGGTTTGCTGGTCCCGCTCGAACGGCTGTTGCGTTGGGCGATGACGTTCGCGGTCCGGGCGATCGCGCGAGTGCGCACTTCTGTATTCGTCAGTGCCAGCTTCACTTCTACTGGCATCGTCGCGACTGGCACCGTCGTAACGGCGTTGGCTGTCGTATTCCCCACGCGAGTCGGGCCGGTGAGCAGAGCCGCTTACCTGCGCGCAACCAACCTGGGAGCGACCAGCGCCTGCTGCGCTTTGTTCTGCCGAACGCCGCTGGGTTGTGCCCCATCGCGTGCGCTCGCTCTCGCTCAGGGATGAGCGTTGGCCGTTGTGGCTGCCAGATATGCTTCTTGCATCCATCGATTGCTTTTGGTGGTTCGAAGACGAGCTGGCTGTGGCTTCCTCCCGACGCGCGCGCAGCTTTGCCCACGGATCATCCTGGGGTCTGTCGCCTAACGGCAGGTCCTGATGTCTTGACCCATTGGCGCTCTGATTATCTGGGGCCTGCAAATTGTGTGGGGACCGGGCATTGTACGGCGCGCTGTATTGAACCGCAGCGTCGTATGCGTGGAACGTCATCGGCACAGGTGACGTGTGGGCGTTTTTCTGACCCATCCCTGGTGCCCCTACCGATGCACGTTGTTCCAGCGCGGTCAGCCGCTCGCCTTGGTCTCGGATCGCTGACAGAATGGTTTGGAGCATGGCGCTGTCGTCCCTAATGCGGGCCATGTTATGGGGCGGAAGTGCGCGTTCTTGCGTTGAGCGGACGGGCGTCGACCGATCAGGCGTTGAGCGATCAGCTCTGAAAGGTTCATCGTGTTGACCATTGGCGTCAGCCTGTCGTCGGCTTTCCCCGCCGCCGCCAACGTGTTCAGCAACACACAAAGCCTGCACGAGTTGTGCAAACGCTATGCCGGACGACGTGTCGGTTCTATGGGCCGTGAGTTGTGATGCCAGCAACCGCCGCAATGTGGATGAGGGTCTGAACCGCCCGGTCCGGCTGCTGGTCGCCCATCGACCGTCCAGCTCATGACTGGCGGCTTCCGCATTCTGTGAAATCTTTCGGCCGAGATCACGGCGCAGCTGTTCGGCATCGAGCCCCAGCGCGGCGAATTGTTCGGCCGCCCTCGGCAGGGCAACGGCTGCGTAAAGCATATGTGTTTCGGTCAGTTCGCGCGCATTGTGGATGTCTGCTGTTGTCATGGCGGAGGCGAGGCACGTCATCGTGTCTGCATCGAAGCTGAAGACATCGAGACACGTGTCGACCTCATCGGCCTCGAAAGCGCTGCATGGTCCCATATCCAACAACTCCGCTTGCTGCGTGGTCTCACCGGTCTTGCGACACCGGTGGTGGTCTGCTGATGGCTGGTGTTATCTGAGTCGCTGATGCGGATTGTGGAAAGGGAGCGGACGGACGAATGTTCAACGGGCATAAGTGTTGTTGAAATATCAATCGAGGTGCCAATGACGACTAGAGATTTCCCGGTGCGGCAGCCGGTGTGAGAAAGTCATTGATGTTTGAACGGACATCAGCGTTGTGTGCCTGGGTGAAGAGCGGTTGAGCAGAGCGGCTTGAACGCATCACGGTGTTCGAGCCCCTGCCGGGAGAACCAACCTGTGCTTGAAACTATCCAAGACCAACTGATGACTGAGCCGTTGATGTGGACTGCCATTGCCATTGGCGTCATCGTGGCCGTTTTGACACTCGTGTGGGGCCTGAGCGGGTTTGGCCGAAGCCGTAAAACGGGGGTTCCACCGCCCGGCCAGAGCCCATCACCACCACCGGACGTCACGGGCAAAACGATGCCGCCTGCGCCGCCTCAACAATCGCAACCGTCGCAAACGCCTCGCCGGCGGGCGGAGCCGCCAGGATCGGCGGATGGCGGGATGATGGACGATATGGAAGTTGAGGCGGAACCGTTCGAAGCCGAGCCCAAAATCGCCTATGACCGCAGCCCCGCCGAAGCCTCACGCGAGGTCAGCGTCGGTGTCGACCATGAAGACCACTTTGTCGTCACCGTGCATTACGGGACCGACCGGGAAGATACGGGTGCAGAAAGCGATCCCGATGACCGCTTCAACTGTGACCGCGCGAGGCCGACCGATCCCAGCGCCATCGTCACCTATGGCAGCTGCACCGTCAGCATTCCGAAGACGCATCAGGTGGGCAAATTGGAAGCCCCATCCTGGTTGCGCTCCGCACAACCCTCGAAGCATGTCCTTTTGCTGGGGCTGGAGACGATGGATGCGGCAGCATTTTTTGAAGCTGTCAAAAAGGCGACAGGTACACGCAAGCAGGCGTTCGTGTTCGTGCATGGGTTCAGCGTGTCATTTGAAGACGCAGCAAGGCGCACAGCACAGCTGGCCTTCGATCTGAAGTTCGATGGTGCGCCGATTTTCTTCAGCTGGCCAACCGAGGTTGTCGGGTTCACCAACCCTGACCCGACGGCGTATTCTGAAGCTGAAAACAACGCGCGGTGGGCGACCCAACATTTTCGGGTTTTCCTGCAGGACGTGATCCGCAAAACGGGCGCGGAAACTGTGCATCTCATTGCGCACAGCATGGGCAATCGTATTGTGAGCGATGCGCTGATGGAGCTTTTCTGGAGCCTGACGGACGCGGAGAAAAACAGGATCGGCGAGGTCATCCTGACCGCGCCTGACATTGACGCCGACGTCTTCGTGGATCAAATCGCCCCGCGCATCACAGCCATGAATTCGCGCGTTACGCTTTACGCGTCTGACCGCGATCGTGCGCTGGCGTCCTCCAAGACCGTTCACGGATATCCGCGCATCGGTGATTTCGGCGCAATCCAGTTGATGCACGCACTGCCTGCCCGATTGGAGGTGGTCGATGCCAGTCTGGTGGATACCGACAGCTTCGGCCACAGCTACTATGGGAATTCCGAATCCGTGATTTCGGACCTTTGCCATCTTGTGTTGACCGGTTCTCGGGCGCACGGGCGAACGCTCACACTTGATGGGATGAAAACGGCCAAGGGTGAGGCACTGTGGCGGGTCAAGCGTGAGACGCAGCTGGATCAGGTGTGGGCGTCCGTATCGAAGGACATTGGAACACTCGCCTAGATCCTCGGTTTCGATTGGAACAGAAACGGTGGCGGTGAACGTGGGTTGGTTCGCGCCAGGGCAGAAAAACTCAAAGGCAAAAGAAACGATGACGAAGCCGGTTTTATGGATCCCGCGCAAGCTTTCAGCGGCAACCGAGGCGCGGGCAGCGCGCGATTATGATGTGCGATTGAACCCCGATGACCGCCTCTACACCCCGGATGAAATCATCGCCATGAGCCAGGAGGTGGATGCCATTCTGCCGTGCCACTCGGAGCACTTTTCCGTGGACGTGGTGGCGGTGATGTCGAACCGTGTCAAAATCATCGCCAACCATTCCGTTGGGGTTGACCATTGTGATCTGGAGGCGCTGAAGGCCAAAGGCATCGTGGTCACCAACACTCCTGACGTGTTGTCCGATGCCACCGCCGAGATTGCGCTTTTGCTGATGCTGGGTGCTGCACGACGGGCCAGTGAAGGCGATCAACTCGTTCGCTCCGGTAATTGGGTGTCGTGGAGCCCATCGTTTATGGTTGGCACACAGATGACCGGCAAGCGCCTTGGGATTGTGGGCATGGGTCGCGTTGGTCGGGCCTTCGCCAAGCTGGTGTCCGGTTTTGGCATGGAGATCCACTACTACAACCGGTCACGGCTGGCAGAAGACCAGGAGGCTGGAG
>JBCBRH010000014.1:0-85793 GCA_039819785.1 Pseudomonadota bacterium | reverse complement strand
CTTGGTGATCGCAGCCGTCAATGACGTCTTGCCGTGGTCAACGTGACCAATCGTGCCGATGTTGCAATGCGGCTTGCTGCGGTCGAATTTTTCCTTGGCCATCTTTTGGCTCTCCGTTCTTCATCTCAATGCTTGGCGGCCAGCGGTATCTGGCAAACCAATGGGTCCGTCAATCCAGGGGGTTGGCGATCCGTCTGACGAGCGAGAAGCCCCGCGAACATGGTGCGAAACGCTCATGTTGCAGGGGCTCTGCCAACGTCTGAGCGACGCCATATAGGGCCGAACCGGGAACTTCAAGTGGTTTGCGGTTCCACAGGCACAACCTTTGAGGGTCTGCGCAATCCAAGCACGCATCCCACGGCTCAGTTCGGGCATTTGGCAATCAGATGGGCGATGGCGTTGCCTGCGCCTTTCAGCGTGAATGTCTGTTCTGGTGCGACGCCCAAAGGGTCGCGGATCGTCACCGACGTTCCTGCTTTCAGCATCTTAATAACTGTATGGTCATGCGGGACATAGGCCCCCAGCGCGCCGTCGATCCCTTCATATTGCACAAACACGGGGCGCGCTTTGCTGTCGACCACATATTCGATGTCGCGGTCTTTTTCGCCGAATTCGAATTCTGCGGCTGGCACATACCGGACGCCGACGTCTGGCCCAAAGCAGCGCAACTCCAAAATCGTATTCGTATCCTGTTTCGCGCAGGCCGATGCGGTGAGTTCGCGACCTTCTTCTTGCTCTTGAACCGACAAATCCCAGGCCGTGCAGCCCTTGAGATCGGCGTGGCCGTAGGGTGCAGCCGTCAGTGATGCGGCCAACACCAACGCTGAGATGGCGAATGTCTGTTTGAAGGTCATGTCAGGTTCCTTGAACCAAAAGCGGCGATCCGGCTCTTTGCCAGCCCCTGCCATAGAGGAGGGCCAAGTCCGCGTCCAAAAAACATGAAGAGAAAAGGTGAAAAGGGCGACAGCATCGGGAGAGCTGGCCGGTGTAGGCTGTGGCGGTCGGGCGGTGTATGTTTTGAGAACAAAAGCGCCAAACCATCCGGCCACCGACCTGAGGACCCCAACACATGCTGAGTATCCCCGTATCCGATAGACGGCGCGATCGCCGGCGTGTTGGCCTTGTCTGCCTTCTGTTCGGGCTTGCGTGGTTCAGCCCGTCCCATGCGCAAGACATCCGCGTTCCCGAGGCACCCGCGCCGGACCCTTCGGCGCAAACCTTTGACATCGTCGCCCCGCCGTCGTGCACCAACTCGAAAGGCGAGACCGTTGCTTTCATCGAAACGCGCCGTGGCCGGCCAGGGCTGGCGGCTGGGATGGCACGGCGTGATCGTGAGGGGCAACCGGTGGTCATCCGGTCAAATTTTGGGGCGGCACCGCCCGCGTTCCAGAGCTTCATTGATCGACACGAGTGCGCGCATCACCAAACCGGCGACGTCGACAGGCCGCACCCGCCCCGCAACGGGCCGGAGCATCTGATGAACGAGAGTATCAGCGACTGCATCGCCATCATGCGGTTGCGGGATGAAGAGGGCTATGACGGGGACGGGCTGGCGAAGGTTGCCGAAACGATGCGTCGTGACATGGCGAAAATCGGCTTTCCCGAGATCAGCATTTCCAGCCGTCTCAGCAATGTTCGCAACTGCTTTGCCAAAACCGAAACGGCGACTGCCTACATCGACAAGGTGCTCACGCGGCGTGGGTTGAAGTGAGGGGTGCGGGCTGAGCGACGGCGTACGGGTGAGACGCGCGTCACGATGCTTGCCGAAGTCGTAGAGCGTCCAGAGAACACGCAACAAGGCGGTCCATAATGTTTTTGAAGGTCGTTGGTTTCCTTTCGTTATTCGCTTTCGCATTTCTCGCCTTGGGTTTGGGCTACTATTATTGGCTTGAAACGCGCGAGGACTATTTCGAGATTACGATCAAAACCAAACGCCCGACGGCATCAAAGAGGGCAAGTCTGTCATTGCGCTGATCGGCTATCGCGACCGTTCGGGCCAGAGCTGCGGCGGGACACCATGCGCAGGCCCGACCGGCAAACTGCGCGGGCGCGCACCGATCATAGAACTGGGTGAGGGTAAGGGCCGCATTGTCGGTTCGCTCGGCTGGTGGATGGTCGGCTACCTGGGCGGGTTTCCGCCCGAACCGGGCCCGTTCGACGCCAATCCGCTGACGCTGATCTGGGTGCCTGAGGGGGCGCAGCACCTGCTCGATCTTGTCCTTGTGCAATGAGACGGTAGCCGCAAATGGCGCGCGCAAGCTTACTGGCTATGAACGGGAGATTTCCGAACTCCTTGGTGGCGACTTTGACTATGTCAGCACGCAGGTCGCCAGGACCCAAAACGGCCCACCGGCTGAACTGCCGCCGCGACCGGAATGGGCGAATCGCCTTTACGCACTTGATGCATGGCAGACCCCACGAGGTACGCCAACCGAGAAACTCCCACGTCTCAAAGCGATCCGCGCAGCATTCAGGGTATGACACATGAACACCGAATTGTTTAAAGCAATCCTGGCGCTCGACGCCTATCACCGCGGCTATCGTCCGGGCTTGTTTCTTGAAAGCAAGCTTGGTGTCAGCAAGACCCTATTGGGCTCAGCGAAGATCGAAAAGGCTACCGATGAACTCGGAATAGTGCCCGGCTCCAACAACGGCCTCACCCGCGCCGAAGCCGTCAGCTTTTTCGCGCAATCCTACGAGTGAAAGGGCCAAACCGTCATCACATTCCGTGGGACGGACGATACAGATCTCGGCCTGCCGTTCCTCGAAGCAATCGGGAATTACTTATTCGGTGTCGGCGATCCCGGACAGGGCTTTCCCCTCGCCACGGGTTCACCAAATGGCGAACAAGCGCGCCTTGCTCTCGAATTCTACAACTTGATCACTGGCGACACCGGCGATGCCTTGCGGGCGGCGGGAACCGCACCCGCGTCACTAGGTTGAAACGCCTGCGCCAGTCGCTTGGTGGAGCGGGCGGCGGGAATCGAACCCGCCTCAATAGCTTGGAAGGCTATCGCATTACCACTATGCTACGCCCGCGTCCGTTGGCCGGACAGTTCGTCGCTTTTTCGCAGCGTCATACCAGGGCCAATCAGGTTGCCGCTCCCGGTCCAGTCGGTCTGTGACGCTACGCCCGCAACCCTGAAGAAGGCGGCCTGGAGGTCGATGGTGGGGGAAGTAGGACTCGAACCTACGAAGCTTACGCAGCGGATTTACAGTCCGCCCCCTTTGCCGCTCGGGACATTCCCCCATCTCAAGCCAAGACCCAAGGCCCAGCGCTCAAAACCGCGAGCGGTGTATATCCTGGGGTGGGCGGCAAAAGTCAATGCCGGAACCGGCGATTTCCGGCCTCACCTGACCAACTTGCCCGGCTGCGCGGTTCGGCGTAGGGCTGTCGGCTGTCAGATGGGCCGAAATCACAGGACACAGCACACGATGCCGGATGGGCAGGGCGACAAACCCAATCGACCACACAAACGCGGTGAAAGGGACCCCCGCAAGGGCTCTCAAGGGCGGCCGCCGTCGAACGGCAAGCCAAGAGACGCGGCAGGCCGGTCGCATAAAGGGGGCGGCAAACCCAAGCATTCTGACGACAGTCTCGTGGTGTTTGGCCTGCACGCCGTCGAAGCCGCACTTTTGAACCCGAAACGGACGCTGCGCGGGTTGTATCTCACCGAAAATGCAGAGCGTCGGCTTGGTGACGCAGTGACGGGGTGCGGCCTGGACGTGACGCGCGTGAGCCCGCGAGACCTGGATCGCCGGCTGGGAGCCGAGACCGTTCACCAGGGCGCCTGCCTGGAAGCGGAGCCGCCAACCGAGCCCACGCTGGATGACATGATTGCGCTGTGTGGGCATGGCCCGTTGGTGGTGCTTGATCAGGTGACGGACCCCCATAATGTCGGCGCGGTGTTGCGGTCGGCAGCTGTTTTCGGGGCGAGCGGTCTGATCATGACACGGCGGAATTCACCGCCGCTGGGGGGTGTTCTGGCGAAGTCGGCCTCAGGCGCGCTGGAAGTCGTGCCTTTGCATCTGTCGCAAAACCTGTCGCGCACGCTGGACCAGCTCAAGGACGGCGGGATCGATGTGATCGGTCTTGACGGCGAGGCTGACACAAAACTTGAGACGTTGGCTTTCGATAGGCCCACAGCGCTTGTGTTTGGCGCTGAAGGGAAAGGTCTGAGGCAATTGACGGCGCAAACGTGCACGCAGCTTGCTGCCATTACGACGGGCGACAGGCTTCGGTCTCTCAATGTGTCGAATGCCGCCGCCGTGGCGCTTCATACTGTGCTGATGAAGATCAACTGATGAAGATCAACTGATGCAGATCACGGGGGCCTGACGGATTGGACGTGCGGGGAGCCAGCCAGCCCTTACGCTGTTTAGTTAGGTGGTGGCCCGTCCTGGCGGCCATCATCCGGCGGGGGATCCCACGGAAGGGTCATGACAGCGATACCCATATTGAGGCTGCCGAACGACAGGGCCGTTGAGAAATAGAGAATGAACAGCGGCAACAGAGGTTCGGAGCTCGCGTGTAATAGGTCACGCAAGCCGCTGATATTCATCTGATAGACAGCGGTCACGAAGATCATGCCGACAGCGACGCCGATCCCGGCGTGACAGCCCAGGAACCAGATCAGCTTCGGCAGGGGGTCGTTGCGCTGCCCAGGCGTGGCCGGTTTGTAAGGCGCATCTTCTTGGGGCGCATCGGGTGCCGATGCCTCCGGTTCGCGCCGTTGGGCTTTTGACGCGTCCGCCCGCCCAGACGATGGGTCGCGTGTCACGATGGTTGGCCTTTCTCATCGGTTCGGTTCAACCGGTATCACCGGTCGATATCACCGGTGGTGCCTACTGTAACGCAATACCTACACCGACTTACTACGTCCGCGTGGCGCTCACGGCTCACTTCCCGGGCCATATCCCACTGTATCGCAAGGCTGATGGCGTGTCAGGTGTCACCGATTGCGATCGCGGCGATCGAGTCGATCCCCATCGGCCATGGCGCATTCGATGGCAGCGTTGAACGCGGCACCCGCCAAACCAAGAAAAACGTAGAGTAAGGTAATAGCCATCTCCGGCCGTTCCGAATTCAGCAGAAGGGTTTTCAGTGTTGCAATGTCGAGCAGCATGACGACGCTCGATACGGCGACACCCATGCAGAACCCAATGGCTGTATTGAACAGTGCGCGCTCTTGAAGACTGATGTCTGATGAAGCTTCGGAAACAGCGTACCTGGCGCGGTAGTGATCCGGTCGTTTGTAATGATCCTGGGTCATGCGCGTCCCTTCTCATTTCAAATGCGTGATTGTGACAAATCAATCCACTGTGGTCGGCAGCGTTCAAAACGAAGTGGGCTACGAAGCGGTTTCAGACTTTGTCCTTTTGAAATCAAATTTTCTCGATCGCTGCTGCGTTCGTGAGCATTTGCGAGCCGATCAGGCGGATCATGATTAGCAAATGCGCTTCTCGGATTTCGGGTTCAAATCGTACGCTGTATTATTCCGCGGCAAACACCCGCTTAGACCCGAAATCTGTGCTTAAAACTGCAGCGTGTTCAGTGGATCGCAAACTCTTTTTAGTTAAGCACAAAATGCCGGGTGATGGGTGCATGGCTGGGGCGCATGGCTGACATGGGAGAGCGATCCATCAGACAGCTTTGATGGGCACCGTGTGCATCTGGACGTCCGGGAATGTTGGAGAGCTGTGGACCATCCAGGTCGCAGCTGGGTCGTTTCCGGGCTTTCCGGCACACCACGGTCGCCTGTGTCTGGGCCGTGGCTCGACACAAAAAAATCCAGCACCCGATAAGGGTGCTGGATTGTGCCGGTCAGCGCGGAGCTTGCGTCAGGCGACTGCCATCCACTTCGCCTATCTCCGTGACTTTATCACCAGTGGCCGAGACGGTGGCGACCATGGTTTTCCTTGTGCCACTGACGGTGGTTGTAGTGCTTACGGTTGTCACCCCAGGCCTGATAGTAAGGTGCCTGCTTATAGTGGCCGTTGCGTTTCTTGACCTTGTGCGCAGGACGCCAATAACCGGAATTGTAGTAGGGATAGTAACCGCGGGGTTCGTAGCGGTAGGCATATGGATCGGTGCCATTGCGGAACCGATACGAGTGACGGTAGCGCGGGGCATAAACGTAATGCTTGACGGTGCGCTCAGTGCCCCATCCAGCCGGTGCCCGGTCGCCAAACAGCCCGCCCGCGTCTGCGGTCTTCGGGCCCGTGATGATCGCTGCCACGGCAACGATAAGTGCAGCCAAAACGGCTTGGATACGCATACTAAACTCCTGCAAAACGCGAAAACTGATTGCGGAACGGAGATTCGCACAAACTTTGTTAATCGATCGTAAACGTTACGCAAACGTTATTCGTTTTTTGCGACGTGCCTGATCTCAGATTCCGACGCTGATTAAGACATTCCTCACGCTATTGGCCCAAAACAGAGAGTGGCCCGGAGCAACACGTATCTGCACACACCTTCTGGCCCTGCCGTGTCCGTGCAATCGCGATGCTTTTTTTCCAAACCGCACGGCGCACCACAGGACTGCTGCGGATATCCACTGCTGCGAAGACCAAGGGTTTAAGCGTGAGAAAGCCGAAAGTTTCAGCGCCGGGTTCAGCCAAGATTGGCGCCGATCAGGGCAGCGCCGATCAGGATGCAGAACGGATGCGCCGCGGGGCCGAGCGCCTGGCTGAAATTCTGCGCGACCCTGGTCCTGGCATCACGATCACGCCGATTGCTGAACGTCTCGCCGATGGCCGGTCCGTTCCGTTGGAGCCTGATGCTGGGCCAGATGATGCCGCGACGTCCGCTCATCCGCCCGGCGCGCCAACGGTGCCGTCACCTGCTGCGCAATCTCATGTCGCAGATCAGACTTACGCATCTCCCCAGCACGCCTTGCAGGCCCGGCTTGAACGTTCCGCCGCTGGCCGCATCCGCCAATCGCGTCCCGACGCTACACGACGCCCTTCCGGGCCTGAACCACGCCGCTCAGCGGCGACGAACAGCCCTCCGCGTGCTCCTGATGGCATGGCAGCACAGGCGCGTGGTCAACAGCGTGCCGGGCAACCAGCCGATAACCTCGGCACCAAAACCTCCGCTCCGCAACGGGCAAGCGTGCAAGGCATTCGGCAAAGCCCACAACGCCCCGGTTCACAAAGCGCGGCCAAAGGCGTGATTGGTGATATCGAAGCCCGCCTTGAAGCCGGATCGGCACCGCCGCCGGCTGCGCCCCGGGCGGACACGGAACAACAACGGCCCCAACCCATCACGGAGGCCGTGGCTTCCAAAAGCAGCAACGCAAGTGAGATGGCCGCTGCCTTGCGCGCCAGCCGGGATGCATTTCTGGCAGCTGCGATGTTCAGCTTCGTCATCAATCTGTTGATGCTGGCCGGGCCGCTGTTCATGCTGCAGGTCTACGACCGCGTGATGACATCCGGGTCCATCCCGACCCTGGTTGCGCTATCGATTTTCACGTTCGGTGCGTACGCCATCATCGGAGTTTTGGAACTCGTCCGTTCGCGCGTGATCGTCCGCGTCGGCATGGAGGTGGATGCGCGTGTCACGACACGCGTGTTCGAGGCCGCACTCAAGCGGTCGGTCGGTGGAACCGGACATTCCGTTCCAGCCCTTCGCGAACTGGATTCGCTGCGCCAGTTTCTTGCCGGACAAGGCCCGCTCACCTTCTTTGATGCGCCTTGGACGCCGGTCTACCTGCTGGTCATTTTCCTGATGCATTGGACATTGGGGGTCGCTGCGACCTGCGGGGCGCTGGTGCTCTTGACGCTGGCCTGGGTCAGTGAAGTGCGCTCACGCAAACCTATACTCGAAGCCGGCCGTGCGGCGGGGCGCAGCCTTGAAATGGCTGAGACGGGACAACGCAACGCTGAAGCGATCCTGGCCATGGGCATGACCACCGCCTTCCGGCAGCGATGGCAGATTACGAACCAGAATGCGCTTGCATGGCAGATGCAGGCCGCCGATCGGCTGGGAGCCATGACCGCGGCCTCGAAGTCGTTACGGCTTTTGCTGCAATCCATGATGCTGGCGATTGGTGCGGCGCTGGCGTTGCAGGGTGAAATTTCAGCCGGTGTCATTGTTGCTGCGACCATCATTTTTGGTCGTGCGCTGGCCCCTGTCGAACAGGCGATCGGACAGTGGCGGTCGTTCCTGAAGGCGCGCGAGAGCTATGCCAAGATCGATGAACTGCTTCTCAAGGAACCGGCCACCCGCCGCCGGACCGAGTTGCCCGCGCCGACCGGCCATCTTGCGGTGCGCAGCCTGCGGGTCGCGGCCCCTCAAAACCGGCAATTGATCCTGGCCAACGTCAATTTCGATGTTCGGCCTGGCGAAATGCTCGCCGTCATCGGCCCCAGTGCATCGGGCAAATCCTCGTTGGTGCGTGCGCTCGTCGGGCTATGGCCGCCCGCATCGGGCTCCATCACGCTGGATGGCTCACGGCTGGACCATTGGGACCCCGAAGACCTCGGCCGACATATCGGCTACCTGCCGCAGGCTGTTGAATTGTTCGCTGGCACCGTTCGGGAAAACATTGCGCGGTTCCAGGTGAACGCCAGCGATGAAGATGTGGTGGAGGCTGCGAAACAAGCGCATGCGCACGAATTGATCGTTGCACTCCCCAATGGCTACGATACCGAACTTGGTGCGTTTGCAACGCACCTTTCCGCTGGTCAGCGGCAACGGATTGCTCTGGCGCGTGCGCTTTTCCGGCAACCTCGCCTGATTGTTCTTGATGAACCCAATGCCAACCTCGACCGCCACGGCGATGTCGCGCTTGGTGCTGCCATTGATGGATGCCGTCAACGCGGGCAGGCGATTGTGCTGGTCTCCCACCGGGTGCAGGCGATCACGAAAGCTGACCTGATCGTGTTCATCGACAAGGGTGTTCAACGTGCGTTTGGGCCACGCGATGAGGTGATGGCGCAGATTCAAAGCGGGCAACTTGATGCGCCCATGGACCGACGCATGGGTGACCGGCGCGGCACCGAACGGCGCAGCGGCACCCGTCCGCAAACATCTGACCGCCGGGCTGGCGGGCGCCGGGCCGAAGACCAAGCCGCAGGCGCTGACAACCCTCAACCGCAATCCGCGCAGGCGACGCAAAGCGCGCCACCCCAGCCTCAAGACACCCCACAGGCCCGGCCTGCCCCTCCTAAGCCACCGGAGCCAAGCGCATGATCGGGTCAGGCCTAAAAAAAGCTGCACGTGCGCCTCGCGGGCGGCCTGCGCAAGCCTCGAACGATGTCGACTGGCAGACCAGTTCGGCCTGGGTCAAAACAGGGCGGCGGGTTGTGTTGGGCGTCGTTGCCGGGGCGGTGATTTTAAGTACCGTCCTATCAATTTCCGGCGCAGTGGTTGCCACCGGATCGGTGACCGTCGAAAGCAGTTATCAGCAGGTTCAACACCCCACGGGAGGTGTCGTCAGTCAGATCCTGGTGAAGAACGGCGACTTCGTGCGCGCTGATCAGCCCTTGTTACGTCTGGATGAGACACGGGCTGAAGCTGACCTCGGGGTCGTCAGTTCGCGCGCCGAGAACCTGACCGTTCAATCCGCACGGCTCATTGCGGAACGCGAT
Organism: Pseudomonadota bacterium; assembly: GCA_039819785.1. Classification (GTDB taxonomy): domain Bacteria; phylum Pseudomonadota; class Alphaproteobacteria; order Rhizobiales; family Hyphomicrobiaceae; genus JBCBRD01. The sequence continues at coordinate 76,196 of JBCBRH010000014.1, read as the reverse complement.
AGCCTGGAGACGTTTCGTCTGCCCAAAACCCTTGATGCGTCGAAGGACAACGTTCAACAGGTCTTTGAAGCGCAACAGGCGCTGTTTCGTGCCCGTCGCAAGACACGGCTTGGCGAACAGTCAGTGCTCGATCAACGGCTGCGTCAGCTGGAAGGCGAGATCCGGAGCCTGAAGTCCCAGCGCGATGCCCGGCGGCGAGAACGCGATATCACGCGCAAGGAACTTTCGACCGTCCTGCCGTTGTTTGACCGTGGGTATGTGAGCCGTCAGCGCGTCGCCCCACTTCAACGTGATGCTGCGCGGCTTGATGGTGACCTTGGGCGGCTGGAAGCTGAGCTTGGCAAGATGGAAAGCGCAATCGCTGAAACGGAATTGCGCAAGCAGCAGGCCGAAAAGCAGTTTCTAAACGAGGTCGTGACCGAATTGAGCCGTGTCAGCGGCGCGCTTGAAGAGCAACGGCTTGAACTCGACAAGCTGCGCGACACGTTGAAACGCACGACCATCGTGGCGCCGAAAGCTGGCTTCGTTCATGACCTACAAGCAAACACCATCGGCGGCGTCATTCAGCCAGGCCGGCCAATCGCACAGATCATTCCAGACGGGGACACGCTGATCGTCGAAGCCAAGGTTGCCGCCCGACAGATCGACCGCGTCCACACCGGACAGGTCGCCTTCGTTACGTTCCCAGCATTCAATGCCCGGACCACTCCAAGGCTTGAAGGGACGCTGACACGGCTTTCACCGGCTGAAATCGTCGACCAGCAGGGGCGGGCGACATACACGGCCCGCATTCGCATTCCGCCGGCTGAACTGCTGCGCATTGGCCGCGGGCACAGACTTATTCCCGGCATGCCCGCCGAGGTGTTCATCGAGACCACGTCGCGTTCGATTCTGAGCTATATTCTCAAGCCGCTAACAGACGCCATGGGTCAAGCCTTCAGGGAACGCTAGACGCTGAGGTTTGCATGCCGTTTTCGCGTGCTGGCTGGGGGATTGTTTCAAGCCATAGTCCGGCCCTTTCAAGGGCAAGTGGTGATCGCGTTTTGGGGTCGAGCCACGCCTTCCCGTCCGCTGGTCCCTGTCCAACGGCATTGTGCGCCGCTTTACGGCCGACAACTGGGACGCGCCAAGTTGCTTCAAGCATCACGACGCGAGCGTCATAAATTGCGCTTTCATCATCACTGGGTGGGAAGATTTCGATTGTGCACGGTGTCGGACGTCCATGCTTTAGGATCCACCCACGCAACCATGTGAACCGTATGACAGCGATCCCGGCCCAGATCAGGATTGCCCCGAAAACGGTAAAAACCCATTGAAACCACGCCGGGGGCGCAGGTTCAGGCGCGAAGCCGGAGGGCGGTAACAAACCGAAGACAATCATCATGCCCCCGATGGCGAGCCCCAGGGGTCCACGCCATCCGATCATATTGCCTCGCTGGTGTGCTGTGCAGTTGTGACCCGACTATGCATGAGATCATGTTACCCGAGGCACGTCACCATCAGGTGTGTTGCGTGGATTTTTGTATCGAGATGCTTCTTGCAGGCTTAAAAGAAGGTGAATTCGGGCTGGCATGCACCACGCGACCTCGCTATAACGTCGCCTCGAATGCGTCAAAGCCGGCTTAGCTCAACTGGTAGAGCACCTGATTTGTAATCAGGGGGTTGGGGGTTCAAGTCCCTCAGCCGGCACCATTTTTTGGCTCACCGGCCGCGGTCCCTCCGTACGGGCGAACATATGAGCGGTCAACACGGGGCTAGCCCCTTCCTGTGAGCATCACGCCTGGTCGTGTTTGTGCCAAGTCCAAATTGCTTGATGGTGAAGATGAGGTCCTCAGCACAGGTGTGCCAGACAGGGCTGTGTCGTTGAGAGTTGATCCGGCACCTATCCTCAGCACCTCGAAAGCCGTATCAGTTCTGCGCCGATGGATGGAGACTGTACGGAGAGGCTGACGTGACACGCAGGACCGCACACATTACGCCACGTTACGTCTTTGATCGGTTGCGCGTCATCTGGCATGAGCGCCGCCACCCGGAAGATCCGTGGCTTCCCAAACAGGCCGTAGATTTATTGGATCAACTCCTGAGACCCACGGATGTGGTTGTTGAATTCGGCGCGGGGCGGTCAACGCTCTGGCTTGCAAAACGCGTCGTGCATCTGACATCAATCGAGAGCAATCAGGACTGGGCGAAACGGACGTCTGACAAGCTCGAGGCACTCGCAAGGCCGGGGAGCCAGAGCGTCGTCTTTGCCGAAACGGTCGAAGACACTGTCGCGCCCATTATGGGGATGCCTGATGCGTCTGTAGATGTCGTGCTCGTTGATGGCGCGCACCGTGACCACTGCGCCCATGCGGCGCTCGCGAAACTGAAGCCGGGCGGGGTCTTGGTAATCGACAATGTCAACCGCTACCTGCCGCATGCCACGTCGCGCTCCCCTGCCACGCAGCGGGAGGCGGCCGCGTCCGAGTTGTGGGACCGTGTGGCGAATGACATCGCGGCTTGGCGGCACATCTATGTGAGCAACGGCGTGACCGACACCGGGTTCTGGATCAAGACGACAACCGCTGACACTGGCGGTGCCTGAGTGTCGAGACGCGACTCTGCTCAACCCATCAACACGTTGCGGTTGATCCGTCGGCGCGGGGGTCGGTTGCCCCAAGAATGAGACCGTCGGAGCCAATGGAGACCATACCGGCGTGGCCCATCATGTCGCTGAAGTCGCCGACCATCTCAATGTCGTGGCCGGCGTTGCCGAGGGCTTTGATCACGTCGGGCGACCAGCGGCTTTCCAACTTCAGGTTGGTCGAGTTTTCGCCCCACGTCCGCCCGAGCAGCCAGCGCGGCGCGGTGACGGCGGCCTGCATATCCTGCCCGAACATGACATGCCGCGAATAGATGGCCGCCTGGGTTTGCGGCTGGCCTTCGCCGCCCATGGTGCCATAAGCAAGCGTCCGGCCATCGTTGAGCTGGGCCAGCGCCGGGTTAAGCGTATGGAACGGCAGACGGCCGGGGGCGAGCTCATTCGGGCTATCATGCAGTGTGAAGCTTGCTCCACGGTTTTGCCACAACACACCGGTGCCCGGCAGGACGAGACCTGAGCCGAACTCCCAAAAGATGCTTTGAATGTAGCTGACCACGTTGCCGTTTTTGTCGGCGGCGCCCATCCAAATCGTATCGCCTGGCTTGGCAGGATGCGGCCAGGGACTCGCGCGTTGCATATCGATGGCGGAGGCTTCACTAGCGGCAAAGTCGGCGTTCAGCCAATTGTGCCAGATATCGCCCATCCGGCCAGGATCGCCCAAGTGGGCGTTTCGCAAAATAAAAGCACGTTTGGTGGCTTCGATGAGGCCGTGAACGTGGGTAAAATCTTCTGCCTGCGTGATGCCGAGCTGTTCGAAAATCTGCAGGATCATCAAAGATGAGATCCCTTGCGTGGGCGGCGGCATGTTGAACACTGTGCCGGTTTTCAGGCTTACCGATGGCGGCGTAACCTGCTGGGCTTGATAGGCTTCCAGGTCGGCAAGGCGCAGCGGACTGCCTGCTTTTTCCAAACCTGATGCCAGCGTTCGGGCCAGATCGCCGGTATAGAAATCCTGGAGACCCGCTTCGATCAGCCGCTCGAACGTCTGGGCCAAATCTGGCTGGCGCAAGATCTCACCTTCTCGCGGCAGGTTGGAGGCGTCGCAACCCTTTGCGTAAGTTTCGCGGAAGCCAGGGACGTTGCAAAGCTCATCCCACTTGTCGTGCGTGAGTTGTTGCTGTGAGCGTGTGACAGGGACGCCGGTTTGGGCATGGTGCCGCGCATCGCCCAGAATGTTTGCCAGCGGTTGAGTTCCGCCCGCTTCCTTTGCGACGTTCAAGGCTTCGATCCAGCCGCCGATGGCTCCGGCAACCGTGAGGGCTGCGCTCGGCCCACGTGTCGGGATCGCCTCATCGCCAGCGTCCGCAAAGAATGTGTGGGTGGCGAGACCGGCTGCCGGACCGCAGGCGCGTATGCCGATGGGCGCCTTGCCGGTACGCGAGATCAGCCAGAACCCGTCACCGCCGATGGCATTCATATGTGGGTAGACGACAGCGATACTGGCCGCTGCGGCCACCATGGCTTCGATTGCGTTGCCGCCATCGCGGAGCACCTGCGCGCCCGCTTCAGCTGCGAGGTGGTGCGGCGCGGTGACCAATCCGCCAAGGCAAGACGTTGCACGCAGCATAGTGGGGCATCCTTCTTTTGAGGTGGGTAGGAGCTTTTACAGCCGTGGGGGGTATAGCCGTGGGGGGCGTTCAACCTTGGCTGTTGGTGGTCAATTTCCATGCGATTGGCAAGCTAACCGGCGGGGTGTTTTCGATCTTGTATACATGGGACGGTTTTTCGCCCAAATACTGCTCAATCCAGCTTACGGATGCTCAACAGATGAGCGGCGCCATGCGTCGTTTTGCATTTTCCCCATGAATAACAATAGGTTAATTTCTGGCACACGGCTTGCTACCTAAGTTGTACGCAACCGAAACCTAGGAGCCGCCTGAATGGAAAGACGTCAGTTTCTCAAAAACGCTGGACTAGCCTCCGCCGCAACAGCCACAGCGACCGTTGCAGCACCCAATATCGTGCGGGCGCAAGAGACGTTCAGTTTCAAGATGACCAACGCCTATCCACCTGGCGCGCCGTTCTACACCGTGGGGCCCGGCAGCCCGACAGACTTTTGCAAAAAAGTCGATGCCATGTCGGGTGGACGTCTGAAGATCCAACATTTTGCAGCGGGCGAGTTGATCCCTGCGCTTGAAGGTTTTGACGCCGTACAGGCTGGCACGGTCGAGATGAATGCGGCGAATGCTTATTTTTGGGCAGGTAAAATCTTTGCCGCGCAGTATTTCACCACCGTGCCCTTCGGTTTGAACTTCCAAGGCGTCAACGCTTGGCTCTACCACGCCGGTGGGCTTGAGCTTTGGCAGGAGCTTTATAAGCCGCTTGGTCTGATCGCATTCCCGATGGGCAACACGGGCGTGCAGATGACAGGGTGGTTCCGCAAACCGATCAAGTCCATTGATGACTTTAACGGTCTCAAGATGCGCATCCCGGGACTGGCCGGCAAGGTCTACAAAGAACTCGGTGTCGACGTGAAGCTGCTGCCCGGCGGCGAGATTTTCCCCGCACTGGAACGTGGAGTGATTGATGCGGCTGAATTTGTCGGGCCATTCCAGGATCGCCGGCTTGGTCTGCAAAACGCGGCCAAATATTACTACACAACCGGCTGGCATGAACCTTCCAACGTCACGGAGCTGCTGATCAGCCTGCAAGCCTGGGAGAAGCTTCCAGACGACTTGAAAGAGATCGTCAAAACGGCGGCTATGGCCTGTAACCTGGAAAGCCATGCCTGGTCGGAAGCAAACAATGCCGATGCTCTCGATGACCTTGTGAAAAACTCAGGTGTGATTGCCGACGTGCTCCCAGCGGAAATTGTGTCCAAGCTGCGCACACTGACATTTGAGACGTTGGAAGCTGAAGCTGCGAAAGACCCACGCACCAACAAGGTCCATGATGCGTTCATGGCATTCCGCGACAAGCACCGCTCATGGGCGGCGATCAGCGAGAAGCCCTATCACGACTTCCTGGGCTAAGGGACTTGTTCTTGGGCAATACTGGGCCCGTTAACGCAGCGTCTGGAACCAAACAATGATCATCAGCAAGGTCGTCGATGTGATGGATAAAACCGTCGATCACATCGGCCGAATGACGGCCTGGCTGGTGCTCGGCCTCGTTCTGTTGGTCGCGTTTAACGTGCTTGCCCGCTATTTATTCAGCGCGGGTACCGTCGCCATGCAGGAACTGGAATGGCACCTGCTGGCGGCAACGGCCCTGATCGGTATGTCCTATGGGATCAACCGCGGTGATGAGGTTCGCGTTGACATGCTCTACGGGAACTATTCGCCGCGCACCAAGGCCATTGTCGATGCGCTGGCTGCGATACTAATGTTTCTGGTGGCGGTCTACCTTGCCAAGCTCTCGCTCAACTATGTTGCGCAGAGCTATTCTTTTAACGAAGGCTCGCCCGATCCGGGCGGACTGCCTTACCGCTACCTTCTGAAATCATTGATCACGCTCGGCTTCGTTCTGCTTGCAGTCCAAGCCGTGGTTCAGACCGCCAAGGCGTTCCGCGCTTTTGCCTCTGCCTCGCGGCCAGAATAACTGCGCGCTGCAGCCGGATCGATGCCCAGATTCTAACGCCAAAAGTGAGAGCCGATGACGAATGAAATGCTCGCCGTCCTTATGATCGGCGGTTTCTTTACGCTCATCGTGACCGGTATTCCTGTCGGTATCAGCCTTGCCGTGTCGGGGCTCGTCTTCGGCTACCTCGGATTTGGGGACGGGTTGTTCAACCTCCTGCCAGCCAGGGTCTATGGCGTCGTCACGAACTACACATTGCTGGCGTTGCCCCTATTTATCTTCATGGGGGTGATGTTAGAAAAATCAAAGCTCGCCGAAGACTTACTTGAGACCATAGGTTTCGCCATGGGAGGCCTGCGCGGCGGCATGGCGCTGGCGATTGTTCTCGTCGGCGTGCTCATGGGCGCGTCATCGGGCATTGTCGGGGCGACCGTCGTCACGGCCGGGCTCATTGCACTTGGGCCGCTCATTCAGCGGGGGTATGACCACGGTGTCGCCTGCGGGGTCATCTGTGCATCCGGCACACTTGGTCAGATCATACCACCCAGCCTCGTGCTCATTTTGCTGGCTGACATCATGGGTGAAAGCGTCGGGACGCTGTTTGCGGCATCGCTGTTTCCCGGGCTGATGCTTTCTGGACTGTTCGTTGCCTACATCATTGGCCTGGGAATCTTCGCGCCCAAGATGGTGCCGGCCATCCCGATTGCCGAGCGCAAAGACGTCTCCAATCGTGAGATGGCCAAACGCCTTTTGCTGGTGGTTCTGCCGCCTCTTGGCCTCGTGTTTGCTGTTCTGGGTTCAATCATCGGTGGTGTTGCTGCACCGACCGAGGCTGCCTCCATGGGCGCGTTTGGCAGTATCTTACTCGCGTTGTCGGCGGGGCGGCTGAATTTCAGTGTTCTACGCGAGGTTGCCCGCTCGACCTTATCGACGAGCGCCATGGTCTTTTTCATTCTCATTTGCGCGCAGCCGTTTGGACTGTCGTTTCGCGGTCTTGGGGGCGAGCATCTTGTCCAGGAGCTGTTTTCGCAGGTGCCGGGCGGGATCGAAGGGCAGCTGCTGTTCTTGATGCTCATCTTATTCGTGCTGGGCTTCTTTCTGGAGTGGATCGAGATTTCCTACATCGCGCTGCCGCTGTTCCTGCCAATTTTCGTGGCCAGTGGTGTCGACATGGTCTGGGTCGCGGTGCTCGTCGCGATGAACCTGCAGACCTCGTTCCTCACGCCGCCGTTTGGGTGGGCGCTATTCTTTTTAAGGGGGGTCGCTCCGCCCGAGGTGAAAACAAGCGAGATTTATAGGGGTGTGCTGCCGTTTATCGCCATCCAGCTGGTGGGGCTGCTCATCGTCTTCTCGTTCCCCAGTGTCGCGACGTGGTTACCGAAGGCGATTGGCTGGTGAGCCGGTCGGCCTATAGGGTGTTGGAAAACAGGTGACGCGTTGTCTTCTGCACAAGCGCTTCGACCACCTATGATTCCATTCGAAGGTGCCAATCTGGTTACGATTCAGTCCGTGCCTTCGGGACCGTGGTCGCGGATGCCTTTGCCGATCACAGAGAGTTGCGCAACGTAATTGCTGCGCTGCTTTTCTACGAATTCTGTGGCCTGTTCCTCAGTTGGAAATGTTTTGACCGTCGTCACGCCTTCTGGGGTTATGACGAGCCCAACGTAGGGCAACATGGCTTCCGGCGGAGCATAAACGCCCCCTCTGACGGCCGACTTTGGCATAGGTCATTTCCTCGATTCACTGTTTTTGGCCCGCGCTTTGGGCTGGTCTAGGCTGAGCCCGAAACGTAACTGGGCAGCTTCGAGCCATATCACCTGGGGCAGCCCAATAGACCGCAGTCATGGCGACAAATCAATGTGGATGCCCTGCGGCGCGCTGCCTCTTCGCGTATGTCGGCGCGCGGATGCAATTGTTCAATTCCCCTTGAGCCTGAACCTGTCACGCCGCGAGCAGCGCTTACTGCTCTTTGAACCATGCGACGGTATCGGCAAGACCGGTTTCCAATGTGAATTGGGGTTGCCAACTGGTCAGCGCCTCACGGGTCTTACTCATTTCTGCGACAATTAAAGGCGGTTCGTACGCTGGTGCGTCGCGTGCGCCAAGCCGAACAAGGTCCGGGCGTCTGGTCGCCTGACCCAGACCGTTCACCACGTCGGCCACGCGGACGGCGACGCCTGATCCGAAGTTGTATTCGCCCGTCAGGTCACTTGCCACGAGAGCTGCAAGGCCTGCTCCGACATCTGCGCAATGCATGTAATCGCGCAGCTGCATGCCGTGGGAACACAACGCAGGTTCTCCCTTTAACAGTGCCGTTACGACAGATCCCCCGAGCCGGCTGGTGTGTTCGCGCGGGCCGTAAACAAAGAAAGGCCGCCCCCAGGCGAGTTGTGCGCCGCGGCTCTGGCATAAGGCGGTCAGACCATGAAGCAAGGCCACTTTGGACGCGCCGTAGACGGTAGAGGGGCGCAACGGCGTGAGGTCTTCGATGCACAAACCGGAGGTCCAGCTGTACTCGCCACACGATCCACTGACTGTGATGCGTTCGCCCCCTGCATCGAGGAAGGCGTTGGCCAGATCAAGGCTGGACATCAGCCATGCGTTGTTTTCCGGTGCGCCCCAAAGCCCGCTGACAGCATCGTGCCAGGCCATGTGCAGCAGATGGGTCGCGCCGATCTCATGGAGCAGCTCGTCGCGCGCGTCTGCAGCTTGGAGATTGCACGACACATAGGTCACACCGGGGACAGGATCTGATGGCGTACCACGGGATGTGGCGACGACATCGAAGCCAGCTTTTGTCAGCGGGGCCAGTGCACCTCGTCCAATGAAGCCTGTTCCGCCTGTCACCAGAATGCGTTTTGTCATTTTTCCACTTTCACCGCCGTGGTTCGTCGCCCCTCAAACGCGAACATCGGGCCAGGACCTGTCTTTTTCCGAGACTTCCGTGACAGGGGCCGGCCATGCGATGCCGATACCTGGATCATCCCAGCGCACCCCTTTTTCAGTGCCCGGCGCATAGGCATGCGACGTCTGATAGAAGACCTCCGCGCCCGGTGTCAGCGAGAGGTACCCATGTGCAAAAAGCGGCGGGATCAGAATGGCCAGTCGGTTTTCAGCGGTTAATTCCACACCGTACCATTTGCCAAATGTCTCTGAATTGTCCCGCATATCGACAATGACGTCGAAAACGGCGCCGTTGATGCATCGTAGCAGTTTTGCTTCGGGCGCGGTTTCATCCTGATAATGCAGTCCGCGAAGTGTTCCAGCGTCCGAGTTTCGAGACATGTTGGCTTGAACGAAATCGTATGTGGCACCCACGGCGGCGAATTCATCACGGCAGTAGGCGCGAGCAAATACACCGCGATCATCGCTGCGAGGCTCTTGTTGCACAAGGAAAGCGCCTGAGAGGCCGGTCTCGATGAACTTCATACGTTGTTCCTGGTGCGACCGTCGGTGGTCAACGTCTGGTGGGCCATCGCCACCGCTACTGGATGTTGGCGCAGGACATGCATGTGCCGACCCCCGAGTGCTTGGCTGATGTGAATGCTTTACCTGAAAGGCTTCGACAACATGACTCGTCCCTTCTAAGCCAACCGCGTGCCGTCCTCGTATGGTTTTTTAGGATTTTGGGCCTTTATGGTTGAGATCGATTTGCGATGGATGTGAAACCATGCGGCACATTTCGCATGGAAGAACACGTTCCAGTTGGTTAAAAACACCATGGCATGCAAGCTGTTAAGAGCCTGGGTGGACTGCGGGTTTGATGATGGCCAACACCGGCAGCGACCTGGAGCATGCTGGGTTAAGGAAAACTGATAATGCGCGATAATACGAGAGATTTGGGCATTCGAATCCTTGGGGCCGGGTGTGCGGGGTTTGGCGCATCCTATAAGCTAGCCGAGGAAGGTCTAAAGCCAGTTATCTACGAGGCGCATTCTCATGTCGGCGGGCATACCTCCAGTTTCGATTTTGGAGATGGGTTCATCTTTGATGAAGGCCCGCACATTTCGTTTACCAAAGACAAACGCATCCAGGAATTGTTTGCTGAGAGCGTCGGCGGCGAATACGAAGCGTTTCCTTCGCGGGTCAACAACTACTGGAAAGGCCACTGGATCAAACATCCAGCCCAGATCAATCTGGCCGGCTTGCCACAACAGCTCATCGTTGATTGCATCAAGGACTTTGTGCATGCCAAGCACAATGATTTTGGCGAAATCAAGAATTACCAGGATTGGCTGCACGCCGCGTTTGGTCCGACATTCGCCGATACGTTTCCAGGCGAATACACGAAGAAATATCACACGACGGATGCGAAGAATCTGACGACGGATTGGCTGGGCCCGCGGCTCTATCAGCCTGATCTCGAAGAAGTCCTCAATGGCGCCCTGTCAAAAGACACACACGACGTGCACTACATTCCAGACTTCCGGTACCCAACCCATGGCGGGTTTGTGTCGTATCTGAAGATGTTCGAGAAACGCGCGGAAATTCATCTGGACCATCGCGTCACCGTCATCGACATGAAGGCCCGCCTGCTCACGTTTGCGAACGGTACGCAGGCACCATTCGAGAAGCTCGTATCCTCCATCCCGTTGCCAGCGCTCATTCCGTTGATCAAGGATGCGCCACCAGATGTGCGAGAAGCTGCAGCGCTCTTGTCGTGCTCGCAGGTCGTCTTGGTCAATATTGGATTGAACCGCGCCGATATCAGCGAAAATCAATGGACCTATTTTTACGATGCCGACATTCCGTTTTCACGGCTGTCATTCCCGCATACGTTTTCACCGAATGTCGCACCGAAGGGATGCGGAGCCATTCAAGCTGAGATTTATTTCTCCGATAAATGGAAACCGATGACGGGGACATGTGAGGATTGGATTGAACCCACCATTGAAAGTCTCCTGAAAGTCGGCCTTGTGAAGGACCGATCGGAGATTATCCACACATCCACGCTTTATGCGCCTTGGGGCAATGTCATCTTTGATCATGACCGTCCGCGCTGTCTCAAGCTCGTCCACGACTACCTTGATGATATTGGGCTGGCGTATTGCGGCCGCTATGGCGACTGGGCTTATATCTGGACAGATCAGTCGTTCATATCCGGTGAGCGGGCTGCGATGCGGGTTATGCGGACGACGGCCGAAGTCTGACGTGGAGTGCTGCGGCTTCAGGCCGTCGCTTCATGGTGTCCATAGGTCATCTGTCCGACGGGCCTGATCCGCGGGACCAGCGACCACGGCGTCTAAGTGAGCTTTCGTTGGTGGATCAGATCGGTCGGCCCCATCAGGCCGGTCAGGCTATCCGAGCGCAGTACTCTGCCAGTTGGGCAGCGCACAGTTTGTGCACATCGGCACCCTTATCAAAGGCGGCATACCATTCTACGGTTTTCTCGATGGTCTCCGTCGTATTCCACCCTGGTTTCCATCCAAGTTCCACGCGGGCTTTGGTGCTGTCGAGCGCAAGCTGCTGGGCTTCGATCAGCTGTGAGGCTTCGACCTCGACATTGGGGCGTTTCCAGTGTTGGCCGAATGCATCCACGATCTCAGAGGTTGTCATGACTGTGTTATCAGTTGGTCCGAAGTTCCACGCGGATGCGGCGGGTGCACCTTTCTCAACCAAGGCGCTGCCAAGTTGCAGATAACCGTGGCATAGCGCCAGAACATGCTGCCAGGGCCGTGTCGCGTTTGGATTGCGCAGATGCAGCGTTGACCCAGATTGGATCGCGCGCACAATGTCGGGCAAGAGGCGGTCGGCTGACCAGTCCCCGCCGCCAATGATGTTGCCGCCGCGTGCGCTTGCCACGAGGGTTTTCGAACCATCCAGAACGGTCCGCCGGTAGCTCGAGATGACCAGTTCGCTCGCGGCTTTTGACGCACTGTAGGGGTCCTTGCCACCCAGCTCGTCGCCCTCACGATAGGGGTGCACCCACTCGCGGTTTTCGTAAACCTTGTCGGTCGTGATGGCGACGGTGGCGCGAACCGTGGCGCAATGGCGGACGGCTTCCAATAAATTGGCCGTTCCGATGACGTTGGTGCGGTAGGTGCCCAAGGTATCTGCATAGGACTCGCGCACCAGCGCCTGGGCTGCCAGATGAAAAATGATTTCGGGCTGCACGGTCTGAACGGCTTTGTTCAACGCGTCAAAGTCTTCGATATCGCCGATGATCGAGTGGCCATCATCCCAACCGGGCAGCAGATCGAACAGTGCCGGGTCCGTAATCGGCGCGCGTGAAAAGCCATAGACGTCCGCACCCAGGTCACGCAGCCACATGCTGAGCCAGGATCCGCAGAATCCGGTATGCCCGGTGACCAGGACCTTTCTTCCCGCGAACGTTGATGAAAACGGTGTTGACGTCATTTCGGCCTTATCTGATGGTTCGAACGGATAGATTGGATGTCCCGGCTTCCTGCAAATTCACTAGCATCAATCATGCCGGACGTTTGCCATCGTTCCGGAAAATAATGAACACGGCGGCACACCTTCCAAATCCATCCCTCCTGGCGTCATGTTCGCTACTGATCTCAAAGCTGTTTGACTCGGTTAAGTGATTTGAAGCCTTGCCAATTCTCGAAAAAGCGGCATATCCCAACGGGTGGAGGCGCGCTGCCGGACGAGGCTGCGGTGTGTTTTGGTTAATGACTTTGCGTTGGAGATGGTCACATGGCAACGAAGACAACGGCGCTGAAGCAGCTTGATAGCGCGATGAAGCAGGTGCGCGAGTTGGGGTTGGAAACAACCTCCACGGCTGATGCGCCGATCGCCGGACTGCTGGAGCAGATCTATGACCTGGACCGGGATAGCGTGTCAGTGATCGCCAAAACACTTGGGCAGGTCTCATTGTTCAACGAAATCGTTCGTAACGAAATCTCAGCCATGCAGATCGGCGAACGGTACGAAGACATCGTTTATGAATTCAATTCGATCCGCGATGACAGCAAGCGTCTCGTCGATCAAATGGCCGATGGCAAGATCAACACCTTCGAGCGGGTCTCGAATGTCTGGATGAAAGTGCGTCGCGGCGACATCGCCGACCGCTTCGATGAGATCCGGCACACCTACCTTGAAGTTGCCAAGGACGCCAAGGACCAGATTATCCGCGAAGGGCGTATTCTGGATGCTTACAATGATTTTCGCGGTGCCTATAAACAGGCACAAGTGCTCGCGCTGAAAGTTCTGCAGAAGGCTGAAAAGCAACTCAATACAACGAAGAAAGTATTGGACAAAGCCTCAAAGGCGGTTGGCAATTACAAAGGCGATGACATTTCCAAGAGGGCCGAGCTGGAGATGGAACGCGATGCAAAGATCCGCGACCTGCAGGATGAGGAAAAGCGCTACCAGATCGCCAAGGATCTCGCTGACAATCTCACCATCGGCTACAACACGTCTGAAGTTGTGATGTCGCGCTTGATGCAGACGACGAGTGCGAAAGAACGCGTTTATCAGCAGGCCGTCAGCTTCTTTTCCACCAACGAAGCCGTTCTGACAGCACTGAAAGCCTCTTTCACGGGGCTGTTTGGGTTACACGAATCCACCCGCACGCTGGAGAGCATGAAAGAGGGCATCGACAAGAGCCTGGAGACGCTTTCAGAGATTGGCGACAAGGTTCAGGAAGCCGCCATCAAGGCTGGGTATGGGCCGACGGTCAAAGCTGAGTCGGTGAAGATGCTCGTGGACTCGGTGGTGAATTTCCAGGTCCGTACACGCGAGATCATTTCCGAAATGCGCGTGCTCGCGACCCGCAACTCCGAAGAGATCAACGAGGCGGTTGAAGACGGCAAGCGCCGCCTTGCACGCCTTGCGGCTGATGGCGATGCGATCCTGACCGAGTAACTGAAGCTGGTGAAAAGTTAAGCGGATCACGCATGGTTGACACCTCCAACGCGACACCTTCCGACGAAACATCATCCGGCGGCAGGTCCAAGCTCAACGACATCATGATTGCCATGGATGTCGTTGACACGCTGCGGCACGATCGTCAGCTGGTGAACCGTGAGTTGAACGAGGATGTGCGGCGCGAAGACCTCATCGACCGGCTGCGTGATATCTATCATGGGCAGGGTATTGAGGTTCCAGACCACATTCTCGAAGAGGGTGTGAAGGCCCTAGAAGAAGACCGCTTTACATATTCGCCACCACCCGCCGAAAATCTGTCCACCAGGCTTGCCAAGCTTTATGTGACCCGTTGGAGCTGGGGCCGCTACGTGATCGGCATCGCCGCTGGACTGATGGCGTTTCTGCTTGCCAATTACGTTTTTTACGAACGCCCCCGCGCGCTACAGGAAGCTGCGCAGCAAACTGAACTGACCGTTACGCTGCCTCAAGACCTGACGTCACTTGCCAGTGCTGTTGCCTCGGAAAGCACAGATGCCAGCCTTGCAGAGCAGGCGCAACAGGCTGCCAAGACTGGGCTGAATGCAGCCAAGACCGGTGATCTGCAAACCGCGCGCACTAGCCGCGACGAACTCAAGACGATGCTTGATCAGTTGCGTGCCGCCTACGACATCCGGATCGTGAACCGCGAAGGCGAAGTGTCCGGGCTGTGGCGCATCCCCAAGACCAATCCTGATGCCTATAATTTTTACCTCGTTGTCGAAGCGATCGGCCCCGATGGAAAACCACTGCCGCGCAGCATTTTGAACGAAGAGACAGGAAAGCGCGAAACCGTTTCCACGTGGGGCCAACGCGTGGAGCGGCAACTGCTTGTCGATGTGAAAGCCGACAAAGAGGACGACGGCATTATTCAAAACGCCATCGTGGGCAAAAAGGTTCGCGGACAACTGGAGCCTACGTGGTCCATTCCAGTTGCTGGCGGCGCCATCACGCGGTGGAAATAGCAACATGACAAGTGGGCGTAAGACACTCCGCCAGATCGAAGAGGGCATCAGCGACCTTCGCGTTCAAGAAAAGACCCTTCAAGGGGAAATGGAGCGCGATACCAAGCGGCATGTCGCCTTGTTGGAACAGCGCACATCAGCGTTTCGCGATCTGGCCGAGGTGCGCGCGCGCGCTGCGGTGTCGGATGGTGTGATTGATCGTGCCGACCGGTTGGAAGCGCAGGTTGCCAACATCCTGAGCACGCGACAGATGTCCATCGACAGTCTGAAGGCACGCGACCAGGAGGTGCATGCGCGTCGCGACGAGTTCAACAAAACGGCCGAAGGCCTGCGGCGCGAGATTGATGAGCTGGAGGGGCGACTTGACCTCGTGGGCCGAGAGGCCATGGCACAGTTGGAAGATGATGCGGACTACCGCAAGGCGTCGGGTCTTGTTGATGACAAGCAGAAGACGTTTGAGCGTGCGGAGACCAAGACGAAACGGGCTGAGGCGGACAGGCTTGAGAAGGGTCAGGCTTTCGAAAGTGATCCGCTGTTCATGTACCTGTGGAACCGCAAGTATGGGTCAAAACACTATGAGGCAGGCAACATTGTCCGGATGGGGGATGCGTGGGTCGCGCGACTTGTCCGCTACAATGAGGCGCGTGCGAATTATGCGATCCTCAATGAAATCCCTGTGCGGCTCCGGGCCCATGTTGACGACCTTGCAGCTGAGCTCGAAGACCTGACGCAGGCGCGCGACGCGCTGATTGCTACGCGGATTGAAGCCTTGGCTGGGTCTGATCTCACTCAAAGTCTCCGCGATGCGCGCGAACGGCAGGATGCAACCAATGCGGCTCTTGAGAAGACAGAAACAGAAATCACCGACCTGTCCTTACAGCTGAACCGCTATGCTGAAGGTCTTGATGAGATGTTCCAGAAGGCTGTTACGCTGTCGGCGGATTTCCTTGCACGTGACCGCTACTCTGAGTTGCTGAGGCTTGCCAGATCCACGAGCGAACCCACCGATGACAGCATTGTGGAGCGCATCGGTGCCTTGGAACGTGAGGCGGAGACGCTGGAAAAGAACCTGAAAGGGCGGCGCAAAAAACTCGACCGGCTGGCAAAGCGGCGGCACGAGCTTTTGGAGGCGGCCGGTAACTTCCGCCGAAACCGATATGACGACGAGACGTCGTTCTTCGAACCCGACGATCTGGCAGAAGACCTGCTGAAGTTGTTACTCCAAGGTGGTTTGACGGCAGCGGAATACTGGTTGCGCTCGCAAGGCCAACACGGCTGGAGGGGACGCTCAGCGGACCCATTCCGGCGCAGCGGGGGTTGGCCGCCCTTCGGTGGAGGCGGTGGCCGCCGATCAGGCCGAAGCCGGTCGCGGCGCCGTGGCGGCCGGTTCAGCACGGGTGGTGGGTTCTAGACCTGTTTGCTTTTCGTGGACCCGCAAAGCAGGCTCTAAGCTTTTGAGTTGGAGCATGTTCCGGGCGGAAAACCGCGTGCACTTTTCCTGAACATGCTCAGTTCCTTATTTGGAGCATGTTCCGGGCGGAAAACCGCGTACACTTTTCCTGAACATGCTCTGAAGCAAACCCCACCTCACTTGCTCAATTGTCTGTTCTTTCTGAAACGATCTGGAAATGAAACCCGCTTTGCTGTGTGGCGTTCCGATTACGCTGTGTCCGCTGGCTGTCTCCGTTGAGTTCCACATCGCCCCCTGATGCCAAAAGACACCGTAAAACCGCGCCGTGTTCGTCATTTCGTAACGATGTGGGGCTCATCCTTGATTCGGGAGACTGCAGACCGATCTCAGTCAGGTCACTACGGAGGGCACTTGAGCATGATTGCTTCGCATTCCGGTCTACCGGATACGTCGCTGGACGTTTTGGAAGAAAAGCTTCATGCGCGGTTAGCCCGCCTGAGGAAGCTATTGGTCGAGCAAGACGACCCGCAGGCTGCAGCCTACTGCATCCGCGAAACAGATCTCATCGAAGCCAAGTTGTTGCAGAACCCCGAGCATGTCCAAAAGTGCGCGGCGACTGCGAAAGACGACGATGCCCCTCGGGCTTGTGATCCTTGGATCGCCGTCAGCTTCTAAGATACATGTTTCGAGCGGGAGGTGAGTAGGCAACGATCTGGCTCGTCGACGCTGTGAATATGCAGCACCCGCTCTTTAAGCGATTGGGCCCAACGCGATTGGGTCTGACCAAAATTGGACCCGGGCCGCTGCTCCTTGGTTATCACTGGCAGCAATCAATAATCGGCCCGGACAAACCGGCTGTTTCGTTTTAGCCGATATATCAGCCGCGCGCTGTCATCCAGCATCGCGTGGATCTTAAACCGCTCGCGCCGCGTCACGCGCCCATCATCTTTCGAATATTTCAGCTGATACCGAATGTCTTCGATGCACTCGCGGATCGCACGGATTTCGCGCGGCGTGAGATCGCCGCGTTCTACGCCATCGATCACCCGATGTTTTTGACGTTCCAGCCTTCGCAAGATTCCCGGTGTGTGAAGTGCAAAATCGTGAGACCTGCGTCCGGCATAGTCGTGACGAGGACCGCGATCATACCGGTCATATTTATAGCTCTTCTTGTACGGTTCCTTGAAGCCGTCGTCTTTGTAACTCTGGTGACGGTCGTCAAATCGTTCGACCCTGCGGTACTCGTCCTTCAGGCCCGCACCGCGTGTTCTGAAGCGGTCATCACCATAATACCGGTCGACTTCGTAAGCGCCGCGTGGGGTGTAGACATCTGCCGCGATAACGTGGGGGGCCTTCATGGCGGTGATGGCGACAGCTGCTGTGGATGCAATGATCAATGTGAGCACTCTCATTCGACCAACCTTTGCGTTTTCCCTATAGATTTCATGCTTTTAAGAAATGTCTAATTGGGGCTGAACAATGGCTGAGATGTGTGTTCATCTGGCGTTCATGCGATCAGGCGGCCGCTGCATAAGGCCAGGCTTAAACACAAAAAAACACGCGCCGGCCCATTGAGCCGACGCGTGTCCACCTCCCTCGTTGACTGAAGTCGTCAGCAAGGGCCCCGTTTAAAAGGCAACCCTACGGTTGTTCTTCAAGCGGCGAATAACGCGCGAATTCCGATCAAGCATGTTGGTGAGGCGTGCACGCTCCCGAAACGTCACGACACCGTCGCGTGCTGCGAACCGTCTGGCCTGCTTGATCGTCCGAAGGCGGTTTACAAGGCGGTTGGCCTCACCACGGCGCAGGTCACCGTTTCTGATACCGCGAGCGATACGACGCCTCTGGTTTTTAATCCGTTGGTTGATGCGCGGTGTGTATGTCGCGACTTTGTAAATTCCACCGCCGCCGTAGGCGTGCTTACCGGCTGGTCCAGCATTTGCGGTGCCGGCCAATGGCAGGGCAAAGGTGATGGCTGCAATTGGGGCAATAAGGAAACCGAGGGCTTTCATGGTCATCTCTCCGTGTTGGCTGAACTGTGTCCGTTCTGATGGAGAGAATGCCAAAGTGGCGCTGAACCAATTCTGAGCCCCGTTGTCAGGTGCCGTTCATGTCTATTTTACATCGCGTTTTCATTGTTCTGGCTTTTGGAGCATGAGCCAGAAAACGGATCGGCCCGGAGTGTGCAACTCCAGGCCGGCCGCCAACTCTATATGGCCTGACTGATCAGTCGTCGCACTTGAAGCTCAGTTTGATCCAAGGCGTGTTCAGCTTGCAATCCCCGCCATCTGTTTTCTTGAAGTACTTTCCAATGTCCAGGTCTTCGAGAGGGCTGCCACCTTCGTCAGCTTCGGCAACGTCTTCTTCACTTTCATCGATTGGTTCTTCGTACTGCTTAACCGGCTTTCGTGTTGCCGTGGCAGGTGCTGTCTCAGTAACTGGACGAATATCGCGTGTTTCAACAGCTGGCGTCGTGTTCGCTGCGATGATCGTACCATCGCCGCCGCCATCGCACCGCTGAAGGTCGGCCGGTGCCTTGGTCCAGACCATTGTCTTGGAAAAGAACTTTGATCCTTTGTAGCCTTTGACCCGCAGACGCTTGGCGCTCAAGGGCTTGAGTTCGACCGAATACTTCCGCTTCTTTTCAGGGCTGTAGATCCAGCCGTTGTCCCAGGTGCTGCCGGAGACCTGCTTTGCATTTCCGATGATCTGCTTGCCACAGCCTTTTTCGGTGTCTTTCTGCGACTTGGCCCAGACGAGGTGGCCACACAATTTGGAGCCGCATTCCGTAATCTCGATGGCGCCACGACCTGTGTCGTTCATCCATACACCCAGTGGGCTTTTCTCAGCCTGGGCTGCGGCTGGAAGGGCTGTGATTACGCCGAGGGTCGTCATGGCTGCGAGTGTTTTGAAGCGGGTCATCTGTTGTTCTCCTCAAGGGGGTCGGTGTTTGTTGAGGCTGTTTTAGCAACGTGGGCTGGTGTCCACTGTTCCGCACGGAACTCAACCGCAGAGTTTTCCAGGCAGTGCCAGTCGGCGGTTCAGCAAAACACTTTAAATCCATGCGACTACATACCAAATATCAGTGCAGAAGGGTTATGTTTAAACGGCAAGTTGTGCAGTTGATGAGATACTACGTGTTAACCCTATCGGGCTTGCCGCCCAGTTTTCTCGACCTTTAAGAAAGACAATTTTGGATGTTCGGACAAACGCTTGCAAAGTCATTCGGCCCACCTCCTATTCTAGAGAGCGCCGGTGATCTTATGGCGCGTTATGACGCCATTTTCTGCGATGTCTGGGGCGTTATCCATGACGGTGTGACCGCACATTTCGGTGCACAGGATGCTTTGATCCGCTTCCGGTCATCGGGTGGAACGGTGGTGCTGGTGTCGAATGCACCCGTTCCGAAGGGCCGCGTGGCACAGATGCTTGCGGCGAAAGGGTTTGCGGACGAGGCCTTCGACGACATCGTCTCGTCGGGTGACATTGCGCTGCGGCACATTTCACGAGCCGCCTATCGTCAGGTTTTCGCAATCGGGCCCCAGGACCGCGATAGCGCCCTGTTCAACGCCATCGCAGCCGACTTCGGGCCGCTCGAGACGGCGGATGCGATCGTCTGCACCGGCCTCAACGATGATCTGTCGGAAGTCGCGGAAGACTACGATCACATCCTGACACGCGCGCTCAAGCGTCAGCTGCCGTTCATTTGCGCCAACCCTGACAAATTCGTCGACGTGGGGGGAAAACTCTATCTGTGCGCCGGGGCGATCGCTGACCGCTATGCCGAACTTGGCGGATCTGTCTTCTGGGCCGGCAAGCCACATGCGGCGGCCTACGGCACAGCCATGGATATCGCCGAGGAGCTTCGTAAGGAGATGCTCAACCGTTCACAGGTCCTGGCGATCGGGGATGCTGTCCGCACCGATCTCAAAGCTGCTGCAACCGCCGGGGTCGACGCCCTGTTCATCGCCGGTGGCATCCACCGGGACGATGTCATGGATGGCGATGATATTTGTCCCAAGGGTTTGGCGACACTGTTTGCGTCGCCCGATGCTTCCCCAGCCGTTGGCGTCATGCCGCAACTTCTTTGGTAGCGATCAGCACAGACGCCAGTTTGAGGACCGACTGCTCGGCGGCCCTAACCTCTACTCAGGGTTGGCTTCTGTCTTGTCCTGTCGGGCAGCGCTGATCTTGAAGTTCGACACGACATGATCGGGGGCCGACGTGTTGTGTCGTGATGGGACCAGTCGTCCAAGCCAAAGGCTTGATGCAGACTGGGCACCAGTAAACGTCATCACGGGGTGTTCGCGCCAACTCTTGGCCGTCGATTCCAAAACTGCAACATCCGTCGCATCGGCATTGAACCGCGTCACGTACATTGAGCGAAGGGCAGCAAACGCTGATCCCTTGATTGGCTCAGAGAGTGCAACGTCGAGACGCATACGTTCGTTTGTGAGCTTGCTCATGGTGAGCGGTGCGGTCCCACCTGTTTCAAAGTCCATTGTGAATGTTTTGGAGGTGGGGTCGAATTCCAGCGCCGTTAGATTGACGACTGGGCGCACCTCGCGCGGGCCTTCTACATCCTCTACCGGGCCAATCACAAACGACGACCCGTATGCGCTCCAGCCCAGATGTTCAGGTGGCAGGGGACGGATGCGCCAATAACCATCGACCGGATAGACTACCAACACTTCTTCAGCGCGTTCGTTGTGCCGGACCCAGACCTGGATCAGGTGGAAATTTGCGTTGGTCTTGCCTTTGACCGTGAAGGGCACTTTGCGGTCCCGCCAAAACTTTGGGAACGTATAGCCGGTCACCCAGAGATCGATGTCTTCGTAGAGGGTAACCTTTTCGGGCGTTGCTTTCTGGGTGATGACACCGGTTGCGATGTCGTCGCAATCCGTCCAGTCGGCTGCAAACGAGTCCTTTTGCAAAGTGTTGACATAGGCGGGGTGGGCCGCCTCGATGCTGAACCCGGTCACCTTCGGGTTGCGGAATGCGACGGTGACGTTGTCTTTTTCGGCGCATAGAATTGGCCGGGAGAGGTTTTGGACTTCGACGCCGACCTTATCGGTTGGCGTCAAGCTGGTGGGCTCGGCTGCACCGGCGGGCATGGCGGTGACCGCCCACAACACGACCGCATATGATCTCCAGTTGGCGGATATCAGCTGATCAGGCCGGCTGGAGAACAGCATAGATGTCACCTGAGTTGGCATCGTGGGGCAGGGCCATGATGATGTCCGCCATGGTGTCGGCACCCACTTCACGTGTCTCCCCGAACTTCAGTGTCTGGCTTTCACCAAGCGCGATATCAAAGCGGTATGGTCCCAGATCGGTCAGCTTTTGCAAAGCATGCAACGCCGTCTGCCGCTGAATGGTCGTGAACTCAAACGATAGCGCGCGTGGCGCCGATGTCAGACCAGCCAGGACCGTATCCTCGAACCCCTCGACGTCGATCTTGATGAAGTCCGGCATACCGTGGGCTGCGATGAGGTCGTCAAGTGTTGTGGCTTCGACGGTGATTTCTGAATCCCAGCGCTGGTCTGCCCAGCCATCAGCACCATCGGCTTCGGTGATGAAATCGTTAGAGGCGGTCGACACAGTGGGGTTGGCCGAGTTGACGTGGAAGGTCAGCTTTCCCGGCTTTGCCGCACAGGCCTTTTTGATCAGCGTCACGTTTGGCTCGTCTGCGAAAATCTCGTGAAGGGCTGCGGCGCACAGCGGCTGAGGCTCAAGTGCGACCACACGTGCACCCAGCCGCCTGAAGCTTTGGGTGCGGTCGCCAACATGGGCCCCGATGTCGAACGCAAGTCCGCTTTCGGGCACGAACCGCTGGTACAGGACGTCCATCGCGGCATCGCGTTCAGGTGCGCCGTAGTAGGCTTTGAATGACGGTTGAAGGCTTGCAAACGCCTGTGTGCTTGCAAGCCGTAGGACTGTGTCCGTTGCCGAATTTGGCATGACGTTCACCATGGTCTGATCAGCGATCTTCAGAGTTGAACGCGATCGGTGCTGTGGCGGGTCGTGGACCGTTGGCCGGATCACTGCCAGATAGCGGCATAGGAAGGCTGACGGCTTCAAACGTGGTCAGGTCGCCTTCGGTCAGGCTGCGAATTTCGACAGGCGGTGCGAAGTCCTCTGGGATCGCGCACAGACCGTTGCGTTGCATCCACCGCCCAAGCGCTGGCTCAGCTGTTGCCACCGCGAATGGAATGGCCACGAGGTAACCCAGCGTAAGCGGCAACGACCAATACAGCGTTTCAGGCGAAATCATCCAGAGCGCCGAACACACAATGACGCCGAACAGTGTCTGCGGCCATAGATCACTAAGAGCCGTACGCCAGGAAATGCCGTGGGCGTCGCGGTCCTGTCCGCCCCACTTGACCGAGGTGCCAAACAGCAGCCCGACCATGAAGACGGTTGTGCGGATGGTTGAAATCGCACCTTGCAGGAATGAAAATACCAATTCGATCAGCGCACTGGCAGTGAAGCGTAGCGGCCCACCGAACCGGGCAACTTCACCGCGCGTCAGAACCGCATCGATCAGACCGGCAATCTTGGGGGCCAGGTACATGGCGAAAAACGCCACATAAAGCCCGATCGCCAGACCCGTTGGATAGTCTGCCACGCCTTGAGCTTGATAGGCTGCGATCGGCAACAATGCGATCATCAGCGTCCAGGCCGGGATGCCGATGAACATCAACATGGCCCAGGCGAGCTGGAAACGGCTCATCGGCTTCAGGCCCGGAAAGTTCAGCAGCTTGGCATACTGCATGTTGCCCTGGCACCAGCGCACATCGCGCTTGGCAAAGTCCAGCATGGTTGGCGGGTTTTCTTCCCACGACCCAATTTCGAATGGCAGCACGCGCACCTCATAGCCTGCGCGGCGCATCAATGTTGCTTCGACCTGGTCGTGGCTCAGGATATGCCCGCCGAGTGGAGGCTTACCGGGTAAGATCGGGAGGTCACATTCATCCCGGAAGGGCGCAATGCGCACAAGTGCGTTGTGGCCCCAGAACGGACCACAGTCGGCGATCCACCAGGATTGACCCATGGTGTAGGAGCGCATGCCATGGCGCATGCCGAACTGGAATATCCGGGCGAACGCGCTTTGCGACGGCATCCCCACAACGAGGCTTTGCAGGATGCCCAGCTTGTCATGGACCTGCATCATCCGCGTCATCCGCAAGATCGCGTCGCCGGACATCAGGCTGTCCGCATCAAGCGGCAACATCAATTCAAAGTCGGAGCCCCAACGATCGACAAAATCACGGACATTCCCGGCCTTGAAGCCTTCGTTATCCGTGCGGCGGCGGTATATGATGCGATTGCCATCCGGATCGCTTGCCTGCCAGGCGTTGAAGACCTGTTCTTCGCGAATTGCGACATCCGGGTCGTTGGTGTCAGACAGGACGAAATAGCTAAAGGCCGGGCCTTGTCCGGTGGCATCGATCGAGCGCTTCACGGTTCGCAGACGCTCAACAGCGCGTGCAGGGTCTTCATTGCGCAATGTCAGCAGGACGGCTGTCTTGATGGTCAAGGGATCGTCGCGGTCGCCAGCCTTTGCAAATGGTGCAACGGCTACCACGGGATCCTTATGGGCATGAAGCAACCACAGTCCGATGACGGCGTTCCAGAAGCCCATCACAGCCCATGGGCTACCGATGGCGAAACAACCGAACATGACGATGTCAACAATTGTCAGTCCGCCGGCTGACGCAACATGCCATGCGCCTGCCAAAAGGGCTCCATAGGTCAGGCTGTTCAAGATCAGCACAACCCGGCGGCGGGACCTGATGGTTTTGAGAGATTGCAAACCGGTTGGCAGACCAACGGTCGCATCGCTCTGATCTCGCCCGCTGGTAGGTGCCGTGTAATAGGTATAGCTCATATAAGACCTTGCCCTTAACGACCGACGCCGACATCACATTTGGAGCCCAAATCCAGACACGTGCCGGCCTGGTTAATGGAGATCCCTGGTATGAACGACCGTCGGTCCATTGCTCGCACTCAGATGGCCCGCGCACTTTGGTACGCAGGGCCCGGCCAACTCGAACTCCGGCCTGAGCCCGTTAAACACCCCAACTCACATGAAGCTCCGGTGAACACCGAGTTCAGCGGCGTGAGCCGCGGAACTGAACGCTTGATCCTCAAAGGCGCCGTTCCTGAAGCGGAATGGGCACATATGAGGGCTCCGCTGCAATGCGGCGAATTTCCATTCCCAATTAAATACGGCTATTGCGCGACTGGGATCGTTCAGTTGGGGCCTAATGAGTTGATTGGCCGCAGGGTTTTCTGCCTGCACCCGCATCAGGACGTGTTTAACGCGCCCATTGAAATGTTGGTTCCAGTGCCTGAATGCGTTGCAGCAAAACGTGCCGTGCTTGCCGCCAATATGGAAACCGCTCTCAACGGTCATTGGGATGCGGGCAGCGGACCAGGCGATACGATCGCCGTGGTTGGGGCAGGGGTTGTCGGTCTGCTGGTGGCTGCTGTTGCTTGCGGCATTACCGGATCGCAGACCCACGTCATCGATCCCAACCCGGCGCGCCGGGACATCGCCCAGGCCCTCGGTGCCACCTTCCATACCGAGGCGCCATCAGAGCTGGGCGCAGACGTTGTATTTCACACCAGCGCCAGCGACGCCGGCCTGTCTTCTGCTATTGCGCTGTGTGGCGTGGAAGCCAAGCTAATTGAAATGTCCTGGTTTGGGGACCAGAAAACGTCAGTGCCGCTGGGTGGGGCGTTTCACCGCAAAAGGTTGCAGATCATCTCCTCACAGGTTGGACACGTTTCACCGAGCCGGCGCATTCGCTGGTCCTATCGGCGCCGCCTGGAGATGGCCCTCACACTTCTTGCGGACCCGATTTTTGACCAGATGGTTACGGAAGAGATTGCCTTTGAGGATGCCCCCGTGGCCCTCCCCAAGCTCTTGATGAGGGAAAACGCTGGCCTTGCGCCCGTGATCCGCTATCCAGGCGACGCAAAATAGCCGACAACGCTTGGCACACATCCCGTGCCAGACACTATTGGGCGTAGTCTGTTCAGCTTTGACGACAGACCGCCTGACTGACTTGCCGGTAACTGGGCTCCATCCTTTGCCAAGCGATTGGCGATGATCACGATAAGAAAGGCCACGTTCATATGTTTTCCGTTGAAGTCCGCGACCGCATTATGATTGCCCATTCTCTGCCCGACCCCTTTTTCGGCCCTGCCCAGAATATGCATGGGGCGACGTTCGTTGTTGATGTGGCCTTCTTCCGGGATGAATTGACGGACAAGAATGTCGTCGTTGACATCGGAGCGGCCCTGACTGTCTTGAATGAAACGCTGAAACCGCTGGCCTACAAGAACCTCGATGACATTCCAGAGTTCAAGGGCGTGCTCACCACCACGGAGTTTCTGGCGAAATACATTTTCGATGCCATCTCAGATGCAGCGCTCAGCGGGAAATTGGGCGAAGACGGTAAGGGGCTTTCGAAAGTCCGGGTCACGTTGCACGAGACCGATCTGGCACGGGCGCATTTTGAAGGGCCAATCCGTGGTTGAAGCCTATTTCGCGATCCCGGGTGATCTGGCCACGCAAACTGGCGGATATGCCTATGACCGGCGTTTGATGAAGGAACTGCCGGCGTTGGGGATTGCGGTCCATTACCTTCCGCTGCCCGGTGGCTTTCCTGATGCCAGCGACGATGACGTTACCGGCGCACTTTCAGCACTGTCTGGAACGCCGGAAGGGTCAACCATCCTCATTGACGGGCTGGCGTTCGGGGCCTTGCCGAAGTCGGCCGTGGCGAAGGTCAACAGACGATTGATTGCGCTGGTCCATCACCCGTTGGCCCTGGAAACCGGGCTGAGTGACGCTCAGAAAGACCGCTTCAGGACATGCGAGCGAGATGCGCTTTCACTGGCTGACCGGGTGGTTGCGACCAGCCCGACAACGGCGAAGGTGCTTGCTGACGACTATCATGTTGATACATCGCTCATCACGGTGGCACAGCCTGGGACCGACCCCGCGCAACGGGCGACGGGGACGGCCATGCCGCTTCAGCTCCTCTGCGTGGGTGCGGTTTCAAAACGCAAGGGATACGACGTCCTCGTCAACGCCTTACGGCCGATGTCGGAGCAGTCCTGGCGTATGACCATTGTTGGCGCACTTGACCGCGGCCCCGGGACGGCGGACCATCTTCAACAGATGATCGACGATTACGGGTTTCAAGAGCGCATTACATTATCAGGCGTCGTCGTCCCAGCGACACTTGATCGTCTCTATGAAAGCGCCGATCTGTTTTTGATGCCGTCGCTCTACGAGGGCTACGGGATGGTTTTGGCCGAAGCGATGGCGCGTGGGTTGCCGATCATTTGCACTACCGGTGGGGCGGCATCTGAGACCGTGCCGGACGAGGCGGCTCTCAAAGTTCCGCCCGGAGATGTCACCGCGCTTTCGAGGGCGTTGGCGGACGCGATGGCCGATAAGAAACTGCGGGCGCGCCTTGCGGATGCGTCCTGGGATGCTGGTCGAACGCTGCCGACATGGCAGGAAACCGCGCGGCGTGTTGCTGCGGCGATAATGGATCTTCGCTCATGACAGGCTTTAGTACGTCCTGGCTCGCTTTGCGTGAACCAGCTGATCTGCGCGCCCGGTCCGCGGAGGTCGCGGATGCCGTTCAAGCGCGCTTTTTTTCCCGTGATCATATCAAGGTTGTCGATCTTGGCTGTGGAACGGGTTCGAACCTGCGTGGGACGGCGTCATTGCTGCCGCGTCAACAGTCCTGGACGCTCGTGGATTATGACGCCGGATTGCTTACCGCAGCGCGCGCCGAATTGAGCAACTGGGCCGATGAAGCCCATGATGACGGGGGCGTCCTTAAGCTAGAAAAAGGCCGGCAACGCATCGACGCTACGTTTGAAAAGCGTGATCTATCGAAGGACGTCTCGCCTGTTCTTGCCGGCAAACCCGATCTTGTGACGGCTGCTGCATTCTTCGATCTGGTCTCGTCTGATTTCATTCGTTCGTTCGTGTCTTCGGTTGTGGAGGTGCGTGCCGCTTTCATGACGGTTCTGACGTACAACGGGATTTCCCAGTGGACCCCGAGACATCCTCTGGACCAGTCCATCATTTCAGCTTTTCATCATCACCAAGTGACGGACAAGGGTTTTGGTCCAGCGTGCGGGCCGACGGCACCATCGCATCTCGCGGATCAGTTCAAGATCAATGGATATCTTGTCAGCGAGGGTGACAGCCCGTGGAAGTTGAACGAGAAGCAGGCCAAGCTGATCGCGGATCTGAGGGCTGGCCACGTGCAGGCGGCGAAGGACACCAAGCTGATCGATGCCGCGACGGCTGCCAAATGGGGTGCGCTCGACCGGACCAGTGTTGTCATCGGGCACACGGATACGTTTGCCGTTCCTGGGTAGACACGCTGCGCCGTCTACCGGTTGGGCGAGGGGGCACATCTCCATGGCACCGCTCGCGAGAAGACAGCGCTGCCCGGGTACGACGTGCTTCCTCCGACGGGAGCCGTGCGGCAACCCACATCGTTGAGGTGCGCCCCCCTGTGAACGGTCGCGGGCGGGAATCTCAGTTTGCTTACCCAGCAACCTTTTCGGGATAGAGTTCAGCCAGCCCCTCTGCGGAGGCAGGGCATACGCCACGCTCGGTAATAAAGCCCGTGACCAGACGGGCGGGCGTGACATCGAACGCGGGGTTGCCCGCTGGCGAGCCAGGGCTTGCGATATCCACGGTGACGACACTGCCGTCTTCCAGGCGACCGGTCATTTGCAGTACTTCGCCCTGGTCCCGCTCTTCAATCGGAATCGTCATGCCATCCTCGATCGTCCAATCGATCGTTGAATGTGGAAGTGCGACGTAGAACGGGATGTCGTTGTCCTTGGCGGCCAGGGCTTTCAGGTATGTGCCGATCTTGTTTGCCACATCGCCTGAGGATGTGACGCGGTCCGTACCGACGATCACAGCGTCGACCTGGCCATGTTGCATCAAGTGTCCGCCAGCGTTGTCGACGATGATGGTGTGGGGGACGCCGTGGGCACCCAACTCATACGCGGTCAACGCCGCGCCCTGGTTGCGGGGCCGGGTTTCGTCGACCCAGACATGCATCTTCGTTCCCGCGTCGTGCGCCTGATAGATCGGCGATGTTGCGGTTCCCCAGTCCACGGTTGCGATCCATCCGGCGTTGCAGTGGGTCAGGATGTTCACTGGTTCGCCGGGTGGTTTTTTTGCGGCGATCTCGTTGATGATCTTCAGGCCGTGCTGGCCGATCATGCGGCAGGTTTCGACATCATCTTCACAGAGCTGATCGGCCCGTGCGCGGGCGGCTGCCACACGGTCTTCACGCGGGAGGTTGCGGACGGACGCAGCCATTTGGTCGAGCGCCCAGCGCAGGTTGATTGCGGTTGGGCGCTGCTTGGCAAGATGGTCGATCGCGGCTTCGAGGGCATCGTCGGAGGCATCTTTTTCCAAAGCCAGACACACCCCATAGGCAGCGGTTGCGCCAATGAGCGGAGCACCGCGAACCTGCATCGACACAATCGCATGTGCTGCCTCTTCCATGGTGCGCAGTGTGATGACCTCGAAGGCGTGGGGCAGTTTGGTCTGGTCGATGATTTGAATGCCCTGACCGTCCTCGGCCGGCCAGATCGTGCGGTAATGCGTGCCGTTAATTTTCATTGCGCTGTGCTCACAGTTTGGCTGAAGCGGGGGCGGGGGGCTGGTGTCGACCTATGCGCCGGGCATTGGGCCAGAGAGAGGGACGTGCATGTCGTAACGCCATTGGCAGGTTTGACAGTCAAACGCATACCACTCTGCATAGGGCCTGGCCGATTTGTCGATGATGGAAAGCGTTTCCGCCTCGCACAGCGGACAGCTGATCGGCGTTTCGGGTTCATGGCGCCATTTTGCAACCAGCGCCATGAGGTCCGAATTAGGAACGCCAGGCGGTTTGGGGTTCTGAGGCATCAGCCCTCACACCGGTCAGTGGCCATCGAAGGCCATGATGCAGTGGCTGCTGACACCTAGCGCTTTGAGCCGCTCGACACCGCCCAACTCCGGCAGATCGATCACGAAGGCTGCCGACACCACGTCACCGCCAACCGACTTGATGAGCTTGATGGCTGCTTCGGCTGTCCCACCGGTGGCAATCAGGTCATCAACGATCAAAATGCGCTCGCCGGTTTTCACCGCGTCTTCGTGGATCTCGATGGTATCGGTCCCGTATTCCAATTCGTAGTCCTGTTTGATGACCTTGTAGGGCAGTTTTCCTTTCTTCCGGACAGGGATGAACCCGCAGCCCAAGTGATCCGCGACAGCCCCACCCAGAATGAAGCCGCGTGCTTCAATGCCTGCCACCGCGTCAATCGGCTGAGTTCGGAATGGTTCCACCAACTGCGCAATGGCCGCTTTGAAACCTTGTGCATCAGCGAACAGCGTCGTCACATCTCGGAACATAATGCCGGGCTTGGGATAATCGGGAATGGCCCGCACGAGATCTTTCAGTTCGCTCACTGCGCTCTCCTCAGCGTTGTTGGGGGTGTCAGTTGACTGCCGCCGTCAAAATCCAAGCGCAAAGGTGCCCTAGCTTCGGGCCTGGAACAAGATGCGTCGTCCATCATGGCCGAATACGCCACTGTTCATGGCGTTTCATGGCCTTGATCACCTCTTATTGAGGGACGTTTGACGCCGATAAGTCCGGGTGGTGGCTTGGAAATGGTTCAGCTGGCGCTCAGGTTTGATGTCGTAGTGTTGGATACCGCAATGCGTTTGCACGACCGGCGAGTGCCTGATTTGACAGTTTTGTTCTGGGGTAAGACGGTTGCAGGGGTGTGCGTCGCATTGATTCGGTGAGGCGGTGAAGACAACGTGGAGGACTGCACGGTATGGCAGATGTGAACTACCCGCTTTCCGCTGATGACGGGCTTGATGATCTGCCGCGCACGCTTCGCCGCGAAAAAGAGGCCCGGCAAAAGGAAGCTCGGGAGCGGGATCGTGAACGCGAGCGGTCATCTCAAAGTCATGGGCCCGAAGGTGGAAGTAACGCACGGGGTGCGCCTGATCTCAACGATCTTGCACCCGGGCGCGATTACCATAGCGGCTATGATGCCCCGCCTATCCACGTTCAGTCCGGGTTCGACGGTGATGATGGGGCTCCGTTGCCATCGGAAGTCACGCGGCTCAACGTGCCGTTTTTCCATCTGGTGGGCTTTTTCATCAAGGCTGCATTTGCCGCCATCCCGGCGGTTTTGCTTTTGGGCGGTGCCCTTTGGGGCATCGGGCACCTGCTGCAAACCTATTTCCCATGGCTCGTCAAAATGCAGATCTTCATTCACTTTCCATCTTGATGGCGTGGCTCGCCTCCTTAGACCAGGACGCGACCTGCGATGGCGTCGAGCTTGGCGAGGAGGGTTGCGTCTCGGGCATCAGGTGGCGTGATGATGGCGACTTCGAGCGCTTTGTCTGAGCCAATCGGACAGGCGGGATGCTCTCTTGGGAACGACTTTGCCAGTTCCAGAACGGCGCGCTGCGCTTTTTCCGTGTTGCCTTTCATGACCGCGATAACCGAGGCGACATCGACCTCATCGTGATCTTCGTGCCAACAGTCGAAGTCGGTGACCATGGCAACGGTCGCGTAGCAGATTTCAGCTTCACGGGCGAGTTTGGCTTCCGGCATATTCGTCATGCCGATCACGCTGCACCCCCACGAGCGGTAAAGATTGCTTTCAGCGCGGGTGGAGAACTGCGGGCCTTCCATTACCAGGTAGGTTCCATCCTTGGTGACATCGATTTCAGCTTTCAGACAAGCATCGTAGACGGCATCGGCCAGCCCAGGACTGATGGGATCGGCGACCGAAACATGGGCCACACAACCTGCTCCAAAGAAGCTGTTGTCCCGGGCAAACGTCCTGTCGATGAACTGGTCAACGATGACGAAATGACCCGGTGGATACGCCTCCTTTAGTGAACCGCACGCCGAAATCGATATGAGGTCCGTGACGCCTGCACGCTTCAAGGCATCAATGTTAGCGCGGTAGTTGATGTGGGTGGGTGACACCTTGTGTCCACGGCCATGGCGGGGCAGGAAGCGGATCGGCAGTCCGTCGATTTCCGCAAACAAAATGTCGTCTGACGTGTGGCCCCACGGGCTATCAACGCGCCTCCATTCTGGGTTTTGAAGTCCAGGCAGGTCGTAGAGGCCAGAACCTCCGACAATCCCTAGAATGGTTTGCGGCATTTGGTTGGGGTCCTGTGTCTTGGTATGGTTCGGGCCAAATGGGACGAGGCAGCTCTTCATAGGTGGTCGGAGAGCGTGGTCGCTGCAGCGGCTATGTAAGCCAGTTTGTGCCAGCCGGAAAGCTGGCTTTGCGTTTCGGCTTTGAAATCTTTGAGAGCGGCAAGGATTACAGATCCTGACGGCGACAAAACAAAAGGCCCCGCGCAAGCGAGGCCTTTCAGATTGTCTAACCAGTGCTGGTCACGCTTTACCGCTTATCAGGCAGGCTGTTTTTTAACACGCGCCCAGAGACGCTGCTTGCCGATGTAAAGGAGAGCCGTGGTGATCAGAAGATAGATCATCACCTGCCAGCCCGTGGCCTTGCGCGTATTCAAGTGCGGGTCAGCGGCCCAGGCGAGGAATGCAACAACGTCCTTGGATTGCTGTTCCATGGTGTTGGGTGCGCCGGCATCTTCGCCGTATTCCACAGCGCCACCCTCCGGTATCGGCTGGACCATGGCGATCTGCTTACCGGGGTAGGAGATGTTGTAGCTTAGGCCTTCTCCCAGATTGAAGTCCGCTGGCGCTTCTTTATACCCGATCAAGAGCGAATAGAGGTAGTCATGCCCCTTCTGCTCGTAACCCGTCGCGATGTGTTTGACCATGTTCGGGACCTGCACCCAGAACGGCTCGTCTTTCGAATAGGTCCGAGCGCGCGCAATCAAGGACAGATCGAGCGGGTATGCTCCGTTGTTAAACGCACGCGCTTCCTTCTCGTTTTTCCAGGGTCCAACGATCGGGTCCGTCGGAAGCGGCTGCCGTTGGAACATCTCGCCTTCGTCATTCGGGCCCGCAGTGACCTGGTGAGGCCACTCGGCGACCAGCGCTTTCACGCCTTCTTCCGTGAACTCTGGCCCACCGGGTTGTGACAGCGAGCGGAAAGCTACGCGGCTCAACCCGTGACAGCTGGCACAGACGTTTTGAAACACCTGAAACCCACGACGCAACTGCGTCTTGTCGTATTGCCCTGTGATCCCGCCGAATGACCAGTCAACTTTTTCGATGACCTGGTCATAACCGCCGGCAGCGAATGCCGGGGTGAGGGCCACCGGCGTTGCGAAAATCGCAGCGCCGACGGCCAAAGCGGACAGGGTCTTTGTATGTCGCAACATGTATCAGTTCCCTGTTTAGCGTTTTTCTGGAGCGGCAGCTGCACCGGCTGGAGCACCCAGCCCGCCGCCAAAGCTCTCATCTCGGTCTCGTCGTTCGCCCTTCTTTCCGAGGACGGCCTCCGATATCGAGTTCGGCAATTTGTCCGGCGTCTCGAGTATGCCGACGATCGGCATCACGAGTAGGAAGTGGGCGAAGTAGTAGAACGTGAAGATCTGCGCCCAGATGACGTAAGATCCTTCAGCAGGCTTGGCACCCAAATAGCCCAGGGCCAAGCAGGTGATCACGAACAGCCAGAAGAACCACTTGTACATCGGGCGGTATTTGGTCGAGCGAACCCGCGACGTGTCCAACCATGGGATGAACAGCAAAATCAGGATCGACGCGAACATCGCAATGACGCCCAACAACTTATCAGGCACGGCGCGGAGGATTGCGTAGAATGGAAGGAAGTACCATTCAGGAACAATGTGCGCAGGCGTCACCAGCGGATCAGCCGGGATGAAGTTGTCGGAGTGGCCCAGATAGTCCGGCAGGAAGAACACAAACCAGGCAAACACGATGAGGAATGCGAACAAGGCCACGGCGTCTTTATAGACGGCATATGGCGCCATCGGGACCGTGTCACCTTTGGTTTTCACGTCCAAACCGGTTGGATTGTTCTGGCCGGCCACGTGCAACGCCCATACGTGAAGGATCACGAGGCCGAAGATCACAAACGGCAGCAGGTAGTGCAATGAAAAGAACCGGTTGAGCGTCACGCCGGTCACGGAAAAACCGCCCCAGAGCCACGTCACAATCGCTGTTCCCATGCCTGGAATAATCGCATCAAGCGACGAGAACAGGTTGGTGATCACGGTCACGCCCCAGAAGCTCATCTGACCCCATGGCAGTGCGTAACCCATGAATGCCGCGGCCATCATCGCCAGAAGGATGAAGACACCCAGCATCCAGAGAATCTCGCGGGGGGCCTTGTATGAGCCGTAGTAGAGGCCGCGGAAGATGTGCAAATAGACGGCTACGAAGAACATCGATGCGCCGACCGCGTGCATGGACTGGATCATCCAGCCGTAGTTGACGTTGCGGCGGATGTTGTCGACAGAGCTGAATGCGGCAACTTCCGTTGCGTTGTAGTGCATTGCCAAAACAATGCCCGTCACGATCTGCGCGACCAGGCAGAACATCAAAATCCCACCAAACGTCCACATGTAGTTCAAGTTACGCGGCGTGGGGAAATCGACGAACTGGTCGTGCATCATGCGGGCGATTGGCAGGCGCTCGTCCCACCATTTCGCCGTAGCTGATTTTGCTTCGTAAGTTGACTCGTGGCCAGCCATAGGTCTCAGGCTCCTTTAGCCAATTTGAATTCGTGTGTCTTCGAGGAATTCGTAAGGTGGCACCGCCAGGTTCTGGTTTGCCGGACCCTTCCGAATTCGTCCTGCCGTGTCGTAGTGGGATCCGTGGCACGGACAGAACCAGCCACCAAACTCACCCTTGCTATCTCCTAGGGCCTGTCCCTTTGGAATGCAGCCCAGGTGCGTACAGATGCCGACCATCACCAACCAGTTTTCATGGCCGGATTTCGTCCGGTTTTCGTCTGTTGCTGGAACAGATTCTGGAATGCCCTCGTTACGCGCGACTTCATCGGGCAGTTCATCAATTGCGACAGCTTTCGCGGCCTCAATTTCTTCGGGCGTTCTGTTGCGAATGAAGACCGGCTTTCCCCGCCACATGACAGTAATCGCCTGACCCTCTTGGATCGGTGTGAGGTCGACTTCGATGGACGCCAAGGCGAGTGCGCCGGCGTCAGGGTTCATTTGATCGACAAAAGGCCAGATCAAGGGCAAGACGCCCACGCCTGCAAAAGCGACGCCGGACAAAATGATAAAGTCTCTGCGATCTGGCTCCTCGGCTTCAACTGCCACGTGTGCCTCCCGGTTTTTGGATGGTAAATTCGAGTTTGGTTCGTCAGATTAGACGTCCGGGCCGTGTCGCGTATTCCAAATGAAATCGCGCACGAGCTCCGGTCCGCAATAATTGTCCTTTGGTGCCATAGGGCAGTCGCTGGTGCGAGCGCGCTCATCGCCATGCGTCGTTGTGACATTGTTTCCATTGGCTCTTCAAGGCTACGAACGGGTTAGCGCCGGTTGATTTCAACCGT
Source organism: Pseudomonadota bacterium (assembly GCA_039819785.1). Lineage (GTDB taxonomy): Bacteria > Pseudomonadota > Alphaproteobacteria > Rhizobiales > Hyphomicrobiaceae > JBCBRD01. Next base: position 41,236 of record JBCBRH010000014.1, on the reverse strand, counting down.
CTTTGTCTTGACCGATCGTCGCAGTTTTGGCCCGAAGCGCACGTTTCATCTTCAACAGAGAGCTACCCACCGTGTTGCATGACGTCATCATCAGCCCAGCGCAGGCCATCAGGTTCCACATCATCGCCACCACTCATAACGCTCGATAAGGTTCGCCTGGTTATGCCGACGTCAAAGGTTCGTCTTGCACTCTATCAACCCGACATTCCGCAAAACACCGGAACGTTAATGCGGCTGGCAGCGTGTCTGGATATCCCGCTGGAAATCATCGCGCCCGCGGGCTTTGACCTTTCCGACAAGGCGCTGATGCGGGCTGGCATGGACTATACCGCGCGCGCACGGCTGGTGCGGCACCGCGATTTTGAGGCCTTCGAGGCAACGCTTGGGGGGGCGAACCGGCTCGCGGACGATCATGACCTCAATGAAAGGGCCCGCCTGGTTTTGTTGACGGCTGCGGCGGCGGACCCGTTTCATATGTTTCAGTTCAGGATCGGTGATGTGCTGCTTGCCGGGCGGGAAAGCAGTGGCGTTCCAGATGACATTCATGAACGCGCCGATGCCAGGGTCTGCATTCCGATGGCCCCTGACTGTCGATCTCTGAACGTCGCGGTTGCCAGCGCCATGGTCGTTTCCGAAGCGCTGCGGCAGCTCGATGGGTTTCCCAGTCGGACTTGATGACGACTTTGTACGACGTCGCAGTGCTCCTCACATACCGGACACCGATCCTGTCGTTGCGCGGCCGGTTCCAATATCACCTGCCGGAGCAATCTTCGAATCGGTGAACAATCCGATCAGGCTGATTGCGCAGGGGTCTGAAAACCCGCCACGCTTTTCCATGATGCATTTGATTCGACCGCACCGAGCTTGGTTTGTCTTCAGGTGGCCGCAGCTCCGGGTCCTGGGTACTTCCCTGGGGACATGGCTGACTGTCCTGGGGACATGGCTGACTGTCGGCTGTCTCGTCGCCCTCAGTGGATGTGCCAGTGTCGATCTTCCAAAGGTCGATGCAGCGTCTGTGGCAGCCGATGCCGCGACACGTGCGAATCGTGAAGTTGTCGCGCTGCCGCCGAGGCCAGCGCCGTTCGCGATCGCGGATGCCATTTCTGGGACTGTAGGCGTTCCAAAGGTGGCAGCACCGACGCCTGAGAACCTCTATGATGTCGTGACCGTTTACTGGGGCACTGATCGCAAGATCGATGGTTTAAAGGCTCAGCCTTCCCCGAGATCAACGGCTGAGATCGAAACGTCCGCTGTCGATCAAAACGGTGCCGGAAAGCCCATTATCAAGCGCATATCCAGCCCGGGAACGCAGCGTGGGCATCGACTTCATCTTGGGCGTGCGCACGTGACGATCCCCAAAATTGCACGCGACAAGGGCACCATACAGCGCCCCTTGAAAATCGCCTTTCTGGATTACTCGCTCTACTCAGAGACTGAAGATCCCCGGAAGCATTTCACGATTGGTGCACTGGACCTTATGGATGCTGACACGTTCATGGACCAGTCGAACAGCGAGCTTGCAGGATCGGAGCGCTTCAAGGATCAGGCATTTGTCTTCGTGCACGGCTTCAACACCACATTTGATGAGGCCGCTTACCGCACCGCACAGATTGCGCATGATCTCGAGTTCGACGGCGTGCCCTACATGTACAGCTGGCCATCGCGGGGCGAAGAAACCGGATACTTTTACGACCGCGACAGCGCTGACCGGGCGCGAGGCTATTTCCTGAAGTTTCTCACAATGGTGGCTGAGAAGACGAAGGCGAAGCGCATTCACATCATCGCCCATAGTCTTGGCATCCGCCCTTTGGCCGAGGCTTTGCAGATGTCACGCCTGCAAGGGCGGACCAGGAACGATCTGAAAATCGATCAGTTGATCCTTGCCTCGCCGGATATGGATCAGGACGTCTTTAAAGAGGTGGCCGCAACGCTTACTGGCAGTGCGAAGGGCACAACACTTTATGCCGCCAACAACGACTGGGCGCTGATGGCGTCCCGGACGCTGGCGCTTGGCCGGCCACGGGCTGGCGATGTGACAAAGGATGGCCCGATGATTGTTGCGGGTATTGATTCTATCGATGTTTCTCAGGCTGGTCCCGACCGGTGGCTGACTTACAATCACGCCAACTATGCCGACAGCTCTCATCTGCTCACCGACCTGCGACTGTTGTTGCGCAGCGGCGTGCGGCCTCCGGATCGCCGGTTCCCCGTCTACGTCAAGCGTGCCGTCACAGGCATCGGATCATATTGGCAGTACGTCAAGAACTAGACGCGATCCATATATCCCCACTCAGCGCACCGAGGCGCTGTTACTCCGCAGCTTCCCTTGCGAGAAACCCACCGGACTGTCGGGCCCATAGTTCGGCATACAGACCACCGGATGCGATGAGGCTGTCGTGTGTCCCCTCTTCGACGATCCTGCCCTGGTCCATGACGATCAACCGGTCCATGGCCGCGATCGTTGACAGCCGATGGGCGATGGCAATGACCGTTTTGCCGTCCATGAGATTGAGCAAACTGTCCTGAATGGCCGCTTCGACCTCCGAGTCGAGCGCGCTCGTTGCTTCATCGAGAATGAGGATCGGGGCGTTTTTCAACAGCACCCGGGCAATCGCGACACGTTGGCGCTGCCCACCGGATAGTTTCACGCCACGCTCACCGACGTGGGCCTCATAGCCGGTGCGTCCCTTCATGTCCTTGAGGCCGAGGATGAACTCGTGGGCCTGCGCGCGTTTCGCCGCCGCGATGGCATCGTCCAGTCCGGCGTCAGGTCGGCCGTAGACGATATTATCCAGGATCGAACGGTGCAGGAGCGAGGTGTCCTGTGTCACCATTCCAATCGCTGCGCGCAATCGTTCCTGCTGCACCTCGGCGATATTCTGATCATCGATGATGATGCGGCCGCCTTCCAGGTCATGGAAGCGCAACAGCAGGCTGACGAGTGTCGATTTGCCAGCACCTGAGCGCCCCACGACACCGACCTTCTCACCGGGTCTGATGGTCAGGTTCAGGTTTTCGATAATCGAACCATCGTTCTTACCGTAGTGGAATGAGATGCCGTCGAAGATGATCTCACCCTTCGTGACGGCAAGTGGTTTTGCGCCAGCTGAATCAACGACGGATTGCTGCTTTGACAGAGTTGTAATGCCGTCCTGGATAACGCCGATGCTCTCGAACAACCCAGCGACTTCCCACATGATCCAATGGGACATCCCTTGGAGGCGCATGACAAGCGCGACCGTCAGCGCAATCGTCCCCATGGTCGCGGCTTCGATAGACCAGAGGTAGAGCGACAATGCGGTTACCGAGGCAAGAAGCCCGGCATTGAGGGCGTTCAGCGCGACCGTCATCCACGTCACGAGTCGCATCTGCCGATACACAGTGTTGTTGAACCCATCCATGCTTTCGCGGGCATAGGCATCTTCACGGTCGGCATGCGCAAACATTTTAACGGTTGCGATATTGGTGTAGCTGTCGACGACGCGGCCCATCATGATGGAACGCGCATCTGCTTGTTCGGCCGAGATTTTTCCCAACCTGGGGACAAAATATCGGATCGCGAAGATGTAACCGGCCAGCCAACACAGCATCGGGATTGCCAACCGCAAGTCGGTCGCGGCGAAGGCAATGACGGCGCCTGCGAAATAGATCGCGACGTAAAGGAACACTTCGCAGATTTTCAGAATGACGTCGCGGACGGCGACAGCGGTCTGCATGACCTTGGCGGAGATGCGGCCTGCGAAATCGTCCTGAAAAAAGCCCAGCGACTGACGCAGCACATAGCGGTGTGTCTGCCAGCGGGTCCGCATGGCGAAGTTGCCGAAGACGCCCTGGTGGATGGCACTTTCATAAACAAACTTCAGGATGGGCAACACGACTAGAACGACGATGGTCATGAAGGTCAAAAATGTTCCGTGATCGGCCCAGAAGGTCTCGCGCTCCGTCTCTGCCAGCCAATCGACCAACTGGCCCAAGAATGCGAACAACGAAACCTCAATCAGGGCAACGACACCGGCGAGTACGGACGCGAGAATAAGGATTGGCAGGTAGGGTCGTGTGAAGTGCCAGATAAAGCCGAACAGCGTACCGGGCGGACGGGCAGGCGGGTCGAGCGAAAACGGCCGCTCCCAATTTTCAAACCAATCATAGATGCGCGAGACCATAAGGTTCTCCAGGTCGTGCGGGAGGAAGATACTGCGTTTTGTCAGCGTTGTGCGGCGCCCGTTGCTCGCGTGTGGGAGCCGAAGCGTACTTTTTGGTCAGGGCTCGCCCTTAGCCAACCCGGCCCCGGAGTGCTCATGGCGGCGCAGGCATCAGCCTTGAGCGAAGGGCGGGCTTGATCAATTGGCATGCCGCAGGCTAACGCTGCGGTTGACCGTTTGGATTGCTCAGAGAGACCCTGGACCATGACAGCTCAGATGACAGCGCCGGAAACAGCTTCCGATGGTGACGTTGAAGACTTCAAGAGCGCCGCGCGATCCTGGTTCGAAACCCTGCGTGATGACATCTGTTCAGCGTTTGAACACCTCGAAGATGACCTCCCTGAGGCTGACCGCAACTCCAGCGTGGCGCCTGGCCGGTTTGTCAAGACGCCGTGGGAGCGTACAGACCATACCGGTTCCAAAGGCGGCGGCGGTGTCATGAGCGTGATGAGCGGGCGGGTTTTTGAAAAGGTTGGTGTGCATACCTCCACCGTCCATGGCGAATTTGCTCCTGAATTCAGAAAGCAAATCCCCGGTGCAGAAGAGAACCCGAATTTCTGGGCGTCTGGTATTTCGCTGATCGCTCACCAGCACAATCCGAACGTACCGGCCGTGCACATGAACACACGTATGGTCGTCACGGACAAATGGTGGATGGGTGGTGGGGCTGACCTGACACCGGTTCTGGAAGCGCGGCGCACGCAGGATGACCCGGATACGATCGCCTTTCACGAAGCGATGAAGGTGCCTTGCGAGGCACACGCCATCGCGGACTATGAACGCTACAAAACGTGGTGCGATGAGTATTTCTTTCTGCCGCACCGCAACGAGATGCGTGGTGTCGGCGGAATTTTCTACGACTATCTGACGCCATCGGACGAAGACGGCGGCTTTGATGCGGCACTCGCGTTTACAAAGGACGTGGGCCGAGCATTCCTGGACGTTTATCCCAAGCTGGTGCGGGCGAACTTCGACAAAGACTGGGATGAGGCAAAGCGCGAAGAGCAGTTGATCCGGCGTGGCAGGTACGTGGAATTTAATCTGTTGTACGATCGTGGGACAATCTTTGGTCTCAAAACCGGGGGGAATGTGAACTCGATTCTTTCCTCCATGCCGCCCGTGGTGAAGTGGCCTTAACCATTCCTGTTTATTCTATTCTGGCTAGTGAGTGGTTGTGAGCTGATGCGTGAGTTGAGACCTTTTGGTTTCACCTTGTAGCTTTTGCGAACAATTCCTTGGTGCTGCCGGATTGCCGCCCCTTTCATGTTGGCAATCTAGGACCGCCAGCCGGGCCACGCCTCTATGGCATTGGATTCGCAGGGGTTCAGGCATTGATCTGGCGAGGCTTGATCTGCAGTGGCCGTTCGGTCGAGCGCAGACAAACGGGTGGGTTGGGCCGAGGTTTTTTTTTGCAACCGCGGCCAACTGACGACGACGACGATCTTGACGACTGCAGCCGCGGGGGCTGCGAGACGAGCGTACAGAGTTCAGGAGTTTGTGATGCGGTTTGCATCCAGCGTAGTCTTTAAAAGCGCTTGGTCCCACCGAGGGCATGGGATCGCAAAAGCTGCTTTTGTGGAGTTGCCGGGGCGCGGCGAACGTCTACTGCCGTCACGACAGATGTGCTGTAAGAGTGCCCTTCCCATCTTATCCATCAGCCTACTGGCGGTGACCGCATCATTCGCGATGCCGTCGGTCGCTCATGCAAAAACACCGTACGGCGTTTGGGTCGATCACACCGGTCGCGGCGCGGTTGAAGTCAAGCCATGCGGGTCTCGGCTGTGCGGTGTTATCGTGTGGGCGCGGAAAGCCGCTGACGCCCGGCGCGGCTGTGGCCGCAAACTGCTCGGCGGGCTTCGCAAGGTCGGACCGAATGCCTGGGACAATGGTTGGATTATCGCGCCTGATTCTGGGTCCAAGTATGATCTCGCCATTAAGCCCATCGGGCGGAACCGGCTCGAAATCCTTGGGTATGCCGGATCAAAACTGTTCAGCAAAACGATGGTCTGGAAACGCGCACCGGCGAGTTTGAAGCGGTGCGATGAACCTAAGATCCCGCGACAAATCCTGGCCAAAGCCGAAACAGCCCCGCCAAAGCGTCCATCCGGTGTGGGTGCACCTGGCGTTCCGCTGGTTCCCGAAGCCGCGCTGCGAACACCGGTCAAACCATCAGCGGCGCCGGTCAGTTCTCCATCGCAACGCCAAGCTCTGCGGCCCGATCCGGCGTCCTCGTCGTCGGTCCGCGTCGAGCGTATTCAAAATGAGGATCAGCCACCGCGTATCGTGTATTACGACCCGCCGCAGTCTGCCCCGCCACCGCCCCGCAACCCTGTTGCTGGCAGCATGATGGCGCAGCTGGCGCTGGAAACGTCTGGTCTTGGCGTGGGCCGCCGCGATCTGAACGGCCTCACGAGAGACGGGATCGGCAATGGCCGTCATGGCGACCTAACGGGCACTTCGGACCTCGTTCCGCCCCGGCCCCGCCTTGCGCAACGCCCGGTTCTCGCCCAGCGTCCCATCGAAGTCAGCCGGGTGGCCGATGACATTCTGGTTGAAATCCGCAATGCCTCAACCCAAGCCCCGAGCGCGTGCCGGATCCACGCCCCGTTCGTGGTCTCATCGATCCCGTGTGCGCGGTAAGTTGCTTGGACGCGGTGTGTTTCCCCTAGGTGGCTCGATCTCGGATCTCGTCACCGTGGTCTTGGGCAATTGATCTCTTAGTGCCGCGTATTCCACCCAAGGCGTTGAACACAAGACGGTAGGAATGTTGCCTTACACTTGAAGAACCGGTTGCCGGCAGCTATCGAGTACGCCCGATGTGTAAGTGATTGCTTGAATGACCTTTCGTTGTCGACAGGGCACGTGCTGAACCTGGAGGCGTCTGGCCCGCCAATGCCACTAACGTTGGGCGCGCTTTTGCTTTGCGTTCAATTCTTTGAACACCTGGACGAATTCCTTCGCCCCGGAGTTGCGTTCATTGTAGTCCATCCGCTTTTTCAGTTCCGCCAGCAGTTCGGTCGACGTGCGGCCCCGTACGACTGAATTCCGCTCATACCCACGGCGTGCAAAGAAGTTCACCGTTGGCATACTCAAACCGATTGCACTCATCATTTCCAATCCGGTCGATGGTCCTGCTAGGTTCATCAGCTCAAGCTCGGTGCTGTCCAAGTCATCACGGCCTTTGCGTTCGGCCAATTCCTTGATGCCCTTCAGCTTGATCACCTGGAGCCAGGGACCGATGTCACCGTCCAGGTTCAGCGCGTGGATCCCTAAGCCTGGCCCGGTTCGCGCGAACTTGCGATGCCGTCCCCAGTTGAAGGGGATGCTTTTTGCCTTGCGGACCATTTTACGCAGGCTCGTGATTTTCCGGTCCAACCGCGCGCGGCGCGCTTCATTGTCGGCCTGATCGCGCATCCGCTCGAGCCGCTTGAGGAAGTTGTTGCCGTGTTTTGCCAGTTCGCTCGTTGAGTTGGCGTTGAGTAGTTGCGCGTAGCCCAAGGCTGATGAAATCGGCCGGCCCTTCTTGGAGATCGGATGGATGCCGGCCTGCATGTCAGCTGTGCCATTGCCACCTGTTTCCAGGGCATACACCCGGACCACCTGTTCTTGCGACAAGCCAAGCCGTAACGCTTCAGCTGCATATCGGCGTTTGAATTCCCGTTCTGGGATGCGCTCGGGCAAAAAGCCATAATATCGTTTTGCGTTCCTCAGGAAGTCTTTAACGCCGGGCAATGTCGAGCGCTTCCTGGCTGGTCCTTTGTCTGCGTCTCGGGTTTGCCAGGCCTTCCATTTCGAGGCGAGCGCTTTTGACAACTCCGGGCCTTCAAACTCAGGCGGAAATGCTGTGACGTAGTCGCGTTCCGTCACCAGCGCGCCCTTGCGGATTTTGGCGCGGCGCTTTTTTCGTTTTGTGGAGACTTTGGCCCAAAACGCGTCCTTATCAGCGTCATGGAACGTTTTCGCGGTCAGATAGGCATTGAATGCCTTACGATCCTTGGTAGACAACGTCGCTTCGAACGCGGCTGCATCGGATCGCGCATAAGCTGTGCCCGCGCCGAGGCCCAAACCGGTTATTGCTATCGCGAGTGTTGCCACGGCTGCGATGACGAAACGTTTGCGGATCATTGCTGACATGGTTGCTCCCAAAGAACGGCGGAATTCCATCGCCCGTTGTCCTGATCTGAGGCCTTGCATACGACGCATTCCAATTAAATCTGAGAGGCAGGCTGCCTGTAAACACCGCACACAATCTACAAATTATGGGTGTGAAGACCCACATCTGTTCGTGTGGTTTACCAAACACGAGAGTTGCGTTGCCTGATTTCTGCGGCACAAATGAGATACATCCACGTTCCGGTTGCTCCTGTCGGGCATCCAAACCGTGGGGCAGGCCGACCGGGGTGAAAAGCAAAGTGGTTTTGCCGATTTCGACATCAGATTTCCGCGCCCGAGCAAAAGCGCGGTTGTCTTTTCCATCGTTTACCGCTGATGGATACGATACACGGGCGGGTCTACCAGATTCACAGCGTCTTCAGGTGCAATCAAATGAACCGGGGCCAGGCCCTGGAGATGATGACCTAAACCCCGATGCCCTTAACCGTTTCGAGCGTGGGACTGGAGAACCCGGCGTGGCCGCCCTCAAGCCCGCGGCTGTGCTAATCGGCGTGGTCGACAACGCGGCGTTAGATGTATACTTCACGTTGAGGACATCGCATCTGCCTACGCATGCAGGCCAGATTTCATTTCCAGGCGGCAAAGTGGATGCAAACGATCCTGGTCCCGCGGAAGCTGCTTTGCGGGAGGCGGAAGAAGAAATCGGGTTAACAACTCGATTTGTCGAGCCGCTTGGATTTCTTGAAACCTATCGAACGGGAACGGGTTACACGATCCAGCCAATGGTTGGGCTGATTGATCCGAAGTTCATTCCAGAGCCAAACCCATCCGAGGTTGCTGAGCTTTTTACAGTGCCGCTGAATTTCTTGATGGATTCGACGCGAATGGACATCCACGCCCGCTCGATAAATGGACGTGAGAGACGGTATTACGCCGTCACCTATGATGACCGGTTCATCTGGGGAGCAACCGCAGGGATTTTAAAGAACATGCGCGAAAGGCTTTTTGGCTAATGGTCAGGATCGTTCTCGAGAATATCATTCTGCTGCTACTGCCGACGCTCTTGTACTTCACATATATTTTCGTCATGCGGGGCAAAAGCGCGTCACGTCAACAGACCATTGATGACGCACCTTTCATCTGGCTGTTTGCCGGCGGCGTGTTGTTGATGCTCGGCGTGATGGTCGCGTTTGGGAACATGACGGCGCACAAGCCAAGCGAAATCTACTCTCCACCTGTGTTTCGTGATGGGAAAATCGTTCCAGGTGGGTACTCGCCTGGGGACCCGCGACGCAACGGAGCCGTGGAGGGGCAGTAGGTGTGAGCCGGGCAGTGTCTGATCGCGTGCGGGCGCTCCGCAGCCTGGAAACTGTGTTAAGCGCGCCCAGTCTCAAGACAGTGTTCGACGCACTTGAAGGGGCTGGTTTTGAAGCCCGGCTTGTTGGCGGATGTGTACGCGACGGGCTGATGGGCCGGCGTATAACCGACGTTGATATCGCGACAACCGCCTTACCGAATTCCGTTTTGGCCATTGCGGACGCCCATACAGACCTTCACGCTTATCCCACTGGTCTTGCGCATGGCACAATCACATTGAGAACTGGCACATTGCGAACTGGTGATCAGCAATTTCCGGATGCCTTCGAAGTGACCACACTGCGGCGCGATGCGCATACGGATGGCCGGCGCGCCGTCGTGGAATTCACGACCGATTGGGCGGAGGATGCGCGACGCCGGGACTTCACAATCAACGCGCTTTATTGCGATCGCTCGGGCGAAATCTTTGATCCGACTGGCCGTGGGCGCGCGGATCTGGATGCAAAACGTGTGTGTTACATCGGCGATCCGGTGGAGCGCATTCGTGAAGACTATTTGCGCATACTGCGGTTTTATCGGTTCTCGGGGCGTTTTGCCGAAGGGCCGTTTGATCGCGATGGTTTAAACGCAATCCAGGCTGAGCGTGAAGGGCTGAAACAGCTTTCGGCAGAGCGTGTCCGTGATGAATTGCTCAAAATCCTCACCAGCCGACGTCGCCTTCGCGATGTCCTGCAGAGCATGATTGAATGCGGTGTGCTCCGTGTTGTGTTCGGGGATTGCGACTGGGCCGAGCGGTCTGCCCAACTGGAGCGCTATATCCAGATGGAGGCGTGCGACATCCCAAAAACCAGTCTGACTGACGGGATGAGCAATGGCGTAGATGCACTTGGATTTATCGGTGGTGCGACTCAAGAGACCGTTGCGGACTTTGCCAAGGCTTTTCGACTTTCAAATCATGACGCCAGCTGTTTGGCTGCACTCATTGGTCTTGCTCACAGCGGTGTGTTTCGACGCGATGCGGATGAATGCGCGTTCCGTAAGGCAGTGGACCAGCATGGGGCCGGGCATTCTTCACAGCTTCTGCAACTGGCGGGCCGATGGGCCTGGGCGATTTCCGGCGATCCAATTGATTGCCAGTGGCGCCAGGACCAATTGTGGCTTTTAGACCGCATGACGTTTCCGCAGCTGCCGATCAGTGGTAAAGATGTTGTCGCACTTGGCGTTCCCGCGGGTCCGGATATCGGTATTGTTTTACACCGTCTGCATGGCTGGTGGATCGATGAGAATTGCCCGACTGATCGGGTGTTGTTAGAGAATAAGCTGACCGAGTTGGCTGGGCCGTATATCGCCAAAAGCTAATGACTGATTAAAAGATCCTTTCAAATGCATTGTTTTGCGCTACAAGACATCAATCGATGGGTTGATGTTGCGTGGGGTTTTGGTATGTCGTTTGACTTTGGCGATCATGGCGATTTCGACAAAAACGGTCACGACAGGCGTTCCGAGATCTCGTCAATACGCGCTCAATCCGTTCGGACCGTGGGGCTGGTTTACTGCTGCCTTGCACTGGGGTGTGCCGCTGCCGCACTGATATTCCAGCATGGTGGGCTTGGCATGGGACTGCCATCTGGCGATGCGCAGACCGTGTCATCTGCTTTTGCTGCCATAGGGTCAATCAACCTCGTGCTGCTGACTGTGTGGGAAAAGGCATTTGGCGCCTCGACTGATTAGACCGCACGAATTCGTCCTACCCGAAGCTGAGTGTTCACTTGCCGCGCAGGCCATGGCTTTGGTTGGCAGACCATGGCTTTGGTTGCTGGACGACCGCAGTTCTGAAATTCCTCGCCACAACGCTCTAAAGCGCACAAAAAAAGCCGACCGTTTTTCAACGATCGGCCTTTGTTCATCTTGTCCCAGATCCATCTTGTCTCAGACGCCTCGGCCGGGGACCATCTGGTCCCGGGCCAATCATCGGCCTGCTAGAGCCCTCAGCGACGCGCCGTCTGAATTCCTGGTCTGACTAATCGGTTGAGCCGCTTAGATTGCGAAGTCTTCGACGTCGGCACCTTTTTTCAGACGTTCCACCAGCCAGTTTGGCTTGCGGCCTCGACCCGTCCAGGTTTCGGCGCGGTTATCTGGGTTGGCGTATTTTGCCACGGAAACGGTTGTCTTGCCCTTGGCCTTGCCTTTCCCACCGACAAGCTCGTTCATTGAGAAGCCCGCTTCAATTGCCAGCTCCTGCATTTTTGACAGAACTTCAACGCGTTCGCGCTCGCGTGCCTCGGCGATGGCGAAATCAACTTCGTCGCGATGATCGAGCAGCTCTTTCAAAGACATCTTTGCGATGTTTACGCTTGCCATTTTAGTCGTTTTTCCTTTTCGTGCCGTCATGATGATCTCTCTTTAACTGGGCGATTTGCGAAACCTAGAGGGCTTTGCAAAACATTGTCGCTAGAAAATCGATTTTTCATTAACAACGCCCCGCCGGCGCCACAAATAGTTTTCTAACGAGATGTTTGTTTGCCTAGGCATAATTCCGCACAGCTCGTCTGCTGTTTTGTGCGTTGACAACTACCGACTAGCAATTCTGTCAAACGAAATCAACGCGTTCGTTATATTTCCCCTATCCAACGGCAGTTTAACCGCTTGATACAGGAGTATTCAGGACTGAACCCTGCTTGAATGAACGGTGGTTTGGCTTGAGCATAAGTTCGCACGCTGTGTCGTTGTGATTTGAAACCAATGAATGACAGTCGTGTGTTTGTCGAATTGTGCGATCGCAAAGTTTGATGGGTTCTCAGTATGGGTTCGCAGTCAAGTCGCAGCCGGATTGCCGAAACTAGTTGGACAATCTGGTCCTCATCCAGGTGAAGACAATCAGGCAGGTGAAGACAATCAGGCTTTTTCTTTGCCGACTGTTTCAGGTGAATCAAATTACACGGCTGTCACACGGATGGAGCTGAATGCAATGCCTAATCAAGATCGCGTCATCTCCATGCGGCATCCTGATTGCACCTTCTGCTCGGAGACGACAAGACAATAGATCGCATAAAACCGCATGGAAACGGTGGGGCCAGCTGATGGGGCATGCTGCGTTGCGTCGCATGCTGGATCCAGGTAGTGTCTGGCGCGTTTACCTCGTTGGCGAGTGTGCTACTTGCTGATCGTGAGACACTTATCTCTATTTTTTCCTGGAGGATTGAATGGCTTTTACGCTGCCAGACCTGCCGTACGCCTATGATGCGCTGCAACCTTACATGTCAGCGGAGACGCTGGAATTCCACCACGACAAACACCACAACGCCTATGTTGTGAAAGGAAATGAAATCGCTGGGGACGGTACGGCCTATGCGGGGATGAGCGTTGAAGATATCTGCAAGAAAGCGTTTGCCGATAACGACCAAGCCGTGATCAATCAGATCGGACAGCATTACAATCACATTCATTTTTGGCAGTGGATGAAAGCTGGCGGTGGCGGCACGAAAATTCCGGGCAAATTGGCCCCGCTGATTGAAGCGAGCGGCGGCCTTGAAAAGGTTCGTGAAGATTTCATCGCAGCTGGTATGGGACAGTTCGGGTCAGGTTGGTGTTGGCTTGCCGTCAAAGACGGCTCACTTTCAGTGATGAAAACACCCAATGGGGAAAACCCCTTGATGCACGGTGCGCAACCTATCTTGGGTTGTGACGTGTGGGAGCACAGCTACTACATCGATTACCGTAATGCGCGGCCGAAATACCTCGAAGCGTTTTTCGACAGTCTGGTGAATTGGGACTATGTGGAAAGCCTTATTCCATAAGCCTGTCCCCGGCTTTCTGAATCGAGACCTCAGGTGGGTCGTTTCGTCGGAAAACTTTGTCCAGAGTGGCTGATGCTCATCTGGCACCCGGCGGTCCGGAGCCTAGAGCACCATTTCATCCAAGTGTAACTAAAGGGCTGGTCCAACGACCGGCCCTTTTTTTGTACTTTTGTCGTTCAAATCCCAGGTTTGGCTGGTCTTTAGATCACAGCGCCGCTGAAATCGTGGTGCGTTCAGGGCTCCTCGATATCCAACAAACTCGGGTGCGTGTATTTTCTCGCCGCAAAGTGGCGTTAACTCAACAAGATAGCAACACTTTAACTGTAATACCATTTGCAGTTGCGCCTGCTGCCATGTGTAGGGGGTCTTGGGCTGCAAGGATCGGAGAGTGCGTTGGTTTTGGAGGAGACGATATCATCGGTGACAGTCTCACCGGCTCCGGTATCGCTGGGTCCAATTCCCGCACGTCGAACCTCTGGCCCGCTGGGACTGTTCGGTTCTATTCCTCGTCGGGCCTTGACCGGTTTTGTTTTGGCTACCGCGTGCCTCAGCCTACTTGGCTGTGCCAGCAGTCTGAGCCGCAACGGCATAGCTAATGGGATGGAAGCTCAAACAGCTGTTGTTGCCGGACGGCCAGGGGTGCGCTTCTGGGGAGATGAAGTTCCCCGAGATTTCATTGCCGAGGTAAAGCGGCGGTTGCCGAGTATGCCGCAACTCGCCCAAGGCGCCGGGCGTGGTCAGTCCGGGCGGCCTGTCGTCGATATTCTGGCGCTTTCCGGCGGCGGTGGTGATGGCGCCTTTGGAGCCGGCGTTCTGGCGGGTTGGACAAAGAGCGGGCGGAGGCCCGAATTTGAGGTCGTGACCGGCGTGAGTGCTGGAGCGATTATTGCGCCGTTCGCATACCTTGGGCCCAAGTATGATCACGCGCTGGAAGAAATCTGGACGCGATATCAAACATCACAGATAGCAACGGCCCAAATCCTCCCTGGTCTGCTGGGTGGATCTGCTCTGACAGACAGCACGCCGCTTCAGCATTTGATCGCCAAATACGTCACGCGCAGCTTCCTGAGGGAAATCGCGCGTGAATACCGGCGCGGGCGCATGCTTCTGGTTGGCACAACCAACCTCGATGCTCAACGGCAGGTTGTCTGGAACATGGGTGAGATTGCAGCCAACGGCGGTTCGCATTCGGTGGAACTGTTCCGCAAAGTCATTCTCGCATCCGCGTCAATCCCAGGTGCGCTGCCGCCGGTCAACATCGATGTTCAAGTCGCAAACGGGCAACCGTTTACGGAAATGCATGTTGACGGAGGCACAACACGGGAATTGTTCGTCTCACCTGTAAATGTGCCATTTGCGACGTTTGACCGGTTCTATGACCGTAAGCCCATACGGCGGCTTTACATCATCAAGAACGGCAAGGTCGCACCCGAACAGGAGATCGTTGAACCCAGCACGATCCAGATTGCCGCCCGGGCGATCTCAACCCTGATCAAGAACCAGAGCCTTGGCGAAGCCTACCGGATTTACCGCATGGCCAAGGATGACGGTGCGCAATTCAATTTTCTCGCCATCCCGGCTGATTTCAAGAAAAAGGCGAACCAGTTCTTTGATCCAGAGTATCAACGTGCCCTGTTCGATGAGGGCAGGCGCATTGGACGGAATGGCGGACCGTGGCTGAAACAACCACCGGATTTGGCCCAACGCTAACTGGTCAGATAAGCGGGGCAATTGCGCTGAACCGGCTTGCGCCACATTATTCCGTTGCCGATCCGGGTTCTGGTTCAATGAGTGTGTTGAGGTAGACGATCAACGTGCCAATCTGCTCAGGTTCGAAAATGAAAATCGGCATGTCGGGATGGCCGGTCTGTATCCCTTCGGCGAACGCCTCTGCCAACTGCTCGGGGGGATAGCGCTGTACCACCTCGCGGAATGGTGGTGCCTCGGCGTGCGAACTGGTGTCCCGCCGACCAATGGCATGGCATTGGGCACAGTGTTCTTCCACTAACGCCTGACCTTTTGCGACAAGTTGTGCTTCAAAGGCTGCGTCGCTCTGCTCTTGCGCCAAAGCATTCATCGGCCAGACCATACAAAGCATCGCGGCCAATACCATTCTGGCTGGGCCTATGCCGCGCGTCGTCTTTGACCAGATTGCATGCGGGCCTGCTGAGAACCTCATACTTTTATCGGCTTGCACGGTCTTTTCCCCTCTGCTTGCGGCGTTGCAGCCTACCCGTCGTTCATCGTTTCATCGATGACCGCCGACCCAAAACCCGGGCCCGACTGCAAAGCATAGTCTATTCCGATTTGCGTATGCCGCCTTGTTCCCGATCAATTATCGGGAGTACGCCGTGGTGTTTGTCTCGGGATCCAATACCGATTTGGAGGCAGCCTCGACGCTTATCGCCCGCCGCGCATGAGCGTGCGAACGACCTGAGAAATCACGCGGCGCATGATGGATTTGGTGGCGTAGGATGCGGCTTGTTCGGCAACGGATTTGCCACCTCTGGGGCCACGTCCAAAAATCGATTTTCCCAAATCGCCGCCCCAGCCACCGGACGCGGCCTCTGCTTGCAGTTCGGCTTCCTTCGCGGCCAACTCGTCAGCGCGTTTGGCCAACATTTCGTGGGCCGACTCGCTGTCGATTGTCTCTTCATAGCGGCCCTGAACCGGGCTATAGTCCATGATGCGCGCGCGCTCTTCGGGTGTCAGTGGGCCGATGCGCCCTTCCGGCGGGCGGATCAGTGTGCGCTCCACCATGGAGGGCTCGCCACGGTCGAGGAGGGTCGACACGAGCGCTTCGCCGACACCGAGTTCCTGGATGGCGCGTTCGGTGTCGATCTTCGGATTGGGACGGAATGTCGTGGCCGCGGCCTTGATGGCGCGTTGCTCTTTGGGCGTGTAAGCGCGCAGAGCGTGCTGGACGCGGTTGCCGAGTTGGGACGAGACGGTATCGGGGACATCCAGCGGGTTTTGCGTAATGAAGTAAACACCGACGCCTTTTGAACGGATGAGGCGGGCTACCTGTTCGATCCGTTCGATCAAGGCCTTGGGTGCTTCATCGAACAAAAGGTGGGCCTCATCGAAGAAAAAGACGAGCTTTGGCTTGGGTTGATCACCAACCTCCGGGAGGGTCTGCCAGAGCCGCGTCAGGAGCCAGAGCAGAAACGTCCCATACAGTCTTGGTTTTTGCATCAATTGGTCGGCGGCCAGGAGGTTGATCGTGCCGCGCCCGTCAGGGGCAACTTTCATGAAGTCTTTGATGTCGATGGCTGGCTCGCCGAAAAACTGGTCGGCGCCTTGCTCTTCGAGAACCAGCAGGCGTCGCTGGATCGCGCCCACGGATGCGGTCGAGACGTTGCCATACTTCATCGACAGCTCTTTTGAGCGCTCACCAACGGCCTGGATGATGGAGCGCAGATCCTTCAAGTCGAGGATCGGCATCTTGTCTTCCTCGGCCACGCGGAACGCGATGTTGACGACGCCTTCTTGGACTTCGTTGAGCTCCAGCAACCGCGACAAGAGCAAAGGCCCCATATCCAGGACGGTTGCGCGCACGGGATGACCACTGATGCCGAACACGTCCCACAAAATGGTTGGATACGCCTGCGGTTGATAAACATCGAGGCCGATCTTTTCGATGCGTTTATCGATGAAGTCTTTTGGCTCGCCTTTGGCTGCAATGCCTGAAAGGTCGCCTTTGATATCGGCTGCGAAGACAGGCACGCCGGCTTTTGAAAATCCTTCGGCCAGAACCTGGAGGGTCACGGTTTTCCCGGTGCCGGTTGCCCCTGTAATGAGCCCATGGCGGTTGGCCAGCTTGAGATCCAGATACTCAGCCTTCACGCTCGTTCCGAGGTAGATTTTTCCGTCCTGTATCACCGATTGGCTCATCGTCTGGGTCCCTCGTCGTTTCGCGCGCTGACTGTCGTCATCGTCTTTTGGACGATTCGCAGCCCATCCTCGTGCCTGCCAAGGTGCTTATGCACGCCTCATCACGGTTTGCAAATCCAGGTTGCAGCTGCGCCAAAGCGGGATTTAAGACGAACAATATTCAGAAATGCGGCCTGATGGTTGGTCTACTGGTTTTCCATGGCTGCAGGCTCTAAGACGGTAGGCCTGCCCCATTGACCGCTTATCCGGCTGCGGGGCATTGGACGCTACCGCGACGAACGCTTCACAATGCGATCTATTCGACAAGCCCCCTGAGTTACGCCCGATGAGCCACGCCCAATGAGCCAAGCAGACATCACCCCCTTTGCCGCTTCCTTTGACACGCCGACTGAAAGCGACTGGCGGGCTTTGGTCGATAAGGCCCTGAAGGGGAGCGATTTTGAAAAGCGGTTGGTTTCCAAAACCGCGGATGGATTGCGGATTGAGCCGCTATATGCCCGGCGTACCGGTGCGACCCCCATTATCCCTGAAGTGACAGGCGCGCCTTGGCGGGTTTCAGCGCGCGTTGATCATCCCGATGTGGCTACGGCGTCTGATCTGGCGCTGAATGACCTGATGAACGGTGTTGAGACGCTGACGCTGGTTTTCCCCGGTGGGCGCTCGGCGCGCGGGTTCGGGATTGGGTGTGAGACTGTCGCTGATCTGGATGCGACACTGAAAGGTGTGGACCTGTCGATGATCCGTCTGCGGCTGGACCCGGCGCCTGCTGCGCGCATCCATGCGGCACTTGTTGCAGCATTGGTCGCCAAACGTGGTGATGATCCTGCCGGGCTCGACATTGAATTCGGCATGAATCCGATCGGCTCATTGACGACGTCAGGGCTGTTGCCGGCACCTTGGGCCTACATGGCTGAGAAGCTGGCGGAGGCGGCCGCTGATTTGAAAAAGCGCAGCTTTGGCGGGCCATTCGTAACATGCGATACGCGACCCTATCATGAAGCGGGTGCCAGTGATGCGCAGGAGCTGGCCACGGCCCTGGCGATGGGTGTGTGCTACCTGCGTGCGCTGACGGAGAATGGCATAGCCGCGGATGAGGCCAGCCGCATGCTGGCCTTCACGGTTGCCATTGATGCGGATCAGTTTGCAGGCATTGCGAAGCTTCGCGCGCTGCGGCGGCTTTGGGCTCGCGTTGAAGAGGCTTGCGGTGTTCAGCCAAGCCCGGTTCGCATTAATGCCGAGACCGCTTGGCGCATGATGTCGGCACGCGACCCATGGGTGAACATGTTGCGGACGACGATGGCGACATTTGCAGCGGGCATTGGCGGCGCTGATACGTGCACGGTGCTGCCATACACCTCACCGCTTGGCTTACCTGATGGTTTTGCGCGGCGGATCGCGCGCAATCAACAATCGGTTCTGATTGAAGAATCCAACCTGTGGCGGGTGGCCGATCCAGCGGCAGGTGCTGGCGGCTATGAAGCGATGACTGATCAACTGTGTGCTGCCGCGTGGAGTGAGTTTCAGAGCATTGAGAGCGAGGGCGGGATCATTGGCACCCTGACGTCTGGGACCTTGCAGGCGCGGATTGCGGATATGCACGCCAAGCGCGCACAGGATGTGGCGACGCGCAAAGCGCCACTCACGGGAACGAGCGAGTTTCCAAAGCTCGATGAGATCTCGGTCGATGTTTTGGATGTGAGCGTTCTGCCGCAGCGCGGTGCGCCGTCCATGAAGGCTGGTCCACCTCCGCAGACGTTCGCCGAGATGGTCGAAGCGCTCGGCCAAGGTGCGGCCCGTGGAGATGTCACCGGGACATTGTCGCCAAGTGGCGTGAAGGCCGATGTGTTGCCCTCACTGCGGCTGGGGGAAGCTTACGAGGCGCTGCGTGATGCTTCAGATGCACACTTGGAGGCGACCGGTGCAAGACCTGCCGTCTTTCTTGCCTGCCTCGGGCCGATCGCCCAGCACACCGTGCGGTCAACGTGGATCAAGAACCTCATGGCGGCTGGTGGCATTGAGGCTGAACAGCATGCCGGTTTCGAGACCGCCGATGCCGCTGTCGATGGGTTTAAACAGAGCGGAGCAACAATTGCCTGCATCTGTTCGTCAGATGCCATCTATGCCGACATGGCGGTTTCGGCAGCAGGTGCGTTAAAGGCTGGTGGTGCCGCGAAGGTGTTGATGGCGGGCCGGCCCGGAGAGGCTGAAGCTGACCTCAAGGCTGCCGGTGTGGATGGGTTTGTTTTCGCCGGTCAGGATATGGTGGCGTTGTTGAGCGCCTTACAGAAGGACCTGGGTGTTGCCGTGGGCTAAGTCCGCCATCTGCACCTGGTGTGTTCCGTGACGCAAACGCCTCCGACATTTTCCGGCGACTTTTTCGAGACCTTTAGATCGCTCATAGCGTGGCGTCGCGACGTCCGGCGCTTCAGACCCGATGCAATTTACGAGGACGATCTGGCAGCGGCATTGGCGATCGCAGACCTTTCACCTTCGGTTGGCAACGCGCAACCTTGGCGATGGGTCCGGGTGATGTCGGCTGGACGGCGCTCATCCATCATCGAGAGTTTTGAAGCTGCCAATGCGGCTGCCGCAAACCTTTATGCCGATGAAAAGCGCGACCTTTATCTCTCATTGAAGCTGGCAGGGCTTCGTGAAGCGCCAGTTCATTTTGCTGTGTTTTGTGATGAAGAAACCGCGCAAGGCGCCAAGCTGGGGCGCGTGACGATGCCGGAAATGTTGCGTTATTCCGTCGTCTGCTCGGTGCAAAATTTTTGGCTGGCTGCACGGGCCCGCGGGCTCGGTGTGGGGTGGGTGTCCATTCTCGAGCCCGACGCTGTGTGCAAGGTGCTTGATGTTCCAGCTGATTGGAAGCTGGTCGCCTACCTGTGTGTGGGCTATCCGCTGGAAAGCCATGAAGAACCAGAGTTGCAGCGTCATGGGTGGCAGGCCCGGCAGCCGATGACGGTCGTCGAGAGGTAGGTTATACTGAGGGGGTATAAAGCTGGAGACGTTCGCAATGGCCACTGTGGCATCCATCGATCAGCCGGACATGACGGTTGCTGAGTTCCTCGTGTGGGATGATGATGCTCCAGGCGTTAAGTATGAATTGGTGGATGGGCAGCTTCGTGCCATGGCGCCGGCCAGCATCACGCATGGCACCATCCAATCCAACATTGCACGGAGGCTGGGAAACCATCTTGAAGGCTCTCCTTGCCGCGCGGTGACCGAGGCCGGTATGGTCCCATCATTGAAATCGGGCATGAACGTTCGCATTCCAGACGTCACTGTCACGTGCGAGCCGCCAGACAGAACCGAAAAGCTGGTGCGCCAACCCAAGCTCATCGTTCAAATCATTTCACCATCGAATGAGCGTGACACGTGGGAATCGATCTGGGCGTGCGCGACAATCTCCTCCGTTCAAGAAATCGTTGTCGTCCACTCCGAGCGCGTTGAAGCAACTGTCTTTAGCAAGGACGATAATGGGCATTGGCCTGAGAACGGATTGACCGCAAGCGTTGGATCCACGCTTAATCTCACCAGCATCGAAGCAGCATTGCCGATCGCCGAAATCTACGACAAAACAGGGCTTATTGAACCCGAGGCAGACCCGTCATGACCCAAATCCCAGACTTCACGAAAATTGCGCTGAACGGCGGTTCCACACCTGGTGCGCTGCCCATCGGTGATCCGTGGCAGACGCCTGAAGGGGTTCCGGTCAAGCCCGTCTACACGGAAGCTGACCTCGACGGCCTCGATTTTCTTGAAACGTATCCGGGAATAGCTCCGTTTTTGCGCGGGCCTTATCCGGCCATGTACGTCACCCAGCCTTGGACGATCCGCCAGTATGCCGGGTTTTCGACGGCTGAAGATTCCAATGCGTTTTACCGGCGCAATATTGCAGCTGGCCAGAAAGGGCTGTCCGTTGCATTCGATTTGGCGACGCACCGCGGCTACGATTCAGACCACCCCCGTGTGAAGGGCGATGTCGGGATGGCAGGTGTCGCCATCGACAGCATCTACGATATGCGCACGCTGTTTGATAAAATCGATCTTTCGCAGATGTCGGTGTCGATGACCATGAACGGTGCCGTGCTGCCGGTGCTTGCGCTGTTCATTGTGGCTGGCGAAGAGCAAGGCGTGCCGCCTGACCAGCTTTCGGGGACCATTCAAAACGACATCCTCAAAGAATTCATGGTGCGCAACACCTACATTTATCCGCCTGGCCCATCGATGCGGATTATCTCCGATATCTTCGGCTACACCTCGCGTAACATGCCGAAATTCAACTCGATTTCCATCTCGGGTTATCACATGCAGGAGGCTGGAGCGACGGCCGACCTGGAGCTGGCTTACACGCTGGCTGACGGGATTGAGTACGCGCGTGCAGGCGTCGCGACGGGCCTTAACATTGATGCGTTTGCGCCGCGGCTGTCGTTCTTCTGGGCGATCGGCATGAACTTCTTCATGGAGGTCGCCAAAATGCGAGCGGCCCGCATGATGTGGGCGAGCCTCGTGCAAAACGAGTTCAACCCGAAGAACCTGAAGTCGATTTCGCTGAGAACGCATTCGCAGACATCGGGCTGGTCGCTAACGGCACAGGACGTGTACAACAATGTCACCCGGACGGCCATTGAAGCCATGGCGGCGACACAGGGTCATACGCAGTCGCTGCACACCAACGGGCTCGATGAGGCGATTGCGCTTCCCACGGACTTTTCGGCTCGGATTGCCCGGAACACACAACTGTTCCTGCAACAGGAAAGCGGCACAACGCGGATCGCGGACCCCTGGGGCGGCAGCCATTATGTTGAGAGGCTCACACATGATCTGGCGGTGAAGGCGCTTCAGCACATCGAAGAGATTGACGGCCTTGGCGGGATGGCCAAAGCGATCGCCGCTGGTGTGCCGAAAATGCGGATTGAAGAAGCTGCCGCCAGGACACAAGCGCGGATCGATAGCGGCACGCAGACGATCGTGGGTGTCAACAAGTACCCGGTTGAAAACGATGCGATCATCGAACTGTTGAAGGTCGACAACAATTCCGTCCGGACCCAACAGCTGGAAAAGCTGGCACGGCTGCGTGCAGAGCGCGACGAAGTCAAGGTTCAGGCTGCTTTGACGGCCCTGACAAACGGCGCGCGGGGGAACGCGAATTTGCTGGAACTGGCGGTGGCGGCTGCGCGCGAAAAGGCGACGGTCGGCGAGATCTCGCTGGCGATGGAAAACGTGTTCGAGCGCCATCGCGCCGATATCAAGGCCATTTCAGGTGTCTATAAAGCGGAGGCGCGTTCGATGCAGAAAGACGTTGATGCGGTACAATCCCTGGTCGAAGAGTTCGCCGCTAACGATGGCCGCCGTCCACGCATCCTGATTGCGAAAATGGGTCAGGATGGTCATGATCGCGGACAAAAAGTTATCGCATCCGCGTTTGCCGATCTGGGGTTCGACGTCGACATCGGACCACTGTTTGCAACACCGGAAGAAGCCGCGCGTCAGGCGGTTGAAAATGACGTGCATGTTCTCGGCGTTTCCACGCTCACAGCCGGTCACCTGACCTTGGTGCCGGATCTGAATGCCGCGTTGGAAAAGGAAGGCCGCGGCGACATCATGATCGTCGTGGGCGGGGTCATTCCGCCATCCGACTATGATGAACTGTATGCAGCGGGGGCGAAGGCTGTATTTGGGCCCGGCACCAATATCGCGAAGGCAGCCGCCGACCTTGTGGTGAAGTTGAACCAGCAGCTGGGGTATGCGCGCGAAGCGGCCGAGTAGGCAGCCTATGGTTCGCCGCGGCAGACGGGGTTGGTTCTGCTGCGGGATGCGTTGGAAACTATGCGTTACTGACCGAGACTGAGGGGGCTCTTGAAGCGTTCGTTGACGACATCGGCGTGTTTGATTGTTTTGGCATGGCTCGGGCTAAGCGCATCCACTTGGGGAATCGTGGTTTGGCAATCCGGTCCCCGCGCTGCTCCTGGGCACGTGAAGCCCGCGATCTATTGCACCTATTTCGATGGCACCAAATTCTTCGAGCGTGGCTTCCTCTACGCTGCTGATGATCGGATGGGTTATAACCGCTGTCCGATGTGGGTGCCTGTTTAGGGTTCAGCTTCGATCAGCGACCCTTGGATGTCGACCGGCTTTATTTCATTTGAACAATCCATCGGTTCAAGGGTCGCTGATCGAAGCTGAACCCTGCGCTGTAGCGGGCGCATAACAAAGATGTTCGTGCAGGATTGGACTCGACTTAGCCGTCGCGAATAGCGCTGCATCGGGCGCGGTTGCAGGCTGTCTGAAGCGATCAATTAACCACAACAAACCCTTAATCTGACACACGGAAATTGGGTCATGCGCGAGACTGATCCTTAGCTCTGATCTGCCATGTTTATGACACAGGATGTTCCCGCCAGGGCGGTCCTTTGTTGTTCCGTGTCGTGCAGAGGGGCGAGTGCGCCGTGTTCCCGAAATGCTGAAGGATATCGCCAGTGTTGTTGCTTCAGCCGTCATCGTGGCTGCTGCCGTTCCGCATCTGATCAGCGACGATGCGTTGGCAGTCTTTCGCGGCAACCTGGCAAAGCCGGCTGACAAACCCGTTCTTATCCGCGAAGGATTTGAGGATTATCGCGCGTCCGGCACAACCGCTGACATGAACGAAACGGTCCACCGGGTTCCGGTGACCGTCCCGCTTTGGAATGGCGAATACCGCTCAGGCGAAATGATCGTGACGGCCTATAAGCCGGAAGGGCTTGGTCCATTTCCTGCCATCATCCATCATCACGGCACTGATCCTCAAAAGCGCGCGCACCCGAAACGCTTTCGGCAATTCTGGTATGCAAAGCATTGGGTGAGCCGCGGCTTTGCCGTCTTTGCCGTGACCCGATTGGGTTTTGGCGACACGGGACTTGAGCCCTTTCCCGAGTTGATCCGAGGACCGTGCACTGACCCGAATTTCACCACCGCTTATGATGCACTCGCAGACCAGTCGGAAGCTGCTCTGCGGTACCTGCGTCGGCTTCCCCATGTGAATGACAGGCAGATCCTTCTTTCGGGTCAGTCCCGAGGGGGAAGCACCGTTATCGCCCATATCGGACGTGGGGACGACGGCGTGATCGGCGGGATAAACTTTGCAGGGTCGTATCAATACAACGAAGCCAGAAATCGCCACGAGGAATGTGGGCGCGCAAATGTGCATGCGTTGAATTCAGCTTTTGGCCGCAAGGCGCGCGCACCCACGCTGTGGATTTTTGGTGAAGACGACACCACGTCGCCCGTCGACATTGCCGAAGACCGGTATCAAGCCTTCCGGCGGGGTGGCGGCGAAGGGATGTTCCAGGTGATCGCGAAGCAATCCGATTTGAACGGGCATTATGTGATCACGCGGCCCCGACTTTGGGCAGCGGATGTCGATCGTTTTGTTCGATCGGTGGGTATCGCATTGCCACGCACCGAGGTCGCTGGCCGCAATCGCTGAGGCTAAAACAAAGTGGCGTGACCGCACCGCATCACCCAAATGGCGCCACCAATGCCCCATAGCGGGCGACAAACCCACCTGTCTGTTGTAACTGCAGATGCGGAAGTTCTGCGGTTTGGGGGAGTTGCGTTATGGCTGGTGATGGCGGTTCGGGCATTGGACAGCAGCGTGGTGAAAGCGCAATTGGCCGGACGATCGACTATCTGTTCGGGCGCAACACACTGATCGGTATTGCATCGCTGATGCTGCTGGCGATCTCCGGATATGCCACTTGGAGCGGCATGAATGACTTCATTGTCGGTGTGTCCCAGTCTCCTGCTGCAAACGGGCGCGAATTGCCGGGCGGGCTCTCGGTGACCAACGAAGCGCTCGTTATCGCGATCGTCGTAGCACTCACGTTCTTGATGTGGCTGGCGCTCCGCGAAAGCTTTGGCGCCGGACGACCGTGGCGTGAACGTCTGATTGTCTTCCCGCTCTATGTGTTTCTTGCATTGTGGTCCATCGGCTTCGGGTACGGTTTTTGGTGGAGCCTCATTGCTGGAGAGGAGGCCACGCGAACCAGCCTATCCGGCTTGCAAGAAGATGCGCGTGACGCAGGCACGGCGGTGGCTTCGCGACTTGATGCGGTCAAGGCGCAGCTCAATAGTGTTGTTGCGTGGTCTGAGACGCAAATGGAACGGGAAGAAGCCAGCGGTGGGAGTTGCGGCGTGGCGTCCGGGGCGGGCAAAGGCCCACTGTATAATTCACGCAAATCCGTTCGTGATGCCGTAGCCTCTCTCCGTGATGGCATTCAGATTTCCTGGCTGGCCCCGGTCGCCAAAGACCTCGAAGAACTGAAAACGGCGGCACAGGGGCTTTCGGGAGCGACGTTCGAAGAGCGTCAGGCTGCGTTTGAGGCGAAGGCTACGACGGTCCGTTCCGGCGCGCGACGGATCGCATCGCGGTCGAACGAACTGGGACTGTCGACTGCATCGGAAATGCGTGCGCTGGCCCAGGTTGTTTCGGTGCCACCTGGGAAGGTCGGGTTTTCCTGCTTTGACCCCACGCTGGCACAACGACTTAAACAGGCTGCCGATCAGGCCAACCAGCCTGTCGTTCTTGAATTGCGAACTGCCGAATTTACCGAGGGGCCGGCTGGTGTCGCCAACGCGGTGAAAAACCTCTGGCAGAACATCGGGTCAAACATCACGGGGGCTGTGCGGTACGCCTTCAATGGTTTCCAGAGCCCAGAGGGGAGCGAGGCGGGAACCGGGATTACAGGTCGCGATATGATCGCGCTGCTGGCGACGCTGGGTATTGACCTGGGCTTGTTCGTTCTCGCCGCGCTCAACCCGCCTAAAGCGCC
Organism: Pseudomonadota bacterium; assembly: GCA_039819785.1. Classification (GTDB taxonomy): domain Bacteria; phylum Pseudomonadota; class Alphaproteobacteria; order Rhizobiales; family Hyphomicrobiaceae; genus JBCBRD01. Next base: position 15,100 of record JBCBRH010000014.1, on the reverse strand, counting down.
ACCCAAAGATGTCCAGGTGAGTGGGGCGGTTGCCCGTCAGGTGCGAGATGCCATCGGCACGGCCATTGCGCGGGCGCCTGGGGCCGATATGGAATGGGTCCGGCGGCACTTCATCTATCACAACGGCGCATCGTATTTCGTGATCCCGAACCTGCACTCGTGTGATCCCGACCGCACCGAAGAGCCGTCGAAGGCGGTGGCCATGAACCAGCTTGCCGGTGTGTTCGACGATCTCGACCTTGTCCGGTGGCCGACCAAAAAGGAATTCGAAGCGATCCGCCGGGAAGAGGAAGGTGACAGTAAAACCGATCTTACCGACATCCGGCGGCAACGGCTCGAGGCGCTCAAAGCCCGTAAGGATTCTGAAAACCTCTCGCTTGATCCCAACAAGGCTGAGCGCATTGCGACCGCTGAGCCCACACGCAACCATGGTCTTTTGTCCAAATCAGAGCGCATGCTGGACATCACCGGCTGGAGCGACATGGCCATCAGCGATATCGAGATCTTCCGGCTTGTCGATCGCGAAGGCCTGACGCCGTTACTGTCAGTGCTCAATGAAAAATACGACGGAGAAATGGGGCTTGATGGGCCGGACGACCGCCGTGGGCAGTTGGCAGGAACATCCGGGGACGACCCGCAAATGATTGATGTCACGCCGCGTGCCTGAGTTGGCTGAGATCGGGCATCTGCCAAATCTTGAGATGGACCGCTCAGGAATTTTTGGAGCGGGTGCGCGGCGCAGGCGGCGGGCGGTCCCGCGGGCCAATGGCCATAAAAAAGGGCTGAGGGAGCGGCCCTCAGCCCTTTTTCAACGCTATTCGGGCTGCTCCAGCTCAGTTGCTCAGACCGAACAAGAGCATCCCTGTCTGTTCAGATTTTCGGCGTCTCAAACCGTTTTTTGGCTAGTGTCCGGTCAAGCCGAAGCATGATCGAACAGTTTGAAACGAAAATCTTTTTTACCTCTACGCGTCACATCCGAACCGCCTTGCGGCGGACGGCGCGTTCGAAGTCCTTCACACCTTGCAACCTTTTGTTTCGCATACTGACCTTGGTTCGTGACCAGCCATGGAGGTCTTGGTCCTTTTGATTATACGAGTTCGGTCACAGCCCTTTTCCTGAGCAGTGTTCAGACCAGCAACGCACGTGGAATCACGCAACACATGCAAAAAGTCATAAGCTTTCTTGTGGTTTCCGTCACGGGGATTGCTGGAATATGCGCCCTTGCAGCCGCTTTGGCCGCCGCTTAAGAGTCTTTTCAACCACACTTGTGCGACTCCAATGTGCTTGCGGAGCACATGCGAATCGCTCGCCTCAATCTCATCAAGGGCCTATGTCTTACAACATTTTTGGACATCTGTTCCGGTTTTCCACGTTCGGGGAGAGCCACGGTCCGGCCATTGGCTGCGTCGTCGATGGATGTCCGCCAGGGCTCGTCATTAACAGGCATGACATTCAGGCGGAGCTTAACCGCCGACGTCCAGGCACATCCAAATTCGTCACCCAGCGCAAAGAGCCGGATGAGGTCGAGATTCTGTCCGGCGTTTTTGAGAATAGCGACGGGCAAACGGTTTCAACGGGAACGCCCATTGGGCTATTGATCCGCAATGTCGATCAGCGCTCCAAGGACTACGGTGAGATTGCAACCACCTACCGACCCGGCCATGCCGATTTCACGTACGTCGAAAAATACGGCATTCGCGATTATCGCGGCGGTGGGCGTTCATCGGCGCGCGAGACAGCCATGCGCGTGGCAGCCGGTGCGATCGCCAAGCAAGTGATCGCGCCGATGCGCGTTCGAGCGGCCCTCGTGCAGGTGGGCACGCGCTACGTCGACCGGGCACGTTGGGATTGGGATCACGTATCACAGAGCCAGTTCTTTTGTCCTGACCCGGGTGCGGAGGCCGAATGGGCGGACTATCTCGGAGCTGTCCGCAAGGCCGGCTCATCGGTTGGGGCCGTCATCGAAGTGGTGGCGGAACATGTGCCCGTGGGCCTGGGTGCACCGATTTACGGCAAGCTTGATGCCGACTTGGCGAGTGCGATGATGAGCATCAACGCCGTTAAGGGTGTTGAGATCGGCGATGGAATGGCCGTTGCCGGACTGACCGGTGAAGACAATGCCGATGAAATGCGCATCGATTCTGATGGCTCGGTTCAGTTTGAAGCCAACCATGCCGGTGGTGTGCTTGGTGGTATTTCAACAGGACAACCTTTGGTTTGCCGCTTTGCAGTGAAGCCAACCTCCTCCATACTTACGCCGCGGCGCACCATCAATGAGGCTGGCGCGGAGACGGAAATCGTGACCAAGGGCCGTCATGACCCATGTGTTGGTATTCGCGCGGTGCCCGTCGGCGAAGCGATGATGGCGTTGGTCCTTGCTGATCATCTGCTCAGGCATCGCGGACAGGTCGGCGGTCGTGCGGATGTCAACGCCAACGGCTGACGCATCTCATGCTTCGACGCCATGGTCGTGCTGTCGGTGAGGGCGAAGTCGGCAACAACTGCACAAAGGCTCAATCGGGCCTGGCAACTGCGAAAAAGGGCCTGTTCCATTGTCGAAAATCGATCCAGAAAACTCGGCCTACGCAACCGGCTACACTGTTGCCTACAGTGAAGACATGGCGAATGCCCGCGTCTACGGCGTCGGGGGCGCGGGGATCGTCCTGCTGATCACCGGAGTGTGGCAGGGCATCTTCATTGCCGTGCTTTTGGGTCTCGGGCTGTTGCTGTTTGCCGCGCACTTCCTGCCGATGATCGAGTCTGACCGCACACGCATTGGTGCGTCTCAATACGGGGCCTTTATCGAAGGGCTCGGGCTGATCGCCTGGCGCGATATCGAAGAGATCAAGCACGTTACCATTGCGGTGCGCACCTTAACGACGCATGAGTTGCAGCTCAAATTGTCCCATTCCATTCCAGGTGTGCTTCTCGCCGACTGGCGTAAGCTGCCCTGGTACCGACTTTTGATGCACCTGCCGTGGCGGATGTCGGATGGTAACGTCATTCGTATTCCGCTCGACACGTTGTCCCGCCCGCCCGATGAAATTGAACGCGCGTTCCGGCGGATGCGTGATTTTCACCGCAGCAGCGGCGGGGGTGTGCGTGGGCGTGCCGTCGTCAAACCGGGGCACGTTGTTCCGGAGGTCAAGCCAGATGCTATCTCCAGTGGATCAGCTGGCAACGGGGCAAGCGAATAAACAGAGCCGTTAGGCCATCGACTTAATCAGTCTAGCCTCACACGCATGATATTTCTCACCGCTCAGTAGCGGTAGAAAGATCGAGGACGACGTCCTGTCTTGTGGCATCGCTGTCACCCGTTGTTTTGGGGACTGTGAACCCGCCTTCCTCGACAAGGCGCGTGAACAGTCCATCGGCTTCGGCCAAAGCTCCGAAAGTTCCACGTTCGACGATTTCACCATGGTTCAGTACGAGGATTTCATCTGCATCCGACACGGTCGACAAGCGATGAGCGATGATAAATGTCGTGCGGCCGCCGCGGAGCTGGTCGATCGCGCGTTTGATCTTGGCTTCGGTTTCAGCGTCCAACGCACTCGTTGCTTCATCCAGGATCAGGATCGGTGCGTCTTTTAATATCGCCCTCGCGATGGCGATGCGCTGACGTTCCCCGCCCGAAAGGGAGGCTCCGCGTTCACCGATTTCAAAGTCGTAGCCGCCCGGTTTTGCGGAGATAAAGTCATGTGCCTCCGCCAACTTGGCGGCCCGTTCAATGTCTTCGCGGGATGCATCTGGTTTGCCGATGGCAATGTTCTCGGCGATGGAGCGGTTGAACAGCCCCGCATCCTGGAACACCACGGCGATCTGTTTGCGCAGGGACGTCAGGGTCACGTCTGCGAGGTCATGGCCATCAATTGAAATCGTGCCACGGTCAGGTGCGCGCAGTCGCTGCAACAGCGCCAACGTGGTGGATTTGCCAGATCCTGTTGGTCCAACGAACGCAATGGTCGAGCCTGGCTTGGCCTCGAATGTCAGGGCGGCCACACCTTGGCTGCTGCCTGGAAACGTGAAGCTGACGTTATCGTATGCGACATTCCCTTTGATGGGCGGCAACGCATGTGCGCCTGACTTTTGCGTCACTTCGACTTTGGCATCCAGGATTTCAAAGTAGTTCGCGATGGCTGGTGCGCCTTGTTGCATGCGCACAAGGAATGCGGACAGCTGGTCCAGCCGGGTGATCAGCAAATTTGCGAAGCCGACGAAACTGACAATCGCTCCGACTGATAGCTCGCCGCTGGCCGATAGCACAGCACCCACGGCGAAGATCGCGATCATGGCAATGGTTGCTGCGGCACGCTGTAGAACGGTCAAGACACCCCACCACGTGAGGACGGGATATTGGGCGGCCAAAAGCTGTTCGATCATGCCGCGCATTGCGTCGACTTCGGCGGCCATCCGGGTGTAGCTTTGCACAATCGTGACGTTGCCGATCACATCACCGACGCGGCCTGAGACGCCGTAACGGAACTGTTCGACCTTCGATTGGCCACCGGAGGTCTTGGAAATCACGTAGATGTTCAATGCGGTGTAGGCGACTGCCAGGACACCAAGGATGATGGCCATACGCCAGTCGATCCAGATGGACAGCGGGATCAGAAATATGATCGACAAGACGGCGACGAGTTGTTCGCGAAGTGCGCTTAGCCATAGCCAAAACAGTTCATCGGTTCCGCGCAAGACAGCGCCGACCACAGCACCTGAGCCGCGGCCCGCGTGGTAACTCAGCGGCAGGCCGACCGCACGCTCAAAGGCCGTCGACAGTGCGCTCATTCTACGCCGATGGGCAAACCGATCAGCCGAGACCGCAACGACGACGCCAGCGAGTATGCCCGTTAAGCCCAGCGCGGCCCAGCCAACCACCAGCCAGGTGGCATCCTGCGACTTGGACAATGCATCAACCACCCAACCGAAAAGCACCGGTTCGGCAAGCTGTACGGCGGCGATCGCGATGCCGGCAGTTGCAAGCATAATCGCCAGCGGCTTTTCATCGCTGAGCATTGAGAGGGCACGCGTGTAGACCGCTGCGAGGTCATTGACCGAACTGGTGGGCTTTGCCGCGCTGTTTTTTGGATCTGGTTTTGCGGAAGCGGAAATCTGCAAACGTCCTTTTGTAGTTTCAAGTTGTGGTTTAGTGGCGCTCTTGTTTGCCATGTGAAGGCACGAAAAAAGCGGCTGAAGCAAGGGCAGATTGACAACGTTATTGCCGCGTGGGTGACAACGGCAGGGCAACGATTATTGGCTGTCGCGACGTGGGTTGGTTATAGACCTGTGGGACGAGCCACCGATGGCGGGTGGGCTGTCGGTTGGCTTCTTTTGCAAGGTGGGCGTGCTGTAACGATGACATTTCCAGATGATACGCCAGCGCCTGCGGCCATTGCGCGGATTTTAGCTGCGACTGATCACCGTCCGTTTGTTGTCGGACAGCTTGGCCAATCGCTGGACGGTCGTATTGCCACGCCTACGGGGGAAAGCCGGTGGATCAACGGTTCGGCAGCCCTGGCCCACCTGCACGCGATCCGCGCGGTTGTCGATGCAGTTGTGGTCGGTGTGGGTACGGTGGTGGCTGACGACCCACGGCTGAACGTGCGCCTTGTCACACTTCCGCCCGGGCGTCTGCAGCCCGCCAGGGTCGTGCTCGATCCCCGTGGCCGCGTGCCGCATCAGGCGGTCTGTTTTGATCCAGCGACAGGCGGGCCAACCATCCAGATTGTCGGACCTCATCTCGCCCGTAGGTCTTCCGACGGGCCACCCGCCCATGTCCGACAGTTGGAAGTTCCGACCACCGATGGCCGGTTTTGCCCGCGAGCTGTTGTCCAGCGCCTTTTTGATGAAGGCTACCGGACACTTTTGATTGAAGGCGGTGCTGCCACGGTTTCGGCGTTTCTCCAGGCGGGGGCGCTTGACCGGTTGCATGTTCTTGTTGCGCCCGTTCTCATTGGGTCTGGCACAAGTGGGCTTACGCTCCCTGGTATCGATAAAATCAGCGAGGCGCAGCGGCCGAAGTGCGAAACGCATGCGTTTGAAGATGGTGACGTTCTTTTTGATTGTGACTTGCGCACGTGTCTGCCCGCGTCATAGTGCGAATAGCCGAAATGCGTTTTGCCGCAGAGGCATCGAGAAACTGGAGGCATGAAGCATGGCCAAAGTCGAACAACTGGAACTCGACGCGCAGGGACGCCGCGTTGAAGTCTATTCAGGCACAGCGCGGTTTTTTCATTGGTTCACCGTTCTTCTCATCGCGGTTCAAATCCCGATCGGGCTTTATATGGTCTATCGCGGGAAAGAGATGCCATGGGTCGATGATCAAGGTGTCGCAAAAACAGGCCTGTGGGATGCCGCCACGAATGCGCTTTATAGTTCCCACAAACTTTTGGGGACGATTATCCTCGTATTGATTGTACTGCGTCTTCTTTATCGTTTTACCGCTGGAGCGCCGTCAGATGAACCCACACTGTCGCCCGTCCAACGTGTCGTTTCAGCCTTCAGTCACTGGGGGCTTTATGCGCTTTTGATTGCTGTTCCGGTTGTCGGATATATCGGAACATCAGCTTTCCCGGCATTGAACATATTCGGTTTGTTTTCGCTACCGGCCGTGGTGGGCAAGGATCCAGCGCTGTCAAAACAGATGTTTGAGCTGCATATGTATGGCGGATTCGCGCTGCTTGCGCTTATCGCCCTGCACGTTAGCGCTGCGCTTTATCATCATCTGTTCCGGCGGGATTACGTTCTGGCTCGCATGATGCCTAGGCTCTTGCGTAAGCGGGCATAAGGACGTCCGAAGGCAAAAAAAACCGGCAGCGCATCAGACAGCGCTGCCGGTTTTTTGTTGGTCAATGCCTTAGAAATCTAAAGCTTATGGGCCATGCGCTTTCGCTTGGTTTCGAGATACTTGGCGTTGTGCTTATGCGGCGGGGTTTGAACGCTGACTTGTTCAATGACGTTGACGCCTTCAGCACGGAGGGCTTCGACCTTGGCGGGGTTGTTGGACAGCAGTTTGATTTGCCCAAAGCCCAGGTCGAATAAGATTGCAGCAGCCAGATCATAATCGCGCGCATCGATTGGTGCTCCAATCTCAACGTTTGCGTCGACCGTATCATAACCCTGGTCCTGAAGCGCGTATGCTTTCATTTTGTTTACGAGACCGATACCACGGCCCTCGTGATAAGGCAGGTAAATGAGCACGCCATTCGGCGTGTCAACGATTTGCTTCAATGCGGCCTGCAATTGCGCATAGCAATCGCAGCGCAGGGAATGGAAAATATCTCCTGTGACGCAGCCACTATGGACGCGCACCAAGGGGGTCGCCGACGCATCAGCGCCTTGGCCACGATTGATGAGAACCATGGCTTCTTTGTTTTGCGCGTCACCTTGATAGGCGCGCGCCTCCAGTGCCAATTCCCGCCCTTCGAATTCCATGGGCAGTATTGTCTGTGCCGACCAATCGACGTCCACCGGGGTGGATCTGACAGCACTCATTTTCATGCAAATCTCCAACGGGACATGAGGGCGAGCTCGCGACAACATGCTAAGTTAAACCAGTTGTTTCGTCCGAGCCCGAAGTTGTAACGCGTTCGTTAACGCCACCAGCACCTCTGTGGTTCAATACGCGGCGAATTGGGTCATCAGCATGGCCGAACCAAACGCGTCGCATACTGCCTAACCACGGTACCGCGCCTGAACCCCACGTGAATAGCCGAAAACTGCTTCACGAATTCGTTTGTTTTCCGCCAATGTGCTGCGGCTTATGGGCACGGAACATGGCTGTCGGCGTGGCCGTAACTACGGTTTCTCATGACCTTCCGGGGGGCGATTCTTTTGCGGGTGGAGACTAAAGCCGTATCGCAAGCGCAGGACCTGCGCGCTTCGGACGCATCATTTGCGATTCTAAGCCCAGGCCTCACCACGGGTCTTTTGATGGTCAGCGGGCTTGGCATCTTGCTGCTGAGCGTTATCGCAGTGCGTCTGGTCACCGAGACAGATCTGAATGGGTACATCTCAACGATGCTCTTGCATGGCGGGCTGTATCTGCTTGCCGCAATCGTTGTACTCCATTCCAAGCCCATCTTGTTGGCCAAGCCCACCTCGCAGGGTCTTTTCTGGCTGGTTATAGGGTTTGCGATTGTCATGCGCCTCATTGCCATGACGGCACCTGCGAACCTGACAACGGATGCCTACCGATACGTCTGGGATGGGCGTCTCTTAATGGAGGGCATCAATCCCTACCTGTTCGTGCCCGCTGATCCGCAACTGTCTCATCTTCGAGATGATGCGATTTTTCCCAACATCAACAAGAGGGACATCGCCCACACGATTTACCCGCCGATGGCGCAAGTTCTGTTTGCAGCAGGTGTATGGATTTCCGACAGCCTGGCGGGGCAGAAGGCTGTAATGTTTGCCAGCGAGCTGGTCATCATTGCGTGTCTGGCAGCGTGGTTGTCATCGTCCGGTCTGCCGCGTGCGATGGTTTTGCTTTATGCTTGGCATCCGCTGCCGATCTGGGAATTTTCCAGTCAGGCTCACCTTGATGCCGGTGTTGCAGCGTTCATGGCGGCAGCCATCCTTGCGGTCACACTCCGTCGGCAGGGCCTGGCAGGGGCGCTGCTCGCAGGCGGCGTTTTGATCAAATACTATCCCTTGATTTTGATCCCGGCTCTTTGGCGACGATGGGACTGGCGGATGCCGGTCTGCTTCTTCGCTGTGATCTTTCTGGCCTATCTGCCATTCGTTCAAGGCGCTGGTCTGAGCGTGTTCGGCTTCTTGGGCTCACACCTCGGCAACGAAGGTTATCGTGACGGATGGGGCTTTCATATCATCTGGTTCCTCCGGGACTTTGGATTGGTTCCGATGGACGATCCTGATGTCACGACGTCTGTGACGCTGGCCTACTTGGCGGTCGCACTCACTGTCTTGGCCGGCTTGGCCCTGGTCGCTTTTTTCAATCGCAAGCGCGACGAATTCCAGCCTGAAATGATGGCGTTGATCGGGGCGGCTTTTGTGTTTTTCACCTCGCCGCATTATCCCTGGTACGCTGCGTTCCTTGTGATGTTTCTTGTGCGTGTCCCGCATCCAGCCTTGTTCGCGATGACGCTCTTTGCTGTTGTTCTGCAATTGCCGCGCCCGCCTGGAGGTCCGACCTGGACCCACGTCTACGCACTGGCTTACTGGTTGCCGCTCCTGATGTTCCTTGGACAAGCGGTTTTTGTACGCTGGCGGCGACGCCTGCGATGAGTCCAACATGTCCCCTTTCACTTTTCGGTCCGGCATGCTTTGAGAGGTCGGGTGGACCGGGCTGCAACGCAGGCCGGTGCCTCAAAAACAATGGAAGACACCTGCCACCTTCATGTATCTCACTGTCATTTTGTTGATCGCTGCGCTGCTCGCATTTCTCGGCGTCCTGCTGGGTACGCTTGCGTATTTACGGATGGGGGCGAGTGCTTCGCTCCAGGCCGAAGCGAACGCGCGCAGTATGCACGTTGGGCGCATTCCAACATCAGGTGGTTTGATCGTCCTAGGCGTCAGCGCTCTGCTCTGGATCTGCGTCAGTGCGATCCCCGCCGGTCTCATTCCGGTGATCCTGGCGGTTGCGCTTCTGACCGGCATTTCATGGGCCGATGATGCAATGGACCTGCCACCTGTTTGGCGGTTTGGCATTCAGGTGCTGGCTTGCTGTCTCGGCGTATTGGCCATCCAATGGATCGGCCCCATTTTCGGTGGCGCTTTGCCTTTGTGGCTCGACGTACTGATCGCGATACTCGCACTCGTATGGTTCGTGAACTTGTTCAATTTCATGGATGGCATTGACGGCATTGCCGGGGTCGAAGCGATTTCAATTCTGGTCGGCTATGTCGTTTTGTCTGCCCTTGATCCCGATGCGTGGGTCACGTCAACCGGTCCGCTGGTGATATTGGCGGTTCTCATTGCTGCGGGACTGGCTGGTTTCTTATTCTGGAACTGGCATCCGGCCCGTATCTTCCTTGGCGATGCCGGGGCTGTGCCGATCGGTTTTTTATGCGGCGTTGTCCTGTTTGATCTGGCCGCCCGGCAATCGCTTGCCAGCGCTCTGATCCTCCCGCTTTATTTCGCGGTTGACGCGAGCATGACGCTGTTGAAACGGCAGATGAAGGGCGAAAATGTCTTTGAAGCCCACCGGTCGCACCTGTATCAGCGTGCGGCCAGAGGCGTTGGGCGACACGATCCCGTGGTGCAGCGTGTGGCAAGTTTGAATGTCGCGCTCATCGGACTTGCCGTCGTGGCGCTTTATTGGCCGATCCTCGCGCTGATCGCAGCCTGCGTTTTGCTGGGGGTCGTCATGGCCCGGCTTGAAGAACTGGCAGAGCCGTTTGGCGCAGACCGCGACGGGCCATAACGAAGCTATGGCCCCTGGGAGATGCATATTTCTTCGCGCGGCTAACCCCGTCGCGTCGGTTTGGCGATCACTTGGGTGTGGCGATGACCTGGCTTTGGAGCGAATGGGCGGCGAGCTTCGGCCGTCGCGACGAAACGCGGCCGACGTTCACACCCGCCCAGCCAATCTCACCTGACAAACGGCCATACTCGATCTTCGGACAGCGGTTCATGATCACCTGAAGCCCTGCGGCTTCCGCCTCCCGGGCCGCCGTGTCATTGCGCACACCGAGCTGCATCCAAATCACCTTGATGCCTTTTGGCTCTTTGAAGCGAATGGCTTCGCGTGTGACCTCAAGAGCTGCATCCGAGTTGCGGAAAATATCGATGACGTCGATCGGTCCCGGTACGTCTTCGAGCGATGCATATGTCATTTGCCCGTTGATCAGCTTTCCAGCGGCGCCCGGGTTCACCGGGATCACGGTGTAACCTTTGGCGATCAGGTACTTCATGGCGAACATGCTTGGACGCACGGGGTTTGCACTGGCCCCGACAAACGCAAACGTCCGGCAGCCTGCCAGGATGCCGGCGATGTCCTCGTCCTTGTAGATCAGCGTGTCGGCTTTGTTCGGGGATGCAAGATCCTGAGAGGTTGTCGCCAACTCAACACCGCTTCCAGACTGGTGGGCGTTTTTCCAGGAACGCGCCGATGCCTTCCTGCGCATCCGTCGCCATCATATTCTGCACCATCACATCGGAGGCGAAATTGTAGGCATCAGCTAGTGGTTTTTCCAACTGCGCGTAGAAAGCTTGCTTCCCATAGGCGACCGTCATTGTTGATTTCGACGCGATGGTTTTGGCGAACGCCAGCGCGCCGTCCATGGCTTCACCGTCAGGCACGACACGGTTCACCAACCCGTACGTTTCTGCATCCGTTGCCGAAATCAGATCGCCGAGTAGAAGCATTTCCATGGCTTTCTTACGCGAGACGTTCCGGGACAGCGCGACCATGGGCGTTGAACAGAACAGCCCGATGTTCACACCGGGCGTGCAGAATTTCGCACTGGCATCGGCCACGGCCAGATCGCATGTCGCCACCAACTGACAGCCGGCGGCTGTCGCCGTGGCGTGGACGGACGCGATGACGGGTTTGGGGCAATTGACGATAGCCATCATCAACGCAGAGCACGCGCGCATCGTCTCGGCGTAAAAGGCCTTGCCACCGTCGCTGTCATCACGATGGGCTGTCAGTTCCTTGAGATCGTGGCCGGCACAAAAGGCTGGACCCTCGGCCGCCAGAACAATGGCGCTGACAGTCTTTTGATAGGACAGAGTTGTGATCGCGGCTTCAAGCTCGGCCATCATTTCGCGTGACAATGCATTGCGCGACTTGAGCCGGTTAAGTGTCACAACCGCAATATTTTCAGTCGGGTGTGAGATCAAAACAGGGGGTGGGGTGGTCTCAGTCATCTTGGGCGATCCTCCGCTTGAGATGCCGGATTGCAGCGGGTTGCAACGGGCGTCACTCGTGTGGGGATTTAGCATGATCTTAACGGGAAACGGAAACCGTCCAGCAGACTGGAGCCTTTCCTGCCGGACAGGGCATGCAGCAACCCGAACAGAATGGGCGAATGTCAGTCTGAAACGCTCTGAATAGCTGATCTGTCGGGTGTTGCCAGGTTGAAGGCGCAGCCGTTGGGCCTGTGGCACTTGGCAGATGCCTTTGCGGTGGTGCCATCGGCCTGTGCTGCCGCAGAGGCGGCTGGTCACAGCACCTGGGGATTGGAAAGGCCTCGTTTAGGCCTGCCTCACAATTCCGGGGGGCTCGTTCCTGGAACCTCGCCCCCACGGCTATCTCAGTTGAAGGGTCAGCTGACGGCCTAGACGCCTACTGCAGGACCTTGATCAGCTGGTCTTTAAATTTTTGAACCAGTGCAATGTTTTCGGGGTGGTCAACCTTTGGGTCGGTTGCGATGGTGGCTTCGATTTCCGCGATCATGATCGCGCGATCTTCGTCCACCAAATCCTTGTCGGCTTTGATCGCTTCAAGTTCTTCTTCCAAGACCTTTCTGGGTTCCGAGAACTCACCCGTCTCGGGATCAATGCTGGCCAGAACCATGGAGATCGTGGTCGTTGCATCCTCGAGATCATTGAAGGTTGCAAAGCCATGTTTTACGGCGATCTCGTTGACTTCGGCTTCCTGTTCTGTCGTCAGTTCTTCGCCCGGCGATTGGAGCGTTTTGGCGAAGACTTCCAGGTCTGCCTGCGCGGCGATCACATTTTGGATCGACTGCTCGGTCAACGGGACTTGTTTTGGAAAATCGGCGACAGGTTCTGCGACGGCCATTACCACCAACATGCAGCTGACCACCGCTGACAGCGCTGCTTTGATCGCCGCCAGTCGCACGTTCGTGTTTAAAGTGTTCCCCATAGCATTGTCCTCCAGGGCGAAAATGCGCGGTGTTCATGCGCGCCACCACAGGCGCCGGACCACGCCTGCTCAATACCTTCATTCGGCAGGCCGGGTGCCGAAGTCAGCCGCCCAAAGCGCTTGCTGGACGCTCCGGATCAAGGTCCTCGCATTCGATCTGACCATCGAAGCAGCAGCGCTTCGGCGCAATCGTGATGACGTTCTGATCGGGCCGGGGCGGAAAGCGTGTGACAGGGATTGGTGGCGAAAAACAGTCTGATTTTGCGGCTTGGCGCATTATCCCAGCGTTTTCATGCTGCCGCGGCCTGCGACAGATTTCCCGGCGGGTCTGGACCGGCTTCGGGATCGCCTCGCCATAGGCAATTATATACTTGACAAACCCGCCCTGATTTCCTATGTTCAGATCAAGGAAAGAGGGAAAAGTTATGTCTGTTCTCACCAAGCCATATTTTCACGACGAGGCCGCAGCCTTTGCCAAGCTGGAAGAGATCATCTGGCCAAAGGGTCCAGTGTGCCCAAAGTGTGGAAACAAGCATTCAGACAAGAAGATCTACGACCTTAACGGCGTGCGTTCGAAGCCAAGCAAAAAGCACCCTGAAGGTGTTGAGCGTCTTGGTCTCAAGAAGTGCGGCGCATGTCGCAAGCAGTTCACGGTGCGTGTAGGTACCGTGTTCGAGGCCAGCCACATCCCGCTGCATCTCTGGTTCCAGGCTGTTCATCTGATGTGCTCCAGCAAGAAGGGTATCAGCTCGCACCAACTTCACCGCGTGCTTGGACTGACTTACAAGTCGGCTTGGTTCATGACCCACCGTATTCGGGAGGCTATGCGCTCTGGTGATCTCAGTGCGCCGATGGGTGGTGAAGGCGGTATCGTTGAGATTGATGAGACGTTCATTGGTCTCACTGAGCACGGCAAGGCGATTAAGAAAAAATCCGGCAAGGTCGGAACATCCGGTCACAAGCTCGCTGTCTTGACGCTGGTAGATCGCACTGGTGAAGCGCGTAGCTTTCACATTGACCGTGCCACCAAGAAAATCATCTTGCCTATTGTTCGCGAGAACCTTGATCATGAGGCCCGCGTTGTGACTGACGATGCTGGTCACTATCGTGAGCTTGATCGCGACTACATGCACGCTTTCGTCAATCACTCGGCTGGTGAATATGGTCGCGGTGAGATCACCACCAACGCGGTTGAAGGTTTCTTCTCAATCTTTAAGCGCGGCATGAAGGGTGTTTATCAGCACTGCTCAGAAAAGCACCTGCACCGCTATTTGGCCGAGTTTGATTTTCGGTACAGCAACCGTGTGAAGCTCGGTGTGGATGATGAGGCACGAACGGTGCGGGCGCTTGAGGGTATCGTGGGCAAGCGGTTGAGCTATCGACGATCTGGCGCAGAGTCCTGCATCTAATGCAGACTCAAAATCACTGGGCAGTTCTCCCCCGTGACCTCATGTCAAGATTGGCTGTTGACCAGAACAATGATATGATTCGCAATGTCCGAGCGCAGTGACCCCGCTATCTGCCATGGACAGTGATGGAGGCACGTCATGCACAAAACGAAAGAGCCCCCTGCACTAATGGTGCAGTACAAGCTCGTGGATGGAACGCACTTTTTCATTGGTGCTGAAGAGTGTGAAGAGACACAAGGTCTCTGTGTTGGTAGTCGCAACCTTAAAGAAGCGTTTGAGCAGGTTACACCTGCTCTTGAGTTTTTACTTGAGGCGAATCATGGGATAGATATCCGTTGTCGCCCAGAAATTACATATGCCCAGTTCTTGCGTCAGTTAATTGCCTGCTTTGAAGAGGATCTGGCTCATAAGGTGACTGACGATTTCTCGTCTAGCTTTGTGGACTTGCCTGATAGCGTGGGATGCACGAAGCTATGGATGACGAAAAATTTGGGTGGCAATCAGGTCGCGAATTAGCGTTTGAACTCAAAGACGCACCAACGGGTGTTTTTGAGGATCATATCATTGCTAAGATTCGTATTGAAGGTGGCGAACACATAAGCGAAACCGACGGTACTGATACTGGCGGTTTTCTGCGTTTTCGCAAGATGGTTGGCGGTCGTTGGCTTTACTTTACTCTGCCTCGGTGTCCGGGTCCAGACGGCTATTTGGTGCACGAACTTGCCTTTATCGAAGGTCATCTAGCTCAGTTTGATATTGATCTTTTGCCCTTAGGTATCGGGTTGCACTAAGCTCGCCCAATGTCCAAAGACAAACGAACATCCGAGCAGTCAAAGCGCTTCGTCGAAGCAGCCCGGAAAGCGGGTTGTGACGAAGGCGAAGACGCTTTCGAACGGAAGCT
>JBCBRH010000013.1:0-91982 GCA_039819785.1 Pseudomonadota bacterium | reverse complement strand
CTCGTGGGACATCAAGGAGTTAGGTGCCTGACCAACCGCTATTTCATCCTTAGCCAGTATATCTGTCGCTGCCTGAATTTTGTCAGCGATCGACGCAGTTGCATTTGGCGATGTCGTCGATGGTGTCGACAATTTTGCAATGAGTATTGGCGCTTGACCGTAGACAGTCTGAATAGGCGAGCTTGCCAATTCACTATCGCGCGCCATGTAAGCCGTGGCGGTAGCCGTGAGCATTGCGAAAGCAATGGAGGCCAAGCCTAATGTGCGCCAACCGCTAGAGGTTTTTTGCCTGGCTAACTTGCGTACCATAAACGGCGCGAGCACGACCGGTGCCTGTGCACCGGGCAACTGGTGGGATTTCATGAAACGCGTGTCCCTACTCAACCTTGGGAAGTACACTGCCCAAATTTGTCCTACACAACTGAAACGCGCCCCACTTAAGCTTAGATCAGGCAAGTCAACAGAAACAATACAAAAATCCACAATTTTTGTAGCTGTGATAATGACGGGTGGGTAGGTTGCTATTGCGAGCCCTTCGCACCGCTGTTCTCACCGTTAACCAACCTGTAGTTGAAAAGGCGAGCGTACAACTTGAAGTATGAAACTCGACCCAGAGCAACGCCATTTGATGCGGCAGGTGCATGGAGTGATAGACCCTCGGGTTCTAAAAACTCAGTTGTCCTAGCAGAATTTTTTCCGGATAACTGGCTCTATCGACCTGCCATTATACTGCCTGACGTTGCCGAGGAAGACTTCTTCGAAACGATCCTCCAGGTTGCACCGACTAACAGCGTCCTGCTTTGCACGCGTGCGGGGGCACAAGCATTTCAAGAGAAAGCGACACTCTCATCGCGGACACATGTTGAAGTGCAGGTTTGTGTCGACCTGCCGAGGGCCTTGGAAGCGCTTGCTGCTCTCGCAACAAAGCCGGCAGTGTTCGTCCAGTCAGATGTCGTCCGAGGTTTTGTCGATGGCGCGGCCCGCAACACGCTCCAAATGACCCGCACGCTTGGCGGCTACGATATTGACTTTTCTATACTTTCCGATGTTTCTGCGACTTTGCTGTGTGACGTATTGAACCCAATTCTATCTGCACGCACTTCTCCTGTCGTTTTTCACAGCGGGCTCTCGTTGCTGCCACCGTTGCTCCTGCGAAACCATTCGTTCGACACTGATCCCGCCTCAGATCAGGCAGACGATGGCGAATGGCACGCAAATGCCTTCGTCAAATGGGAAGGCGAAGTCATCGAACCCGACCTCGCTTCGGTTAAGCAGCATGCGAAGTTTCTGGTGGAGACGGACGACCCCACTTTGAGATCGATGCATCGGCAGATTCTGGAAGGTCCGTTTCATCGTGTGGTCGCTGTCTGGCGCAGCAATCTCTTGGCACTGCAAGAGGTCGAAGGTGCAGGTTCAAATGGCGCAGAGGCAGCACGCAGGCTTGCGGCGCTCACTGCCTGACAGCGATGTTGGTGACTTCTCGCGCTATCGAACGCACCGCTCTCATACCAAGTAGTTCAAGCTTCGACTTCGTCGCTCGCTGGATAACATGAGCTGGATAGAAATTCGCTCCGGCAAGCCCAACACTTGCCGGAGCGATACGCGAGAATTTCTGTAGGGCTGCGTACAAATCCCAATGCGTGGGATCACCTCGGCTTTGGGCGCTTTACTCCCAGCCCAGAAGCTCGACAGCCGCTGGTCCAAGAATGACCAAGAAGAGGACTGGAAGGAAGAAGATGATCATCGGAACGGTAAGCTTTGGTGGAAGGGCGGCCGCCTTCTTCTCAGCTTCACCCATACGGATGTCTCGGTTTTCCTTCGCCATGACGCGGAGTGCTTGCGAAACCGGTGTTCCGTAGCGTTCCGCTTGGATCAGCGAAGTTGCAACCGCCTTGACGCCTGGGATGCCTGTCCGCTTGCCGAGATTTTCATATGCCATGCGCCGTTCTTGCAAGTACGACAACTCAGCAGTTGTTAGAGACAGTTCTTCGGCGAGCTCGATCGATGAGTTCATCGTTTCTTTGGCCACTTTGCCGAATGCTGCCTCGACCGACATGCCTGATTGCACACAGATCAAAAGCATATCGAGGCTATCGGGGAACGCGAGCTTGATGGCCTGCTGACGCTTTTGCACCATGTTTTCAATGAATATGTTCGGCACATAGTAGCCCACAAAGCCTGCAGCTACGGCCATAGCGAATTTAAAGATCGGTGGATAACTCAGTTCGCCAACGAAGAAGACGTAGCCCAGCGTCATGAAGAACATAAGGATCGGAACAGCGATCCGGAAGAACATGTACGCAACGAGTGGCGCCTGGCCACGAAGACCAGCCATTTTGAGTTTGTTGCGAAGCTCTTCGCTGTCGAATTTAGCACGGAGATCGAACTGATCAACGATCTGCTGCATATAGCCCTTTGGCGTCTGCCGTAAGCGCCCACCGGCTGCGTTCAGTTCCTGAACACGTTGGGCACGCATCTTATCGCGTTCGATTGCCATGACTTTCATGCGCTGAGACATGCGATCGCGGTTGAGAATTGGCATCGCGATCGTGATCACTGTCGCGAAGGCTGAAATGGCCGCCAGCACAGTCACCATGAACTGTGGGGTCATTACGAGGTCGACGAATTCCATCATGGCGCGAAACCAATTCCCTCAGTTTTCTGTCACGAACAGCCAAATTGCTGATCGGCTATGCTTGCGAGTGCGGCTTTCGTTTGCTTCTGCACTTAGTATTTGAAGTTGATCATCTTCTGCATCACCAGTACGCCACAGAGCATCCAGAAGGCCCCAATCACGAGCATGAAGTTGCCCATCTTGGTTGCGAACAGCGGCATGATGTAATCAGGCGATGTTAGGTAAGTCATGGTGGCAACGCCTGGTGGAAGCGAGGCCAACACTAAGGCAGAAGCACTCGCTTCAGCCGAAAGCGCCTTCACCTTCATCTTCATGCGAATGCGGTCTCGGAGAACACCCGACAGGTTGCCCAGCGCTTCGGAAAGGTTACCACCTGCTTGCTGCTGGATGCCGATCACGATCGCCAAAAAACGAACCTCTGGAAGGGGTACACGCTGCGTTAGTCGGTGAAGTGCATCACCCATTGTGATGCCGACCCGCTGTTGCTCAACCACTTCGCGAAACTCCGAACAGATCGGTTCCGGGCTTTCCTTAGCAATAATCTGCAGGCACTCGTTTAGTGGAAGACCGGATTTCACACCACGAACGATCACGTCCATTGCGTTCGCCAATTCACCAACGAAAGCTGCCTGACGACGCTTTGTCATTTTCCCGATGACCCAACGCGGCACGCCGAACATGCCGACGAAACCCGCAACAACCGCACCAACCTGGGTGAGGAACATGCGCGGATCGAATGAGGCCAAAACGCCAACCGCGAATACCGCACCGCAGATTGCGCTGGTGATCCAAAATACCTCTGGTGTGATCCGCAGACCTGCGCGTTCAAGGCGCAGACGTAGCGTAATTTTTTCGCTTTTCTTTTGTCGGCTGTCCAATTCCTTCAGAGTCTCGGAGACCTGCTTGCGTCGCGTCGCGGCGGTATCAGCTGCGCTACGTACGGCAATCTTTTGCGCGCGTGTCTCTGTAATGCTGGCAATGCGTTTGTCGGTTTCGCGCTCGCCCGCAAAGAACGGATAGGCCAACGCGTAGCAAAGTGCTGCACATGAGATAGCTGCAAGGACCGGCACGAGAATGGTTAAAAGCTGTGGATCAACCATGGTGCTCTCCAAGCGGGTTGCCATGTTCATCGGTTACTTCCGACTGGCTCAATGCATCAGCGAGACGGTCGGTCTCATTGTAATACTCAGCGCGCTCCCATAGCCGCGGACGCGAGATGCCTGTAGACCGGTGACGACCGAGGATCTTGCCGTTCTCGTCCTCTCCGGTCATCTCGAACACGATGAGGTTTTGGAGCGTAACAACATCATCTTCCATGCCCAGGACTTCAGTGATGTGTGTGATTTTTCTTGACCCATCACGCAGGCGCGATGCCTGAACGATGACGTCGATTGAGCCGGTGATCATCTCGCGGATCGTTTTAACTGGAAGGGCGAAGCCGCCCATCATGATCATCGATTCCAAGCGAGAGATGGCTTCGCGCGGTGAGTTAGAGTGAAGCGTGCCCATGGACCCGTCGTGGCCCGTATTCATCGCCTGCAGAAGGTCGAAGGCCTCAGGGCCACGAACCTCACCCACGATAATACGTTCTGGACGCATACGCAGACAGTTCTTGACGAGCTCACGCATGGTGATTTCGCCTTCGCCTTCGAGGTTGGGCGGACGCGTTTCCAATCGCACGACGTGGGGCTGCTGGAGCTGAAGCTCGGCGGAGTCCTCACATGTAATGACGCGCTCGTCGTGGTCGATCGAACCGGTCAAACAGTTGAGCAGTGTTGTCTTACCCGAACCGGTACCGCCCGAGATCAGGACGTTGCAGCGCACGCGGCCGATGATTTCCAAGATCGTCTTTGCTTCGGGCGTGATCGAACCAAACTTGACGAGCTGCTCAAGCTTGAGGCGGTCTTTCTTAAACTTACGAATGGTGAGTGTCGGGCCATCGATTGCCAGTGGTGGGGCGATGACGTTCACACGAGAGCCGTCTGGAAGGCGGGCGTCACAGATGGGGCTCGATTCATCGACGCGACGACCGACCTGACTCACAATGCGCTGGCAGATGTTCATCAACTGGATGTTGTCTGCGAAACGAACGCCGGTCTGTTCCATCTTGCCATCGACTTCGATGTACGTCACGTCGGCGCCGTTGACCATGACGTCGGCGATGTCGTCGCGTGCAAGCAGTGGCTCAAGTGGGCCATAGCCAAGCACGTCGTTACAGATGTCTTCGAGCAATTCTTCCTGCTCGGCGATCGACATAACGACGTTCTTGAGTTGAATGATCTCGCTAACAATATCGCGGATTTCTTCGCGAGCAGCTTCCGCATCGAGCTTTGCAAGTTGCGTCAGGTCGATTGTGTCGATGAGTGCGTTAAACACCGTTGTCTTGACGTCATAGTACTCTTCAGAGTGACGACGCTCGACGGGTTGCGGTGCGGTAGCTGATGCCTGCACAGGGGCTTGTTCAACCGCTGGTTTTTCCGGCGCCTTTTCCGTCGCAGGGGCGGGGGCCGGTGCAGGCGCAGTTGCTGCAACAGGCTTTGGCGCAGGTGCCTCTACAGGGGCACGCTGAGCAGTTGGATCTTGGGTGCGCCTACCAAACATGGGAGCTCCTTAGAGGTTTTAATCAGCGGCCGAATTTCAGTTTCTCAAGCAGGGGGGCCAGGCCAGATTTCTTCTCGGTCTTCACCTCCTGGCGATGTGCCAGGGACATTGCGAGATCGTGGAAGGACTGAACCGCCTTGGCCTTGTTTGAAAGCTCTTCGATCATCTGGCCATTGTTGGCCGCCTGTCCGAACGTCTCGCTATCGAATTCGATCTGAGCTGCAACGTTGATCTCAAGCGCCTGCTCGAAGTCCTTCGCCGTGATCTCCGGGCGCTTCGGGACATCCGTCATATTTAGGACGAGGTGCGGAGCAGTGTCGTTTTTGCGTGCGCCTTTGAGTAGATCGACGATGTTCTTGGCATTGCGGAGGTTGGCGAGATCAGGTGTTGCCGTGATCACGACTTCATCGGCCTGAAGCAGAAGGCGCTTTGTCCAACTGGTCCACGTATGTGGCAGGTCCACTGTCACGAACGGCACGTTTTGGCGGACGACGTCGATAACTGTCTCGCAGCCATCAGCTGACATGTCGTACTCGCGGTCAAGCACGACGGGTGCTGCGAAGATCGACAAATGCTCGGAACACTTCGTTAGAAGACGATCAAGCAGGACTTCGTCCAACCGTTCTGGGCTCGACAATGCTTCAGCAATGCCTTGAACCGGGTCTTGGTTGAAGTCGAGGCCGGTTGTTCCGAACGCCATATCGAGGTCGGCGATTACAACGTTGCTTGATAGTGCTTCAGAAAGCGTCCAAGAGACGTTATGGCAGATCGTTGATGATCCGACGCCACCTTTGGCGCCAACGAAAGCGTAGACGTGACCAACGGGGTCGGAGCCTGGATCGTTGTACAGGTTTGAAATGCTTTCCATCAGCTGAAGCGGCTGAATGGGTGCAATAAGGTATTCGCTTACGCCGCGCTTCAAGAGTTCGCGGTAGAGAATGACATCGTTCACGTGGCCGATCACGATGACACGTGTTCCCGCATCGCAGCACTCAGCCAATTGATCGAGTTCAGCGATCAAGCTGGTCCGGTCGCGGCGCGACTCAACAACGATCAGGTTCGGCGTCGGGCTTTCCTGATAATGGGCAACAGCAGCGGTGATGCCGCCCATGTGAATCGAGACGTGGGCCTTTGTCAGGCGACGGTCTTCAGCCGCAACCTGTGTGACCTGCGCGGTGTTCTCTGCTTCACAAAAAACCTGGATCGAAATCCGGGGAATTGGGCGTGCCTTCGTACCTGCGTCCGCTCCCATGTCGTCCCCTACTTCAGCAGGCAATGCGACATCGGTTGTGATTGTGGCTGCGTCGTCTGTCATGGCGTATGCTTCATCTGTCATATCAGAACTGAACCTTCATTATTCGTCTTCGACACGGATGCGCTCATCTTCCGATTTCTCGGCAGCTGAGATTTCGCCCTTAACGTATTTGTTCCAAGTCACGTCACGACGTTCGGAAGAACGCGCTGTCAATGTGCGTGGGTCCAGCAAATCAGCTGGGTTTGCCACTTGAGCTGCAAACGACTTTTGTGTGGCGCAGCCAAAATTCGGGTAGGGCAAGTTGCCCGGTTCGCTGGCCAAGTTGGTCGGGAAGTGACCACACTCCGGCGCCTCAGCTACGTAACGTAAGAAGGATAGCTTGACCGGTGGCTGACGAGATCCATCGGCTTGGTAAGCCTCAACAATCATATCGCTGTC
Source organism: Pseudomonadota bacterium (assembly GCA_039819785.1). Classification (GTDB taxonomy): domain Bacteria; phylum Pseudomonadota; class Alphaproteobacteria; order Rhizobiales; family Hyphomicrobiaceae; genus JBCBRD01. Next base: position 85,053 of record JBCBRH010000013.1, on the reverse strand, counting down.
GCCGATGCCCTCTTCAGCAATCAATGCGCGTAGATCGCGAACGGCGTGCATACCGGCGACTTCGTTTGCAGAGCCACTTGGCGCTGCAATGATGATCCGCCCATTGCCGCTGTCGTTTGCGCGGAAGTGCTGGACAAAACTAAGCACCTGAGCGCGCTGGTGTGGTGTTAGCTGATGCTGGCCACTTCGGACGTGAACGCTCATTTCCGTGGGTTGCTGCGACACCATAATGGGGTGGCGCTGTGCCGGGTCCACCAGGTTCCAGGCAGCCACTTTGGTGCCTGGATTTTCAAGGTGCCGACAGCCGGCTAGGGCGACTGCAGTGAGCGATACGGCGATCATAAGTTTCGCGCCGCTTTTGCTTTTAGACGTCAAGGTCATTGGACTTCTCCTTGCGAGCTGGCGCTATTCGACGATGAAACCGTAGTCGCCCTTGAGGCCACCATCTGGTATGCGAGAATTTTTCTGACCGTAGATCCTGTTCACATGGCCCAAGAAGTTGGCTTTGCGATCAGTTGAATCTGCCAGTCCAGCTGCAGGGTTACCGAGTCTGTTTGGTCGTGTTGGGCGCACCATGTATGGGGTCACAATGACAACCAATTCGGTTTCACTCTTGACGAAGTCGCGTGAGCGGAACAGCGTGCCGAGGACTGGCAGATCTTTCAGGCCTGGGAAGCCATCGACGTTCTGTCGTGTGTCTTCGGAGAGAAGTCCAGCCATAGCAAGTGAACCACCGGAGGGAAGTTCCACTGTCGATCTTGCAGACCGCTTTCTAAGAGCTGGGATCTGGAGGTCGCTCAGTTCGACAGCACCGACGTTTGTTAGTTCGGATACTTCGGTTTCAATCTTCAGTGAGATGCGCCCTTCGGACATAACGGTTGGTGTGAATGCGACGCCAACGCCGAATTCCTTGTAGATGACGGATGTTCGCCCTTGCGCGTCAACCACTGGGACTGGGTATTCGCCACCTGCGAGGAACTTTGCAGACTCACCGGAGACAGCAGTCAGGTTTGGCTCCGCAAGTGTTTTGATCAGGCCGTTACGTTCCAAAGCCCGGATTGCTCCGTTGACCGCGCCACCACCTGTGCGCCAAGACCCATCAATGCCGGAGTTACCGAATGGCTGAAGCGCTTCATTCAGAGGGCCTTCGTTGAATAGTGCAAGCGTTCCAGCCGTGTCGCCAGCGGTTGCGACCGCAGCGACTGGTAGGCTTCCAAGACCTGCGGCAGCCGTCAACGGCAAGGCGTTCTCAGTGAGGAGGCCGTATGAGAAGTTGCCTGAGTTCAAAGCTGTGCCCAAGTTAATACCGAACTGCTTCAGCATCGTGCGCTGAACTTCAGCGACTTTGACGCGCAGCATCACCTGCTCTTCGGCTTCAACCGAAAGCATGTTGATAACGACGGTTTCATCCTTGTCCTTCGTGAACTTTTTGACCGCGGTACCCTCAAGTTTGTCGAGCGCTTTGGTCTCGAATTCTACGAGCACGAACTGCTTGGCTATGTTTGCTGCGCGGTTGGCATCTGCTGGTGTTCGAACGCTGCCTGTCAGAACAACTGTCTGGTTGATCATCTCAACCTGAATGTTGCTGCCTGGCAGAAGCCGATTCAGCATTTCCTTGAGGCCGGCCGTCTCGCGTTCTACGAACACTTCCAGTGTGGCGAACTGTTCGCCGTTCACGTCAAAGAAGAATGCGTTTGATTCACCAACGCGGCGTGCCAAGAGAAACACTCTGTTAGACGACAGGACGACAGCATCAACGGCCTGGGGGTTTGAGACCATCACATCGCGAACATCGCGCGGGAAATCGAGCAAGACCGATTTACCCAGGCCAATTCGAATGTTGCGGTGGTACGTTCTTGCGCCCGTATCTGGAACGGAAATGAGCGATTGGTGTTGAGTTTGTAGCTTGACGGGCTCAGCACCGTAGCTGCCCCGCATCCCGTTCGCAGATGCATCACCGGCGTATCCGCCCAGTGACAACACAGCGATGAGGCCTGCTAGCCCGGCTTGCGCATTACGCTTCGCCGCCTTCATTAAGATATGCATTGGATCGTTCGCCTTTTCACGAGCTACGGTCGGTTAATTAGTTGACGCCGTACGCACGCGATCGAACTCCGTAACGCATCACATTGATGGAGTTTCCACGCTCTTTTCTGAGACTGTCTGCTGACTCTGATTTGTCGCCGTTGTTGAGATCAGCAACGGAACGCAGCGCCAGCGTGATCTCACCCAAGGAGTTTGCAAGGGCGAGTAGTTCTGATTGGCGGGGCGTCAGTTCCAACGTTGCCGTTGTGCCTGAATTAATACCCCCCGCCGTTTTGTCACCGGCCTGACTGTCGATCTGCTGACCTATAGCCAAGACGCGGATGTTGGCGAAAAGTGTGTCGGCCACATATTCATCGGACCCCTGGCGGCCGCGTGTGCGGCGGATGAGGATGACGTCAACGTGGTCGTTGGGAAGGATTAGGCCGCCAACCGCTGTCTTCTGACGGATCTCAGTTGAAACAGCGCGCATGCCTGAAGGTAGGATGGCTGCAAGAACGCCACCTTGGCCCGCCTTGATGAGCTTCGCAGAAGTCATTGGCTCACCGGCGATAATCGGAGAGCGTGCAATCGAGCCTGACAGCTCGTGTTTCGCACCGCGACGGTCACCAGTAATCATGCCTGGGCGGAGCCCTTCTTTTGGCCAGTCCACCCATTCCATGTGGTGTTCAGCGACAACTTCGCCGAGCGCCATGTCTTTTTGAGCGACGAGGACCTGTGCTGTATCGATCCGCACCTTCATGGTCTTCGTCTCTGGTTTTTGATTCACCAGACTTTTCGTGACCATGAACGCACCGAGTGCCGCAACACCGGCAATCGTTAAACCAATGACTTGAGTTTTCTTCATTGCAGCAACGGCCCCTTCGCCATCTGGGAATCACACCCGATTTCGAAGGTAACCTTGCGCTCCAAACGTCAATGTGAGGTTAACTGTCGTCGTGATGTGGCGCGAATGATGTTATCGCCACATGACTTGGGACATTCACAGTTAACGTTGACCTGGCCGGGTTAACGTTTCTCAGGCCATGATTAAAGCGTATAGTTTTGTGTCTGGAAAAATCAACACTGCTGAGCTTGCGATTGCGATCCCGTAGGGAACGCCACCACCTGGTTGGTGCAGACGTGTTACCCATTCACTCCCTGCCAGCGTGACGAGCTGCTCTGACACAAGCCAGCGATAGGCGAGGATTAAGACGATCAAGATGCCACCGAATAGAGTGACGTGATAGATGAATGGGATCAGTTGATCGAACCCGACCCACAGCGCGCCGGCAGCCAACAGTTTTGCATCGCCACCGCCCAACCAGCCACACGCGAAACATGCAATACCTGCCGTTAGAACCAACGCGCAGGCGGCTCCGTGCATACCAATGTCTTTTAGTGGCAAACCTGCGAACGGCGCGAGGACAAGGAATGTGATCGCCAACGCGATCGAGATGTTGTTTGGGATCGTGAGCGTTCGTAGGTCACTCAACGCGGCCATGATCATAGCGGCGGGGAACACGAACAAAAGCGCGTACAAAATCACGATACTCTCCTTACAACGCGAACACGGCCAGTCGATCGTCGCCAAGCCTTCGGACTCCAGGCGCACTCGATCACATCGTTATGGTTACTGATTTCAGTTACGATTAGCTTAACGAACCTGAAGTGTGGCCCGGTCCGGCAGGACAGTGCTGTTGGAGCTGAAGGAACGGTCACAACCTTCATCGTCTACCGCCGATTTGATGCATACCGGTCAAAGTCATGCCTGCAACATGCACGCGTATAGCAACACTTACGCAAACACATGCGGCTTGCAGCTGTTTCGCCGATCCTAATTGCCCCCGAACGCACCATCCGGCATAGGGCCAGTTAGAAGGCGTTACGTCAAAAACCGACGTCTTGTAGTGAACTCGTGCTAACTGCTCCTCACTTTCAGCGCTTGATCAGAAGTATGTAGTGATATTGAAGAGTCGTGCGTTGAATGCAGGCGCGATCAATTCCAACGATCCAATAATCCCAACGCCAACAATTGCTGCAATCAATCCATACTCAATGGCTGTCGCACCTGATTCGTCCTGCTTGAATTTCTGAATCAATACCGACATTCTACTCACCTGTTCTTTTGACACCTAACCTGCGCTCTTTGTTTTTAGAGCTGGCGGTTATTCTCCCGCATCAAGGGTAGCGCAAAGACCACTAATGGAGCGTTTTCTGGATTCACTTTTTTACTTCAAAAGCCTTTCTGGTTAAATTTTTGAACACTCCCAAATGTGATTTTTAATTAGTCTAACCTCGGCTCTGAAAAACAAAAACCACTCAGCTTACGCTGAGTGGTTTCTTGGGAAAGTATGTACTTTCCAGTCGCGCTAAGCGACTAGTTCGAGTCTGCGGCTTAGAGCTTGCCGGAAACTTTTGTGTCGAACAACGTGTTCAATGCAGTTGTCAGAGCTTCCAGGCCAACGATGATACCGACGCCGACGATCGAAGCGATCAGGCCGTATTCGATTGCAGTTGCACCAGACTCGTCTTTCATGAAACGTGCGAACATTGTAATTCTCCCAATTGACTAGATGACTGTTGAAGTCCTGACCGATCTTTTTGTTTCGTGTCTGAACTGTCCCTAATCTAGCCGACAGGTTTTAATCGAGGATGAACCCAAAAGAATAAAGTCGTTGTTTTGACTGCTTTTTTTCGAACTTCTTTTCTATGGTGAAGTGTTCGTAAAAACCAAACCTCTACTCATCGCGTCAGGCCATCTGGTCAGGCATGCGATGGGTGATGCGGCTTTTACTGTGAGATCTTCGAAACACACCTCTCGGCAAGCCGGATAGACATCAGCCAAGCACAAAAAAACCACCTAGCGGAACCAGGTGGTTTTCTCGAAGGATGAAGATCCTTGAAGTCGGTATCGGCTGACGCCGACGAATGCGACTTAGAGCTTGCCGACGACTTTGGTCTGGAACAATGTGTTCAGGCCAGCTGTCAGTGCTTCCAGGCCGACGATGATGCCGACACCAACGATCGATGCGATCAGGCCGTATTCGATTGCAGTTGCACCGGACTCGTCTTTCATGAAACGTGCGAACATTGTAACTCTCCCAATTGACTTACTAACTGTTGAAGTCCCGACCGGGTGACTTCCGTGTCTGAACTGCAGCCAACCTAGACCCCAGCCTCTTAAAGACAAGTAAATGCGCACCGACGGGCCACCCAATACATGGGCTGTTCTGGCTAATGATTTGTAAAAATGCAGTATTGGCCGATTGATTTTCGAATTATACTTGCTTCTTTAGAATCCTTTTCAGTATTTCAGCGCAATTCTTTTTTTCACCGTCAGACTATCTGAATTAACGTTTCGTTGCTCCCGCGATATCGTCGTTTTTGACGAGGTCTGGCTGGACCTTTCACGGTCCCTGGCTAACCGTAGACATTGGGTTAGACTTGCTCTGTCCCGCTTCGAAGCAGCAAAACCATGTGAATTAGCAACTCATTGACCACAACGGGTGGGGCCATGCTGAGATCGCCGATGAAACGCTCATTGTGGCCGCTATCCGTATCAAAAGCGGATCAGCGTTTGCAGTTCGTTCATGTTTTTAGAGCTTACTGGTGGCGAAACTTCTGGGGTGCTGCCGCTCTTACCGGGGACGAAACCGGCCCCTAACCTACTGATTTGCAGCGCTTCTTATGAAGCCCGCCGTGGTTTTTGTGGTCGCTGCAGACTTCATTGCCCAGGCAAGACCGTTTGAAACTGCTTTGGAAGCACCTTAGGGAGACCCGCCTCCATGACCATCCTGCGTGCTCTTTTTTGTGACGCCCGCCAGACATCCATGCGCTGCGTTGCGGCGCTTGTTGTCGGCTTCACCGTTTTTTCTGCGACGGCAGCACCCTTATCTGGTTCTGCTTCCGCGAACGATCTGATTGTCCGTTATGACCAATCACAGCTGCTCAGGCTCCCGCGGCCGGTTAGCGAAGTGATCATTGGCAACGCGTCGATTGCAGATGTTTCCGTCCAGGCCGGCAACCTGCTTGTTGTGACCGGCAAAACGTTCGGCGTGACCAATATCATCGCCCTCGACATGCAAAAGAACGTCATCCAGGACCAGCGGGTGATTGTTCAGCGGGACGAGTCCCGGGTGGTCAACCTCCATAAAGGCAGCAAGCGCTTCTCGTTTACATGTGCACCGAACTGCACGCCGACCATTACAATTGGCGATGAGAACCAGTACTTCGAAACCATTTCCAAGCATGCTTCGACGAAGAAAGGCTTCTCGGAGTCGAACGCAAGTGCCTCTAATCCTCTCAGCCAGTAGGCTACTTGGAATAGACGCCTACTGGTTGCCGAGAAACGCATACTGCGATTTACCTGTAACTGGGGTGATATAGAGTAGAAATACAAAGGCGCCGCAGCTGCAGAAGTGCGGTGCCTTTGCTATTTAACGACACGAGAATTGTTTTGGTTTAATTTTAGCTAACTGCCGGCTGGAAAACGACTTCCCTGTAAACCATAAGAGAACGATTTCAAAATAATCAATATTTGATTCATCAGCGGATCGCTACATTAGGGGCCACAGTGATCAATAGATCTAGGGATTAGGCTTCGAAATGTACGTATCGCGTCAACACCGTCATGAAACGACGAAGAGTCGGGCCGGGCTGATCAAACGGTTCGGCAGTGATCGGAGCGGAAATGCCGCTATCGAATTCGCGATGGTGTTTCCAATCTACCTGGCCATGGTTTTGAGCCTGGTGACAGCCGGGATGTACTACTTCACCGACAACGGTTTGCAAAACGCCGTCGAAACAGCCTCGCGCAAGATCAGAACAGGTCAAGCGCAAACAGCTGGAACAACGGTTGAGCAATTCGAGCAAGAAATCTGTAACGCCGGTGCATTCCTGAACTGTGACAAACTCACGGTTATCCTTCAGCGTGGTTCTGATTGGGACGAGATCACACCCGTGAGCTGCGTTGAAAACGGGGCGCTCACTCAATCGAGCGGTACGACCCAACCGGTTTCCGACTTCGCTGGTGGTGCTGGCGACGTCGTTCTGGTGACAGCCTGCTATGACTGGAGTTTCACGAGCGACATCGCTGACGTTCAAACAACGTCAGGTGCGTTTGATGACCCAAGTGCAACCGGTGACGGTGTCAAAAACCTGTCCTGGCATTTGCAGAACGATCCGAACAATCCGGCAAAGAAGCTCGACAGCAACGGCATTCTTATTCAGGCGTCCTCGGCCTTCAGAACCGAGCCCTACCAATAAGAAGTCTGACCAATAAGGCGTCTGGGCGCCCACACCTGAGAATTTCGCAATTGGCACCGATGCGTGCCTGGAACTTTGAATCAAGAGGCTAAACGTGATGTCACGAGTGATCGGATCCAAGCGCAACTGGTCGCCGAAGCGTTTCACGAAGCGTTTCTGGGCTGCACAGGCCGGCGCGGTCGCTATTGAGTTTGCATACCTCGCCCCAGTTCTCATGTTCATGATTGGCGGGACGATTGAAGCCAGCCGCGCCATCAGCATGAGCCGGAAGTTCAGCCTTGTGACGTCCATGACGGGTGATCTTGTTGCGCGCGAGAAGGATATGGGCGGAAACCCCACTGCCAAGCTGACCAAGATGATGAATGTGGTTGGCCACGTCATGGCGCCCTATGACCCAAGCTTGTTGAAGATGTCGATCATTCCGGTGATGGCATCGCCAACGGACGAGAACGATACCTTCGTTTACGCCCCGCCGTTCAAACACAACGGCATGACCGCGCCAAACAAATGCGCTCCCTACCCGCTTCCACAAGGGCTGGTCGGACGGGGCGGAAGCGTCATCGTCGTCGAAGCTGAATATCAATTCCAGCCGTTGTTTGCCGGCGTGACGTTTTTTGAAGGCATCACTTGGTTTTCAGGTGGTGCTGGATCTGGCACTGGCGGATCCGGCGATGGCCTCGTCGTTGGTCAGACCTGGACGGATAAAGCGACACACAGCCCACGGTTCGCTTGTGTGGACTTTGAAGACAACAACTGTGTGGTCAGCTGTCCGTAAAGCCAGCTGTTCACCGGCATTGATCGAGTTGCGGCAGCGACCGCGGACCAGAGCTGTCCCCCCCAGCGCCTCGTCTGCAATCTGCCGTGAAAGGGTGGCTGTCCTTGATAGCCGCCCTTTTTTCATGGACGGTGGTGCTCAGATGCCCAGGCGTTTTGACGTGTTTGAGCGTAAAGCGCCCATGGACACCCGGCTTTGCGCCGTTCTTCGCCTTTCAAGCAGAACTGTTATTCCCAATTTGCACGCTGACCATCATTGCTGAGGACTTAGAAATTTTATCTAAGTGACTGGTGGTAAAGGGACAGTGGCGATTGAGAGGACTGCAATGGCGCGTAAACCAGCGCACGCACCGGGAGAACTTCGTGAGCTCATCTTGAGAGAGGCAACCCTCTTGATTGAAGAAAAGGGGTTGAGCGGACTGTCTGCGCGAGAGATCGCAAAGCGGATCTCGTACTCTCCAGGCACGATCTATAATGCGTTTCAAAATCTAGATGATGTGATCCTCACGATCGAAGCACGGATGCTGGATCGCCTTGATGATCGCCTGAAAGCGGTGTCGTCCAACAAGGACGGTCAGTCGTTCACGCTGAATATGGCGTTGACGTATCTGGATTTCACTCAAGAGAACAAAAACCTATGGAACCTGCTGTTTGAGCACTATCTCGATAAGTCCGAAGCGCCTGACTGGTATCAGGAAAAGCTGGACGAGTTGATGGGCAATATCGAGCGCGCACTGACCGCAACCATGCCCGGTGCCCCGAGATCTGACATTCAAAGGGCTGCCAGGGTGCTTTGGGCTGGCGTACATGGCATTACGTCGCTTGCCAGCGCCGACAAGTTGTCAAACGTCAGTAAGGATGCCGCACAGGTCCTGATCAAAGACCTTGTTGAGACTTACGAGGCAGGATTGGCCAGCCGGCAAAGACAACTTCAGCGGACCGGCTAATCCCCAGCCAACATCGCGGAATAGTCTTTCGCGCTTGAGACGGCAATTTGCGTGGGCTTTGGCGTGTTTGTCTGAAGCGCCCGGCTCTTCATACCGGTGGTCATTTCGTAACCTTAGCCAAACCCGTTGCGAGAGCGGCTATTCGGTGGCCGGTGGTGCGCTGCCGATGGAGCCTGTTTCCACAGGAGGCCTGCTTTCATGCAAACCGGATTGGTCTTCGAGGGCCAAAGATGAGGTTGCATCTTCGTCTTGCCGCCAAATCAATTTGCCATCCTCCGTGATGACACCGAACCATTTGTCCTTCGGTAGAAGTCGGCTGTGTAGCCCGCTCCAAAGATCGCGCGATGAAATCCCATCGACAAACGCCATGGGCGAAGGTGAGACCAGCAGCATGGCGATCGTCGTGACACCGAGAATGGCGGAGTGTCCTGGGTAACGGCTGTCGAAAAACTTCAGCGCAGTCCCAAAGGATGCCTTGATGCGCCGGTCCATGAAGTCGACCGAGTAGATCTCATCCAAGACGAGGTGTGTGAGGTAGCCGATGAACATGAACCCACCGCCCAGCCATGCGACGCCCTCATGTTTGCCAAGCACCTGGTGAAACACGATGGCCGTCAATGCCGCCCAGAACACACCTGCAAGCAACGAATGCCATGCACCGCGGTGGACCGAGAGCCGATGAAAAATCGCGTGAAGGCCGTATCGGACAGCGACGAGTGAACCCAGCCACAAGATCCAGAGTTCGGCGATGGAGAAGTGGATGGCGGCGATGAAAAGCACGCAGAAGGACGCAAATACGCCAATGCCTGAGAAGAACATTCGGCTTGCGCGCGATTCCTTCAGGTCGATGTCCGGCAGGACCGAACCCACGACGCCGGCCAACGTCACGGCAATCAGGCTCTCTGGACCGACAACATCGGCTGCGAGCGTCAAGGTTGCCAGGGCACCTGACACGACGGTGCCGACCGCGATGTGGGTTGCATAGTTTGCCATTCTTCGTGCCCTTCAGAACCACGTGCAGCATCTTCTGCCGATGGCGAGATGATCTGATTCTTGGGCCAGACACGAGGAAGACCGCTGAGAGCGGTGGGGATAACGCGTGCGGTTTCTTAAGGGTTTCGAGGTCTTTGCGGACTTTTCCCGACGGCTATTGCGCTCAAAAGGTGGTGACTATTGCTGATTGGTGCCCACCGGGCTGAACGCCTCGATCTCAGCGATCAATTGGCCAACGGGACCGGCATCTTGCTTGGCGCCTGGATGTTCGGCGATCAGAGCCGCGATCGCCAATCTGGACAACCTGTCGGACAGGCGTCGAACGGTTCTTTGCCGACGTTCGCGGAAGGCCCGGATTGATCGGAAGACTGTCTTTTCAAAGGAGAGATCATCTTCGCTTCGTTTCAGAGCCGGAGGCTCGCGCTGATCATCTGGTTGTTTACTATCGGCTGCCATGCCTGAGAAGCAGATTGCCCCAAACAGCGCGTCAGCCTCGCGTTGTAGCCGCTGCCGGACGGCTTCGCGGGCTGCCTCGCTTCCAAGGGTGTCAGCATTGGTGGCCACGAGCAAGGCGCGCTCCCGGCCGATTGGTGGCAGTTTCAGCCGTGCGGCGCGATCGCTTGCACTCCAGGCGCGCGATGCGTTCGTGCACCAGACGAAGATGTCGGCGCGCGGACTGTGAGGGATCGCTCCCGGGCCCTGCCGATCCGCAGACGGGGTGTCAAAGACTTCGATTTCGCGCAACTGGGGCAACGGCAGGACAATTTCTAGCTTGGTGATTGGCGTCGTTCCACTTTTCGGCAGAATGCCACCGGCGTGACGCTGAGACTTCCCGTCGGCTGTGTGCACAATCACAGACGGCATCTGACCGTGACGGACATGGACACTATAGGGTGTGTTGGCAACGACGCTGGTGGGGAGCACCTGCGCACCCAGTATCCGGTTTGCCAGCGTTGTCTTGCCAACGTTTGTTTCGCCGAAAAATGCAATTTGGACAGGACGCGCGAGCTGATGCGTCAGGCTCTTGAAGCCGGAGCGAACACTGGAAATGGCTTCGGACTGCGTGGCTTCATAGGCCATTTCGCAAGCGCGCGTTATCGCGTGAAGCCGCCGGTCGAGTTCCGTCGAGGTGTCGGACGTTGAGGCTTCCATTGGCTTCAGCGAAATCCCACGCGATTGGCTGCTGCTGCCGAAGCCTTAGAGCTCTTCGTGATCCTATGGAACACAACAAGGCTCTCATATGCGCATCCATTCATATGCGCGCCTTCGGCGGCAAGTCAGGTTGCGCGACTTCGGTCAGCGGTTTTTCCCTGGGCTTCAACAATAGAAGACAGGGCTCGCATGATCTTATCAAGCTGTTGCTCGACCTCAAGGGAAGCCTGTAGTTGGGTTTTCAACTGCGAAAGTTGGTGTCTTTGCTGTTCGACGGTGTTCGGGTCTGCCTTGCCATCAACGGCGCCGCGGATTTCGTTGTAGCTGCCGCGCAATTGCTCGCGCCGGCCCTGGAGTGCGTTGACGAGGTTTGAACAGACACCGAACGACCATCGGCGTGCCGTGTCGCTGTAGTCTTCAAGGCAGCGACGGGCTGACAAGATCAGTTCATCGACCACACCTGCGAACTCTTCGCGAATAAGGGCGGCGACCTCTTCACCGCGCTGTTCGGCGGATGGGCGTTTTTCGAACCATGCGCGCCACCACGGCTCATCCAGGTCAAGCGCAATATAGGTCGAGAGGGATGCCAGCGAGGGCGAGGGCACCTCAAGCCGTTGCCAAGATGGCTCCGCGGGCGTTGATGTGTCGGGTGCGATCATTTCTGTCAGTTGGCGCAGTTCCGGTGTGACACGGTTCTGCAAGTCGATGACGCGATTTGCGGCGCGTTGGAAGCGGCCAAGGAAGATGTCGGCCAGCTTACGGCGCAATTCGATGGCTTCACAGTGCCACTCCCTCGGGCCACGGCCGCGGCTGAGTGTATCGATGACGACGCTGCGTTCATCGGCTGCGTGCTGATCGACCTCGTGATGAAGGTGCGCGCGCATCTGTTTCAGTTCTTCGTCGATAATGGCTTTGAGCTGCGTCTCTATATTCTGGCTCGACTGATTGATGATCTCGGAGACCTGTTGGAGCTGCTTGATCTCCTCATCCAGGCGGCTCATCTCATCGGTGGCTTTCAACGCCATATCGCTGGCGCGGATGTGGCGTTGCTCCAGGCTCTGGACGGACGTTTGAATCGCCTGCCGGTTGGCGTGCGCCATCTCGACATAGCAATTGGCGACCTGCCGGATGACGTGCGCGCTATGGCTGGAGTGCAGGCTTTCGGCAACCGACTTGTAAACGGCTGGCAGGCCTGAGGCACGTGCCAGCGCCTGCTTGACCTTGCCGAGTGCTGGGACATCGCCGCTAGTGGCGTTCCGGGCCTCGTTGACATCGGCTTCGCTCACCAGACGGCTGGCGATCAGGAAGCGGCAGGTGCGTTCGTCCAACAGGCTTTTCACCGATTGCACGGTGGCTTTCTGGGCGGCGTTCGACCATCGGGCGCTGCCCGAGATGATGGGGATGGAAGCGCCTGGGAATTCCTGCGACAGGCGATCACGCACAAAGCGGCGCACTTCCACGAGGTCGGAGGCGACATCCGTCAAGTCGTCGATGCGATTGATGTAGATGATGATCCGATCTTTGTGGAGCCCGCGCAGGATGCGCAGCAAGGCCAGATCAGCTTGTGACAGGGGCTGGCGTGCGGTGAGCACCACCACATAAAGGTCGGCGGCTTCCAACGAGCGGCGGGTGATTTCATCGCGCAGGAGGAACGGGTCATTTGTGCCGGGCGTGTCGACAACCGTGACCGGGAACTGGAATGGCCCGCCGCCGCAGCGGATGTCGGCAGACTTCGTGATGTCTGAATACTGCCCAAGCGCGGTCGATGGTTCGCCAGAGGCCTGGCCGACGCCGGCGCACACGTACTGCTGCAGAAGGGCTTCATCGATTTTTTCGAAGGCGTGCGATTGCCCAAGAAGCTGCGGGTAGCTTGCGCCCAGCCTGGCTTCAGCGCGGCGGCGAAGTGCATCCACCTGTTGGCGCAGCAGCTCTGGTTCAAATCCCGGCACAAGCCGTTCGGTCAATTCACGCAGACGCCCGCCGCCATCGGCCAGCCGCTGCCATTCGTTTTCGTTGAAAAACGTGAAACGTGCGATCGGCGGATTGCCAGATTGAGGGTTGGGCGCGCCGAGTTGGCCGGTGTCTGCGCCGAAATGGAGACGCGTGACGGCCGTGGTCCAGGGATTCACATCGGTGGGCAGGAAGTCCGGCTTTTGAATGAAGGCGTTGATGAATGTGCTCTTGCCGGCCTTGATCTGACCGATGACGGCCAGTCGAAAGACCTGACGGCGCAAGAGTTTAGATGTTTCATCGACCAGCGGCTTGGTGGCTGGCTCAACCAACGATTCAAGTCTTGAGCCCAGAGACACGAGGTCCAAGCGCATCTGATCCAGCGCGTGGCCGACCCGCGTGTTGCCATGCGCATTCGCCGCGTTCTCCTGCATTGCAGGATTTCGCGGCGCAGTGCCCTGCTGCGGCCCACTCACAAAATTTGTTGACCCGTCCACGGTTACCATGTCCCCCGGTTCCGCCCCAACCGCGCTTCACTGAACGCAGCCCTATCTCCCCAGGCAGAAAGGCGAATCGGCGTGAAGAATGCGGCGAAAATGCATCTGCAGCGCTCAATAGTTGTCTTTTTCGGCCGGTTCTTTGGCAATATTCGAGCATAAACATGGCCCAAACGCGCGCCAACCGGATACGAGGCCGCAGGCTTGCCTTCGCAGCATTTTTTGAGACCTATGGTTTGGAGAATGCGGATTGCGTCAATCCCAGTGCCGCAGCGCGCTCGTAAAACCGGGCTGCCTGTTCAGGATCGGTGGCGTCCTCCGGAATTCTCAACACGTCAGCTCGCTCCGGGTCGAAGGTGGCTGCGAGCATCCAAAACGCGAGGGCAGAACCGGCGTTGCCTGCAAGCTCAAGCAGTACACGCGCAGACAGCGTATCGCCGTTGTCGATCAACCGTTCCGCGCGATGGAGCAGCCGTTGAGCCTCAGGCGAGGCCTGCTGGGCGACGTCATCAAAGGCGGACGATTTGAGGCCCAGCGCCTGCGGGTTGCCGCGCGTCTTCAACGTCAATTCCTGCGTGTCGAGCACCAAACCATCGGGACGGCGCAATTCGATCTGCAGCGGAATCTCGCGAGCGAAACCCTGTGGGACCGTCAGGGTCACGTTCTCAACTTCGCTAATTGGAACCTGCCAGGTGTCAAACATGAGCTTGGTGCCGGCCGATAATTCCACCTTCCGGGTTGTGCCGACAAAGATCAGGGAATGTCCAGGCAGTGCGTCTGGTGTCTGGCTCACTCGGATGGGCAATGGAACTGCCACATCGGTTGCCACGAAGAAGCGCGAAGGCCCGGCGAGGTAGGGCCCCGTCGTCGCGCGAGGCGGAGACTGCGCTTCGGCGTCAGACCCTGGACGGGTGGTGGCTGTGGGCGACCGGGCTATACTTGGCGGCCCGTCCAATGCTGCAAAGTTTTGGCTTTCGACTTCGTTTTTCTGGCCAGCGAGGCGTCCGAATTCTGTAGCGGATGAATTTGCGTCCAGTCTCGCAGGATCGCCCGCGGGCCAAACGACATTGCTTTCGCCTGTCGTGGTTGTTGGCGGAACCGGCTCTGTACTGGCAACCGTCTGGTCCGCGGCTGGACTATCGATGGCTTCGACCTGTTCTGACTTCGGCCCGTCAGCGATTTGGTCAGCAGACTGCGCGGTGGTTTTTGAGGGCTGGTTTTCGGATGCCGTCTCATCTTCAAGAACGAGTTGCAACCCCTCAGCTTCAAAGTTTGCGCTCTCCGAGTTCGGCCTCGTTCCGCTGGCCCCATCGACACCGCCGACGGTCGCATCAGCCGCATCCCCGCTGTCTGACGACAATGGCGTCGTGGTCGCGGTGGCCGTCGAAGTCGACGCGGTATCAGATGCCACCACTGCTGGCTGCGCAGGTGCTGAGTCCTCGACAAGATCGGGACGCAGTAAGGCGATCGACACAGCGATAGCCGCGAGCGATGAAACGATCGCAGCGGTAATCGCCGAAACGACAACAATCCCGACCGGGTTTGACCGCTGCTGGTCTGTGGTGCTGTCCTCGGCTAGGCGCTGCTGGTTTGGGTCAATAATGGCCGGAAGGCCGGGCGAGAGGCCTGGAGACTGGTCCAACCTCTCCCCAGATATCCGGGGCGACGACTGGCCTGACGACTGGGCCTTAATTGGGTAACCCCGGTAATGGCCCTGATACTTATCCCGTTTCGGCCCCGGAGCCTCGCCTTTGGGTTGGGCCAAGTTCGTTGCGCCTTTGGTTGACGGCATCGCTCCAGGGTCCGGCTGGGGTTCGGACTGAGACGCCGCACCATCCTGTGGTTTACCGGAAGCGACGGGACTGGATGCTGGTGGGCTTGTTGACGGGGTGGCAAATGACGACGGGAGGCTATTCCCCGATGAGGCTGGCCTTGAACCGGGCGTGTTCAACGACAGCAACGGATCGGGTTTTTCTGCATTCGGCTTTGGGGTGGGCGCGCCGCCATCTGGTTTGGGCTTAGCTCCGGTCGGCATGGGCTCAGGCCCGGCCTGTGGTGCGGGAGCCGAAGGTGCGCCAGCGCCTGAGGGTGGGTTTGCGCCCGGCGGTGGTCTTGCGCCCGGCGGTGGTCTTGGGGCCGATGGTGCTTCAGGGTCCGAAGGCGGGTGTGGGGATTTGCCTGCGCCAGGTCCATCAGCCGCGCGTGGCTTGTTTTCGCTTTTGCCGGGATTGGTCTGCGGCGTCGCAGGTGCTCCCTCGCCAGTCTTTGGCGCCGTGTTCGAAGACGCTTTGGATGAGCCGGACTCTCCTGAAGGGTTGCTGCCTTTTGTGGCTTCAGACCCTTCAAGCCGCCGAAGCAGCTTTTTCAGCTCGTCGAGTTCGGGTTGATCGGGTTTACTCATGATTTACATCTCAGCTTGTGACCGGCTGGGCTTTGTTCATGTGCCAGCAGAGCTTGCCCACGTTAAGGCAACCTACTCCAGCACCCATTTTCGCGCAGGGGGTCATTTCATGTGGTCTTTCGCGGCGCAGGTCCCGATCGTTTTCAGGACGCAGCATGACACATGGATTATGTCGCTTCGACGGTCATCGGCCAAAATGCTGTACGTTTTTCGTCATGCTTTGCCGGAGCCCTGGAACACGTCAACACATTGCTTGGTCCTCAAATGCTGCAGACCAGACATGTGCTCACTTCGATGCTTGTTCTGCCCATAGGTCATATTCGTCAGCCTCAGTGACGTGGACCTGAACAATATCGCCGGGCTGAACCGATGTGCTGCCGTTTAAGAACACGCTGCCGTCAATTTCCGGGGCGTCCCACTGTGACCGCGCCAAGGATCCATCGGCATCAACCTCGTCTATGATCACATCCAGCGTTTGGCCAACACGCCCTGCCAGGATGCTTTTTGAAATGAGCTGCTGATGCGCCATCAACCGGTCCAACCTTTCCTGCTTAAGCGCTTCAGGAACCGGGTCTGGCAGATCATTTGCGGCTGCCCCTGCGACGGGCTCGAATTTGAAGCAACCGACGCGGGCCAACCTTGCCTCGCTCAGCCAGTCCAGAAGCATTTGGAAATCAGCTTCCGTTTCGCCAGGGAAGCCGACAATGAAAGTCGACCGCAGCCCTAGATCAGGACACTCGCGGCGCCATTGCGCGATGCGGTCCAAGGTTTTTTCCTGGTGGGCCGGGCGACGCATCGCTTTAAGGACGGTGGGAGAGGCATGTTGGAACGGGATATCCAGGTAGGGGAGAATTTTTCCTTCGGCCATCAGCGGTATCACGTCCGACACGTGCGGGTAGGGGTAGACATAGTGCAGGCGGACCCAGATGCCGAGTTCCCCGAGTGCAGCACATAGATCCTTGAAGCGCGCTGTATAGGTCTCTTCGCGATATGTGCTTTCGGCATATTTGATGTCGACGCCGTAAGCCGACGTGTCCTGGCTTATGACCAGCAGTTCCTTGACGCCTGCCGCCGCCAGCCGCTCGGCTTCCGCCATGACGTGGGCTGCCGGACGGCTTACGAGATCTCCGCGCATCGATGGAATGATGCAGAAGGCGCAGCGGTGGTTGCAGCCTTCCGAAATCTTCAAATAAGCGTAGTGCCGTGGTGTGAGACGTAGTCCTTGAGGTGGGACCAGGTTAACGAACGCGCCCGTTGGCGGGGGTGACGCGTCGTGGACGGCGCTAACCACGTCCTCATATTGTTGGGGGCCTGTGACGGCCAAGACGTCAGGGTGATGTTTCAAGATTGCATCGGCGTCGGCACCCATACAGCCCGTCACGATAACGCGGCCATTTTCGCGCATGGCTTCGCCAATGGCATCAAGGCTTTCGGCCTTTGCCGTATCCAGGAACCCGCACGTGTTGACGACAACAACGTCCGCGCCGTCATAGGACGGTGACATGTCATACCCATCGGCGCGCAGCTTGGTCATGATGCGTTCGGAATCGACCAGTGCCTTCGGACATCCTAACGAGACGAAGCCCACCTTTGGAGCCTTGTCGGCGGTCTGGTTGATTTCTCGTGCTGGTTCGGCTTCGGCCATATCGTCCAAGACCTCTGTGGCAGTATTTTGCATCAACGCTGGTGGCTGTCTCTTATCCGCGCGGGACGAGATTTGTGGGGTCGACGTGCCGATGGCGGGTTTCATGGGAGGAGGCAGCTCTGTGAATAGCGAGCGCCGCTTTAGCCGACAGCACCTAGCTAGCATGCCCAACACTTGGGACGCGACCATTGAATATGTTCAGCGCTGCGGCGTCTGTTCGCCCCGGGCGATAGCCAGGTGTTACGCCCGCCTATGGTACATTCGCTGCGGGGCTTCGGACACGTGGCGGTCAATACCCAAGCGTCATCACGCCTTTGCGAACTCGATTAATTTTCCGACCCACACAACATCCAACCGTGCTTAGACCTCGTTTGACGTTCTGTGTCGTGAAGTGACGATGACGAAAACCGGCCTCGAACGGCCCGTGTGTACGCGGGTCAGATGAAAGGTTGCGAATTATCAAGCAGGCCATGGGAAAGCTGCCGGCTTAGCCCGCGCCAAAACGGAGTATTCATCCATGTTGAAACTGGCATTAGCCTTGGCCGCAGGCCTCGCAGTTGTCTCCCCGGCCGTAGCGGAATCTGTCAAACCAGCCGCGCTGGACGTACCTGCTGGGACTTACGCCATTGATCCAACACATGCCAGTGTGACTTGGAAAGTTGGCCACCTGGGCCTGTCAAATTATACTGCCCGGTTTGTGAAATTTGATGCGAAGCTCGACTTCGATCCGGCCGCCATGGACAAATCAAAACTGACTGTCACCATCGACCCGAAATCAATCCGTACGGATTATCCGTTTGCCGACACGAAAGACTTTGACAAGAAACTTGCTGAAGATGCGGAGTATTTCAACGCCAACGCGCATCCCGAAATCACGTTCACATCGACCGCGGTGGAAATGACCGGCGAGAAAACCGCCAAGGTCACCGGTGACATGACGATGCTGGGTGTGACCAAGCCAGTGACGCTGGATGTGACTCTAAATGGAGCGATGAAGGAGCAGCCCTTCGCGAAAAAGCCAGCCCTCGGATTTTCAGCCAGCACGGTTATAAAGCGCTCTGAGTTTGGTTTTACCAAATTGGTGCCGGTCGTTTCAGATGACGTGACGCTGCTCATTGAAGCTGAGTTTCTTGGCCAGTAATCGCTCGGTGCAAATGCGGGGCAGCGCCTAGCTTTTTGTGTCACGCGCTGTTTTGTCGGAAGGCGTTGATCATGGTGTTGGTGGTGATTGATGCCCTTGTCACATCGATAACCGTTTGGAGGTGTGCTGATGACGCGCGTTGCATCTGAGACGTATTCGACCGTGGCGATGGTTTTGCACTGGCTGATTGCATTCGCCATCATTGGATTGATCTCCGCTGGTGTCTGGATGGTTGATGCCATCAAGGTGCCGGAAACACAGGGTCAGGCATTCGTCGTCTACCAGTGGCATAAGTCGTTTGGTCTCACCGTGCTGGTGCTGAGCTTTGCAAGGCTGGCGTGGCGGTTTGTGAAGCCGCCACCTCCGTTGCCGGTTGGAATGTCTGGTTTTGAACGCACGGCAGCCGCGATCTCACATACGGCGTTTTACATTCTGATGATCGGCATGCCGCTGCTGGGTTGGGCAATGGTTTCAGCCAGCCCGCTGGGCCTGCCGACAATTGTGTTTGGCCTTTTTGAGTGGCCGCACATTACGTACCTGTCGAACCTCGAAGACAAAAAGCCCGTCGAAGATGCGCTGAAGACGGCGCATATGGCCGGCGGATACCTGCTGGCTGGTTTGCTGGTGTTGCACGTCGGCGCGGCCCTCAAGCATCATTTTGTCAACAAGGATGGCGTGTTGGCCAGGATGGTGCCTGGCGTTCGCGCGCCCGACGTTTCCGCCTCGAAGGAGCATGCATGATCTCTGATTCCAATCGCAGCCCCGGTGTTCGACCGGCACCTCAGGTTCCCGCTCGGGCAGTTCGGGCGTCCCACCAGGGCGCTGATCAGCCGTTGCGTTGGCTGATGGTGACGTTTGTTACCACTGTGTGTCTGCTAGCGGCCATGGTGGTATTCGGCGGATCTGCCCGTGCCGACACCTGGGCGGTCAATCGCGATGCCAGCACCATCGCATTTTCCGGCACGCACGCAGGTGCAGGCTTTACAGGCGAGTTCAAGACCTGGCGAGCCGAAATCACGTTCAACCCCGACGACCTGGCGTCTTCCAAGGCGGACGTTCGCGTCGACCTTACGTCGGCCACCACGGGCAACCTTACCTATGACAAGACCCTGCCCTCGGCTGACTGGTTCAACACCAATGTTTCGAGCGAGGGCCGGTTTGTAACAACCGATTTTCGAAAGACAGACGATGGGGCTTTTGAAGCAGACGGCACGTTAAGCCTTCGAGGTATTGATGTGCCTGTCACGCTCGCATTTACGTTTGAGCAAAACGGCGACACAGCCATTCTCAAAGGCAAAACCGCACTGAAGCGCATGGCATTTGACATCGGCAAAGGTTCGGATGCGACAGGGGCCTGGGTTTCGCTCGACATCCCCGTGACCGTCCATGTGTCGATGACGCGGTCAGCTAGCGGGGTCGGTCCGAAGACGTGAGACCGCTTAGCGCGTTTCCTGTCCAGGTCTGCGTTTGACCATCACCGAACTGGTAGATGTCACGGGCAACCGAGAACGTCTGAGCATAGGCCGCAACGGTTTGCGAAATCGGTTCGGCGTACCCGCCTCCAATGAGAATGACACACGGACAGTTGTGTGTGTTTGTCCAGCCGAGGACGTCGGCGTCGCGTTGGAAAAGCCCTTCCATTGAGACGTGCAGCCGTCCCAGGCGGTCGGCCTTCAGTGGATCGACGCCTGCAATGTAAAACAGCAGATCAGGTTTGAAGGCTGAGATGGCGTCGATTGCGGTTTGGACGGCCGTCATATAATCGGGATCTTCTGTTGCGTCCGGCAAAGCGATGTCGAGATCCGATGGCACTTTTTCGAACGGGTAATTCCTTGCGCCATGGACGCTAGCAACGAAGGTTTGCGGGTCTTTTCCTCCAGCGAGCAAGGCTGCATTGCCATCGCCTTGATGGACGTCCAGATCAAGGACCGCGCACCGGATACCGGGTGATGATTGTCGCAATTGGTCAATGGCGACGGCTACATCGTTGAAGACACAAAAGCCTGAACCGAAATCGTAATGCGCGTGGTGCGTGCCGCCAGCGAGTTGGCCTGACAAGCCCTCATCAAGCGCTGCAAAGGCTGCCGCCACTGTGCCGCCAACCGTTGCGAGCGCACGGTCCTTCAAGACCGGGCTCCATGGCACGCCGATGCGCTTTTGAGCAGGGGCGTCGAGTGTACCGGCCAGGACGTCGTTGATGTAACCGGGCGCGTGCACCCGTTGAAGCGCTTCCAATGTCGCTCTTGGAGACGCTTTGATCCAAGCTGGCCCGATGAGGCTGCCGCTACGAACATGTTCGAGGAGCAACTGGTACTTGTGTGCTGGAAAACGATGGCCGGGCGGCAATGGGAGCGGCGGGGTGTCGGGATAGAAGAAGCGCACGGGGCATCCTTTGGAACCGGCGATGTTTCCGCCGCGCTATATTGGCTGGCGGCCGTTAGGTGCTACGGGTCAGAAGCGGAGGAACCTGATCCATCGCGCGATATCGATCAGGCTCATGCCGGCTGCCGCTACATATGTCAGAGCCGCAGCCCATAGAATCTGCCGGGCGTTTTTCATGTCGTGTTCTGAGATGTAGTTGCCAGCCTTGAGGACCGGCAGGGCGCGCTTGAAGCTCGCGTCGAATTCGACTGGCAAGGTCACGGCATGAATGAGCACCGTGAAGCCCATGATCATCACGCCGCCTGCAACATTCAACAACGCCATAGCGGGGCTTTTCGTCAATAACACCATTACGGGTGCCGCCAGCATGACCACCATACCCACCGACTGAATTGTTCCTGACATCTTCGCCATGCGGGAGCGGGCGCTCAAGGGCGGGTATTGCGTTGCATCCTGCATGGCATGGCCGACTTCGTGGGCTGCGATGACCACGGCCGATAGCGATTTGCCGGTGTAGTGCTGCGGGAGCAGCCGAACGGTCTTGGCCTGCGGGTCGTAGTGGTCGCCCATGTTGGTTTCTTCGACCGCGACGTTTGTCAGCTTCATCTCATCGAGCAGATGGCGCGCGAATTCGCCGCCGGTGCCGGGAAAATCCGCCCGGTGTCCGCCGTGTGTCTCGATCACCCGGCGCACCCAGAAGGAGGGCAGGAAAGCGAGGGCGACGAAGATCAATATTGCGATAATGGCAATGGCCATTGAGACCTCTTTGATCCGGTTACAGGGCGGTCTGGCAGTGCACCCAGTGTGTCAAGTTTGCTCGCCAGTTCAAGGCATCGCGTGAAGGCATCTCGTCCCGGTCACGGGCCACAGACAAGGACTGGAGCAGGTAGGAGCTACACGCGGTAACGGCCCACAGAAACCGCCCGTGGACAAGAATGCACCCCTGTTGTGGGCCTGGCCGTCATGTCCGTTCGCGACGGCTGCCTTATTCGGTTTACAAAACTTTACAGCGCGGAGATGACCGTGAAACGCGCTTTGGTGAATGTGGCGTCATCAACGGCCCGAACATGCAACGACAAACGCAGATCCGGGTCACTTGTTCTAGCTTGTATTTAACGGAGAACACGATGAACGAGACCACAGACACCCCCACACCAAACAACGAACCAGCCAAAGCGCCACCGAAAAAACGCCGCAGACGCCTCCTTCTCATCGGCGGACTGCTCGGTGTCGCAGGCCTCGCCGCCGTTGGCATCGGTCAGGCGACACTTCATGCGCATGGATTCGGTGGATTTGGCGGCGGGCATCACTTCGGTGGGCCGGGAGCCCATCACAAGGCGCATTTCGGTGGCGGCTTTTTCGGACGCGGTGGCATGAGCGAGGAGCGTGCTGAACGGCGGGCGATCAGAATGGCCCGGCATCTGGCGGCCGCCGTCGATGCCACGCCTGAACAAACTGAAAAGTTCAGAACCATCGCGGCTGAGGTGGTTAAGGATGTCTACCCGCTTCGCCGGGACATGAAGACGGCAAGGCAGCAAGCCATCGATATCCTCACATCTGATACAGTCGACCGGGCCAAGCTGGAAACCCTGCGGGCTGCCCAAATGGCAAAAGCCGAGGAGGCGACCAAGCGCATGACAACGGCGCTGGCTGATGCGGCTGAAACCATGACGCCCGAGCAACGCGCAGACCTTGGCGAGCGTGTGAAATCGTGGCGGGAACTGCGCAGCTGGTGGCGTGGACCGCGGGACTGATCAGCGGTGCGCTGACTTGAGTTGCGCTGACTTGAAATGGCATCCAGGCCGCGCTCTATAACCTGGATGCGGAAATACTGGCGCGGTTTACTTTGTCGGTGGCCGCGCCAATTCATGTGTCTTTCAACCGATCGAGGGGCGTTGGTGTCTAAAGATATTCTTCTGATTGAAGACGATGAACGCCTTGGCGCGATGGTGCGTGAATACCTAGAAAGCGCTGGATTTCGCGTTCACCATGCGATGACCGGCGCTGAAGGGCTTGCCTATCGCGAGCGCCACCCGGTCGACGCGCTGATCCTCGATCTCATGCTGCCGGACATGGACGGACTGGATATCTGCCGCAAGGTTCGCGCGACCGACAACACGCCGGTGTTGATGCTGACCGCGCGCGGCGACGCCATGGACCGGATTGTCGGCCTCGAACTTGGCGCGGATGATTACCTGCCCAAACCGTTCGAACCGCGTGAGCTTCTCGCCCGCCTCAATGCAATCCTGCGGCGGGCCACAAATGACATGCCCAGCGACGTCCTTCGATTTGGGAAGCTGGAGATTGATCGTGGCGCCCGGTCGGTGCGGCTGGATGGTGAGATGTGCGCCATCACGGGGCATCAATACGATCTGCTGCTGGCGCTTGCCGAACATGCCGGGCGTGTTCAAAGCCGCGAACAGATCATGGATCTTGTACGTGGAGACAGCCTCGAAACATTCGACCGGTCTATTGATGTGCACATCTCGCGCATTCGTCAGGCGATCGAAGACGATCCGAAGAACCCACGGCGCATCATCACTGTGCGCGGCGCTGGATATGTGTTTGCGAAAAATCAGGACTGAGACGTTTCATAAGCCTACCGCCGGTACCGGCTGGATGGCCGTCACAACGCTTTCGTCATTTCAGGAGCGACGTTCATGCGCCTCAGGCGGCTCTCCCACCAAATCTATCTGACCATTATCATCATCCTGATCGTTGTCGTGGGGCTGGCGAGTGTGGCTTGGCGGGTTGCGCTGAACCGGGGACCGACAGCTGAAGCGTTCGGTGTGGCCGCGGAGTTTGCCGCGGCTGCTGTTCCTGGACCGGATGCGCCGCTTTCCGAGCAAAAGGATGCGATCCGGCAGCTGTCGCGCAAGCTCGATATCGACATGGCGCTGTTCAACGAAATGCGCGAGCTGATCGTGCAGTCCGGCGACCGGTCCGTTTTGCCGCCGACGCGCTTTCAAGACGAAAGCGGGTTTATGTTTCGGCGGCGGAAATTTGCCTGGGCCTTGCAGCTTCCCGACGGGCGCTGGCTTGTCTCCCAATCGCGCAGGCGCGGCCCACCCCGACCGGGGCTGAGATTGATTTTCTTTCTCGGCGTTGTGGCTCTCATCGTCGGGCTTTGCGCTTGGCCGGTGGTTCGCGGGCTGACGCGCCGTCTGGAAACTCTGCAAACGGGTGTCGAGAAGCTTGGGCGTGGTGATCTGGGTGCACGGGTCGACGTGCAAGGGCGCGATGAAATCGCCGCTTTGGCCAACAGTTTCAATAGCTCGGCAGAACGGATTGAAACCCTCGTGGCTTCGCATCGACTGCTGCTTGCCAATGCCTCGCACGAGTTGCGCACACCGCTTGCCCGCATTCGTCTTGCGCTTGAACTGATCCAGGACGAGACGAACCCACGGGTTCGCAGCGAGCTTGAAAAGGATATCGGCGAGCTTGACGAGATGATCGAGGAGATCTTGCTGCTGAGCCGATTGGATGCCGGTGTTCGCAGTGATGTGCGGGAGGATGTCGATCTGCTTGCGCTGGTGGCCGAGGAAGCGGCGCGGTACACCGACTGCGATCTGGATGGTGTTCCCACGTTAATGCGTGGTGATCCGCAGCTCCTGCGGCGCCTCATCCGCAACCTGCTGGAAAACGCCAAACGACATGGCAAGGCGCCGATCGAGGTTAAGCTGGACCGGGTTCCGGGATCGTCGTCAGTGGCGCGTTTGAGCGTCACCGATCATGGTCCGGGTCTTGGGAGCGAGGATGCGGAGCGGGTGTTTGAGCCATTCCACCGCGGATCATCTCGCGGACGGGAGCGTGGCTCTGGACTTGGACTTGCGCTGGTTCGCCAGATCGCAGCCCAGCACAACGGGACGGCGGCCTTCGCACCAGGCATTGACGGACGGATCAACCGGGTTGTCGTGACGCTGGCGATTTAGCGACGGGCACGGAGATGACCTCCGGCCCGCCGGTCGTTCGTGTTTCGATGCCGTTTACGCATCGCCCGTGCGCGAGAAGGGCAGTTGGCGGACACGTTTGCCCGTCAACGTCGCCCAGGCATTTGCCACGGCTGCGGGTGCAGGCGGGGTCGCAGGCTCGCCGACACCTGTTGGGGCCTCGTCAGATGGCACGATGACGACTTCAACGTCGGGCATCTCGTTGATCCGCAACGAGCGATAGCTGTCGAAGTTGGCTTCTGTCACCGTCCCATTGTCGATGTTGATCTCACCATACAGCGCATGGCCCAGGCCGTATCCCAGGCCGCCTTCCATCTGCGCCTTGATGACATTCGGGTTGACGGCCAACCCGCAGTCGATCGCACACCACATCTTATGGACTTTGGGGATGCCGGCTTCGTCACCTTCAGACACCTCGGCGATCTGAGCCACATAGCTGTTGAAGGACTTGTGGAGGGATACACCGCGCGCACGACCTTCGGGCATAGGCGAGCCCCAATCGGCTGCCTTGGCTGCTGCTGTCAAAACACCAGTGAGGCGGGGGTGCTTGTCACCCAGCATATCCAGCCGCGCCTGCACGGGATCTTTGCCGGTCGCTTCGAGCAACTCATCCAGGAAGACTTCCGTTGCATAGGCCGTGTGCGTGTGGCCGACGGCGCGCCACCAGAGCGGAGGAATACCGGCTTCCATGTTGTGGACTGAAACCCGGGTGTTCGGGATGTTGTATGGCAGGTCTTTCGCGCCCTCGACCGTTGTCGGGTCGATGCCGTCCTTCATCATCATTTCAAAGGCCGTGCCCTTGACAATCGATTGCGTGGCGATGGTTTCGTCCCAAGCAGTAATGTTCCCATCACCATCAAGGCTTGCAGCCAAACGGTGGACCGTGAGTGGGCGGTAGTAGCCGTTCTGGATGTCGTCTTCGCGTGTCCAAACTATTTTCAGTGGTTCGGTGCCACGCGCCTTGAACGCGGTCGCCGCTTCGCTGGCGATGTCTGCAACCGGGGTTGCCCTGCGGCCGAAGCTGCCGCCGGCCAACATGGTGTTGACGGTCACGTCTTCTGGCCTGACGCCAAGGATTTGTGCGATGGCACCTTGGTCCGCTGTTGGGAATTGCGCACCGCCCCAGACCTCGATCTTACCGTCTTGTGATTTCTCAATCACGTAGTCGAGTGGCTCCATGGGGGCATGGGCGAGGAAGGGGAAGACATATTCGGCTTCGACCTTGCGGTCGGCTTTGTCCAGTGTACCAGCGACGTCGCCATCGTTGCGGGCAATGAGGCCGGGTGACTTCGCCTTTTCTCTGTATTCTGCAATGAGTTGCGCGGACGAGCGCGCCTCGGTGCCTTCGTTGGCCCATTCGATCACGAGGGCGTCGCGGCCTTTCTTGGCCGCCCAGAAGTCCTTTGCGTAGACGGCGATGCCACGCGGCAGCGTTTTAACGTCGACCACGCCGTTGACCTTAAGCGCCTCTGTGTCGTCAACGGACTTCGGTTTTGCGCCAAAGCGTGGCGGGCGGGCCAGCAAAACCGTCAGCATGCCATCGCGAACGACATCCAATGTAAAGGTTGCCGTGCCGGTGGTCTTGGATTTCGTGTCGAGTTTTGGGACGTCTGTCCCAATCAACGTGAATTGGTCAGGTGTTTTCAGCTTCACGTCCGATGGCGGGGTCAGCGCAGCGGCGGCGTCGGCAAATTCACCGAAGGTACCGACCTTGCCACTTCCTGGATGCTTCAACTGGCCTTTAGATACGGTGATTTCGCCAGCTGGAACGCCCCAGGCAGTAGCGGCTGCCTCCACCAACATCGCTTTTGCCGCGGCACCTGCTTTACGCATCTGTTCATGTGCGTTGGCAATCGCGGTGGACCCACCGGTGCCCTGGAGGCCGAAGGCGAAGTTCTTGTAGAGCGCATCATTGGCAGGTGCATGTTCTGCACGCATCTGCGCCCAGTCGGCATCCAGTTCATCGGCGACGAGCGTCGATAGACCAGTGTATGTGCCCTGACCGAATTCGATGTGTTTGATCAAGACCGTTACCGTGCTGTCTGGCGCGATGCGAACAAACGCGTTGGGCGCGAATGTCCCTGCTGTGCCGTTGCCCTTGATGACGGCTGCGGCACCGGACTCAGCGCGTGCCTTGCCGGGAAGTTGCAGCCCGATCAACAGACCGCCGCCGATGCTCGCAGCACCTTGTAACACGGTTCTGCGGTTTGGGTTGGCGAGGATGGCGGCGCTTGGTGCGGCTGCGTGCTTTGCGGCAAATGCCGCGGCCATACTGTCCGCGATGGTCGGGCTGCCTGCGCTGGCGGGGCCGCCAGGTGTCGCCACGTCGTGTTCGGCGGTCAGCTTTGGGTTGCGTGGGGTGAGATGCG
Organism: Pseudomonadota bacterium; assembly: GCA_039819785.1. GTDB lineage: Bacteria > Pseudomonadota > Alphaproteobacteria > Rhizobiales > Hyphomicrobiaceae > JBCBRD01. Next base: position 57,562 of record JBCBRH010000013.1, on the reverse strand, counting down.
TTGTCATGTCGGGCGCCTCGTCGGTCATGGAAAGAGTGTGAATGATTGTGTCGCTGGAATTCTGAGTGCAGGGGGCTGGTCTACGGATTGGGGACGTTGTGGGTCGGCAACATCACTCCGGCCCATGATCATCCGCCGCCTGCAATCCTCAGATCAGATCTTCTGGCTTGCGTCTTTGATGCCCTGGCGGATTTTAACGTAGGTGGCACAACGGCAGATGTTGCCGGTCATGGCTGCATCGATATCGGCGTCGGTTGGTTTCGGCGTTTCAGTGAGGAGTGCCACGGCGGACATGATCTGACCCGATTGGCAGTAGCCGCATTGTGGAACATCGATCTCGGTCCATGCCGCTTGAATGGCCTCCGCCTCTTTACCGGAAAGCCCCTCGATGGTGGTGATTTCAAAACCGGTTGCGGCTTCGACTGGGAGCACGCAGGTTCTCTGGGGCTGACCATCAATGTGAACTGTACATGCGCCACACTGGGCCACGCCACATCCGAATTTGGTACCAATGAGCTTCAGGTCTTCCCGGAGGACCCAGAGCAGCGGCTTGTCGGCGTCAACATCAACGGTGTGCGTCTTGCCATTTACGCGAAGTTCAAACTGGCTCATCGGGAGGCCCCTTTTATTCTGCTTGTGATTTGCGTTCTGTCTTTGGAAACGTGTGCCTTATTAGGCCGTGGCACTGGTTAGGTCGTGGCACTGGCACCCTCTGGCGGGGTTTTCGCGGATTGTTCACCCAAACTGTGAGTCGCGTCGTTATCATCCTGACATCACAACGATCGCAGGCGCTGTCCTGACCAATCGACTGAAGCTTTTTGTGATTATCCGAAGTTCAACCGGTCGTCTTGGGGCAGTCTGATGAAGTCACAAGAATGTGTGCTGATTTTCTGCGCGGTTTTCACCGTCCCGCTTAGCGCTCTGGTCCATGATTTGTAACTATGGGGTCGGGTCGATGATTTCTCCATAGGCCGGGATCAGTTTTGGCCATTCCATCGCGGATTGCTCCGCCAGCGTGCCTCGTAAAGCAGCAATCGGACCGCCATGTGACACCGCAATGGTCAGGACGCCCGGCGGGGTTTTTGCCGTCGCGTCATTGTACCAAGCCAGAACACGATCTCGCACAGCATGGGCTGTTTCACCGCCCGGTGGTGCATACGTTTCGGGCTTGTGGATCATGTCAGACATACGGTGCCCGACACTCAGGAAAATGCCCTGCCAGGATTTCAGTTCCCATTCACCAAAATTCATCTCTTGGATGCGCGGATCAACGGCTGGTTCCCGTGTCTTGAAGGTGTTTGAAATTTTTTCGGCAAGACGGGCTGCGCGACTGAGGCCCGAGTGGACGACGGTAAGTTCGATGTCGGCAGGCAGTTTCGATGTGAGGGCTTGGCAGACCGCGTCCATTTCGGTGTCGGCATCTTTTGAGAGGGCGACGTCTGTCGCGCCATAACATAGGCCTTTGAGACTGTCGCAGACCCGCGTGTGCCGGATCATCAAGATGCGCGGTGCTGGTGTCATCTGGTTCCAGATTTCCTTCGCGTGAGCCCAGCGACTGAGCGCCGTATCCTGCGTTTACAAACATGCCGCCGCAGTGAGCAACACCGCACTGAAAGTTGTTACGACGACAGCGCCGAGAACGTCGCCGGTGTGTCCGCCCAGGTATCTGGATGCAAGACCGGTGATGCCCAGGGCGCCGATGGTCCCAACCAAAACACATACCAATAACGTCTGCAGGTCCACCAACAGACCACCAACGGCGATCACGGTGAGGCTGACGAAAGCCGTCATGGCCCAGGACGGCGGGGCCAGGGAGGCAGCCAAGCCATCCTGTCTGGCTGGTTTCAAGATATGCAGCGGCAAAAGAATGGCTGCGCGCGACAGGCTGCCGGCCAGAATGAGACCTGCTGTGACCGGTTGTTGAGAGGGCGAGGAACTCAGTTGTGCAATGGCCGAACCTGTTGAAGCAACGGCCAGTATGAGGGCCAAGACGCCGTATGTCCCAATCTGGCTGTCGCGCATGATGGCCAGCTTCTTCGACTTGGTCCGCCCCCCACCGATCCCATCCCAGAAATCCGCCAAGCCATCTTCGTGGAATGCGCCGGTGAGCATAATCATGATGCCGATTGCGATGACAGCCGCTGGCCACGGACCCAGCGTCGCTGACTGTGCCAACCAGACGGCCAATGCCCCAACACAACCAATGCTGCTGCCGACCAGTGGAAAAGCCCAAACCGAAGACGCGAGGTTGGCGCGCGTTTTTATATCGACAGGGGGAAGCGGGATGCGCGTGAGTAGCATCACTGCAAGCAACGCTTCTTCGAACCGCTGTCTGATGAGGCTTTGCGCAGGCGGCTTGGCCTCAACACCTGTTTCGGTTGTTTGTGGGGTTTCCTGTTCAGGTGACACGGGTCGGTCCAACGTGATGTTTCTGATCAACGTGTCGTGTTTCTGATGACTGATCGGGCGTTCGCGTTTCCGCATCGCTTCCAGCTTCGGCAACACCGGCTTGGGCAAATGTTGCCATCTGGTTGTGTGCAGCAACCGCTGACCGGACGATACCGACGGCGAGTGCTGCACCGGTGCCCTCACCCAGTCGCAGCTGCAGATCGAGAAGCGGGTTGAGGTGCATCATGTCTAGCAGCTTAGCGTGGGCGGGTTCGGCGGAGACGTGTGAGGCGACCACATGGTCGATGATGGCAGGGTGAGACCGGTAGAGGGGCGCGATGGCAGCTGTTGAGATGAAGCCATCCAAGATGACTGGCACACGCTTCAGCCTGGCGGCGATGACGGCGCCGGCGATGGCCGCCAGTTCACGCCCGCCCAGTTCGCAATACATGGCGAGGGCGGAGGGTCCTGGCCCGGTCGACACCTGCGCCGAGGCCGCCGTGGCGGCCCGATATCTTGCCAGCGCCTGGTCGACGATTTTGGCTTTGTGGACAACGCCGTCCGCCGTCAGCCCGGTGCCCGGTCCGACCCAATCAATCGCTGGCCCACCGAACGCAGCGGCTGAGAGCGCAGCTGCCACGGTCGAATTGCCGATGCCCATTTCGCCGACGGTTAAGATGTCCACCCCGTCTTCGACAGCGTCGGCCCCTGCTGACATGGCTTCCAGGGTCTCGGCGGTCGACATTGCCGATGTTTCAGAGATATCGTCCGTGGGTTTGTCCAATGAGAGCGGCACGACTTTGAGGCCGATGGAATTGGCCGCTGCAATCGCATTGATGGCGGCGCCACCGCTTTGGAAATTGGCGACCATTTGTTCGGTGACAGACGCGGGGTACGGACTTATTCCCTGGCGCGTCACCCCATGATTTCCAGCAAACACCACACAGGTTGCGTGTTCGCATACCGGGATCGGCGTTTGGCCCCAGCCTGCGAGAAACACCGCCAACTCTTCGAGACGCCCCAACGATCCAGGTGGTTTGGTCAATTCCTCTTGTCGGGCAAGCGCGCTGGACCGCCACTCGGCATTGATTGCAGGAAGGTGCGATAGGGCAGTGGTGACGTCGTCTGGCGTTTTGAACATAGCCCGGTTCTAGAGTGCTAACGGAAACGGATGCAACGGCTTTTCAATAAGAAAACTGAAAAAACAACACGGTAGCGGGCCAGCTCCGATTTGAGTGCCTGCAACTTGGACCGTTCCCGACTGGTCCAGCCAAACCACCGCGCGGTGTCTTGGTGGGTTGCTCGGTTCGGTTAGGATGGTGTGTCTGGTGCCCTAACTCAAGTGTTGGCCGCCCGGAGTGGTGTAACCGGCTGAAATTTGACTTTCCGCCACAGCATGGTGTTTGGCGATTTTGTTTCTCCACGACCTCTCTGGCAAGAAGATAAATCTATTCAAATTAAATGCGCTTTTGACGCAGATCTCAATTGCAAACAATTGACACAGACCCAAACGTGTTTCATTCACAAAGCTGTCACATGAAGCAGAGCATTCTCCAATCAATACTGAGAAAGGTAGATAAAACCTCAATTTCCAATAATAATCTCCATGCAGACGATTTGTTTTAATGCAAAACTCTACCGAGATCGTATCAATTGAATATGCGAACAAAATTAGCGAATATTTTTATTCCAATTTTTAAATGCAGATTTGCCGAGCTTTAATTGAAATATTTTCAGATCAAGAAGACTGTTCAAAGCATCTGAAAGCGCTGTTTTTGCTGGCGCTTCCGCAAGCTGAACGCCGATCATATTGATCACCAAGCATTTCTTTTCTGCGCTTGACTGCCGGCGCCTAGCGCACGTGTGTCGGTGTCCAAGTCAGCCCGCATCGACTGGACGCACGTTCATTTTTTGACCCACTGTTTTCTGTCCGTTGAAATTTTGTTATTCGCCGATATTGATATTGAAGTTCCCTGGGAGCAAATCGCACTCAATAGCGTGGCTTTCCATTTACGGAATAAGAACACTCTTGGCAGCACCGTGCGAATCAACAGGTGTCGAACTTCAACCCGACCTCAAAACAGGATCGTGCGCCGTCCAGATCGCACTTTAAACGAAAGGCGGCATGTCAATAATTGACAGAAAGTCAGTAATTCGCAATGGATGACAAACTCACCAGAAAGGACCGCGAGCGGCAGGCTCGTTCGGACCTTTTTCTCAACATCGCGCGAGACGTGATTGAGAAGGATGGATATCACGAGCTCAGCATGAACCGCATTGCTGAGGTCGCTGAATACTCCAAAGGTACGATCTACCTTCATTATGCATCGCGTGAGATGGTTTTGATGGCGCTGTGCCAACGCGGCTTTCAAGCGTGGCAAGACCTTGCCAAAAGCGTCTTGGAGTCCGATTTGGACGCACTGGACAAATTGTTCGGCTTAAGCATTGCCCATCACATCTACGCGCAGCTCTACCCTGTCGAATACGATGCGCTGTTTCTGGTCCAAGCCTCCAGCATCCGGGAAAAGATTTCCGATGATGCTCATGCCGAGCTGACGACGTCGATCGGGTCTCTCGTTCAAGCTTTCAACGATGTGATCAAGGAGGCAATCGAGGCGGGTACTATCACGTTGCCATCTGATATGACCGCAGCGCAATTGGCCGATGGCCTTTGGCGGCTTCTGGTTCGGCCCTACGCCGGGGGGCAAGCGACGTCTGTTTCAGGCGCCGCAGTACAGGACACCGGCCATCCAGGCGACCCCGCTCTTATTCTGAGGACAATCCTAACTGGGCTGGGTGGCGCAGACATTGCGGAAGGTGCGGCCTTCGCCGAGCGTCTCACGCGCGTTCGGGATCGGTTGTTTTCCGATCAGATGGCTGCTGTACGCGCAAAGTCCCAAGCCTGACCCATAGCCAACGCGGGTTCTGCGACGTCACGGTGCATTTGATTTCATGGGCGTTCTCGGGCAATCGTCCGAAAGAAACGCAATCATGAGGCCGACGATGATGGCGCACGATCTGGCAATAGACCAATCTCAGCGACGTGATGTTGGACGCGCGACACCTGACGGCGTTCAGGCGTCCGCTAACGGGTTGGCTGATGACGCCGCTGGTACAAATGGCACGCAGGCCGCCTTGAGAACGCGTCTCGAAAAGCCTGCCATGGCAGCTGTGATCGTTGGCCATGGGGAGCGCGGCGGTGCCGGTTCAAACGAGTTGTTGATCCGCCAGGCCGCGGCTGTCGATGCGCTTGGTCGCCCTCATAACATCCGTGCATTCGCTGGCGTTCTCAACGGATCACCATCGTTTGAAGATGCGCTCCAGACCGCCATGACCGCCACAGTCGGGCCGGTGCTGATCACTCCGTTTTTCATGAGCTCTGGTTATTTTGTTGAAACCGTCCTACCGCGCCGGATTGCTGAGGCAGACGCTAAACACCGATGCCGGGTTGTGGGGCCGTTCGGTGATGATCCTGGGCTTGTACCGGTGATGCACAAAATTGCCACTCAGCACGCCGACAGCGCGGGGTTGGATACTTCGCAAGCCCGGCTCCTACTGGTTGGGCACGGTTCGCGGAGTGGTGCCCCCGCGTCCGCCCGGTCTACGCGGCTGGCCGCCAGCAGACTTGCGCGTCTCGACGAATTTCACTGCGTCGACATCGCTTTTCTCGAAGAGGCACCATTGGTGGCCGATGTCCTGACCTACTGCGCGCGCCCCAGTGTCGTTATGGGGTTCTTTTCCGGCGATGGCCTTCACGCCCGTGAGGATGTGCCTGATGCGATCGAGACCTGGGGCAGACCGGCTGTTTACACAGGCCCGGTGGGTGCTGCTTCGGAGGTCCCCGAACTGTTGTTTGCAACAATCAAAGATGCAGCAAAATCAATAGCACCCGTTGCAGGTCCGACAGGATAGCGCGAACGCAATTACTGTTGATTAGTCCTACTTATACGCACGTCGGGGACAATATCCCCGACGGCCAAGGTGGGCTGGTGTGAACGGTGATGAGTGAGCAGCTGTTATTGTACGTTCAATGAGCATCCATCTGTCGGTGGCGGGGCGCGGCAGAAAAACAACAGTGTTCACATCTGCTTGCACTGAACAGTTTATAACTTCGCGCGATGCGCGTTTGGTGCTTTTGTGTGTCTCGTTTCGAATAATGTGGGAGTGGGTTTCATGACGGTCCGACAGGTTTTTTCTTTTGTGATTATTGCTGCGGGTCTGGTCCTGCCTGTTGGTGCTGCGACCGCTGCCCCGCTGGAGGGCTCATGGTCGGGTGCCGGGACGGTCAACCCAAGTTCCGGGCAGCCTGAGCGCGTGCGGTGCCGCGTGAACTACAGCCGGCAAACGGCGAAGGTTTATAACGTGTCAGCAACGTGCGCTTCGGCATCAGCTTCTCTCAGACAGACCGGCACACTTCTGAGAGTGCGCTCAAACCGTTATGTTGGCGACGTCTACAACAGCGATTTTGATATAAGTGGGCGGTTGAAGGTGACCGTAAAGGGCAGAAAACAAATCGTGACGTTCACGAGTTCGGCTGCCAGCGGTCGGCTCAACCTGCGGAAGCGGTGACCTGTCCTGTAAGGCTATTTTGGGTCTGATTGTGCTCATGTCTGACCATCAGCTCTGTGCGCATGGCGTTTATGCGTGAGGAGATGGCGTAGAAATCAATTCGATACGTTAGAAAGGGAAGCCGCTGGGCTTCCTTTTTTTGTGGTGATTGCTGCGTCTTCTCGGAGCTTTTGTGATCGGTGGGCGAACCTTTTGGCTGCGGCCTACGTTCACAGACTACATTGAACGACCAAACCTTCTAAGTGGAACTCAGACATGGCGGACGACTGGAAAGTCGCATGGGTGACCGGTGCCAGCAGCGGCATTGGGGAAGCTTTGGCGCGGAAGCTGGCTAATGCAGGTGTGAAAGTCGCCGTGTCGGCAAGATCAGCGGAGAGCCTCAAGTCCTTGGAAGACAGCGTGGGCTCCATCACCGCGTTTCCGTTGGACGTGACTGATGCAGAGGGCTGTACCCGGACCATCTCGGATATTGAAGCCAAACTCGGGCCGATCGACCTAGCCGTCTTTTGTGCCGGGACATGGGACATCATCGACATCGATGATCTTGCCGTGGGTCCGATCGAAAAAGGGATGCGCGTGAATTACGTGGGGACCGTGAACTGCATGGTTCCATTGGCCCGGCTCATGATGGAGCGCCGGTCTGGTCACCTGGCGCCGGTGGCTTCAGTGGCTGGATATCGCGGGCTGCCAAGGGCCAGCGCCTATGGCCCCACCAAGGCTGCCCTGAACAGCCTTTGCCAAAGCCTGAAACCAGCGCTCGACGGGTTCAACGTCACGACGACGATCATCAACCCGGGTTTTGTTGATACCCCGATGACCGCCAAGAACGATTTTCCGATGCCGTATCTTATGCAGCCGGACGAAGCAGCAGATAAGATTTTTGAGGGGCTGAAGTCAAAGCGGTATGAGGTTGCGTTTCCGTGGCAGCTGGTGACGCAACTGAAATTCTTGAGCATCCTGCCGTCGTCATTGTATTTCTACCTTATGAAAAAGTTCGTCTCGAAGGGCTGACCGTCGTGAAGTCATTGCCTACGCGTTCACCAGACCGCCGGCAGCAAAGCTCCTGATACGCCCGCCAAGCTTTCGCCGACAATCAATCCAGCTGCCAGGATGACAATCCGGGGCCTTGCCCACTCAGGGACGATACGCATTAGGGCTGCAGCGGCCAACGCGCCCAGGAACAACGAGATGGAATTCCATGCCGGGATGACGAACCCTAAACCCATCGCGGATGCGCTTGGCACGTAGGGTTTTAGCCGTTCCGGCCCCAAGCTTTCCAAAACCGCCAGTCCAACCCCAATGATGGCTGCGATCACCATCGCCAAAATCGCACCACCAGGCAACGCTCCGACCCCGCCGCTGAGCACTTCGGCGACGGCCTTCCATGTTGCGACCGCGGGGGCTGGCCACTCAGGCGTGATCAGCTGGTTTTGGGGATCAGGGATGAGCAAGAGGTAAGCCGCGCTGGCTGCCAATGCGCCAGTGAGAATTCCAAACAATTGTGCGATCATCTGGTAATTGGCGGTTGCCCCGATGATCTGGCCGGTGCGCAGGTCGTGCATCAGATCCGCGCATTGGCCAGCTGCACCGCCCGTTACGTTGGCGGTCATGAGGTTAGCCGTGACATTGCCTGGCGAGACGGCACCGAATGTCAGCTGTGTGATTTTTCCCAATGCGCCGATGGGTGTGATGGCTGTCTCGCCAGAAACCCGCGCGGCGACGATGGCAAGGACATAGCTCAGCGCGACAGCCAATGTCGCTTCGAAAACCCCTATGCTGAAGATGGCGTTTTGTGCCCATACGGCCAGGATCAGGACGATGCCCGCTATGACATAAAGCGGCCGTTGGCTGATCTGTTGTTTGGCAATGCTTTCTTCTGGTGGCGTTGTATCGCGCATCGCCAACCGCAACAGCGAGATTGCAAATGAGGTCAAGGCAGCCACGACCATCAATGTGGCACCTGGCCAAAGCAGCCATTCGACCAAGGGTGCGAACCAGGACTCGTTCGCATCTGCTGGTCCTGGTTCGGCCCAACCATTCGCCAGTGCGACTGGGGCGAGGATGGCCCAGCCGACGACGGCTCCGATCAGCATGGACACACCGATGCGTAGGCCTGAGATGGCCCCGAAGCCGAACATTAGAACCGATGGATCAATGGCAAAGCCCAGGTTCATCAACGAGGCCCCTTCCGGACGGGTCAGCGCCGCTTTCCCGGATAGAGCAACTGCGAATTTGGGTGCCATCGGTGTTAGACTGAATACGCCAACAACGGCTTTCAGGCTCGCTGATAATGCTGCTGCTGAAAACAGAAGCCGCAGCCGTCTGGCGGCGTCCCTTCCGCCTGCGTGCAGCTCTTGCATGGTTTCCGCGGTGACGATGCCCGATGGAAAGGGAAGCTTTTCTCGGACCAGCAACTGTGTTCTCAGCCCTGCAGCGACGACCACGCCAAGGATTGAGACCACGAACAACCAGATCGCCAGGATCTCGTATTGCAGCGTCTGCCCAGTCAGAAGGGCAAGGGCTGGAATGGGGGCGGCGAGCCCCGCTGATATGATTGAGGCTGCCGAAGACGCGGCTGTCTGATTGATGTTGTTTTCCAGAAGGCCCAGCGGCTGCGTTCCAAATGCCCTGTTGGACAGTGACCACACGGCAATCGCCAATAGACCGGCTGCGACCGACATGTTGAATGTCCACCCGATCTTAAGGCCGGAATAGACATTGCAGGGCGTCAGGATTGCACCGATGAGCATGCCTGAAAAGATCGCGCGGACCGTGAGTTCTGGGGCAGCCGCGTCTGGAGATGGCGCTCGTGCGTAAGGTGGCACGGCGGGGCGATTATGCTCTTGGCCGCCTGTGGTATCCGTCATGTCTTATCGTTTCGCTTTTGCTTCAGAGCGCCTCTATTCCCGTTCATTTCGGGAAACGCAAGATCGTCAGTGGCTCTCAGCATGGTTGCCAGGGGTTTGCGGTATGGCGCGCGGGCTGACATGTCAGCCGATCTTCAAACAACGGTCGTACCCCGGTTGAGACTGTGGCAGGCATAACCATTTGTCCTATTCTAGATTCAGTCTATCCCGGCGCGTTGGTGAAGCCTGCGTTCGTTTGGTATTCTCTCGCTGAGCGGTCCTTACGGTTCTGCTCTCATGGTATGACATGTACACTTTGATTGCGCGCCTGTTCGAACGCGGTCAACGCCTTCCCATCGGTAGCAAACCACTTCCCGGCTAACCAAAAAAGGCTCATGAGCGACTATCTCACCACAAAGGAATTGGCGGCGCTTTTGCGGATCAAGGAACGCAAGGTCTATGACCTCGCGGCCAAAGGCCAACTGCCGTGTTCTCGTGCGCACGGCAAGCTGCTGTTTCCGCGTTCTGAAGTTGAGGCGTGGGTTACCCGTGGAGGTCTCAACGGGTCCGCGACCGGTGGTGCCGCCCAAAACGTGGCGAGGCCGGCCAGAGCCCAGGTGTTTTTGGGCAGCCATGACCCGCTTCTGGATTGGGCGCTGCGCGAATCCCGTTGCGGCTTGCCGTGCTTCTTCGACGGGAGCATGGACGGGTTGCGGCGGTTTGCTGCGCATGAAGGCATCGCGACAGGGCTTCATCTGTTTGATGCGACGACCGAGGATTGGAACATCAGCCACGTACACGCCGCATGCGGGCGCGATGGCGTCGTTCTGGTGGAATGGGCTCAACGAACCCGAGGTCTGATCATCGGTGCGGGCGTTCCCTCGCATGTTCGTCACGTTGCGGACCTGAAGGGTTTGCGCCTTGTTGCGCGCCAAGCCGAGGCGGGCAGCCAGATGCACTTTGATCACTTGGTGGCCTGCGCGGGGCTCAAACCTACCGACCTTGATGTTGTGGAGACCGTGCGATCGGAAAGCGAGGCGGCGCTGGCGATCCTTGAAGGCAAAGCCGACGTGGCGTTCGGGCTCCAATCACTCGCTGAACTCTACAAGCTGCGCTTCGTTCCCGTGACGCGTGAACGGTATGACCTTGCGATTGATCACCATGCCTATTTTGAGCCCGCCTTGCAGACGCTCTTGTCGTTTTGTGCGACCGAACCGTTTCGGGCGAAGGCTTCCACACTAGCAGGATACGATGTCGATGGTCTTGGACGTGTCCATTGGAACGGCCCAAACAACGTCTGAGAGGGCCTGGGAATGGTGAATTGGGACCGCAAATATCTTGACGCGGGGGCGGGCAAGCTTTTTGGCGATCGAGTTTGCCCTTACGTGCGGTTTGTCTTGCAAACGTATTGTGGTGGCGCAAAAAGCGCATTGTGTCTTGCCGACGGCGATGGCCGGAATGGGCGATGGCTTGCCGGGCAGGGATTATCGGTGACCGGTATTGACCTATCGGACGTGGCGACCGGCTACGCCGCACAAGGCGATGCAGCTGCAGGCGTTGACGTCGAGCGGATTTGCGGCGATCTCGCAAGCTGGGACTTCCCGCATAACAGAACGTGGGATGCGGTGTTCATGATGTATCTTCAATGTGAAGCTGACGTTCGGATGCGGGCCTTACAGGTGGGATGGTCCGCGCTTGGGCCGGGTGGGGTGCTCGCGATTGAGGGGTTCGCTCAGCCTAGTGGGCCGCAGTATCTCGGGGGTGGGATCGGGCAACCTTCGGATCAGGCTCAACTCCAAGCCTCGACGTCACCGGGCAGAACTTTGGGGCCGGGCGACCACGACCTGCTCTACCGTGCGGACGTGCTTGGTTCAGCATTGGATGGTGCAGAAATCCTGGAACTTCTCAACGGGCGGGTTCGTCTTGATGATGGACTAAAGCATCAAGGCAGCGGGCACATCATTAGGTTTTGTGCGCGCAAGCCGTGATGCAGGTCCGCCGTAACCGTCAGTTGGCAGTTACTGTCCGATGAGGGGCGATTACCTCACTTCTTGATGCCAATCTCGAATTTGTCCTCGTCGTAGGACTCGATCTTCAAAAGGCACTGATCGCCGTTCAAATCGAAATAGAAGACGTGAACCTGATCTGCTGCCGTTGTCGCCCGGCAAAAGGTGTCTGTCCCGGTGGCGGCGTCCGGGCACGTTTCCAAGTCCACATGCGGGATGATGGTTTCAAAGGCAGTGTAGTTGAAAGCGCAAGATGCAGCCAAAGCTGCGGGTGGTGTCGTGCCAGTTGCGGCTAAGATCAGTATGGTTGCCGCAAAGAGACTTGCTATGGATGTGCGCAGCGGGCGCCGTTGGCGTGTCATATTCTTGACCTCTTATCATTTGTTTGTGAGAGGGGAGGTTCCGTCGACCTTAGCATCTTTGTGGGGCCTGTTGCGCATACGGTACAAAACAGCACGTCATGTCACGTCAAAGCGATTCATCTAACCCAATTGCAATCGCAGATCCGTGACCCAGCATTGTCTCTCACACGCGTGCAAGCCCTGGTATCACAACTCAAACCAGCGTATCAGGTGCGCTGTCCTGTCTGGTTCAAATCAAATCGATCGCCTCAGGGGGTTTCGACGTGTGGTGGGATTTGGTCATGAATTCTAGGTGTCAACCGAATGAAACGCCCGCTTTTGCTGATTGTCGATCTATGCCTGGTGGCAACGGCGACGCTGCTCGCTGTCTACCTGCGGGATAACCTTGTCTACTACCCCAGCAGCTTTGTTAACATCGCGCCGTATCTCTGCTTCACGCTGGTCGTTGCCTTGCCCGTTTTGATGGTGACCGGCACCAGCGATGCCATCTGGCGGTTTTCGAATCTCAATGACTATATGGCACTGATCGTGACGACACTGGTCGTGGTCGGTGGTGCCCTTGCGTTGTCGTTCGTTCTCAATCGTCTGGAAGGGGTTCCTCGGTCTGTTCCTATTTTGCAAACGCTGATCATGCTGATGCTTCTGGTGGGTGCGCGGGTGGCGATGCGCTTGCGGCATATGGAACGGCGGAAAGCTCCGCGACTCTTGAACACGGATGACCAGGTTTCGGTCATCGGTGATGGGATCAACACGCTTGTGGTTGGACTTGGCGATCTCACCGAAGCCTATCTGCAAAGCGTCTCCGAGGCGGCCGACCGATCTATCCGGATTGTCGGGATCGTGGGACGCGACCGGAAGCAGGTCGGCCGAAATCTCATGCGCTTTGAGATCCTCGGCGTTCCAGAAGACCTGGAGGATGTGCTCAAGAAGCTTGAGATCCATGGTGTCAATGTCGACCGGGTTGTGGTCACCGTACCGGCGAAGAAGCTTTCGCCTGAGGCGTTGGCTCAGATTGACATGATCGATCGCGCCTCGACGATCGAGTTTGATTTTCTGTTTGAACGGTTGGCAAAACCAGCCGACCAGCAGGTCAGCATTTCTCGGCTTGTCCCTGTCGATACCAGGCCTGAAGGACTGATTTCAGACCGCGACGGCGAACCTGCTACGGATGGCAACCACGGCGGCAGTCACCTGGCCTTTTCCATTGATGCGCTTGCTCCTGAGGACATTCGGACCCGGTCTTATTGGTCGATCAAGCGCGGGATCGACGTTGTTGGCGCCATCGTCATGCTTGTTCTCCTGGCGCCGGTGTTTGTCATCGTTGGCATTCTCGTTGGCCTGAATATGGGTCTGCCGGTTACGTTTTGGCAGCAGCGCCCTGGTCTGGGTGGCCAAGCGTTCCGGCTTTACAAATTTCGGACAATGGCAGCGGGGCATGACCGCTTTGGGCGGCAACTTGAGGACGGTCAGCGCACAACCAAACTCGGTGCATTTTTACGCCGGACACGGCTGGATGAATTGCCCCAACTGTTCAGCATTCTGAGTGGCCAGATGTCGTTCGTGGGACCTCGCCCATTGCTGCCGCGTGACCAGTCGCCCGACCATGCCGCACGCCTTCTCGTGCGCCCAGGCATGACCGGCTGGGCCCAGGTGATTGGCGGGCGGGCGATTTCAGCAGAAGACAAAGCCGCCCTCGATATCTGGTATGTGCGCAACGCCAGTCTGCCGTTGGACTTCCAGATTGCCTGGCGCACCGTGGCTGTCGTGCTGTTCGGAGAGACGTTTGATACCGAAAAGATCGCGCGCGCGCGATCTGAGTTGAAACGCGACGGGATCTTGGAGACGGCAACGCTCGGGGTCTCACCCCGACGCACTACCCCACATCCTCCCTCTGCGCCGCGTGCTGACCAAAACAGTAGCAATGCCACCGGGGATACCGCGGAGGATGGCACCGCCTTCAGTGCGTCACGCCTTCGTACTGGTATGGCAACGCGCTTCCAATCCCGAATGGAAACCCGTTTAAAGCCGGATAGGCCGGACCGGATTGAACTGGACCCGCTACAGACCGGCAGGCTCGGACCTCCCCATCGGTTGGTCCCCGGCAAGCCAGATCGGCTCTAGAGCCACATATCGCTTACCGCTCGTATCATGGCTCGATTTTGCCCCCGTTGTGTCTGATGTCGCCTATGAATGCGGTTTCGGGCGATAAGGCGCAGGCATACGTTTTGATCTTGTCTGGACACACCTGCCCCGGTTCTGCTTTCAGTGCACACTAATGACCACAAGGGATGGCAGACGGGATGAACCGGACCATGGCAGGCATGGAATTCGCAGCGGCCAAGCCGCGGGCCATGATCATTGGGACACTGCTTCTCATCCCGCTGGCCGCGTGCCTCGTCAGTGCCCGGACACTGTCATTTCTGATTGTGTTGCCGCTGTTGGCATTCGTCTATCTGTGGGCTGCCAGTCCTGTCCGGGAGCGCCCGCGTGTCTCGCTTGCAGACCCAGGAGCACCGGCGCTCCTTTTAGCGGGCTGGGCGATCGTCAGTGCCTTGTGGGCGGCAAATCCGCTTCTGCCACTTGATAAAGCGCCGCTCGCCTTGGTCTATGTAGTGGCCAGCATTTTTATGGTTCATCAGGCCGCCCGTGCTGATCAGTTGACGCTCCGGCACCTCGGCGAAGGCGTCTGTATGGGTCTGTCGATCGGGTTGACCTACTGTGCCCTTGAGATGCTCACCGACCAGTCCATCAAGATCTTTGTTTATAATCTGCTTGAACTGGGCGAAAACGAGCTGACCCCACCAAGTTGGTACACTTGGGATGATAGCGGACGGCTTCTGACAGTTTCATGGCTAGACTTTACCCGAAACGCGGCACCGATCTCATTGTTTGTCTGGTCGGCTGCACTCGCCTGTCTGGGTACGTTGGATCGGACGTTTGCACGCGTCTTGGCACCTTGTCTCGTCGCCGTTGCCGTGGTCGTGATTATGGCTTCGCCGCATGAGACCTCGCAACTGGCCATCGTTGCGGGTCTGATTTCATTCGCACTTGGTAGGTTTGCCGCCGCGCTGGCGCCAAAGTTGCTCATGGCTGGTTGGCTCGTTGCGACGTTTCTGGTTGTCCCCGTTGCCCTCGGGCTCCACGCGGCTGGGCTACACACCGCCGATTGGGTGCAACAATCCGCGCAAGGTCGTGTCATCATATGGAACATCACAGCGGAGAAGACTTTTGACTCTCCGCTCGTCGGCGTTGGTGCAAACATGGCGCGGGAAATTGGCCTCGCGCACGATACCGCTGCGGGCGGCGTACCGTCTGCAGACGGTACGGTCCCAATGATGTCGATCCATTCGCACAATGTCTTTTTGCAGACGTGGTTTGAACTTGGTTTCGTGGGCGCAAGCCTGCTCGCATGGCTCGGCATTGCGCTGATCATCGCGATGACAAAGCTGAAATCAGAGAGCAGGCCATACGCGTACGCGACCTTCGCTTCTGCTGCCACGATGGCGAGCGCAAGTTACGGGATGTGGCAGTTCTGGTTTATTGCCATGTTCGCACTGACGCCCGTTTTGG
Organism: Pseudomonadota bacterium; assembly: GCA_039819785.1. Taxonomy (GTDB): domain Bacteria; phylum Pseudomonadota; class Alphaproteobacteria; order Rhizobiales; family Hyphomicrobiaceae; genus JBCBRD01. The sequence continues at coordinate 41,821 of JBCBRH010000013.1, read as the reverse complement.
TGGTCATTGCAAATCTTACAGTCGGCGTCCGGTCGGATGCTGCGGCTGTTGAAGATTGATATGGCCGTGCGACCCAACACCTGGAAAGCCAACATAGCTGGGATAACACCGATTAGCACACGTCCCAATGGATGGCCTTCGACGACGGCGCGCGGCGGTGAGGTGACGCGGTGAAGGTCGTTTTCGTCAATCGTTTCTTTTATCCCGATCACTCAGCGACCAGCCAGATGCTCAGCGATGTGGTGTTCCAACTGGCGGAAGATGGGGTGTCTTGCACCGTCATCACGTCGCGGTTGCGGTACGATGATCCGACTGCCGAACTGAAGCCAATGGAGACAATCAAGGGTGTGCGCGTCGTGCGGGTCTGGACCTCGCGGTTTGGGCGGAACCGACTGGCTGGCCGGCTGTTTGATTATCTCTCATTCTATGTCACCGCCGCGTGGTCGATGCTTACCGAGCTGCGTTCGGGAGATTGCCTCGTTGTGAAGACGGACCCACCGATGCTGTCTGTCATTGCAGCCCCCATCGCCTGGGTTCGCCAGGTGCGCCTGATCAACTGGTTGCAGGACGTGTTTCCCGAGGTTGCCGAACGCCTCGCGGATCGACGCTCAGGGGTTTTATCGCGTGTGATTTTCGGCGGGTTGCGGCGTCTTCGGAACTGGTCGTTGAGGCGGGCTTCAATCAACGTTGTGCTGGGCAAACGCATGGCCTCATTTCTCCGTGAACAAGGCATTTCCGATGACCGGATGCGGATTATTCCCAACTGGAGCGATGGTCGCAGAATCCAACCTGTTCCGCGCGCGGACAATCGGCTGCGCCACGAATGGGACCTCACGTCTGCATTTGTTGTCGGCTATTCCGGCAACCTCGGGCGCGCGCATGATATCGCCACCATGGTCGACGCGATCAAGCGCACGCAGATGGAAGACGGGGCTGCGCGCGCGGGTGATGATGCTGACGTTCTGGCCGAAACGCCCGTCAAATGGGTCTTCATCGGCGGAGGTGCGTCGATGTCGGCGCTGAAACGCGAGGTCGAAACCGCGGGCCTGCGGCATGTGCAATTTCACCCCTATCAGCCGCGTGAAGTGATGTCTGAGAGCCTTTCAGTTGCGGACGTCCACTTGGTTTCTTTGCGACCGGCACTGGAGGGATTGATCGTTCCCAGCAAGTCGTACGGCATTGCTGCAGCTGGGCGGCCGATCCTTTTCATTGGCAATGCAGATGGGGAGATCGGTCAGCTTGTGCGAGAGGCCGATATCGGCCGGTGTGTCCGCGAGGGCGATGGGGCTGCTCTGGGGGCAGCCATCCTGGAGATGGCGAAAGACACGCAGTGGGTCACTGAAGCCGGCATTCGGGCGCGCCGGGTTTTTGAGGAACAGTTTGATTTTCCCACTGCTGTCGCTGCATGGCACGATGTTCTGCAAACTCGATCCCAGTGCCTGTCAGACTGAGAACCGGCAAGCATACTGTCGTGTGCCGCGGTGGATCCTACGGCGTTGGCTGTTGTGAGATCAAATCACGCCGGCGCGCAACAGATCGTGGACGTGCACGATCCCAACCGGCTTGCGATCTTGCACAACGAACAACGCCGTAATGCGGCTTGTGTTCATCACTTCAAGTGCTGCAGAGGCGAGTGTGCCGGGCTGAACAGATTTCGGACCTTTGGTCATGATATCAGCTGTGCGCGCGGAAACCAGTTCGGTTCCCATGTGACGCCGCAAGTCGCCGTCTGTGACAACACCGATGAGTTCGCCATTTTTGTCGGTGACGCCCAGGCACCCGAACGATTTCGAGGTCATGGTCAGCAGAGCGTCTGACATGGCTTCATCGGCATCGGCGAGTGGCATTTCGTCAGCGCCGTGCATCAGGTCCGCGACATACTTCAGCGATGCTCCAAGTGACCCGCCTGGGTGAAAGACCTTGAAGTCGTGTGCGGTGAAGCCTTTGCTTTCCAGCAGTGCAATCGCTAGGCAATCGCCCATGGCAAGCTGCATGCTTGTGGAAGTCGTGGGGGCCAGACCGTGCGGGCAGGCCTCCTGGGATTTTGGCAAAGCCAGACAGACGTCGGCCTGTGAACCCAGCGCGGAATTGACGTTCGACGTCAGGGCGATCAGGGGGACGTTAAAGCGACGCGAAAAGGTGATGATGTTTTTCAACTCAACCGTTTCGCCCGACCAAGACATGGCCAGGATCACATCTTCAGGGGCGATCATGCCCAAATCACCGTGACTGGCTTCGCTGGGATGCACGAAGAACGCCGGTGTTCCTGTCGAGGCAAACGTGGCGGCGACCTTCTGGCCAATGTGTCCGGACTTTCCGATGCCAGAGACAATGACGCGGCCTTCGGACGCTCCGAGGAGCTTCACTGCCTGTTCGAACGGTGCACGCAACTCACCTTGCAATGCTGCAGCTGCCGCCATGAGGCCAGAAGCCTCCAGGTCCAGCGTCCGCAGAGCGGATTGGATCAGCGATGATGGACCTGTGCTGTCGTTTGTGGCCAACTGGACCTTCGTGGCTGCTGCCATCTCTATTCTGCCTCATGTTCTGCGGCCGCTTCATGATTATCGAACGCATGAAGTCACATTGGTTTGGAGCGGCCAGCTCCTATACTCTCGCATAACCCGGTTTCCAGCGGCTCGTCAGCCCGCCGTGACTGGAATCGACTTTGCGCTCAGTTTTTCTGCCGCGACTGTTTTCAAGTAGCTGCCATAGGTCGACTTGCCCAGCTTGTCGGCCAGATTGAGCAAATCCGACCTCGTGATGAAACCCATCCGATAGGCGATTTCCTCGGGGCAGCAGATGCTGAAGCCTTGCCGTTTTTCGAGTGCCTTGACGAAATCAGCAGCCTCATTCAGCGAATCTGGCGTGCCCGTATCCAGCCAGGCGTAACCGCGCCCCATGGGCTCCACGTAGAGGTCACCGGCATCAAGATAATGCTTGTTGATATCTGTGATTTCCAGTTCGCCGCGGGCGGAAGGTTTTAGATTTTTGGCAATTTCCGTGACGATGCCGTCGTAGAAATAAAGGCCCGTTACGGCCCAATTGGACTTGGGCTTTGCTGGTTTTTCTTCGATTGAGAGTGCGCGGAAATTATCATCCAAATCAACGATGCCGTACCGGTGGGGATCCGTCACGTGGTAGGCGAAAATCGTTGCGCCTGTGGGTCGGCGTTGGGCGTTCGCCAAGAGGGTTGTGAGGCCATGGCCATAAAAGATGTTGTCGCCAAGGATGAGAGCCGATCTGTCGAGGCCGATGAAGTCCGCGCCGATGATGTAGGCCTGTGCAAGGCCTTCGGGTTTGGGCTGTTCGGCATAGCTCAGAGTTAAGCCGAATTGCGATCCATCTCCCAGCAGGCGTTGAAAGTTCGGGAGATCTTCAGGCGTGGAAATGATCAGAATATCCTGGATGCCTGCCAGCATGAGTGTGGAAAGCGGGTAGTAGATCATCGGCTTGTCGTAGACCGGCAGCAGCTGTTTTGACACGACGAGGGTCATCGGATGCAACCGTGTGCCTGCCCCACCCGCCAGGATGATACCCTTCATCGATGTTTTGCCCTTCGGTTAAGGTCATAGCCCGCAGCTCGTGGAAGCGGCACATGTGCTGTTGTTCGTGACACCCCGCCCTTACGCGGTTTTGCGTTCGGTTGTTTTTGTCGCTTTGTCGATCAGGCCCAAACGCCCGCCTTCATAGACTTGGGCCCGCAGCGGTTCCCACCAACCCGGATTTTCCAGATACCATTTCACTGTTTTGTCCAAACCACTTTCAAAGTCTTCGCGGGCTGACCAGCCTAATTCAGTTTCCAGCTTTGTCGCATCGATGGCATAGCGCCGGTCATGGCCTGGACGGTCGGTGACGAAATCGATGAGGCTTCTGCGGTCGCGACCATCGTCGCAGTGGGCGCTGACGATCTCACAGACGCGGTTTACGACATCCAGGTTGGTGCGTTCATTGCGACCGCCGACGTTGTATTTTTCGCCCAGCCGGCCGGCCTTTAAAATGGTCCACAGCGCTTCCACGTGATCTTCAACATACAGCCAGTCACGGCGGTTTTGCCCATCGCCATAGACTGGGAGTGGCTTCATTTCCAAAGCGTTGAGGATCATCAGTGGGATGAGCTTTTCTGGGAATTGGTAAGGGCCATAGTTATTTGAACAGTTTGAGATTAACGCTGGAAAGCCATACGTCCGCTGCCAGGCTGTCACCAAATGGTCGGAACCGGCCTTGCTGGCTGAGTAGGGCGAGCTTGGATCATACGGCGTCGTTTCTTCGAAAAGCCCCTCATCGCCCAGCGAACCGTAAACCTCATCTGTAGAGACATGCAGAAAACGGAAAGTATCTTTTTTCGAAGATAACAGCTGGTCCCAATACGCTCTGGCGGCTTCAAGAAGCGTAAACGTCCCGAGGACGTTGGTTGCGATGAACTCGGATGCGCCCGTGATTGATCGGTCGACATGGCTTTCGGCTGCAAGGTGGATTACGGCATCAGGCGCATAGGTTTGGAAGGCATTGGCCATCGCGTCAGCGTCGCAGATGTCAGCTTTGAGGAACTGATAGTTTCGCTTGGCTGCAACCGGCTCGACGGAATGCAGGTTGGCCGCATAGGTGAGCTTGTCCAGATTGATGACATGGACGTCAGGAATTCCGACCAGACGCCGGCATACCGCTGAGCCGATAAACCCTGCCCCACCTGTTACGATCACGCGCATGTTTTATCGGCCTCTCATTCAAAAAGGACTGTCGATGTCGGCAAGCCCCGGTTGCTTTTGGTCCTTTGCCGACAGGATTGCAGCATCGTTCGTTATCGGCCAGGCGATCGCGAGTTTTGGATCGTTCCATTGGATGCCGAGATCGCACTCCGGCGCATAGTAATCTGTTACTTTATAAATGACCTCGGTATCAGGCTCGAGCGTGCAAAAACCATGTGCAAACCCGGGCGGCACCCACAGTTGTTCATGGTTTTCAGACGTCAAGGTCCGGCTTACGTGCTGGCCGAACGTGTCTGAACCTTTGCGAATATCGACCGCCACATCAAAGATGGCACCGCGGATAGCGCGGACAAGCTTGCCCTGGGCGTGCGGCGGGGACTGAAAGTGCAGCCCGCGCACAACGCCTTTTTCGCGCGACAAGGAATGGTTGTCCTGCACGAACTTGGCTTCGATCCCCTGAGTGGCAAACGTCCGCTGGCTGTAGCACTCCGTGAAAAAGCCGCGATCATCGCCGTGGACAGGCTGCTTGACTAACTTCACGTCCGGTATTTCGAGGCTTTCGATCAACTGAAGCAATCCATGACGGTTTATGACCGCTGCAGCCTAGAGTGCAGCAGCGACGTTTCGAACCGGTCTAGACTGAGTCGTGGGTTGCGTCAGCACCCGAAACAGTTTTGTGCGTGTGAACAGTCGGAGGTGGTTATGGGTGTCGGCCAGAACATGCTCTAAAGCCTGTTTGCTTTTCGTCGACCCGCAAAGCAGGCTCCAAGCTCTTGATTTGGAGCATGTTCCGGGCGGAAAACCGCCTACACTTTTCCTCAACATGCTCTAGACCCCGTACGAGCCATCGTTCTTGTCGAGCGGGATCGTGGGTTCGGCGTGGATGCCGATGGGACTGTCGGATAGAGACACGAACCGTCCGTCGCGAATTGTCAGCACTCTGTCGGCAATTTTCCTGATCTCCTGGGAGGCGTGGGAGATGTAGATCATCGGGATCTTGGTCAATGCCCGGACCGCAATAAGATGCTCCAGCACTTCAAGTTTCCGCTCTTGATCCAGGGCACTCAGCGGTTCGTCCAGCAGCATCAGCTTGGGCTTTGACAGAAGTGCGCGCCCGATCGCCACCCGTTGGCGCTCACCGCCGGACAGCTTATGCGGACGGCGGTTGAGGAGCTGTTCGAGCCCCGCGACCTGCACGGTTTTTTCGAAGTCATCCGTTTCCCGGCCTTTGGAGGCATAGAGCAGGTTTCCCTTGACGCTCAGGTGGGGAAACAACAACGGGTCTTGGAATACAATCCCAATGTGTCGGCGGGCCGAGGGAATATCGATGCCACGCTCTGAATCGAACAGCGTCAAACCTCCCACCGCAATCCGACCGTCATCGGGCTTGCTGATGCCGCTCATCAGGGAGAACAGCGTGCTCTTGCCGGCGCCCGATGGTCCCACAAGGCCTAACACGCCTTTCACCGGGGTCTGGAACGCCAAGTCCAGATGGAACGTCCCGTGCCTTTTACGGACATCAACTTCGATCATCGCAGTGCATCCCCGTTGACTTGCATGCGTCTTGCCAACCATTCCGACAGACCGAGAGATAAGACTGCAATTCCAACCGAAAGAAGACAAAGCCGCATGGCCGCTGCCTCACCACCGGGACTTTGCAGCGTTGTGTAAAGTGCCAACGGGAGCGTTTGGGTTTGTCCTGGGATATTGGCAGCAAAGGTTATCGTGGCCCCGAACTCGGATACGGCTCTTGCAAACGCGAGGGTTGCGCCAGCCAGAATACCGGGCGCCATGAGTGGCAGCGTGACCGAGGTGAAGACCCTCCAGTCGCTCGCACCAAGTGTGCGTGCCGCAGCTTCATAACGGGTATCGATCGCCTCGATGGACAACCGAACGGCGCGGACCAGCAACGGAAATGCAACCACGGCGCAAGCGATGGTTGCACCGGCGGCGGTGAAGGCAAAACGAATGCCTAACGTGTCTTCGAGGAAACCGCCGACAGGGCTGTTGCGACCAAGGCCTATTAGCAACAAATAGCCGATGACGACCGGTGGGAGCACAAGAGGCAGGTGGACAATGGCATTGAGGACCGCATGACCGGGAAAGTGCAATCGAGCGAGGATGTAAGCCACTGCGATGCCTGGTGGGAGAGACCACAGAACAGCATTGCTTGCCACCTGGATGCTAAGGGCGAGGGCTTCCTGCTCAAAAGGGCTCAGTCCTAACACGGCTTTGCTTTCGTTCGATTGCTGCCCAACGAGTGCTGAACAGAGCTTCTTGAGCAGGATAGCAGTTTCAAGGCGCCAGCTTAAAGCCGTTCTTGGTCAGGATGGCTTCAGCTTCAGATGACATCAGAAATGTCAGTAATTTCAATACTCTTTTGTCACTGCGCTGTTTTTTGAGTGGAGCAATCTGATAGACGATCGGATCGTGCGCCTCATCAGGGACACAGGCGATGTGTGTCACCGATGTGAGACCTTGGATATCCGAGCGATAGACAAGACCGAGTGCCGCTTCGCCGCGCGCCACCATCGTCACTGCGGCGGACGCGTTCTGTGCGCCAGCGATGTGGTCCTTGATGGACGACCATAGGCCCAAGGTTTTCATAGCTTGACGGGCGTAGTAGCCCACCGGCGAATGATCCGGATTGCCCATTGCCAGCCGCTCCCCATCTTTCAGATGGCCTGACAAATACGCGGCTGATCTGGGTGTGAGATCCGGTGGCGTCACGGTTGGCTGCAAGTGGGCGGTGGACGCTGTGCCTGTCGACGGTGCGATGAGGACAAGGGTGTTGGAGCTAAGAGCAGATGTGTCGGCGTCGTCAATGTGCCCGTTGTCGATCAGGGCCTGCATCCAGCTTACGTTTGCTGAGATGAAAAGTGCGGGATCTGCACCGTTTTCGATCTGGCGTGCTAACGTGCCGGACGCGGCGTATACGCCAACGGATCTTGCTCCATGCATGGTGTTATAGGTCTGCAGAATTTCGTCCATGGCACGGGACATGGAGGCTGCAGCGAATACCACCAATCGGTCATCGGCTGACGCCCGGTTGGGTGTAATAGCCGAGCCCAACAGCACGACCGTAAGCGCTGCTATCGCTATCACCCTTGACCACGCGTTTCGACGACCGGGCGCTGCACACCGGAACCTTGCTTTCAACCAAAGGTGCGCGGCTAGTGTGTTGCTGGTTTGATGAAGGCGCGATGTGTCATTCATCATCCCGGCATTGCGCGTCAGGCCTGGAAGGTCAAGCCAGTCCGGCTTTTCGTTCACGCGAGTGTGCGACGGGTTCGAGACATGACCGCACTCGTGTTAGGGGGATGAAAGCCTATTCCGCTGCTTCGACGACGACTTTGGCCGCCGTGTTTTGTTTGGACTTTGCGGTCTGGTTGATCAGACGCCTGAGTTCGGGCACGCAAGAGCCGCAGTTGGTCCCAGCACACGTCGTTTTGCCAACCGCTTCAGGTGTGCCACTTCCCGACGCAATTGCGGTCGCGATTGTGTTGGCCCCGACTTGGTAACACACGCAGACGATGGGTCCTTCGTCCGGCTGGCCGTCCAAGGTTTGCCCGGATAGGACGCCACGTCGTTCGGCAGCAGTTTGGAACGTCCCACTGAATGCGGATTCGAGCCAGGCCGGAGACGTCGACTGGTACTGGTTTGAGACGGTCAGTACGGCTTCGAGGCGTCCATCATGGAAGACGGCCATTCGGAAGACCGACATATCCGCATCTTCGAACATTACGGTCTCACCGTCGGGGAGCACCTGTGCGGCCCACGCGTTCCAGTCCACCGTCTCTGCTGTGGTTGCAAACGTTGTTGCGGTTCCAAAGCTGGTCTTTGCGAGGCTCCAGTATGCCGTGTTTTGCGGTGCCGCCGGCTTTCGGGAGAATATCCGCCCATGGAACGTTACCGGCAGGCGGGAAATCCGCGATGGCATCGCCTTGGCTTCCGGTTGGCCTGACACAGGATCGGCCGGGCCCGTCAGAAGCGCCCCGATCCGGGCATCGGATGCGTTGGTTCCTGACCAGTGAATGGGTGCGAAAACATCTCCAGGCTTTTGATCATCCGTAAGCCGTGCGCGCGCCACCATGCGTCCATGGCGGGTCTCGGCGACGACAATGTCGTTTGCCGCGATGTCATGGGTCGCTGCATCTTTGGGGTGGAGCGAGATGAATGGTTCAGGCAGGTGGGTCGACAGCCGTGCGGTCAAACCCGTTCGCGTCATTGTGTGCCACTGGTCACGGATGCGGCCCGTATTCATCAGCATCGGCCAATCGTCTGACACCTTCTCCGCCAGCGTGGGATTCTCGATTGGCAGGAGGCGCGCCAGGCCGTTTGGTGTTGGGAACGCGGTGTCGTTGAACAGCCGCGCCACACCATCTGGATGTGAGTCCGTGACCGGCCATTGAATGGGTTCCAGATCGTTGAAGTCTTGATCTGTTATGTCGGCAAGGGCGCTGATGTTGAAAACCCGTTCGCCGTCGTTTTTGAAACCGGAGAGACGCGCATGTTCGCGGAATATCTCGGCTGGACCGGTGTAGGAAAAGCCGTCCCGGTAGCCGAGACGTTGAGCCACTTCCTGCATGATCCACCAGTCCGGACGGGCTTCACCGGCGGGTTCCACGAACCCGCGCTGCCGGGAAATGCGCCGCTCAGAGTTGGTCACAGTGCCATCTTTTTCCGACCAGGCCGAGGCTGGCAAACGGATACCGGCTGCAACGACGGTGTCATTGACGGATACGTTCTCAGATACGATGAGCGTATCGAGCTTGGACAGGTTGGCGCGCATTTCATCAGCGCGCGGGAGGCTGACGGCAGGGTTGGTGCCCATCACCCAAAGCGCTTTGATCCGGCCCTCGGCAATCGCATCGAACATCTGGACGGCTTTCAAGCCTTCACCCGTGACCAGGTTAGGCGCGTCCCAGAACGTTCCTACGATTTCCCGTTCGGCATCGGAAAACCCCATATGGGCTGCCAGCATATTGGCAAGGCCGCCCACCTCGCGGCCCCCCATGGCGTTGGGCTGTCCTGTCAGCGATAGCGGTCCACAGCCGACCTTGCCAATGCGGCCCGTCGCAAGGTGACAGTTGAGGATGGCGTTGACTTTGTCAGTGCCTTGATGGGACTGGTTGATGCCCTGGCTGTAGCACGAAACAACTTTTTCCGTGTCGCACCACCAGTTGAAGAACGTCTTTACATCGGCAGCCAAAAGGCCCGTATTTCGCGCCGTCTTCAGCAGCGTTGCGTTCTCATTGCGGGCAACGGCCAGGGCTTTGGCGAAGCCTTCGGTCCGCGCGCGGATGTATTGAAAATCGATGCGGCCACGGTCAGCAAGTGCAACGAATAATCCGTTCCAAAGATGCTGATCGGTGCCAGGTGTGATGGCCAGATGGAGATCAGCCCCTTCGCATGTCGCTGTCCGCCGTGGATCAATCACGACGACTTTCGTGCCGCGCTCCTGGCGCGCTTTTTGGATGCGCTGGTAGAGGACTGGATGACACCAAGCCGTGTTGGAGCCAGCGAGGATGATCAAGTCGGCCTGTTCAAGGTCGTCGTAGCACTGAGGCACGATGTCTTCGCCGAACGCGCGTTTGTGACCGGCGACCGACGAGGCCATACACAGCCGCGAATTGGTGTCGACGTGCGGTGTGCCGATGAAGCCTTTGGCAAGCTTGTTGGCGACGTAATAGTCTTCCGTGAGCAACTGGCCGGAGAGATAAAAAGCGATGGCGTCGGGGCCGTGTGTGTCGCGGACGCGGGTGAGATCGGAGGCTACGCGGTCGAGTGCTTCAGGCCAGGAGGCACACCGGCCTTCGATCTCAGGATGCAGGAGCCGGCTTTCCAGGCTGAGTGTTTCGTTCAGCGCCGAGCCTTTCGAACATAGCCTGCCGAAGTTTGCGGGATGGGTCACATCACCCGTGGTCGTGAAGCTGTGGTCTGCGCCACGGCCTGCCACGACACCGCAGCCGACGCCGCAATACGGGCAGGTTGTTTTTACACCGTCGCTGTCTGTCGCGTTTTTCATCAGTAGACATCCGCCTGGTAACGGCCACTGGCCTTGAGATCCTTGATGAAGCTGAGGGCCGCTGCGTCATCCTTGTCGCCTTGGGTTTTCGCGATGTCGACGAGCGCTGTTTCGACATCCTTGGCCATTCGTTTGGCATCACCGCAAATGTAGAAATGTGCACCTGCTTCGAACCATGCCCATAGATCGGCGGCTTGCTCGCGCATGCGATCCTGGACGTAGACTTTCTTGTCGCCATCTCTGGACCACGCGGTCGTGAGTTTCGTCAAAACCCCGTCGGCCTGCATCTTTTCGAGTTCGTCACGATAGAAAAAATCCGTTGCCTCATGCTGGTGACCAAAAAACAACCAGGAGTTTCCTTTGGCTGCGGTGCTTGCACGGTGCCAGAGGAACGATCTGAAGGGTGCAATGCCCGTTCCCGGGCCGACCATGATGATGGGTGTTTCGTCATTGTCGGGAAGTGCGAAGCCATGAGCTTTTTGCACGTAGACCTTCATTGGATGGCCTGGCGTAATGCGTTCAGCCAGGAAGGTCGACGCAACGCCTGAGCGTTGTCGTCCCTCGACGTCATACCGGACCGTATCGACCGTCAGGTGCAGTTCACCCGGAGTGGCCAGCGGAGATGACGAGATGGAATACAGTCTCGGCTGGAGGGGTTCCAGACATTCCAGGAAGGCTTCCGGGTCTGGACGGGCGGGGCCGAGATGCTGGAGGGTTTTCAGGACATCGAAGGTTTCGGCATCGCCGGCGATGTCTTCGCCTTTGGCCAGTGCCTTGGCTTTTTGCCTGCGCTCTCCGCCAACGATATACCCCATCAGTTCGAACAACTGATCTGGAGGGACGCCGAGGTCATAGTCTTCAATCAATGCTTGACGGAGGGGCTTTCCGGCGATCGGGAAATCAGGCGGGGCATCAATGGCTTCGATGACGGCGTCGACGAGGCCGGGATCGTTGGTTGCGTAAACGCCGAAACTGTCGCCTGGAACGTAGTCAAGGCCGGTTCCGTTGAGATCGAAAACGACGTGGCGGGTGTCTTTTTCAGACGAGCCTCCTGTGATGCGCGTGGCGCTCATGAATTTTGCAGCCAGTGGTGCTTCGCGCGAATAGCCGCTGACGGCCTCGGTGACGTCCGCTGCCGCCGCTGCGTCAGCTGGCGATGAAGTTGCCGGGTCAAGTGTGGGTGCGTCCGCCATCAGCTTTTTGAGCATGCGGGTTGTTTCTTTGCCGCCGGGCACGCAGAGGTTCTGGCGGGCTTCCTCGCCCGAGACAAGCGCTTCGGCATAGCTTTCGCAGAGGTAACCGCACTGGCCGCAGTCCTGCTGTGCCATGGCGGCGTAGAGCTTGCGGCGCACGGGGCGGCCATCGGCCAGTTCCATGCGTTCGTCGATTGGCATGGCGGGATCATGCCATGGGTCCTCGCCGTCATCACCGTCACCAGCCACCGCGTTTTGTGCTTCGGGCGGCAGCATGCCGTTTGCCAAAACGGTCGAAGCGGCGGCGGAATCCAACGACAGCAGACCTGCGAAAAAACCGTTCAACCATGCGCGCTGGTCGTCGTTGAAAGGTGCCGTTTCCGGGATGACCGGCACATCGGTGCGTGGACGTTCCTGGAGCGTCATATTGCTGTCTCCTGGCTGTCAATCAGGGTTTTCAAGGCGTCGGTGTCGTGCCGGTTCGAGAACGCGAAAAAAGTTTCATCCGGCGTGTCGCGGTGCGCGAGGTATGTCTTCAGGATCTTCTCGATCAACGGCGAGCAATCTTCGACGCGGGTGTCGGGATAGAGTTCACGGGCGATCTTGGGATCGCTGCCAAAGCCGCCACCGAGGAGGACATGGAAACCCTCTACCGTGTCATCGCTGTCTGGCGCTTCTGGAACGCGACAAGCGATCAGACCTATGTCGCCGATGTAGTGTTGCGCGCAGGAATGGTGGCAGCCCGTCAGGTGAATGTTGACCGGTTGGTCCAACTCAACCCGCGTGTCTAGGTATTCCGCGATTGACGCAGCGGTACCCTTGGTATTCGAGGCTGCGAATTTACAACCGGTGTTGCCGGTGCAGGCGACAAGGCCGGCGCGCACGGCGTTGGCCTTGGACGTTAAGCCGATTTCATTCAGTCGGATTTCGAAGGCTTCAGCTTCGGCAGCTTTCACACCGGAGACGATCAGGTTTTGCCAGACCGTGAGGCGGATATCGCCGTCACCCATTTCGGCAGCTAGCTCGGCCAGTGCGCGCATCTGATCAGTCGTCAAGTGACCGACCATCGTTGCAACGCCGACCCACACAAGCCCGTCTTGTTTTTGCGGGTGTACGCCGATGTGGGCCTGCCGGTCTGTCGGTTGGGCCGGGCTCACCTCGTCGTCGGTCAGCCGTAGGAGTTTTCTGTCCAGGCGGTTTTCGATTTCAGTGAGGAATTTTTCAAAGCCCCAGTCGTCGAGTACATATTTGAGGCGGGCCTTTTTGCGATCGGTTCTGATGCCGTGGTCGATGAAGATCCGGACGATGGCGTCAGCCACCTCGGTTGCCTCGTCCGGTTTGAGATAGGCACCGGTCGGGCGTGCGAAATCGCAGTGGCCCGTGATCCCGCCAAGGCCAAGCCGGAAGACGACCTCACCGGTATCATCGGTCGGGTTGTTCACTCTTACAGCTGTAAATGCGATGTCGTTGGTTTCTTCCAGTGTGGGGATCAGCCCTCCACCATCAAATGATACATTGAACTTGCGCGGCAGCCCGTAGAGCACACGCGTATTCATGATGTGGTGGTGCCATTGCTTTGCGTAGGAGCGGGTGTCGAGCAGTTCCTGCGGGTCGATGCCGGCGGTTGCAGCGCCTGTGACGTTGCGAATATTGTCGGCGCCTGACCCTCTTGGATTGACACCGATATCGGTCAGCGCCTCGATCAGTTTTGGGCCTTCGGCGGCTGGTATTTCACGGATCTGCAGATTGGCGCGGGTCGTGACGTGGGCGTACCCCCCGCCATGCTGGTCTGCAAGATCGGCAATGCCTGCAAACTGCCAGGCTTTCAGGATGCCGCCGGGAATACGCATCCGGCACATGAAGGCGTCCTGCGTCGGTGCGACGTAATACAAGCCGTGGAAGCGCCACCTGAAATTGTCGACGCCTTTGGGAAAATTCCCAGCCAGTGCGTCGGCGCGCAGACGCGGGTAGGCGTCAAGAGGGTGATCATCGCGTTTTGCTTTTTCTTCGTTGACCAGCTTGCCGCCTGCCGCTTCCTGCGCAGCCATCGCTTTAAGATGGTCAGCGTCTGGACCGGTGGGTTCGCCGGCACCTGCCTCAGCGCCCACACCGCCAAGCGGTTTCAATCCGGCGGCGGCCCTTGATGACTGGACCCCTGAAACGAACCCTTCAAGATATCGCTTCTGCTCGTCTGAAAAATCCTGTCCGCTCATCTCACCTATCTCTTCCATTCAAGCTGCGGTCGCGAAGGCGCGACCGAATGCGAGCACATCCCGGCAACTGGAGATGTCCGCATCTTGCGCGATCAGATCGCGGTACCAGAGCGCATCGGCTGTATCTCCGACGAGGACGACGCCGACGAGGCGATCCTCCCTGACGAGAAGCCGCCGATAGGCACCTTGTGCGCGATCTCGCGTGATGATGTTCGATGCGCCTTCGCCTGAGAAATCACCGGCTGAAAAAACCGGCACACCGGAGACCTTGAGGTTGGTGGCCAGCACGTTGCCGGAGTAGGGATTGCTGCCGACCCCTGCGAGGTGAGACACCAGCAGTTTTGCCTGTTCGTAGCCTGGTTCAACAAGGCCGTAACAGATGCCCCGGTGTTCGGCGCATTCGCCAATGGCGTAGACATCCGCCGCGGATGTTTGAAGCGTGTCATCGACTTTGATCCCGCGGCTGATTTCCAGGCCCGCGTTTTTCGCCAGGTCGACATCTGCGCGAACGCCGACGGCCATCACCACCATGCCAGCCTCGATTTCCGTTCCATCCTTCAACCGGATGCCCGCGACCGCTCCATTCCCATCACCGAATATTTCGTCTGTTGAAGCTTTGAGCAGCACGCGGATGTTGCGCTTTTCCAGCGCCGTTTTCAGGAGTGCGCCGCCTTCCGCATCGAGTTGCCGTTCCATCAAGCGGTCCATCACATGGACAAGGCAGACGTCCACGCCAGCGCGTGCGAGTCCGTAAGCGGTCTCGATGCCCAACAGTCCACCGCCGATGACGACGGCTGGCTTATCCCTTGATGCGGCTGCGCGAAACGCCGATACATCATCAAACCCCCGGAACGTATGAACGCCGCGAAGCTGATCGGCACCAGTGATGGGAAGCCTCACCGGTTTTGAGCCCGTCGCAAGTACGCACGCATCGAAAGGGATGGTTTCGCCGCCGTCCAGCGTGATCGTTTTGCCGACCGTGTCCAGGGCCTGAGCGCGCTGGCCAAGACGCAGGGAGATGTCGTTGTCCGCATACCAATCGGCTGGCTTCATGGCCACATCATCGGCGGTGATTTCACCTGCAAGAAGGGGCGAGAGCAGCACCCGGTTATAGGCTGCTCTCGGCTCTGCGCCGATGACCGTGACATCGAACTGTGATGGAGCTTCGTCCACCAGATTTTCGACAAACCGCAGTCCGACCATTCCATTGCCGACGATGACAAGGCGCGGCCTCATGCGGCATCCTCCATGTCACCACTCTTCTTGGCAGCCGTTCCTAATTCGGCCGGATCGTCTTGGGTCTTACCGTCCGCTGATTGGGCAGCAAGGTCTGTCTTTGACACAGCGCCATGTTCGAATTCTTCCAGGAACCCAAGGATCGCTTCCCGGTATTCGTAATACCGCGGGTGGGCCAGCAAAGCCTGACGGGTTCGCGGTCTTGGAATGTCGATGTCGACGATCCGTCCGATGGTGGCGTTCGGACCGTTGGTCATCATCACCACGCGGTCGGCCAGTAGGATGGCTTCGTCAACGTCGTGGGTGACGCAGATGGCTGTGACCTGGGTTCGCTTCCAGGTTTCCATCAGGACTTCCTGAAGCTCCCAGCGCGTAAGGCTGTCGAGCATCCCGAACGGTTCATCGAGCAACAGCAATTTCGGTGACAGGGCGAAGGCACGCGCAATACCCACGCGCTGACGCATTCCATTCGACATGTCAGATGACGGCTTGTCCAACGCATCACCGAGGCCAACGCGGTTCAAGTAGTAGTCGACGATGTCGGAGCGCTCGGCCTTGGTGGCCTTGGGATAGACCTGTTCGACACCAAGGCGCACGTTTTCACGAGCCGTCAGCCAAGGCATGAGGGATGGTGCCTGGAAAACCACGGCGCGGTCAGGACCTGCGTCGTCGACTTCTTTTCCATCCAGTACGATGCCGCCATCGGTGATCGGATTAAGGCCGGCCGTCATGGACAGCACAGTTGACTTCCCGCAACCGGAGTGGCCGATCAGCGAGATGAATTCGCCCTTTTTCATGATTAGGTTGAAGTCTTCGACAACCGTGAGCGGCCCCTTCGGCGTGGGGTAGACCTTCTTCAGGTTGAAGAATTCAAGATAGCGATCAGGCGAGCGCACCTTGGCTTCGTCACGGTAGGCTTTGGGCGGTGCCTGGGTGATCGGTGTTACGTTTGGCAACTGGATCGTGTCGTCCTGTGTGGCTGCCTTGTTGGTGATGCCGATGTCCATCAAGTACTTGGTCACTTCGGCGCGGAGCGCTTTGAAGGTTTCATTGTGGTTCAGTTCGTGACGGTCTCGCGGGCGAGGCAGATCGACCTTGAACGCCGGACCCAGCGTGGCCTTCGGGCCGGGGTTCAGCGGAATAACGCGGTCAGCCAGCAGCAATGCTTCATCGACGTCGTTGGTAATCAAGACAACGGTTTTCTTCTCGTTTGACCAGATCTGTTCGATCTCATCCTGGAGCTTGGCGCGCGTGAGGGCATCGAGTGCCGATAGCGGCTCATCCAACAGCAGAATGTCTGGGCTCATGGCGAGCGTACGGGCTACAGAAACGCGTTGGCGCATGCCGCCGGACAATTCTGATGGGAGCCGGTCCTTTGCGTGACCCAAGCCCACCATGTCGATGTACTTGTCGCAGCGCGCCGCCCGCTGCGCCTTGCTTTCACCAGGGAAGACGGCGTCGACTGCCAGGCTCACGTTGCCGCCAACGGTCAACCAAGGCATTAGGGAGTAGCTTTGGAAGACCAGACCACGGTCTGGACCCGGCTCTGTCACCTCCTTGTTTTTCAGCAAGACTTCGCCTTCGTCGGGTTTCACAAGCCCGGCGATTGACGAGATCAGTGTTGTCTTTCCGCTGCCTGAAAAGCCGACGATGGCGATGAATTCGCCTTCCTCGACGGACAGATTGATGTCGGACAGGACTTCGGTGCGCGCGCTTCCCGCACCGTAGCTTTTCGAGACGTTTTTCAGTTCGAGAAAGGCCATGGGTGACTGCTCCGGGTTAGCGGGTGGTGGAGTATGTGGTCATCGTCTGCAGAGCCATGACGATGCGGTCGAGCGCAAACCCGATGATGCCGATGGTCAGAACTGCGACCATGATCTTGGCCAACGAGTTAGAAGAACCGTTTTGGAATTCGTCCCACACGAACTTTCCAAGGCCGGGGTTCTGCGCCAGCATTTCAGCGGCGATCAGCACCATCCAGCCAACACCGAGCGACAGACGGAGCCCGGTGAAGATGAGCGGAAGCGCGGACGGCAAAACGACTTTTCGAACCTTTGTGAACCAACCGAGCTTCAACACCTTGCCGACGTTCATCAGGTCCTTGTCGATCGTGGCCACACCGTGCGCTGTGTTGATGAGAGTCGGCCACAAAGAGCAGAGGGTGACCGTGATCGCTGAGATGAGGAAGGATTTTTCAAACCACGGGTCATTGGAGACGTAGACGGCCGAAACGATCATCGTGACGATGGGCAGCCACGCCAAGGGGGAGACGGGTTTGAATATCTGGATGAGCGGGTTAAAGGCCGAGTTGATCGCCGGCGAGAGGCCGCACAATATCCCCAACGGAACAGCGAACAGAGTGGCGATGAAGAAACCGAGGAAGACCGTCTTGAGTGACGTGTAGATCTGATCAACGTAGGTTGGCGCGCCGGTATACGTCCGGTACTTCACGCGTTCTGGTTTGCCTGCATCGATCCATTTCTGGTTGCGCACATCCTGGCGCTCATAGAACGCTGCTTCCTTTGCGCGGCCCTCGACATGGTCATCATAAAGGCTGACGGCCTGCTCCCAAACTTCGGCGGGGCCGGGGACGGCACCAAGCGATGTCTTCACGGTTGGGGCAAGTGCTGCCCAGCCCCACAGAAAGATGGCGATGGCTAAGAGCGGAATGCCGAGCATGCGCCAGAGTTCGCTCAGCTGGGGACGTACAGGTTCGCCCGCGAACATCTTCAGAATTGGGGTGATCCAACCCAGGGCAATCAGACTTAGCCCCTTATCGATCTTACCGATCGTCTGCATGCTTTTGGCGCGCGATGCCTCGCGGCGCGCAGCCTTTTCGGCCTGGGCAGCTTTCGCTGAATCGACATCTGGAAATTCTGCGGTCATCGTCATGTGTTCTGATCCTTATTCGCAGCGCTGCACTGGTGTTTTGTATCGTCGCGTCCAAGCTGCGCTTATCAATTCGAGTTAGTCGTCACCCAAGTCGGGAGCACCTGAAAAGGGGCTGGAAAATCGTGCGCCGGTCGACTAGGTCCCCAGTGTCAACGCCATGACTTGCGACTGACGACGACCGGCGGCTGAAGACGACCCCGCCGCACACCAAGGTTTTAGTTTTGCACTTAAGGCGTGGTCTTGAGGTCTGATCTGGTGGTATCGTCTGGTAGCTGTTAAATCTGTCTTTGAATCCGCGAGGGGCGATATCGCCTGCCACCGGGATCCCCCGAACCCGATGGCAGGTCTTTGCGTCCAACGCTTATGGTTTGGCGGATATCACTTCGCAGCCACCACGCCTGAGCCGCTCACCGTGTCGCCGCTTTTCAATCCGACAGGGAAACTGTCGATGTAGGCGTTCGGCTTGCGGCCATCGAACGTGATGTTGTCGATGAACTCTGACTGCGGATCCTTGTAGCCATCCGTACCGAAGGGGAAGTCTTCCTTCTTCACTTGACCTTCCGCGATCAGCATTTCAGCTGCCTTCATGTAGATGTCCGGGCGGTAGACCTTCTTGGCGACTTCGTCATACCAGCTGTCAGGCTTGGTTTCGGTGATCTGCCCCCAGCGGCGCATCTGCGTCAGGTACCAGACGGCATCCGAGTAGAATGGGTATGTCGCGAAGTAGCGATAGAAGACGTTGAAGTCCGGGACGCTACGCTTGTCGCCTTTTTCATATTCGAAGGTGCCGGTCATCGAGTTCGCGATAACTTCTTCGTCTGCACCCACGTATTCGGATTTGGCGAGCATCTTCACCGCTTCGAGACGGTTGGCGTTGTTGTCTTCATCCAACCATTTGCCAGCCCGGATCAACGCTTTGGTCAGTGCCAGAGTTGTATTAGGGTATTTTTCGGCGAACTCTTTGGTGATGCCGAAGACCTTTTCCGGGTTGTTTTTCCAGATCTCGTAATCGGTGATGACTGGAACGCCGATGCCCTTGAAGACGGCCTGCTGGTTCCATGGTTCACCGACGCAGTAGCCGTAGATGGTGCCGGCTTCGAGTGTCGCTGGCATCTGCGGTGGCGGGGTGACGGACAGCAGCACGTCGGCTGTGATCTGACCTTGGATATTGTCTGCTGAATAATACCCGGGGTTCATGCCGCCCGACGCCAGCCAATAACGCAGTTCGTAGTTGTGGGTCGAGACGGGGAAGACCATGCCCATTTTAAATGGCTTACCGTCAGCCTTGTACTGGTCGACGACTTTCTTGAGGGCAGACGCCTGGATCGGGTGCTGTGGCCGACCGTCTTCCATCTTTGGAATATGGGGCTTCATCAACGCCCAAACGTCGTTGGAAACCGTGATGCCGTTGCCGTTCAGGTCCATCGAGAATGGAGTGATAATGTCAGCTTTGGTGCCGAACCCGATGGTGGCC
The DNA here is from genome assembly GCA_039819785.1 of Pseudomonadota bacterium. Classification (GTDB taxonomy): domain Bacteria; phylum Pseudomonadota; class Alphaproteobacteria; order Rhizobiales; family Hyphomicrobiaceae; genus JBCBRD01. Next base: position 22,079 of record JBCBRH010000013.1, on the reverse strand, counting down.
GCCAGCGGCTGACCAGCCAACATGTGCGCACCGTCAAGCTCTCCGGTGATCACGCGGTCGAGGAGCACTTTCCAGTTTGCCTGGGGCTCCAATGTGACGAATAGGCCCTCATCTTCGAAGTAGCCCAGCTCTTTGGCGACCGCCAATGGAGCCATGTCCGTCAATTTGATGAAGCCGAACTTCAGCTCGTCTTTTTCGACCTCCAATGGCTCGGCTTTGGCCGCCGTAGCGTACGCGGCGCACGCCACTGCCACACCAAATGACGTCGCTGCGGCCATCAGCCAGCGGCGCGACATTTGAAGATCGAGAAGGGACGTTACTCTGCTCATATATTCTTCCACCTTTGAGATGCGAGACCGTTTCGGTGCCGCCAGTTGAGTTCGAGAGTTGAGGGTGATGTCGGCTGCCCTTAACCTCGCTGTTCGATGTCTTCGCGTTGAGCCACCGGATGTCAGCCTTGCGGGAGATCAACATGCCAAGCTGCACATCGGAGGGACGTGTCGACCCTTTGGCTTTCACCACTTCACCCGATGCGGGCACAAAAAAACGCCGCTTGGAGCAGTACAAAAACAGACGATTGTCTGCTTTGAACGTTCCAAGGCGACGTTGCCGTGAAGCTCAACACTAAGCTTCGATTTGGTCCGCAGTGTTTTGCGCCCAGCGTTGGGCGACTGCGAACACCAAGGTCGTTTACAAGAATTATGCCAAATCTACTTAGGCTGATTTATTAATGCTTTTCAATATATTGAACTATAACGCAGACATGGAGCACGGTGGGCTTTGCATGTTCCTTGCGCACCACTAACGTCAAATGCCTACGGATTTTGCAATTTAGCGCGGCTGGTTGCCGGCAAGTTGCTGCAGCACGACCGGGTCTGAACTGATGGCAAAGGCTTCCAGGTAGGATGATATGTTCGTTACATCAAACCGCGCCGCTGCCCGCACAGCATCATCCACCTTGTTGGGTTGTTCCGCCGTCACCTGCAAGGCCGTCGCGTAAGTGTCTGAACTGAAAACATGAGCTGCCAATCCAACGATATCCACGTCTGCATTCAACTGCCCCCAACGCGCCATTTGGGTGAGCAGCCAGGCTGCGTACGTTGCCGATGGCTGGCTGGTCCCTTCACGGGAGAAGATGACAAACCCTCGATCGTTGCCAGGCTCCTGACCTGAATGGCGAATGAGCCCGCTGGTCAGGGCGCGCTTGATAATGTCGGCTGGCACATTGAGGTACTCGGGCCTGCTCAAGACTTCGGCGGCGTGGATGCGATTGGGCGGCTCATCCAACCATTTGCCCGCCTCCACAATGGCGCGGATCAACGCCTCCAGTTCATCTGCGTGACTGGCGGCCCATTCCGATCGCACGCCGAGAACTTTTTCAGGTGCCAGCCCCCACAGTTCCCGTTTGGTCGCCAAGATGCAGGCGTTCGCGCGATCGACTGCCACACTGTTCCAAGGTTCGCCTGCAACGAAGCCGTCGACCTGACCCTCTATCAGACTATCGGTCATCAAAGATGGTGGCAGGACGACAAGGTTGACGTCCTGGTCGGGGTCGATACCTGCCCCTGCAAGCCAGTCGCGCAGCTCATAGTTGTGACATGAAAATGGATAGACGGTGCCGAAGGTGAGGCGGTTCGCCCCCTTGTTTTGCCGGAGTTTCACGACGCTTGCGAGGGCTTGACCTGCTGCCCGGCCACCCTTCTGGGCATTGGCCGCGTCAACCTCCAGCATCTGGTCGTAAAGCGCTTTTGAAACGGTGATCGCGTTCCCGTTCAGGCTCAACGTGAGCGGTGCCAGGATCGTGGTCTGGACGTGGCCTATCCCCAGCGTCGCCGCCAATGGCATCGGCGCCAGCATATGCGCACAGTCGATATGACCGACGTTGACCTTATCCCGGATGTTGGCCCAGGAACCTTCTTTTTGAAGGTGCAGGGAAATCCCCTGCTGGGTCGCGAAACCAAGTTCGCGCGCAACGATCAGGGGAGCTGCGTCCACCAATGGTATGTAGCCAACGTGAAGGCTTTTGAGCGATGCCATGAGAGCCTATGTCTTTCCATATATATCATACACCGACGCGATCAGCTGACCGCGCGCTCATCGTCTACCCCGCTGTTTCAGACCCGCGCCCCCGCAGGTCCGCCTTACTGCCCTCGTCTAATCCAACAGATCCGCTGCGCTGATCAGGCTGAGCGCCACGTCATAAATCTTTCGGTTCTGCATCATGGCCGATCTGCGCAGCTGAGCATAAGCTTCTTGTTCGGACAGTTTCTTGCGACTCATCAAGATGCCCTTGGCGCGATCAATCACCTTACGCTCTTCGAGTGCGGTTTTGGCCTCATCCAATTCACGCTGCAAACGGTCAAAGGCCCGAAACCGCGACATCGTCATGTCCAGGATCGGCTTGACCCGCTCTTTCTTCAGGCCATCGACGATGTAGGCGGAAACGCCCGCTTCAATGGCGCTCTCAATCGATGTCTTGTCGGCTTGGTCTACGAACATGGCGATTGGTCTGCGGACTGCGCGTGAGACCTGAAACATCTGCTCCAACATGTCTCGGCTCGGGTTTTCCAGGTCGATAATCACCAAGTCAGGGTCCACTCGATAGATTTGGTCTACGAGGCCGAGCGGTTCCGACAGTACAATGACACGGTTGAACCCCGCTTCTTTCAAGCCAGCTTCAAGGATGGCCGAGCGAACGGGATTTTCGTCCAGCACCAAAATGGTGAGATCGGTGTCGGTCTTTTCTGACATCAAGTGGCTTTGCAGGTTGACGGACACGGATCGTGGCGGCAGCCCCGGGCTGCAAGAGGGGCTCAGCCGATGGGCTGGGGTTGCTGATCTATAGCTCCACACTTTGCCCAGCTTCAAGGTCTGCTGCAAGTGCTGCGATAACGGAGCGATCGTTGGCGCCACTGCGTGTTGGTTTAATCAAAACAAGCGGTGCTTTACTTTGTGGGGCGTTGGCTCGGCTTCAAATGCCTCAGGAAAAATTGGCCATGGCTTCGGGCTCACCAACGCTAATTGTAGAGATGGTAGGCCTTAGCTTTCTGCTTGAACGCATCGACCTCGGTTTTCCAAGCTCTCACGATCGCTGTTCCGCTCGCGCCATTCATCAGCATTCGGTAAAGGCGTTTTGTGCCTGAAATGGCGTAGAACATCGCCCGGTTTTTTATCAATGGGGTGATGCCCTGGCGGCGGGCCTCTGCCACCAGAAGCGCAACTGCATGTATGCCGACATCTAGCGGGAGGTAGGCTGCTGTATTGCGTATCGCGATTTCCACACCGTTGACCCGTTGACCGACGTAGAGTGGGTTTGTCGCAACGTTGGGGATTGAGCGCGGGGTATATGTTACCGGCTTGAACTCGACGCCTGGCAAGCTCAGAGCGTTCAGCCTTTGAGCCATCCTCGTGGCATTTAACCATGGCGCTCCGAAGCGCGTGAATGGCTCAGGTGTTCCGCGTCCCTCGTTGACGAGTTGGGTGTCACCGATGATGCCGATGCCGGGATAGACAAGGGCTGAGCGAAATGTCGGGATGTTGGGGCTCGTCCACGTCCAAGGCAGGCCTGTGTCCGGCCAGCGCATGTCTCGCTTCCAGCCCACCATCTTGCCGATGCGGAGATCAAGGTTCTCCAGACCCTTCATCCAACGCTCAGTTTTGATCATGATTGCGAGTTCGGCGACGGTCATGCCATGGACGATAGGAATGGGGTACTGACCAACGAAGGTTTTCCGTGCGGGCTCCAGGACAAAGCCTGCAACATCTCGCCCACCGAGCGGGTTTGGCCGATCCAGAACGACAAAGGGAATACCGGCTTCAGCGGCTGCCTCCATGGCCAGTCCCATGGTGGAAATATATGTGTAGAACCGTGCACCGATGTCCTGGACGTCAAAAACGAGCATGTCCACGCCCCGCAGCATGCGCTGGGTCGGCTTTCGCGTTGCGCCGTATAGTGAGTGGACGGTGACGCCCGTTCTGGGATCACGGCCATCGCGCACCTTTTCACCCGCTTCCACCGTTCCGCGAAACCCGTGTTCCGGCGCAAAGACGGCAACCAGTTCCACTGCGGATGACTCGTGGATGAGATCGGCCAAATGGCGGCCTTGGACCAAACCCGTCTGGTTGGTGATCAGGCCCAACCTGGCACCTGCCAATGCTGCGAAATCAGTTGCGACCAGATCTTCGGCGCCGGTGATCACGCGGGCTGCTCCATTTCCATTCTGGGGTTGGCCCGGATCGTCCGGTGCGGCCAGGGGGCTGACGGACAGGGCGCTGACGGACAGGGTTGCAACGCTTAGGGCAAAGACGGCTGATCTGAATGTTAGGCTCATCTGACCTCTGGTTTTGCGTTTGCACCACATGACACTGGATTATCTCTCCAACGCTCAACGGTGAGATGGAGGTCATTGCCGCAGGCTGCATCTTTTCCTGCGTTTGGTAGTGCGGGAATTCGCCTGGATTGCGACCGATGATTTTGGCTCCGGACACTGCAAAAACGTCATGGTTTGCTGGCAGCGAACCGGCTAAATTTGAACTTTGTTGCCCCGGAGAAACTGGGCCCTGCGGCGCAAGGTGTATCAGCAAAGCATTTCTGGAAACTGCTCTGATCGAGCTGGCTTTGTTCGCCAAGCTGATCGGCATTGTCAGCCGATTCGCGATTTCAAACACCGGCTTTTTGGGGTTTCAATCCCTTGGGTCGTCCGTTCGAAATCAGGGGCCAAAGGTTGTTTCGAACAGTTGCTGTAGATTTAGCGCACATCGATCTCAGGAGAACAGCGCGGCTGAGCGATTGCACATCTGAAGTTTTCGCCAAAAGATGACCGGCAGACCAAATTCACGCGAAGCATCACTTCGGGGCCCAGCGCCGCGCTGTCTCCCGATGTGATGACAGAGTGCGCCTTGCGTTGCCTGAGTGACCTCGCGATCCAGTATGGTTAATGGCTCGATCCATCACGAACACGAGGCAGGATCCTGCCGGAAATCTGCTAAGCGCCTGCGATTCCGTGACGAATTGGCATCACTGCTACTGATTGGTGTGCAGACGAGTTCCGATTTTGAGAAAGACGGTAGCAAACTTCGAAGCGATATTTACAATCGAGAGACTGAAGATTGGCCGTAGTTTGGCTGACTTGCAGCGCCTGTCACATCAGTGCCTGCCGTGGTCGGCTAGGATAGGTCTTGGCCGGTTCGGATAGGTGGTGTCTTACCGCTCAAGACAGAAGCGGTTTCCCGAGCAATTGGCACCGGGGAACTTTCGTCAATCGGTTTGTCTATTTACCGTAGAACCTGAGGCCCTCACACCGTACGTGATCAAAGCGACAACAGGCATGGTTCACAAAAAACGGATTGATTATTTATGACGAAGGTCGCGCTGATCACCGGAGTTACCGGTCAGGACGGCAGTTACCTATCCAGGCTCTTACTGGAAAAAGGATATGATGTTCACGGTGTGAAGCGTCGATCATCCTCTTTCAATACAGCACGCGTGGATGACCTTTACGTCGATCCGCACGAGAAGAAGACGAAGTTTTTCCTTCACTATGGCGACCTGACGGATGCGACCAATCTCATTCGGTTGATCCAGGAAATCAAACCGGATGAGATTTATAATCTCGCAGCCCAGAGCCATGTTCAGGTCAGTTTTGAAACGCCGGAATATACGGGCAATGCAGATGCCCTTGGCACGCTTCGGCTGTTGGAGGCGATCCGTATTCTCGGAATGATTGAGACCGTGCGCTTTTACCAAGCGTCGACCTCTGAACTCTACGGGAAGGTGCAGGAAACACCGCAGACCGAACGCACGCCATTCTATCCACGCTCGCCTTATGCCGTGGCCAAGCTCTATGCCTTCTGGATCACGGTCAACTATCGTGAAGCCTATGGCATGCATGCCTCCAACGGCATCTTGTTCAATCATGAAGGGCCCATGCGTGGCGAAACGTTTGTGACACGCAAGATCACGCGCGCCGTTGCCGCCATCGAGAAAGGCCTGCAATCAGAACTCTTCCTCGGCAACATCGATGCGAAACGCGATTGGGGGCATGCCCGCGACTTTGTCGAAGGGATGTGGCGCATCATGCAGCATGACGAGCCTGACGATTTCGTGCTGGCAACCGGTGAGACCCATTCCGTGCGTGAATTCGTCGAACTGGCTTTCAGCCATGCCGGCCGCACGATTGTCTGGAAGGGGAGCGGCGTGGACGAAGTGGGTTGTGACGCTGCAAGCGGACAGGTGCTGGTCCGGATCGACCCGCGTTATTTCCGGCCAACGGAAGTCGACCTGCTGCTGGGTGACGCGACGAAGGCGAAAGAGAAACTCGGCTGGGAACACACGACAAGCTTTCCTGAGCTTGTGCGCGAGATGGTGGCCTCAGACATGCTCGCTGTTGAACAAGAACTGGAACGGAAGGATCGCTCAGCGAGCTGAGCAAGTTATGGGTAATCGACCTGCATATGGGTCGGATCTCCCCGGAGGGCATCGACCTGGGAAATGGACATGGCAATCGATAGGGACACCGAGACCAAGACGACCTATCCGCTCAGCGGACGCAGGGTGTTCGTTGCTGGTCACCGTGGGATGGTCGGGTCAGCCATCGTCCGCCGCCTCGCCGTTGAAGGATGTGAGATTCTTACTGCCGATCGCAAGGACGTTGACCTGTGCCTACAGTCGGACGTGCGTCGTTGGTTTGAGAATGAGCGTCCCGACACCGTTGTCCTGGCTGCAGCCAAAGTCGGCGGCATTCTTGCGAACGATACGTACCCGGCTGATTTTCTCTATGAAAATTTGATGATCGAAGCGAACGTCCTTGAGGCTGCGTTTCGGACGGGCACGCAAAAATTATTGTTTCTCGGCTCCTCCTGCATCTACCCAAAACTGGCTCCTCAACCGATGACCGAGGAAGCCTTGCTGGCCGGACCGCTCGAACCGACGAACGAATGGTACGCGATCGCAAAGATAGCCGGGTTGAAAATGTGTGCCGCCTACCGCCGGCAACACGGCAGCGATTTCATTTCCGCTATGCCGACCAACCTTTACGGCCCAGGTGACAACTTCAACCTGGAAGACAGCCACGTCATTCCAGCGCTGATCCGGAAAGCCCATGCAGCCAAAATAGAGCGGGCTCCAAACCTTGTGATCTGGGGAAGCGGCAGCCCGCAGAGAGAGTTTTTGCATGTGGACGATGCCGCTGATGCGATGGTTCACCTTTTGAAGACCTATTCTGGCGAAACGCACGTCAATGTCGGATGTGGCGAGGACGTCTCGATCCTTGAGCTGGCCCAACTTGTTGGTCAGGTCGTCGGATTTGAAGGTGAGATCGTGACCGACCCCAGCAAGCCCGATGGCACGTCGCGTAAGCTGATGGACGTCCATCGTCTGCACAGCACAGGGTGGCGGCCACGGTATGGGCTGCGCGAGGGGCTTGAGCAAACGTATCAGTGGTATTTGGAGCATTTGGAAACAGGCGACCTGCGCACGGAAGCCATAGCCGAAACGGGACATTGAGTATGCGCTTTACAATTGATGCCGATTTTACCTGCGGGGCGGCGTTTGGAATTCATTGAGATGTTGCGGTTTGCGTATTGGGATGAGACGGGAAGCAGCAGCAAAAGCATGACGATAGACGCGACATGCATGTTCTTCGGTCGAAAATAGGCGGGGTTTATGAGCGAGGCCGGAGCTGGAGTTCGACGATTTAACAGTCCAATTGACTATTTTAAAACAGTGCAGTGCATTTAGAGTTTGTAGAGTTGAGGAGTTGTCATGAAAGTCTGGAACACGCGCTCGGAAGCGACCGAAACAATCGCGAAAGCTGACACGGCTCGCGACACCCGAAACTGGACGCTCGCTGCACAGCTCTATGCAGCCGCACTGGAGCTTGATGGGTCTCGGGCGGATATATGGGTTCAGCTCGGCCACGCCCACAAGGAGAGTGGGGACTTGAAGGCTGCGACGGACGCCTATGCCCAAGCCATCGAAATTGAACCTGAGTCGTCGGATGCCCACCTTCAGCTTGGTCATGCCCTCAAGCTTCGCGGCGATGGCGATGGCGCGCGCAAGAGCTATGAATCCGCGCTCGGCCTCGATAGCCAAAACTTCCACGCTGCCCAAGAGCTAGGGCGAACGGTTGCCAATGTCAGAACCGCAAAGGCCATCGCACAGGCCGACTTTGTATTCGATGTCAGCGATCTGATGCAGTATTTCCGAGACTCGCGCCTTCCAACGGGTATCCAGCGCGTGCAAATTGAGGTCATCAGCAATCTATTAGCCGCCGGGCCTTATCGCGACCGGATTGAAGTGGTCTCTTTCGACGAGGCGCAGACCGGATGGAAACCCATTAGCTCGGCAGCGTTTCTTCAATTGGCACAGTTGGCGGTCATATCGGGTGACAATCAATCACCAGACTGGAAAATCACGCGTGACCGGGTGTTTGCCGAACTGTCTACGGCGCCGCTTTATCATTTCAAACAAGGCGCCCGGCTCATCAACATTGGTACGTCTTGGTGGCTGCCGAACTATTTTCTCCATATTCGAGAAGCGAAACGTAACTATAGCATTCAGTATATCCCGTTCGTCCATGATTGCATCCCAGCCATCACGCCGGAATATTGTAGCGAAGGGTTGATCCAGGAATTCAACGGCTGGCTTGTCAACGTGCTGGGGCACGCCGATGGCTTCTTGGCCAACTCGCAGTCGAGCGCCAATGACCTCAGTGCGATGGCCAAAACCATCGGCCGGTCAATTCAATTGCCCACGGTCGTCACCCTTGATGCCAATTACTCTGGCTTGAAAGGGGACGAAGATCCGGCTCTTTCTTCAAGCCTCGCCTCGCAGGGCCGCGGACTAACCCGACGCCCCTTTGTCCTGTTTGTCGCCACAGTCGAAGCCCGCAAGAACCATGGCCTTGTTCTTGAAGCCTGGCAGCAGTTGATCCGGCGCCTGGGCGAAACGAACGTGCCCAACCTCATTTGTGTCGGCAAGCGTGGATGGATGGTTGATGGTGTCATTCAGAAATACGAGACGAGCCCGGAACTGAAACGCAAGATTTCGTTTGCCCATGGACTTTCTGACGAAGAGCTTGGTGCGCTTTACAAGAAATGCCTCTTTTTCATCTATCCAAGCAACTACGAAGGATGGGGCCTTCCGGTGACCGAGGGGCTTTGCGCGGGAAAAACCGGAATCGTTGCCAACACGTCCTCGATGCCCGAAGCGGGCGGAAAGTTTGTCGAGTATGTCGACCCCGGCAACCGCTCCCAACTTGTCGAGAAGCTGACTGACTTCATCACACAGCCTGCCAACGTCAAAAAGTATGAGCGACTGATCCAGCGTGAGTTTGCGGCCAGGGAATGGAGTGACATCGCAACCGATATTGTCGCCGGCGCCGAACAGTTCAGACCCAAAAGCCGGTCGGTCGATGCACAGCTCGACAAGACAATAGAACCGGGACTGTTTTATCGTCTCAAGCGCAACAGCTCGTCGCGTGTCGCACCGGGCCTGATCAATAACGAGGTCTTTCGGGACGGCCATGGGTGGTATGGCCCGGATGATTTTGGCTGCTGGACGCGGTCGTCACTCGTCGAATTGTCCTTCATGGCCCCGCGCAGTGGCACCGGTCAGCTCTATCTGGAAGTCAGTGGCTTTCCTGGCGGTGGAGAGAGCTACACGGTGACCGGCATGTGCCAATCGGAGCAAGACCGGATTGTCGTGGGGCCCAACGCACGGGTCTGGTTGTCGTGGCCGGTCACTCTGGCGAAAGGCAAAAAGGTCGACATTGAACTGGACTTCGACAGTGAGTTTCCCCTGTCCAACGTCGCCCCCACGGATCATCGGATCGTGACGGGTGCGGTTTGCGGCTTCACATTACAAATGGATGACGACATCCCGGCGCGCATGCGGTTTCAGGAAAGCATGCTCTTAGGCCGCCGCGAATTATGCGAAAACAATCGACTGGGTGGGGTGTAATGCACGGTTAAAACGCCAGTTTATACCACGAGCTTCGATCAGAATATTTCTAAATACAGGATACAAACATATGGCCGTCACGCGAGATGAAGTTATTTGGGCTTATCGCATGATATTGGGACGGGAACCAGAGAATGAAGACGCCATTAACTCGAATTTGCTGGCCGTCAACCTCAAAGCCCTGCGGGAACGCTTGCTTAAATCAGAAGAATTCTCTCGAACCTCAACGCCGACGACGCCAGCCGATCGTCTATCCGGGATTTCTCAGAAGCCAAATCTATCCGAAAAGAAAATCGTATTTGTTCACATTCCAAAGTGCGCTGGAACGACTATCACGCAATACATCACAAATAATGCTCCAGACTGGAAGGTTTGCCCCGAACGATTTGCCGGCCTATCTCAGTGGCCAGCGAAACACCTTGCATCATATAACTTTTTCACCGGGCACTTCGATTATCTAAGCGCGCAGATGGTTCCGGGTGAGAGCAAATTTATTTTCTCTACTTTTCGAGAGCCTATTTCACGTCTCAGGTCATTTTATTATTTTTCTCGCTCTCACCGTCCGGAACTTCCCCAACACGCGAAGCTGGCTCTTGTTCAACTCGCAAATACCCACAGCATAACTGAATTCCTCAAAGCTCCGGAGCTTCACGACTCCATTAATATAAACAATTCATTTGCTCGCACCTTTCTGGATCGGCGCACTGTTGACGGGGACCGGGAACTGCTGACCGAAAGTGAAAAAACCAACTTACTCAACACGCAACCAGATCTTGCGACGGACATAGCAATAAACAATATTAAAAGCTTGTCTGCTGTCATTTTGATGAATGACCTCGATTCATTCGCGCCAAAATTATTAGAGCTCATGGGAATCCAGGAAACTGTGCCCCTGCGCCATGAGCAAGTCTTGACTGACCTTACAGAAAAGAACGCGGCCCTGCGAGAAGTGAAAAAACAGGAAGAAACGGATGAGACAAAAAACCTATTGGAGTTTCATACAAAAGTGGACAGGGTGATCTATGGCGAACTGGCGTCGGAATACGGGCTTTCCGGCTAGCCTAATAGAAGTTTATTGGTTGACATTGGTCTTGTCGCGAGTGGTTAGGATCGTGGGATACAAATAACGCAATGCCTCTTACACGCAGCGACGTCATTTGGGCTTACCGACTGATCCTCGGCCGGGAGCCTGACAACGAGGACGTCATTGCGCATCATGCGAAGATGCCGTCACTGGCTGCCCTGCGCCGGGCTCTTTTGCGCAGCCCGGAGTTTCAAAGGCGCCTCCCGTTTGCTTTGGCTGATCCGCCGGGTCGCAACGTCGATTTCGAACGGGCACCGATTGTTTTCCTACATATCCCGAAGTGTGCGGGGACGTCGCTTCATGCGGTCCTCGCTTCGCAGCCGGCTCAGGTTGTATGCGGCGAACGGCACAACGGGCTTGGGAATTGGCCAGTGGGGCATCTTGCCGAGTGCACACTGTTTTCGGGGCATTTCGACTACCACAGCCTGCGGCTGATCCCGGCAGAGCAATTGCGGATTGTTACGACGGTTCGTCGGCCGGCAGAGCGGCTCATTTCGCTCTACCGCTTTTTGCGCGCGCATACGCCCGCAGCGGTCGAGGCATCCGGACAAAACATGAGACTTTGCGGTCTTGCGCGGAAACATGATCCAGTCGCCTTCTTTCGCCATCCAGCGCTCGCGCTGCATCCCAGCATCAACAACGGTATGGTGCGGCAGCTGACCGAGGCCTTGCCGCAAAAGCGGTGGGAAGCATTTGTTCCAGGACGCACCTACGGCGGCAATCTTGCCGATCGCGATCCAACCGCTGCTGTCGCGCTGGCGTCCACGCGTCTTGAAGGGATGACTGCGTTCGGTCTGCAAGAGCAAATGGACCTGTCGATCAGGCACATCATGGATGCTCTAGGTTTGTCGTATTCGGAGGAGGCGCCTCGCAAGCAAGTGCTGGAAACGCTGGTTGCCCGCAACCCGCTGCTCCAAGCCGTGGGTGAGGTGATTGTTGATCAGCGGTTGGCCGAGGCGATGCGACCACACACAGAGCTGGACGACGCGTTATATTCTTTCGCGTGCGCGCTTTTCAATCAACGGACGCGATGAGGCTGCAACGGCTCTACTTTTAAAGCGGCTATGGCGGGAGGCGAGCGCAAGTTATCCCCGCTTTGAAATTGCGTGACAGTTTGGGAACCGGACGACATCACCGGAGCTGAACCGCAAATGCCAGACGACAGCACACCTAATCTTGGCCTGCCGTACATTGCCGCCGCGCAGGCGCAAAAGCATGTCACACATAACGAGGCGATCCGCGCGCTGGACGCACTTGTGCAAATCGGGGTGGTGGATCGTGATCTGTCTGCTCCGCCGGGGACACCCGCCGATGGCGATTGCTACATCGTGGCGGGCTCTGCCACGGGCGCGTGGGCTGGACATGACGGCGAGGTTGCGGCGTTCCAGGATGGTGCGTGGATGTTCTATCCGCCGCAAACCGGTTGGCTCGCCTGGGTGGCCGATGACGGTGGCCTGTTTGCATGGGATGGCGGGCAGTGGGTCGTAGCGGGTGGCAGTGGCGGTGCGGTTGCGTTGAATCCAGCCAGTGGTGATGTGGTTGGGATCAACACGACCGCGGATGCCACAAACCGGTTGGCCGTCAAGTCAGACGCTTCACTGTTCTCACACGACGACGTCACGCCGGGGTCCGGCGACCACCAGATCAAAATCAACAAGGCAAGCGCTACGCAGACGGCTTCGCAACTGTTTCAATCCGGGTTTTCGGGACGGGCGGAATTTGGTCTGGCGGGCAGTGACGATTTTAGCGTCAAGGTTTCGCCCGATGGGGCGAACTGGTTTGATGCGCTGGTGGCGGACCGGACGACGGGGCGCGTGGCATTTCCCAATACCGCAATCCGCGAGCAATTGACCGGCAACAGAACCTACTTTGTCCGGACGGATGGAAATGATGCCAACGATGGTTTGACCAATGCATCTGGTGGCGCTTTTGCGACGATTCAAAAGGCCATCGATGTGGTCGCATCCATCGACATTGGCCCGCACAATGTGACGATCAAGCTTGCCGATGGGACGCACACGCAGCCGAATGTCACCATTGTGCGCGGGCCTTGGGTGGGCTCAGGCGTGGTAGTGCTTGAAGGCAATATGACGAACTCGGAAAACGTCGTGGTGACCCGCGCGAACGGTAACCTTTTCCAAGTGGTCAGTGGCGGACGCTTATTTATCAGGGGGTTTGAGGCCAACGTCGCGGGGCCGGCTGGTTCGTTATTTCAGGTCACACAAAGTTCCGTTCTCACCGTCGGGCCCGGCATGCGGTTTGGGTCTGTGGGATATGCCCATTTGCAGCCGAGCGCGGGCGGATACGTCACTGGGCGGGCTCCTTACGAGGTTACTGGAGGCGGCACCATGCACATCATGTGCAGCTACGCGGGGCTCTTCGATATTGGTGGGCAGAGCATCACGGTGAGCAACACGCCGCATTTCACGCAGGCTTTCTGCTTTGCCGACCGGCTCTCGAACGTCCTGATGGTCAACAACACATATATCGGTGGTGCGACCGGCAAGCGGTACGGGGTAGACCGAAACGCTGTTTTGACCATTGGCGGAGCCACTCTGCCGGGTGATGTTGCTGGAACGATCCAACGGGGAGGTATCGTGGTTTGATGACGCCAGAAGATTTTGCCACGCTTTACCAGGCGGACGCCTGGCATTGGTATGTCGAAGATACCGGACAATACTGGTCAAGTGCTGATCGTGCATATTCGAGATTAGTGCCCCCGCATTTCACGCATGCGCCTAACGAGGCAGCCTTGCGCGAGGTGCTGACGCAGGCTGGCTTTGCGGATCGCGCGCCCGGCTGGAAGCCAACGGCAGATGATGTGCGGGCGGAAGCTTCCCGGCGGATGCAAGCGCTGGTAGGGGCTCGCGATGCGGCGCATCTCGATCTTATTATTGCGAATGCCAACCGTGAGGCGATCCGGTTGATCCGCAAGGAGGCTGGCGGGTGGACGGCTGACGAAGCAAGGCGAGCTGCTGAACTTGAGGCTGCGGATGCGGGCATCGAGGCTATTCGGGCGGCGTCGAATATCATGGAAGCGGCACCGCCGTCGGATGTCCCGGGCGATGCGCGTTGGCCGACCTTTCAATGACAGTCTAATCAATGGCCGTCTGATCAATGACAATCTGATTAATGACAGTCTGGGGGCTCGATCGCTTCAAGCTGTGTCAGCCGTAGTGAATGCGATCCCTGACTTTCTCAAGCCCGATCAGCCCTATTGTTGTGAGTGTCAGCCCCCAGACAAGCGGGTACCATATGGTGAAGTGCGTTCTAATTCCTTCGTCCAGCCAGCCATTCCGAAACAGCTCGTAGCAATGCACCATGGGCAGATACCAAACCACGTCGCGCAGCCCCTGCGGCAACCATTCCACCATGTAAAAACAACCGGATATGGGGATCAAAATATATTGCATCGGCTGAATGAAACGCTCGGCGACTTCATTGTATTCGGTCAAGACCGCGATCACCAATGCGGCCCCGGTGGCGAGAAACGCCATCAATAACCAGCCTGCGATGCAGGCGCCGGGATCGCGCATCGGCTCAACAACGCCAAGTGTGCCTAAGACAACGGTCACGACTGTCAGCGCGGCCGTGGTGCCGAGGATTTCCAGAATGATGCGTGCCAGGAACACATCAATAAGCGTGAGTTTGCGGTGATAGAGCAGCGTTGCGCTGCGCCTGAATGCGAACACGCCGGACTGGGTGAGATGCCGCCATAGGGTCAGTGGCATATAGCCCGTCAAGACGAAGGTTACGATTGCCACGCCGTGTTCGTATGGCGACTTGATGAGCGACCAAAGCAGCATGACCGCACCGGTGAGCAGCATCGGCTCGAGGATGACCCAGAGGAAGCCTAGGTTGTTGCGCCCATAACGCGTCATCATTTCGCGGATGACAAGCGCCATCAGGCAGCGGATCTGCACGGTGAAACTGCGCCGCAAATCCATGCTGTCGGACATCTCAGGCCTGCTGTTCGGCATGTTCGCGCGCTCCTGCGATCACAAGCCATCCTACAAGAAGAAGGATTGCGTTCAGACCAAATATGCTTGCGAATAATCTCCATCGCGCCGGTGCCATGGCCTTGTCGGCGGCAACTGGTTCGACGATCCGCTCAAGATAGAGTTGCTGCCGGCGCGCTTCCAACTGCGCGGCTTCAAACGCACGGGCGGAGGCGGACAAGGCTTGTTTTGCGAATTCCGCGTCGAGGACGAGACGTTCATAATTCGCCAGCTTCTGCGCCAGCCCTTCATCATCGCTCGATATTCGTTCGCGTTCGCGTGTGATCTGCGCCTGATTGGCTTCAACCCGACGCCGCAGACTTGGCAGCTGAGGACTGGTCGCTGAACCGGCAGTAATCTCGCGGATCTGCGCTTCGACCTGGGACAGTTCGGCGGTCAGCCGTCCAATGACTTCGGTTACGACAATGGTCGAGCCTGCCGCGTCGATCAGAAGCTCCTTGTTGCGAAACCTGGTCAAGGCCTGTTGGGCTGCCACCAAACGGTCTTCGCCCTGCTGCAACTGCTCGGCTGCCAATCGAATTGCGTCCGTATTGATGCGCTCATTCATCTGGTTGACGTGCTGTTCGCCAAGCTCCAACAGGTCGAGCGCGACTTGGCGCGCATCTTCAGATTCAAACGCCTGCACCCTTAGCTTCGTGATCCCCGTCGTGCTGTCGTAGATGGTCTCGATCATCCAGCCGAGGTAGCTGTGCAGCTCTTCCTTGGTGTCGCCAAAGATAACCGAGGGAAAGCGCGCGATGAAATCAGCGTCGGGGTTACCGTAAATGGCTTTGAGCGGCACGCGTTCTCCTAGCCGTTCAGCGGCAGTGCGTGACCCCATGAAGGCTTGGACGGCGAACACCTCATCTTGCGCCCGACCAAGTCCGGTCATTTGCAACAGCGCGCCCAGCCCTGCAGCGCTTGCTGGCCGTGAGGCGGTCCGGACAACGAATTCAGCTTCGGACACGTAGCGATTAGTCGCGATACCCCACAGGTAGATCGCGGCAACGAGTGTCGGGAAAAAAAGCACCGTCCAGCGCAAGGTTGTCATTACTCAATCCATACAATGCAAATTTGAAGGACGCTCGTCACGCGCTCCTCCGGCCGCGGCGTTCCCATGGCGCCCTGTGTCGACAAATCAAATCCGTGCTCGAGATTGGCATCGTCACCTTCACCGACCACCTTTGACGCTTATGCACGCCGAATATATCATCACTATCCCAGCATAGGTGGGGGCCTCGTGCTTGGTTGCTTGCGGCGCTGGCCGCACATGACCGGGCGACTGCAGCCGTTTGGCAACATCGCCTGCCACGTTCGTTTGCCGCGTTCGTTTGCTGGGGAGCGCATCGAGCCAGCCACTTTCAGGGCTCCAACATAACTGGTCCATGATGATGCTGACATCATGCAGAAAATTCGACATCGTCGCGTATCCAGAAGCGCAGTTCGCGTAACGCGACCTGGCCTTCAATCGCGCCACGCTCGGGTATCAACCGAATCTCGATTGCCTTTTTCACATCCAAGACCTGCAAGTTAAACCGACCGCGATAGCTGCCGCTGCGGCGGCCTTTCATGCGCACCTGCGCCAACATCGTGTTGGGGGCGGCATGGAACTCCAGAATGAATGGGATGTCATCGATGCGGCCCATGAAAGCGACTTCGATCTCGACGTCGTAGCTCCCCGGCGGCAGATGCAGGTATGGCCCGTAGAGCACCGTTCGGGTTGGCCCGACGATAGAGGCGACCGGGGGCGCACGCTCGTTCGGCGCATCGCCCAAAAAGAAAATTCCGTTTGGCCATATGATCGGGACGTTGGTGTTGCCTTCGGCCATTGCCAGAAACCCGCTGGTCACCTGTTCGGTAAACGCAGCCACTTCCGTTGGAAGCACATGTTTGTCTTCCCGAACTGGCTGGGGTGTTTTGCTTGGCGGAGGGGGAGGCGGAGCGCTTGGCCTGGCGGCGGGGATGGGTGGTGGCTGAGCAACAGCGACTTGTTTGTTGCCCCCGCTGGCTGCGGTTTCTTTCGCGGCAGCCGCTGCCTGTTCGGCTTTTTTTTCCCGTTGGGCTTTTGCTCGCGCGGCCAGAGCGACCACGGCTTCTTCCAGCGTGGCCTCGACGACGCGCGGCGGCAAAGTGGCTTGGGCACAGGCGCGCAGTAAAGCGGGGTCAGCTGCATATCCGAACGCTGCTGCGATCCGCTGGATCGTCACAAGGGGTGGCGCAGAGTAGACAGGAAAAATCAGTTTCGACCGCGCGCTGCACCCGACAGCGTGGTGGGCGACCATGGCAGCCGTTTGTGTGCGAAGGGCCTTCAGCACGTCAGTATTGGTGGTCTCTGTTTCCCATCGGACGTTCGCGGTGATGTCGTCGACGAGGACTATGGCATCAAGTCGCCCGGCCTTGATTGCGTTGACCACGCTCTGACTTGGGAACTTACACAGATAGACGCGGGTGTCCTGGGGCCCGATTTCAATATCGTCATTTCGATCGATATGGCGGAACTTGCGGCCTGTACGTTTGGCGAGTTGGGTGGACACAGCAAGTGTCCAACCGCACAACCGCCCAGGCGGTGCGATCAAGATGTGACCGGCACCATCTGTTCCCAGCACCGTGACGTCATCGACGTCGGCATGTTCCTGGCGGTGTTGCATGAGACCCGTTCGTCTGGCGCTTCGAGGCTTCGGGCGTGTTGCGATGTCTTTCATCACCCCTGCCGCGGTATCCCTTGGAGTATCAGAGGTCGGCGTTTCCGGCCATTGTTCTCCGGTCTGTCATGTCTTCGACCCATTAACCAAGACAGAAGGCCGTGCCATGATCTTTGGACCGTCTTGCAGTTCACGTGTTTGATTGGGCGATACTATGATGCAAATTTGGTGTCCCGAAGACCAGAAGCACTGGGTGGTTCACTCTGATGGTTTGACCGCTGATGATTGCTCTTTCTGTCGGCACGAAAGCATCGACTTAGAAACTGGCAAAGGTGCTTGCTCCGTGCAAAATACCTTTGCCGCAGGGTGGATGCGCCACACGATTGGCTTCCCCAACACCACAATAGGTGCGCTGTCATGAATATTGCCGAACCCGCCACATCTGCGCGCCTGAAACCAGCGCGACATCATCGCATCTTGATCGAAGGTCACAACGTCGCCTTGGCGTCGGGGACAGGTATCGCGACCTATGCGCGTCAGCTTGGCCGCGCGCTCGTCAAACTCGGGTACGACCCGCATCTGCTGGTTTCCAGCCGGGCAGGCGTCAACCCGAAAGATGGCGCAATGTCGGAAATTCATTTTTTCGATGCCGAGGTTGATCCGACACTCGGCCGACGGATCGCAGATGAAGCACGCAAACTCACCGTGCTTCCCCTGCCGAGGAAAGCGACCTACCTGCCGCCGTTCGAAACCGTGGTGTCATCGGCGTCTGACCGCTTCGCAGGGTTTTCCAAGGTTGCCGTGGTGCCGCACCTGTCGACCTGTGAGATCAGCCACTTCCAAAGATACGGATTGCCGATCACGGTCACCCCACCTGCATCGACCGATTTGTTCCACGCCACCCGTCCGGCACCGGTTCGTGTCAAGGGCGCGGCCAACATTTACACGTTGCACGATATCGTTCCGTTACGGTTGCCGTTCACCACCCAGGACAACAAAAAGGTCTACCTGTCGCTCATTCGCGATCTGTGCCGGAAAGCTGACCACATCGTGACGGTGTCGGAGTTTTCGAGACGAGACATCATCAAGCTGACCGGGATTTCAGAGCACCGCATCACCAATACATATCAGGCTGTTCAATTGCCTGAGCGGTTGGCGAACCGTGACATGGACAAGGTCACAGCCGAGTTGCAGGCCTTGTTCGGTCTGGAGCCTGATGGATACTTTTTGTTCGTCGGTGCGCTCGAACCGAAAAAGAACGTGTCGCGTCTGGTCGATGCCTATGCGGCTGCAGGTGTCGACCGTCCCCTGGTGATTGTTGGCGGTTCAGGCTGGATGAATGAGCAGGACAAGAAGAAGCTGGCCGATGAACGTTTCTTTTCCTACGAAATCGACGGCCGCCGATTGAAGCCGAAGCGGAGTGTCCGCCGGTTGCGATACCTTCCACTGGACCATCTCGTTTCACTCATCCGCGGCGCACGGTCAGTTCTGTTTCCTTCGTTATATGAAGGCTTTGGACTGCCTGTGCTTGAGGCCATGTCGCTTGGCACACCGGTGATGACGTCCACGGCCTCATGCCTGCCGGAGATCGCCGGGGATGCCGCGCTGCTCGTCGACCCCTATGATATCGAGAGCATTTCGAAAGCCATCCGCACGCTCGATGAAGATGATGATGTGTGTGAAGATTTGAAGGTGCGTGGACGGGTGCGCGCGAAGGAGTTTTCGCCTGAACGCTATGAGCAGCGTCTTGATGGTCTTTATACGTCCATCCTGAAGTAGCCTGTCGCGTTCGCTTCGCGGACCCGCCTAGAGCCTTTTTGCTTTTCGCTGACTGGCAAAGCAGGCTCAAACTTCTTGATTTGGAGCATGTTCCGGGCGGAAAACCGCGTACACTTTTCCTTAACATGCTCTGTGCTCTTGAGTTGGAGCATGTTCCAGGCGGAAAACCGCGTACACTTTTCCTGAACATGCTCTAGATCTCGCGCTCATACATCCGATAAACGCGGCAAGGCGGGCCGGCTATTTCTTCGGCCAGCCTGGTCATCGCCGTATTGGTCTCCAACACCCACGAAAACTCGACCCAGTCGAGGTCGTAGCTGCGCCCCAATTCCAGGACTTCGGCGACCAGCAAAGAGAGCAAGGCGGCTGCGACCTGGGGACGCCGGTGCGTTTTACGAATCCCCAGTAGGGGCACGCGTGCCGTCGTCCACCGATCCCGCATGATTTCAAGACCAAGCTTGGCCCAATTCAACGGCAGCAGCCGCCCATGGAACGGCGCGATGACACGGTTGATGTCCGGCAGGACGATAATCATCGCAACTGGTTCGCCGTCCAGTTCGACAAACCGACCGAACTTACCGCGCATGATGGGGCGCATTTCCTTGCCAAGCTTGGCGATCTCCTGATCGGAGAACGGAATGAATCCCCAGTTCTCGCTCCAGGCGTCATTGTAGATGTCGAATATGAGTTGCACGTCGCGCGTGTAGTTGGACATATCCATTGGCCGGACGGTGATCTTGGGGTCCCGCGATGCCAGCGCGGCAAGCCTCGTAAGCACTTCAGGCGGCTCGCTGGGCTTCATCCGATACGCGAACAGATCGATCGCTTTGCGCAGACCCCAGTCTTCCGCATGCCGCGCCATCCATGGACGGGCGTGGCTCGACATCAAAGCGGGGGGAACTTCATATCCTTCGACGAGGAGGCCAAGGTCTTCATTTATGCTGAAGGAAAACGGCCCGGCGACGGCGGCCATCCCCTGTTGCTTGAGCCATTTAGCAGCTGCATCCAACAGCCCATGTGCGGCTTGCGGATCATCGATACATTCGAAAAAACCAAAGTGACCAGTTGTCTGGTCTGAGTGTTTCAACGCGGCGTCATTGATGTGTGCAGATATGCGACCGACGGGTGCACCATTTTGGTAGGCGACGAACAGTTGCGCGCGCCCGAAGGAAAAAAACGGATTGTGTTTCGGGCTGATGCGCTCCTTCTCGGCCATGCGCAACGGGGCGATCCAGGCCGGGTCATCGGCGTACACCCGGGCTTGTGCCTCAAGCCAATCGTCCACATCGTTCGCACCGTCAACCGGTTTAATCGTTAGCATCCCTGTGCTCACGTCTGGGTCATGAATTTGGCGCCACGCCACAAGATATGATCCACGACCGGCCTGGGTAACGCTGATAAGGCGCCTGAGGTGAGCCGCATCTGCCATGGAAAAATGTCTTCCGCGATACGGCGTTCGACGCCACGGCGAATGCGGTGTGCCGCAGCCTGCGCGCTTACCGTAAACGGTCGGGAAAAGGGAAGAGACCGGGCCATGGGCGTGTCGATGAACCCGGCAGTAAAAACACTGACACTGACGCCCGTATGACGGAGCCTGCGCCGGAGCCCGTGGCCATAGATGCGGACGCTGGCTTTGGAGGCGCAATAGGCGGGGCTTTCTGCCAGACCATGCAGTCCCGCAACGGATGAGACGATTCCAATCCGGCCGCGCCGCCGTTCAACGAAGGTTTCGATAAGCGGCGTCACCGTATTTATGACGCCGAACACGTTTGTGGCCATCACTTCACGGGCGAGTGCGCCTGGTTCTGTTGCACCGTTGCTGATCACGTCTTGCCCGCCCATTCCGGCGTTGGCGATGACGAGGTCAACGGGCTCACGCCGATCAGCTCGTTCGAGCATGTCGAACATGGTCGCCTCTTCCTGCACGTCACAGACTTCGGTTTTGACATCCATTGCGCCGTGTTTTCGGCAGGTGGCCGCTGTGGCCTCAAGCCGGTCGGCATCGCGACCTGTCAGGGTCAGAAACCGCGTGCCGTGTGATGCGAATTCAAATGCCAAAGCCGCCCCGAGCCCGCTGCTCGCTCCGGTGATCACCGCGTGATTGCAAGAATTTGCTGGATCCGTTTGGAAGCGATTGCCCATGATATTGACTCAGAGACCTCATGCTCGTCGCTTGATTGCGGTGCTGCGCTTGCCCACGACGATTGCATGCCTGGAGCATCGAACAACGAAAACCGGGTTTATGCTTAATAGCTTAGAGTGTGGCGTAGGTGTTGGTTGCCACCACGAGATCATCGAATATGCGGCCACGGCCGTTCTTTAAGACGAGGGCGGACGTGCAGCGCTCGAGCACCACATCCATGGCATGGATCGCCAGGATCATCGCCCTGTCCGATCGCTTGTCGAAAATCTCGCGGTGGCATTTCGCCTGAAAGCGCTTGTCACCCACGAGGATGACCTCGTCGATCAGGAAGCACTCGAAGTCAATTGCCAGGGACAAAGCAAAGGCCAGCGGCATGCGGATGCGGCTGGCCTTTGCTTTGTCCCTGGCAATTGACTTCGAGTGCTTCCTGATCGACGAGGTCATCCTCGTGGGTGACAAGCGCTTTCAGGTG
>JBCBRH010000012.1:0-101244 GCA_039819785.1 Pseudomonadota bacterium | reverse complement strand
GGCAGCAAGTCTGCAATCTTGTCGATAGAGCATGAGCAACGGCTCAGCGTGTCCTGTGTCTGTCCGTTCACCTGCATACAGGCAAACACGTAATCCGCCCGCGCTATCGTGGGATAGTCATTTGCCGGCAGTGACGCCGCCTGCACGTATGATGGCACAGAAAAGATCAGGGCAACCAGCCACAACTGCCCGGCAATTGACTATCCCACGATAGCGCGGGCGGATTACGTGTTTGCCTGTATGCAGGTGAACGGACAGACACAGGACACGCTGAGCCGTTGCTCATGCTCTATCGACAAGATTGCAGACTTGCTGCCCTTCGATGAGTACGAACAGGCGGAGACAATCATGTCGGTTGTTCAGCAAGGCGGAGAAAAGGTTGGGATGTTCCAGACTTTCGGCCCGCTGAAAGAAAAGGTGAAGAACCTGAAACGCGCGCAACTTGAAGCCGAGTTGCTTTGCTTCTGACGCGTCTTCGTTTGTTGGCCAATAAAAAAATGGCGACCTGCTCAGGCGGGTCGCCATTTTCATTTTGAACTGGTTTGCGAGCAGGCTGGGGCCTGGAAAGTTCTAGCTGCCGACGCGTTTAGCAGTCATTTCGAAAACCTTGCCATCGGTATCGCGAGCCGACACATGCAGCGGGTCATTTCCGCCGCTGGCATAGGTAAACCGGATATTTGGGTCTTCCGAGAGTGAGATCCCGCCAGTGAGCTTGAAGACCAAGGCTTTACCTTTGCGGACTTCGATGTGTTCGACGAATTTTGCTGGAATATAAAAGCCAGTCACCTGGTTCATCTGCATTCCGGAATAGTTTGGATGGCGGATCATGACCTGGGCTTCTTCCGTCAACGATGAACTGACCGATGCCTGATGTCTGATTTTCATTTTCCCGACATTGTCTAGCGCAGCGTCCATATCTTTGAGTGCCGGCGCGGAGCAGCCACCGGCTGCCTTCACGTATTTTGTCGTCATGAACAGGCTGCCGTCCTTCATCTCGGCGATGGCGCGGACGTTTGAATACATGTCCACCCGAACACGGGTCGATATACTGCGCTCGCCAAGGCCCGCTGCTTTGCCGAATTCAAAGCGGGCAACGACGGGGGCTGGGTTTTTGTCGACGACCAGGGTTAGTCTTTTCACCTTTCCGGACCATTCGGCAGGGATGGTCATCTTCAATGGGACAATTGCGGCATCCAATGCGCGATAGGGCGCGTCGAGCGAGATTTGCGTGTCGGTTTCGGTGATCTTTGCATTGTCGCCGTAAAGGTCCGTCGCGATCGATTTCCAGATTTCTTGATCTTCGATGGATGTTCCATCTGCCAGTGCAGCCGAGCCCGCCGCCAGCGTCACGAGTGCCGCGGCAGCCACTGCCACGGCATACGTTTGCAACTGCTTGGAAATTGCAAATTTCATCAGATTAGATCCTCCAATATTTTCGGCCGCTTTTATCTTTAAGAGGGCCGTTTCATTTGTTTCGATCACGTTTTGACCCCGACCTGTTTGATGCCGAGCTGGTTGATGTTGGACTGGCATCGATCTGTTTGTTTGACGGCGGTGGTGATTGCCGTGTCCCGTCTTATTCCCATTCTAATTCGGCATAGGCCGCCGAGATGTTTCGCCCATGATACTCTGAAAACAGTTTCCAATCATCTTTTTGCTCCCAACCGACATTCTCGACAGCTTCGCGTAGCGTCTGTCCGTTTTCAATTGCCGCGCGAACGCCGCTGATGACAGCGCTGAGATACGTATTCATGGGCGTTAGCGCATCATCCAAGGCCAAAGCTGCCGGCCCATGGCCTGGGACGATCAAAGCCGGTTTTTGCGCTTGGAGTTCGGCCAGCACCTTTGACCAGCCGAGGATTGATCCATCAAGGGTCGGGGTGTGACCGGAGAAAACCAAATCGCCTGCGAACAGCGTTGCTGTTTTTTCGTCGAACACGGTTAAGTCATTGTCGGTATGCGCAGTTGTGCGCGGGGTCAGGACTAGTTTGCGGCCGCCGAGGTCGAGTGTTTCCGAGGTTGCGAGACCACGCGTTGGTAAGACGATCCGGGTGCCTTCGAAGGCTGCCGCACCCATGTTTTCGCGGTTGATCGAGATGTAGCGTTCAGCGCGTGCCGACAGGCCGCGGGCCATCTTATGATGCGCCAGGATCGCTGTTGCCGGGTCTTCGAACGCAGCGTTCCCAAAGACATGGTCAGGGTGCATGTGCGTATTGATGACGTAGCGTACCGGGCGGTCGGTGCGTGCGAGAACGGCGGCCCTGAGACGGTTTCCGACATGGTAGCTGCCCGATGTATCGATGACTGCAACAGCGTTGTTTCCAATAATAAAACCAGCGTTTGAGATATCGCCATGGTTATCCGGAGTGTAGAGCGCATGATCGCCTGTGTGGACGTACACGCCGGGTGCAACTTCTTTGGTTTCAAGAGCTTCGATCGGTGTTGCTTGTGCTGTCCGGCTGGGCCCGAAATCCAAGAACGCTGGTGCAATCATCATCGACACGGCACCTGTTCCAGTATGCAGAAAGGTGCGGCGGGTCGGCTCAGCGATCGCGCTTCGTGGTGTGTGACGTTTTGCGTGCGGCATATAAAATAAGTCCTCGACAGGGGGCTGGCTCGACGATCCGCGTCGCGAAAAGTGGGATACGCTCCAGAGTTATTGTGCACGATTTGCCAGTGTTTATCGCCCGCTATGAAGGGGTGCCGCGGTCACGATCTAGACAACGGTCTGGTCGGTTTTCTTTTTGGAATCGGGAAAAATTCCTAGGTGCATTGCGGCATTTTCGCTCGAGCTCGCAGAACTGTAACTATGTAACATGTTGAATTAGCTCAACTTCTTGTTTTTCAAACATCTCTTGCCGGGCTTCTCGTAAGATAGTCTTGCGCCCTGCGACTAAAAGTGGCTACTTTGCCGCCTGTAGCCGATGCCTGCAGGGACGACCAACGTGTCGATCCCAATCGTAGGTTTTTGGAGGTGCGGGCCATAACCGCTGCCCTGAAAGCCGTGACACGCTGGCGATGCTACAGACTGCAAGCGTGGCAAAATTCCACAAGGAGGAAGCGCGATGCGCAAAAGTGCACTCACCAGTGCATTGCTCGTCACGGTTCTGGCAACGCCAGTAATGGCCAACCAGGACGTGATCAAGCAAACCGGAGACTCGGCTCAGTGGGCCATTCAAACCGGTGACTACTTCAACCAGCGCTATTCGAAGCTCGATCAGATCAACCGTGACAACGTCAAGGACCTCCAGGTCGCTTGGTCGTTCTCAACGGGCGTTCTGCGTGGGCACGAAGGTTCACCACTGGTTATCGGCGACGTGATGTACGTCCATACACCGTTTCCAAACATCGTCTATGCCCTCGACCTGAACAACGAAGGCAAGATTCTTTGGAAGTATGAGCCGAAGCAGGATCCATCTGTCATCCCTGTGATGTGCTGTGACACGGTTAACCGTGGCGTTGCATACGCAGAAGGCAAGATCTTCCTTCATCAGGCCGACACGACTGTCGTCGCTCTCGACGCCAAGTCGGGTAAAGAAGTATGGAAATCAGTGAACGGCGACCCGAAAAAGGGTGAAACGAACACTGCGACCGTTCTTCCTGTGAATGACAAGATCATTGTCGGCATCTCGGGTGGTGAATTCGGTGTCCAGGGTCACGTTACGGCCTACGACATCAATTCCGGTAAGCGCGTTTGGCGTGCATACTCGGTTGGTCCAGACGATCAGCTGATGTTTGACCCAGAAAAAACCATGGCCCTCGGCAAGCCCGTCGGTAAAGATTCTTCGCTGAAATCCTGGCAGGGTGATCAGTGGAAAATCGGTGGTGGCACGACCTGGGGTTGGTACTCCTACGACGCTGAAACGAACCTGTTCTACTACGGTTCGGGTAACCCATCGACATGGAACCCAGCTCAGCGTCCAGGTGACAACCGCTGGACAATGACAATCTTTGCACGTGACGCCGACACAGGCATTGCGCGCTGGGTTTATCAGATGACGCCATTCGATGAGTGGGACTACGACGGTATCAACGAGATGATCCTCGCTGACATCGACGTGAAGGGCGAAAAGCGTAAAACGCTTGTGCACTTCGACCGGAATGGTCTGGCCTACACGATGGACCGTGTCACTGGTGAACTGCTTGTCGCTGAAAAGTATGACCCGACCGTCAACTGGACGACCGGTGTCGAAATGGACAAGTCGAAGCCAAACTATGGTCGCCCTTACGTTGTCGACAAGTATTCGACAGCTAAAAACGGTGAAGACGTGAACTCCAAAGGCATTTGCCCAGCCGCTCTCGGCACGAAGGACCAGCAACCTGCTACCTTCTCGCCAAAAACCGGTCTGTTCTACGTCCCAACCAACCACGTCTGCATGGACTATGAGCCATTCCGTGTGTCCTACACGGCTGGTCAGCCATACGTCGGTGCAACCTTGTCGATGTACCCTGCTCCAAACAGTCACGGCGGCATGGGTAACTTCATCGCTTGGGACGCTGGTAAAGGCGAAATCGTCTGGTCGAAGCCAGAGCCATTCTCCGTCTGGTCAGGTGCGCTGGCAACTGCTGGTGACATCGTCTTCTACGGCACGCTTGAGGGTAACCTGAAAGCTGTCGACAAGAAGGACGGTAAAGAACTGTACAAGTTCAAAACGGCTTCCGGCATCATCGGCAACGTCATGACCTACGAGCACAAAGGTAAGCAGTACATTGCTGTCCTTTCGGGCATCGGTGGTTGGGCCGGTATCGGTCTGGCAGCTGGTCTGACCAATCCAAACGACGGCCTTGGTGCGGTCGGTGGTTATGCAGGCCTCACGAGCTACACAGCTCTGGGCGGCGTGCTGACTGTCTTCTCGCTTCCGTAAGTCGGTCGCGTTGAATGAAGGGGCCGGCGTGATTAAATTCGCGTCGGCCTTTTTTTACTGGCTAGCGCATTGCAGGTATGCACGGCATTTCACCTGACGGTGTTCTTACTCAAAGCGTCACGTCTGACTTAACTTAACTGTTTTCTCGTGATGTCTTGAGACCGCCTGAAAATCAAAGCATTATGTCATCAACCGAGGACGGAACAAACCGTCCGGTCCTGGAAATGCAAAAGGGGAAACGTGTGAAGAACTCTGTCTTTACTGCTGTTATCGGAGCTGCGACGCTTATGGCGATTGCCGTAACCGGCGCTGTGGCGGACGAGTCAACTATTGTGACTGATGTCGGGCCCTTCAAGCTCGAGGATGGTGCAATCGCAGGTGCCAAGAAGATCGAAATGGATGGTGGCAAGTGGTTCGGCGAGGAATCGGGTGCGCCAACTTATCGTGTGTCCGCCGACGGGAAAGTTGACTTCCTGACCTACCGCGGGTTTCAGCGTTACCATGCTGAGTGCCATGTTTGCCATGGGCCTGAAGGGCTTGGTTCAACCTACGCGCCAGCATTGGTCGAATCCGTCAAGACCATGACATATGACGATTTTGTTGGCGTCGTTGCCAGCGGTCAGATCCGAAATGCCGGTGGTACGGAATACGTGATGCCTGCACTCGGTGATAATAAGAACGTCATGTGCTACCTCGACGGTATGTACACATACTTGAAGGCGCGCGCTGCCGATGCCATCCCGCGCGGACGTCCAAAGTTGAAAGAGTCTAAGCCGAAAGAACTCGGGCAGTTTGAGAATGACTGTATTGCGGGTTAATCGTTCCACCATCGGCGGGGCGTTGCTCGCCCTGCTTATGGTTTCCGTCCCAGGCGGCGAAGCCGTCATGGCCGCGGAAGGTGTGACATCCGATCTTGTCAATCGGCGCGTTTTACGCGTGTGTGCCGACCCTGCTAACCTGCCATTCTCCGGAAAGGATGAGCCGGGTTTCGAGAACAAAATCGCGGACATTGTGGCCGACGAACTTGACGTGAAGGTCGAGTACACG
The DNA here is from genome assembly GCA_039819785.1 of Pseudomonadota bacterium. Classification (GTDB taxonomy): domain Bacteria; phylum Pseudomonadota; class Alphaproteobacteria; order Rhizobiales; family Hyphomicrobiaceae; genus JBCBRD01. The sequence goes on along the minus strand of JBCBRH010000012.1, from coordinate 95,332 downwards.
TGGTTCCCACAGGCTACCGGGTTTATCCGGCGGACACTGTTTGCCAAGCGTTGTGATCTCGTTGTCGGTTACGCGCAGGGTGACGAGATGGTATTGAACACCAATGCCTATTACCGGTCTGCCTACGCTCTTGTTTATCCAAAGGATGGCAAGCTTGATGGCGTGATCTCGTTGTCTGACCCGAAGATGAAGGACGCCAAGATTGGGCTGGTGGCAGGTAGTCCTCCTGCTAGCGTCATTGTTCGTCAGGGCCTTATGGGCAATGTGCGTCCCTATCAGTTGGTGGTGGATCGTCGTTATGATTCACCATCGGAGTTGATGATCAAAGATCTGACATCGGGTGAAATCGATGTTGGCGTTTTGTGGGGGCCGATTGCGGGCTATTTCTCCAAAACGTCTGGTGACAACAAACTGAAGGTGGTTCCACTTCTTCAGGAGGGGCGTGACCCGCGCATGACCTACCGGATCACCATGGGTGTTCGTCAATCCGATACGCAGTGGAAGCGTGAGCTGAATGAGATCATCGCGAAGCGTCAAGGCGATATTGATGCAGCGTTGCTGGAATACGGCGTGCCGCTTATCGATGAACAGGACCAAATGATCGCCAAGCCGCGGTCTTAGTCATCACGTTTGTTGATCCATTTCGAAAGAGGCGGAGCCCACACATGTGGCTCCGCCTTTTTTTTGTGCTCGTGGGATTGATGATGTTTGAAATGATGGTCTTTCCCATGGTGTCGGATGATGCCGATTCTCGTTGACCTACCGAGTAGGCTGCGGATTGTCCGTGACGGTGTTATAGTGCCGCCTGAGTTAGATCGTCATGTATCGCGATCGTCCATCAGCAAATGAGGCCGAGGACCATGATCAGCACCACGTCGCGTCACGACGATTGGCCGACCGTTTGGGTGACTGGGCTAGCGTTCGCGCTGTGTTGGTTTGCTGCCTCGGGCGCTCTTGCCGTTGGCGGCGTCGAGGGTGTCAAGGAGCCCTCGGGCTACAGGATGGATACCTATCGAGCCCCGGTGCCCTCATCTTTGAAGGGCGCTCGTGTTGTCGAGGTTGATGGGGCTGAAAAGATGTGGCGATCCGCCGGCGCCGTTTTCATTGACGTGTACCCACAGGCACCCAAGCCGCCCGGATTGCCGAGCTCCACCATATGGCGTGCACCCAAGCACAAAAGCATCGCTGGAGCGACGTGGCTTGCAAACGTCGGCTATGGCGTGTTGCGTCCCGAGATCGAAACGTTTTTCAAAACCGAGTTGGTGCGACTGAGTGATGGCGATCCGGACAAGCCGCTGGTTTTTTTCTGTCTTCGCGATTGTTGGATGTCATGGAACGCGGCTAAGCGTGCGGTGGCCATGGGCTACACGAATGTCGTTTGGTTTCCAGACGGCACGGATGGATGGGTCGACTTCGACCTACCCACGGCAATGCTGTCTGCCCGCCTGGTGGAAAACGCCGGACACTAAGAGTTGTGTCCCGCTGGACGCTTGAAGGAAACGCCAACAGTCTGAGGTGGCTGCCTGATTTTGGCTTTGCTGCTCGTGGGCGTCGCGTGTTGGGCTACTCGCTCATCTGAAAGCGAATGGTGCGGCCGATTGAGAAAGCGCGTTGTTCGATCTCTACGGGGATTTCGCAAGCGATGGGCAGGTTGTCCTGTCGCTCCTTGAAGATGCGGGCGTCCCAGTCATAACTGCGCTGCCGGTCATCAATGAGAGAAGAGATTTTCTCGCCATCGTCTGCGCGCTGATGTAATTCAGCGAGCTCGACACCCTTTTTTTCCAAGGCTTCGGCACGGGCACGTTGGCGTTTCTGGAAGCGCTCAATCCCTGCAACGACGCGGCGACGGACCTTATTGGTTTCATCCAGGACACCAGCAAACAGCAACGTCATGCGTGTGTCGCGTTGTGCTTCTGGCGTTGCCTCGCCGATTTTTTCAATTTCTGCTTCAGCCTCTTCAATTGGGATGCGGCGGCTTGTCAGGACTGGAACAAGTTTGCGGACGTCCTCATCCTTCCACCATTTTTCTTCACCGCTGATGGGAGGGCCATCCCAAATCTGCGTGGCGGTCAACGTTTCGACTTTGCGCTGGACGCAGGGCCAATCCGGGTTCTCCGTATCGATCGCGAACGATGGCGACGTGGGTGTCATGGTTGCGAGAAGCGCGCATAGCGTGACGGCACTTATGCGCGTGCGGTTCAGGCCATGGGCCGAGGGGAGAACGTTGTAGATTTTGAGCATGACGGTTGTTTCCGTAGCGTGATTTTTTAGGCCTGTTCCAGATGTAGGGATCATCGCGGTGGGCCGCCACCGCCACGTCGCCCAATCAGGCCTTTGGACGGGTTGTAGGCGTAGATCGCCGCGCTGAGGAAGAGGACGGTGCATCCTGTGACGACCCCGGCTGACATCAGATCAAACTGCCCGTGGAATGCAAAGCGGATGAGCTCGACAGCGTGGGTGAAAGGATTGAGCTGACAGATTTCATACAGGAGTGGACTTGACTCCCGGATGCGCCACAGCGGGTAGAGGGCGGATGAGGCGAAGAACATCGGGAAGATGACGAAGTTCATGACGCCTGCGAAGTTTTCGAGCTGACGGATGACCGACGACATAAACAATGCCAGAGCGCCCAACATCAAACCGGCGAGAATGAGGGCCGGGAAGACCGTGATGTAGCCATTGAACGGGGCTGGGATTTCCAGTCCGAACAGTAAGGGAATGGCTGGTCCGTCCGGTTCGATCTCCCAGAAATAGGCGATGATCAGAAACGTATAGACCTGCAGCAACGCCACCGCGACACCTCCGATCAGCTTGGAGATCAGCAGGAACCACCTGGGATAGGGGCTGACCAAAAGCGTTCGCATGGCTCCTGTTTCACGGTCATAGACCATCGACAGCGATGACTGCATGGCATTGAACAGCAGGATCATGCCGACGAGACCCGGTGTCACGTAGGTCTCGTAAAGAACGTAGGTCTGGTAGGGTGGGATGATGGAAACGCCAAGGACCTGGCGGAAACCGGCTGCGAAGATAAAAAGCCAAACCAGGGGACGGACCAGGGCAGATAAGAACCGCTCACGCTGGTGGAGAAAGCGAAGGACTTCGCGCCAAACGATACCGGAAAAGCAGGCAAAGTAACCGGCGATGCCCAAGCCGCCTGCGTTGTGGGCGGTGTAGGCGTCGGCTTTGCCACGTTTTGAAGATGGGCTGATGGTGTCCGTGGTCATCTGGCAAGTCCCAAGGTAGACCCCGACCCCGCCGGTGGCGGTGCGGCATCCGTCAAATTGCGGAAGGCCTCGGACACGTCTGTTGCCGAGGTTTTCGCGAGGAGTTCAGGGACGCTGCCTTGGTAGAGAAGCTTACCCTTGTGCAGGACAGCAACACGGTCGGTTGGTGCGATTTCGTCGATCAAGTGGGTCGCCCATAGGACGCCAAGGCCATCACGTTCGACAAGGTTGCGGACGATTTCAAGCACGCTTTCACGTGAGCCGATGTCCAGGCCTACGGTTGGTTCATCCAACAGCAGAAGGTCAGGGCGATGCAACATGGAGCGGGCGATCTCGACGCGGCGCGCCTGACCGCCGGAAAGGTGGCGGACTTTTTCCTTCGACCGGTTGGCGAGGCCTACGGTTTCAAGGGCGATGTCTGCGCGCGCGCGGGCTTCGGCGGTGCCAAAACCATGGAGAGATGCGTGGTAGGTGAGGTTTTGCTTCAGCGTCAGGTCGAGGTCGAGCGTGCGTGATTGGAAGACGACGCCCATGCCGCGCAACGCTGCGGTTGGTTCGCGGCGCACATCGTGGCCCTGGATCTTAATCTGGCCGGTGACGTTGTCGTACAGGCGTGTGATGAGCGCGAAGAGCGTAGACTTGCCCGCACCGTTCAGCCCGAGAAGGACGGTGAATACGCCTCTGGGAACCGAGAGTGAGACGTTGTCGAGAACGCGGGTTTCGCCGAAACTATGCGAGACCTTTTCGACGACCAAAGCCGGCAAAGCCGGTTCGGCGTCCGAGGCGGATGCTCCATCCGGGGTGCTTGCCGGGGTGCTTGCGCTGCTGACTGACCGATGGTCTCCAGTGGCATCAGCGCCCACAACGCTCGCGGTCAAACCATTAGGACGATGGGCATCACCGTCAGACTGGCGCGTGGCGTCTGCATGGGGGGAGACATCGGTTTGGCGTATCAGGGCGGTCATTTCACAACGATCTTCCCGGTCATGCCTTTTTCCTCGAAACCCTCACAGGCCCACTCATAGGTTCCTGGCTTGATGGGCGTGAAGAACAATTCGACTTCGCCTTCACGTTCAAACTCAAGCTCGTGGATGAAGTCGATCTTGATCTCGACTTTGTTGACTTCGATTTTGCGGAACCAAACATTTCTGAAGAATTCCGGCGCAACAAATGCACATTCCTTGGCGCCTGTCGATTTGATCCAGACCCGGTATCCCTTGCCGGTTGTCAGCTCATATTTGTGGTCGCTCACTCCGTAACCGGCGTTGCCCAGACCCACCTCGATATCAGGCAGGCGCTCAAGCCGACCTGCGAGGAAGCCTTCGGCATTGGCTGGTCGTGCAGGACCCAGGGCGATGGATGCCATGATGAGTGCCGCGACCATGACCACCGGATTGGCAAATGTTGCTGCGCGAGCCACGCGCGCCAACGGATACTTCATGCGACGTCTTCCTCCGACTTTTTTTGTTAGGCTACCATAACGGTGCGGTGTTGGCATCGCTCGGTGGCTATCTTGATTATTCCAGACTGGTCTCTTTCTCGGGATCTCAGTTCGTCAATGTCGATTCGCCGGTGACCACACCCCATGGGTAACGACCAACGCGAATTGACCTCACAGCGCGCTCCTTTGCGACGTCGATGACGGTGACGTCATTCGAGACACCGTTTGTTGTGTAGATGTATTTTTCGTCGGGTGTGAAGGCCAAGTTCCAGACGCGCTGGCCCGTCAGAATGTATTTTTCGACTTCGTAGGTTTTCGCGTCGACGATCGCAACGCGGTTCGCCGGGCCGAGTGCCACGTAAGCTTTCGTCCCGGCCTTATTGATGCGGACACCGACGGGCTGGATTGCATCGGCGTTGATGCCTTGGATCGCGAAATTGATCTTGTGGATCGGCTCTTTTGTGGCAACGTCGATGATCGTGACCGTTCCACCGATTTCCGCACTCACCCAAAGCAGTTTTCCATCCGGCGTGAATTGGGCGACGCGCGGACGATTGTCCACCAGGATGTTTGCGACAGTCTCGTTGGTTGTGGTGTCGATGAAGTGGGCCATGTTTGTGGTCTCTGATGTGTTGACCACGTACTTGCCATCGGGGCTGACACCCATTCCTTCGGGTTCGACGCCAACTGGAACCTCAGCGAGGATGGTTCCCTTGTCGATGTCCACGACGGTGACGATGTTGTCGTCTTCGTTCGCGATATAGAGCGGATTGCCGGACGGGTGGAGTTCGAACAGTTCAGGGTCGGGTCCCGACGGCAGCGTTTTAATAAACTCCAGCGTGTTCGCATCGTAGACTTCGACGCGGTTGTCGTCGCTCGCGCAGACCAACAACCAGGCACCGTCCTTTGCCAGCATGATCCCGCGTGGGCGCTGGCCGACCTTGATCGTCTTGATGACCTTTTTGGTTCCGGCATCGATGATGCTGATTGTGTTGTCTTTTTCGTTCGAAACATAAACCGTGTCGGCGATGGCAAACGCATATGATGACAGCAGGCCGAAAGCGGCGATGACAAATCCACCTGCAATCTTGTGCCATCTTGGCGACATGCGGGGTGCAAAGGTCGGGTACTCAGGCTTTGTGGACATCATCTGTTTCTCCCGTGCTGCACTGCATCATTGTTGGCAGTGCTGCTTATCTTTTTTGATGCGGGACCGTGGCACTTCCCGAAAAGGTTTTCCAGGGCACGAGTTCCCGACTTTCAGTACGGTCATTTTTTGAAGGCGGTGCACTTTGTTTCAGGCTCATCCAGCCCCAGCGTGTCTAAAACCGTTTTTTGATGAAGAAAGCCGGCTTGCGGGGAAACGGTTACATGCAACTTGTCGGTTGCCACAAAGATTGGCTGACGCAATTGCGCGTTCCAGGGGCGGAACGTTAACTTCTGACCCTTGAAGGCAGCCAACTCGAATTGGTCGGACAGCATGTAATCGATCAGCGTCTTCGGGTCAGCTGAGCTTGTGCGGGTTGCCGCCTCCCCGATCGCCCGGATCGCCATCCATGCTTGATAGTCGAGGTCGCGCATTGTGCGGTTGGTCAAACGCTGAAAACGGTTTTGAAATTGACTGGCGCCCCAAAGTTCGGACGAGGGGTGCCAGGATGCGGGGAACAACCCGTGAGTGCCGGCCACGGGGCGGGGGATCCATGTTCGGTATGGGAAGTAGTTCCCGAATTGAGACTTCTCGTCGGCCACGATCAGGACGTCGTAATCGGAGTAGTCCTGTGTGAAGCTCGGGATCTGTTTTTGCACCTGCTCAAAGCCGCCATCCGTTCGTCGGCTGCCTGCCTGGTATTCAAACTGGCCTTCTTCGACAATCCGCAGGTTGAACTTCTTGGCTGAGCGTCGGATGGCATCGGCAAATTTGGCATCCTCGGGCGCGGGCCCCTGGACCAAAGCGATTTTCCGCCAACGCTTCCAAAACAGGTATTGCGCCAGGGCGTCGACTAACATGGCGCGCGAAGGAGCTGTATGTTTGACGTTTGCGCGGCAGTTTTCCTCTCGCAGGTCAAGGTCGGTCGCGCGTGCGTTGAATAAAACGGCGGCCTCATCTTTCAGCGCATCTGACATTTTCAGCAATGTTTCGGCATCGACTGCTACAACGAACAGTCCAATGCCGGAGTTGGCGAGTGCCTTAACTTCTGCGACGAGCTTGGCTGGATCAGAGCCTGAAATCTCCGTTAACTCGAAACTCTGCTTGAGGAAGCGGCCTGTCGTATTGTTGTCGTTTACGCCCAGTTTGGCGCCTGCCAGCCCAAGGTCTTTTGGGGTGAAGTCCAGCAGCGAGAGCGGCACCGGGTCATCGATCTCCTGGAACACAAACACCATTTTGATGACTTGAATGTCGGAGGCCGGTTTTTTTGATTTCGCGGGCTGGCTTTCGAGCGCGGCGGCTTGCGGCGTTACCGGTTCAGCCGCAGTTGCATAAGTGGACGCCAAGCCGGCCACGCCCGTCATCACAGCAGCGCCCCATGACATCGCGACAGCTGACCGGGCCCACGCTCCAGATCGCTTCGCCTTTACGGACGCGACCCTACGTTCCCTCAATCGCTGGGTTGTGACCGACGCCAAACGTCTCGCGTTGGCTGGCAAGCTGTCAACGAGACCGCAGTCGAGTGACGCGTTTTCGGGTGTCGCGTCAAAGCCTTTGCGCCATGCCTGCTCTGGTCCCGCTGTCGATCGCATTAGGGGTATTTCCTCTTGTCAGTTCTGCGACTGTTGTCTTGAAACATAGTACCAATTGAAAGCTTGGCAAGGGAGATGAAGTCATTGCTTTCCCGTAATGTTTTGCCGGTGTTCATTGAATTTATGCTGCGACTATGCTTCGCATGGCACAAGTGGTCAAAGCGATCCGCAGGCGTGTCCGGGGCGTAAGATCATTCAGCCAACAAATGCAGAAACATAATAAGTTGGATGGGAGGACAGCCGTTGGGTTTGATGATGTTGCCCCGCCGTCGTGGCGCGGGCCGACACCGCCGGCGCTTTAACATCCTGTTGACCGCTGCCGTGCTGTTTACAGTTTTTTCCATTTCGGCTGCCCGCGTGCAGGCGGACGATCAAACTCCGATCCCGATCGCCGTGTTCCCTTTTGATATCGATGTCGAGCGGCAGATGGGGATGGGTTATGGGGACCTTGCAGGGTCGGAGGACGAGCGGGCGCGCCTGTTGAAGGCGACTGAGAAGCTGCGCAGCTTGTTGGCTGAGAGTGGCCGCTATGAGGTCCTCCCACTTGACGCGTTGGTTGAAGACATCACGAAAGCTCAGCCGATTTTCAAATGCAATGGCTGCGAAATCGATCTCGCGAAAAAAGTAAACGCGAAACAGTCGTTTACCGGAACGGTTCAGAAAGCGTCGGCAAATCTCTTGAACATCTCAATTTTCATCCGAGATGTTGAGAGTGGCGTTGTGGTGAATTCAATGGCGGTGAGCGTGCGTCAGAATACAGATGCGGGTTGGCTTCGCGGGGTTCGCTGGCTGGTTCGAAACAGGTTGCTGAGAGGGTGAAGACGACCATGCACACGATTGGGCAGAGGGAAAAGCTTCACGCCAGGGACCAGGACTCCGCTGCGGATGCAAACGATGGCGCTTCAGTGTCACTTTCGCGCTTCAAGCGGGGTATCGACCGCCGCGCGCTCCTGCTCGGGGCTGGTGCCGGTGGGGCAATGCTACACTTGCCAGGATTGTTTGGGGGCCGCGCAGTCGCCGCACCATCGGCGACCACAATCCGGATCGCAGCGCTTCGGTTTGGATCTGTCCAATGGCTGCTGGAAACGATCCAGGCCAACAAATTCGATGAAGCGGAAAGACTGACGTTGGACGTCCGCAAGGTGGCATCCAGCCAAGCGGGTCCTATCGCGTTGTTATCGAACGACGCTGATGTGATCGTGAGCGATTGGCCGTGGGCGATGCGGCAGTTGGCCAAGGGCGAGACGATGCGTTTTGCGCCCTATTCGTCGGCGCTGGGTGCCGTGATGGTGGCGCCTGAGTCCGACCTGAAATCATTGAGCGACCTTAAGGGTAAGCGGATCGGCATTGCGGGCAGCGCGCTGGACAAGAGTTTTATTCTTCTTCGCGCCTACACGCAGAAAACCACCGGCCAGGATCTCTTAGAGATTGCAACGCCGGTATTTGGTGCCCCCCCATTGCTGGCGCAAGAAATGCGCAGCCGCAGGATTGATGCGGTTTTGAACTTCTGGACTTACTCGGCCCGCCTTGAAGGCGCGGGGTTCAAGAAGCTCATCGGTATGGACGACGTGATGGCCGGGCTCGGTGTTAAACCCCCGCCACCTATGGTCGGCTTTGTGTGGGGGACAGCGCTTGAAAAAGCCCAGCCGGAGGCTGTGCCAGCTTTGTTGCGTGCGGTTGCGAAGGCCAATGACCTTTTGAAGTCGTCTGACGCGGCCTGGGACCCTTTGCGCGACAGCATGCGGATCAAAGACGATGCTGAGTTCATAGCATTGCGCGAAACCTATCGTGCCGGCATCCCGAAAGCCTGGACGCCGGAGCATACGGCGTCAGCAGAAGCGCTGCTCACGCTTCTCAAGACGCTTGGCGACACCGACCTGATCGGGGCTAACACAACATTTGATCCAAAGTTGTTCCATGGCACTGCCTAGCGAGCACACAGCCCCGCGCGTAGGGCCCGTTAAGTCATCAGTCTCACTGCTGAGCAACTCGCAGGTGGTGTGGTCGATTGCTTCGTTCATTGCACTGATTTTGGCTTGGCAGCTGTCTGCTTTCCTGATCGACAGCACGCGTTTTCCAGGCCCGCTGACGGTGGTCGATGCGATGCTCCGTGAAAGTGCATCAGGCGACTTGTTTTACCATGTCGGGGTGACACTGGCGCGAGTCACGGCGGCATTCTTTTTGGCGATGCTGCTTGGATCGGCCATTGGGTTGGCTCTCGGACGCGTGCGCCAAGCTGATCAGTTCTTCGATACCTGGCTGATTTTCTTTCTTAATCTGCCTGCCCTTGTGACCATTATTCTTTGTTATGTGTGGTTTGGGCTAACAGAAGTCGCTGCTATCCTGGCTGTGACCGTGAACAAAATTCCCAATGTCGCTGTTACGGTTCGAGAAGGCGCACGCTCGCTTTCCCGGGACTTGCAGGAGATGGCACACGTTTATGATTTCGGTTGGCGCAAAACCCTTTTGAATGTGACGCTGCCGCAGCTGGCGCCGTTTTTTGCCGCGGCTGCACGTGGTGGGTTGGCGCTTGTATGGAAGATCGTGCTTGTCGTTGAGCTGCTGGGGCGATCCGATGGTGTGGGGCATCAACTGCATATTGCGTTTCAACTTTTCGATGTGCCGATGATCCTTGCCTATGCAGTAGCGTTTATCATCGTCGTGCAGTTGATCGAACTCTTGATCCTGCAGCCGATTGACCGGAGGGCCAACAGATGGCGGCGGTGAGTGGGCCATTGCGCATTCGCGTCGATGCGAAGCGGTATCCCGCGGTGGCTGATCGGGCCGAGCTTCCTGTTTTGAGCCGCGTGGACTTGTCCGTGGAACCAGGCTCGTTCGTGGTGATAACGGGACCATCCGGCTGTGGGAAATCCACGCTTTTGAATATTGTTGCCGGACTGGATGACGATTATGAGGGCTCCGTGGCCTTTGGTTCGGATAGCCCTCGGCTGTCGTTCATGTTCCAGACGCCGCGCCTGCTGCCCTGGCGGACTGTGCGGCAGAACATTGAACTTGTGATGCCGGATGATGACCCCTCCAATGCCCAACGGATTGACGACATGCTGGCGGCCGTTGGTCTGAGCGGGCAGGAGTCACAATATCCAGAGCGGCTGTCCTTGGGCATGCAGCGGAGGGCTGCGTTGGCGCGTGCATTTATTGTCGAGCCGGACATTCTTCTGATGGATGAGCCGTTTGTGTCTCTGGACGACCCGACGGCGGCTGCCCTGCGCGACATTCTCATGGGGCTTTGGGATAAACGTCCGACGACCGTTTTGTTCGTGACGCATGATCGTGGTGAAGCCATTATGCTTGGCACCCGTTTAATCCGGGTCGGTGGGCAGCCTGCGACTGTGATTTCAGACCAGCAAGTTTCGCTCAGCCGCAAAGAGCGCGGAGACCGCGAGGCGGTTCATCGCATGCAGGCGGAGTTGTTTGCCAGTTGACCACGACCATTATCTCCGCGCTTCAGCCGGATGAGCTTGTTCGGGAGGAAACCCCAGTCCCGGTCATCCCGACGCTCAGACGACCATTTGGGACACCCCTTTTTCTAGCCAGTGTGAGGTCGACTGAGGAGGCGCAAATGGCGCTATCCTGCGGGGCGGATCTTATCGACTGCAAGGACCCCTCACGCGGGGCACTTGGTGCGCTGCCAGTCGCGACCATTGCAGCGATTACTTGTGCTGTGGGGGACGCGGCGAATGAAAAGTGCGCCGCGGCAGCGGGGCATGCCATCGCTCGGGATTTCGAGACGAGGCGCGTGCCGGTCAGCGCGACCATAGGAGACTGCGTCAGCGAGGCCGCAGCCGTTCGTGATGCCATGGCGCCGATAGCGCGGACGGGCGTCGATATTGTGAAAGTCGGATTTCAGCCCTCAGATGACGTTGTTGGAGCGATCGCTGCGGCAGGGTCGGCGTCCTGTTTGATGGCCCATCAGCGCGTTGTTGCCGTGTTCTTTGCCGATTTGGGATTTGAAGCCGATTGGATTGATCGATGCGCCAAAGCCGGTTTTAGCGCGGTTATGGTTGATACAGCTGCCAAGTCTGCTGGCGGGCTGAGGTCTCATTTGTCTGAGGCTTCGGCCTCGCGGTTCATTCAGCGGGCCCATTCGGCGGGGCTTGCGGCCGGGCTGGCCGGTGGACTTGGGATTGGTGACGCGCAGTCGTTGGTGAACAGTGGTGCAGACATCCTGGGTTTCCGCGGCGGGCTGTGCGCGCAGGCTAACCGGCGGCTTTCACTTGACGCGGATGCCATCAAGGCGCTACGCCGCGTGCTCAACGGTGACGTTGACTGTTAAGCGCTCTTGCTATGCCTTGGCTCGCGAGCGTGTGTTAACGTGTATTTTTTGCATCATGTTCCGGGCGGACGACCGGATCAATTTCTGTGAACATGATCTAAGCCTGAGGCGATGCCGCGCTACGCCGAAGCTCAATTACATGCGCGGTGAGGCGAGGACGATCCCGTGACCGATATGAGCATTCTGGCTGGGCGACTGTTACAGCAGCCCCGCGATACCGATTCCGTTTTTGACCGCATCTTTGTGCGCGACATGGTGCTGGACATCGAGCTTGGCGTTTATCCAGAAGAGTTCGGGGTGACCCAGAAAGTCGGGTTCTCAATCGAGGCATGTGTTGCACCGCACGTTCATAGTGAACGAGACGAGATCACCGAGGTGCCCTCCTATGATGACCTGTCCAATGCGGTGAAGGACGTCCTGGCGGCGGGCAGGATTAATCTGGTCGAGACTATTGCCGAACGCGTGGCCGATAAGATTTTGTCCGACAACCGCATCTTGTCGGTACGCATCCGGATCGACAAACTCGAGCGCGGTCCCGCAGCCGTTGGTGTTGAGATTGTTCGGCCCAGGAGTGTCTTTAGCGCGGACGACTTTCGCTCTTAAGGTCAGCGGATGACATGCGGCCAGACCTTGTTGTCAAGCTGGGTGGGAGCGTGCTGTCTGATCAGACGCGGCTTGGACAAATCCTACAGCAGATTGCAGACAGTCCGCTTCGGGTGCTCGTCGTTCCTGGCGGAGGCCCCTTCGCTGATACGGTGCGTGACGCGCAGGCACGACATCGGTTCAACGATGCGGTGGCGCATGATATGGCCGTACTCGCAACGCATCAGATGGGATTGTTGTTGAACGCGCTGCAACCTCAGGTCATCCCTGTTCGTGGTGTGGACGACCTGACGGATGCTTTTCGCGATGGTGATCAGGCTGTCGCCTTGGCGGGCGGCTTTCTGGACTTACTTGATAACGATGCTCTGCCGAAATGTTGGGCTGCGACGTCCGACGCCATTGCCGCCTGGCTGGCTGTCCAACTTGATGCACCGATGCTGGCGTTTGTGAAGTCGTGTCCGATTGCGCCGGATGCTTCGCTGCAAAGTCTACGTGATAACGGCATCCTCGATCCTGTAAGTGTCGAGGTATTGAACGAACAGCCGGTTGACGTTCGGTGTTTCGGCCCGGCAGACGGAGCAGCGCTTGACGGGCTGTTGTCGGATGCCGGTGGCGTCCGTGAAGACCAGTTTTAATTTGCTTGACGTTCTGGCCGTCACAACCGTCCATAAGCCTGGAATTCGTAGGACGGCAGGCAATCCTGAAGTTTCTATCGAAGTTTCTATCAACGGGACACTGTGAGATTTGAGCATGGATGATGACAAAGTCCCCAAGCCGAGAATGGGCTGGGCGCTGACGGGGTCAGGCCACTTCTTCAAGGAGAGCCTCGCACTCATGCGGGAGGTCCCCAACCTTGATGTCTTCGTGTCAAAAGCGGCCGCTGAAGTGATCCGGATGTATAAGCAGGAATTCGACCTGCCGGAGGGCACGCGTATCTTCAAGGATACGACGGCGAGTGCGGCTCCTGTCGGTGCGTTCTATTACGGGGTTTATCATACCCTCATCGTTGCGCCTGCGACGTCTAATACGGTCGCCAAGTGCGTCGCGGGCATCTCCGATAACCTTGCCACGAATGTTTTTGCGCAGGCGGGCAAGACGCGCGTGCCGACGATCGTGTTTGCGTGCGATAATGCGCCGGAACTCGATACCGAGGCGCCGAAGGGCATGGTTAAAGTCTATCCGCGGCGCATTGATCTTGAAAACACCAACAAGCTCAAGGATTTCGAAGCCACGCAGGTTGTTGAAAGTTGTGCTGAACTCGAGATTGCCGTGCGGGCGAGATTGGCCAAGCTGAAAACGTAATGAAGAGCTTTGATGGCTGACAAACAGATCTTTCTGACGGGGCATCTGGCGGCGCAGCGGCTGGATGAAACCCTGCGTGAGATCGGCATGGAAGACGGGTCGTTCGAGGTCGTCAATGTCGGCGTGAAGGTCGCCGCGCTGATGACGGAAAAAATCATCCGGAAGCGGTTCAAGTTGGAGAGTGACGCTGGCCGCGTGGTTGTTCCAGGGCGATCGCGCATGGACCTGGAGGCGCTTGAAGCGCACTATGGCGTGCCGTTCGTGCGTGGTCCTGACGAGATGATCGACCTGCCTGAGTATCTGGGTAAAGGCGGGACACCGCCCGATCTTTCAAGACACAGCGTCCGCATTTTTGCAGAGATCGTTGAGGCGCCGCTTCTCACGGTCGCTGAAATCGTTGCACGCGGTCGGCTTCATGCGGCCGCCGGTGGGGATGTGATCGATGTCGGGTGCCAGCCCGAAGCGCCGTTCCCGCATCTTGAAGAAGCCGTGGCCGCATTGCAGGCTGAAGGGCTGAAAGTCAGCGTGGACAGCGGTGATGTCAGTGAACTGGAGCGCGCCATCAATGCCGGGGCCGATCATGTGTTGAGCCTCGATGAAACGAGCGTGCATCTGGTCAAGGGGACCGGGTGTGTGCCGGTTCTGGTTCCCAAACCGCATGGCGACCTGGCTTCCCTGCTGCGCGCCATCGACAAGGCAAATGCGCTGGGCATTGCCCACATCGCCGATCCCATTCTCGATCCGATCCACTTCGGGTTCATGACGTCGCTGGAGCGCTATGCGGAATTACGGCGGCTGCGGCCTGATACAGACATCCTGATGGGGACGGGCAATCTGACCGAATTGACGGATGTCGATAGCCAGGGATTGACGGCGCTGTTGATGGGCATCTGCTCTGAACTGAACATTTGCAATGTCCTGATCGTGCAGGTGTCGCCGCATACCCGCAGGACTGTGCAGGAACATGATGCGGCACGGCGGGTTATGTACCGTGCAAAAGCCGACCAGAGCCTGCCGAAGGGGTATGGTGGAGGGCTCTTGTCACTGCATGACCTGCGTCCGTTTCCCTATACGTCAGCTGAAGTGGGCGACATGGCGGAGGCTATTCGGGATAGCAATTTTCGCATCGAAGTGACGTTGGCAGGCGTACACGTTTACAATCGCCATATGCATGACGTCACCGACAACCCTTATGCCCTGTTCCCGAAGTTAGACGTGGATGATGATGGCGGGCATGCGTTCTATCTGGGCTATGAACTCGCCAAGGCTGAATTGGCCTGGAAACTGGGTAAGCGCTACGCCCAAGACAACCCACTCGACTGGGGTATCAGCGCGGATGCTGAAACCGAAGATTTGACGCGTCAGAAGTCCGAAGGCGCGACGCTCAAGGTGCGTAAAGACAAGCGCGCTGCAATCAGACAGTCGAAAGATGCTGAAGGCGGTGCCCTGGTCGCTCCTCGGGCCGATCCTGAGGGTGATGATATGGACCGGCGTGAAGTCGGCGTTGCTGATGACGCCAACGCAGCCGAGGCCGGTACGGCTGACGTCATCCGCGAGATTAAAAAGCGAGGCGGACACCGGGTCCAGGCTAGGACCGCTAAAGACACGGACCAGCCGTTGGTTGTGGAAGAGGAAACCGATGCCCCTGATCGCTGAAACGATTGTCACCACGCGTTCGCTCGCTGGTGAGGTGCACATTGCACCGCTTGGATTGATTGCAGAGGGCGACCGCTGGGTGATTGCACCATTTGCGCCATCGCGGACGCTGGAGAACTTGCGCGCCAACCCGGAAGCTGTTGCCAACCACACCGATGATGTGCGGGTGTTTGCGGGGTGTCTGACCGGGCGACGGGACTTTGCCGTTCGGGAGGCCGAAAAGGTCAATGGTGCCCTGCTGGAAGATGCCAATGTGCATTGGGAGTTGCGGGTGGCGTCCATTACGGAAGATGCGCAACGGCCGCGTTTTTCCTGTGAGGTTGTGCATCAGGGTACCCATCGTGCGTGGGGCGGTTTCAACCGGGCGCAAGCGGCAGTGATTGAAGCAGCCGTTTTGACGTCGCGTCTGCACATGCTGCCGGCTGAAAAGGTGGCACAAGAATTGGTGTATCTGCAGATCGCCATTTCCAAGACGGCCGGGCCGCGTGAACTAGAGGCCTGGGGCTGGCTGATGGAAAAAGTCGAGACGTGGCGCGCTTCTAACCCGCACATGGCCCAAGAGAAAGTTGCCGGTTGAATCGGTCAATAGGACCAGCCCAAGCTCAACCGGTCCAACCTAAAACGGATGGTCAAAAAACATGATGTTTCCATATTTCAGAGGGGCTGCCCTTTTTGCGGCTGCAACCCTGGCGATGGTGCCAGCTGGCGTGCGTGCCGATGCCGAAATTGCTGCCGAACAAAACCGCATTCGCACCGAGATGGTCGACAATCTCAAGGCATACGCCGTTTACAAGATGGGGATGTATGACGAGGCTTTTGAACGCTGGCAGGCGCTGGCGGATAAAGGGAATGCGCAGGGCATTTTGAACCTTGCGAACATGTATCAAGCGGGCAAGGGTGTTCCCAAAGACCTCGCGAAAGCTCTTGCGTGGTACAAGAAGGGCGGCGATCAGGGCGATCCACAGTGTCTTTTCAATGTTGCTGAAGCGTATGAGCGGGGGCTTGGAACCGCTGCGGACGCGGAAAAAGCCGCCGTCTACCTGCGTCGGGCAGCCGAAGCGGGGTCGTCGCAAGGGCAGCTCAAACTGGCGCAGTCATTGGAGGCTGAGGGTCAAACCAGAGACGCGCTTTATTGGTATCAACGGGCCGCTGACAATGGCGAAGCAGAAGCTCGGGCGTTTCTGGCCAAGGCTTCGCCAGCGCATGATGCGGCACTCGACCGGACATCTCGGGAAGCGGCACAGGTCCGCGAACTTTTGAGCTTGCTGGATTCTGCGACCAACGAGCGTGATCTTGATTTGATGATGGACCCCATCTCACCTGATGCAAAAATCCGGGTCAAACTGCCCGCGCAATCGGGTTATCAGACGCTCGACAAAGCGGGCTTGCGGGAGTTGTGGCAACAGACATTCAATCAATCGGTCAGGTACCGATTTGCGCGGACCCGTTCGGAGGCGCTGAGGGACGGCGATGACATCCGTGTCGTCAGCACGATCCGTGAATATCTGACGACCGGTAATCAGACCCGTCAGTTGCAACTGGATGAAGATCTGCGTGTGGATGCAGGCGGTCTGTCGCCAAAGATTACAGCCATGACGTTGTCGATCACGGCAGTCGATCCCATGAGCAATTGACTTCACACACCGCTTTTTAGGTGTGTGGCCAGGAGTGCGGCCACCGATGCAGCCGTGGCGCATGTGTTGATGTCAGTTGCATTCGGGATTGTGTCACGGAACAGCGTATGAAAAGGGCGGGGCTCGAACCCTTCACGCAGGGCGAACTCGTTCAACTGGGTGTGCGCACACCCCGTCGTGATGATGGGTTTGTCTGCCAATGCCGGTGTGCGTGACAACAAAACCCCAAGGGCTTCAGCAACCGGGCTAAGTTGGGCGCGTGCCACATGGCGGGCGACCAGCGTCCATTCGGAATTGGTCGCGTCATCTGCATCGCACCCGAGCATGCGGGCAAGCCGGGCGATGCTTTCTTCCACGCTTTGTCCGCGTCCATCAGCGGTGGCCTGAACGTCGATGCCTTCGGCCAGGGTCCCTAAGATACGCTGGACATCTGCCATGGTGGCAAAATACTCCCGGCAAAGTGGAACCATAAGGCCTTTGAAGGGCACCTGATCGGCCACGGCCATGACGGCGGTACGTGTCAGGCCGGTGTAGACCAGCTCGCTGTTTGCGAGGCGCTGGGCATCCGATGTTCCGCTTAACACGGGTCTGCTATCGATGAGGGGGATGAGATCGGTCGTGGTGGTGCCCATGTCGATCATGATGCCATCTGGTACGTGATGGGCAGCGAAGTGGGCAGTGGCGAGGTAGTTCATTGAGGCGATTGTGTCGGGGACATCGCGGGCTTCATGGGGCGATACAAAAATGCCGTTGGACGTCCATATGTGGAGGGTTTGCGCTGGAAATTCCCGGTCCAGCCGGGCGATGATCCAGCGAACCCCTTCTTGACGGGTGTCAAAAAGGTCAGACAACTCGGCGGTCATGGTGACAGCGATGGGTGCACCGTCTGTCTTTAAATCCGAAATTGCGGCCAGCGCGGTGTCGAGTTTGTCCTCGCCCTGCCAAAGTGGGCATGCGATCTGGCGGGTTTCCATCAGACGGCCTTCCTGGAAGGCGGCTGCCTTGAGGTGTGCGCCGCCGATGTCGAGGCCGAGGATGGATGTCATGATAGGGGCTTCGCGTCTTGGGATTTGAGAGGCGGCATGGGATGCTTCAACGGTTGGGAGTCTTATAGCGGTGTTGGTTGTTCCGGTCATCGATATCCAGGATGGCGTCGTGGTGCGCGCGGTGGCGGGAGACCGGGTCAACTATCAGGCTATTGAGACACCGCTTGCGCCAGCTACAGCCGCTCCGATCGATGTGGCTCGCGCGTTGGTCCAACTGGTGCCGGACTGCGGGGTGATCTACGTGGCCGACCTCGACGGGATCATGCAGCAGACGCCGCAGGTGTCGGTGGTTGAAGCTCTGAGTACCGCGCTGTCGGATGTGCGCATCTTGCTGGATGATGGCCTTTCGGACGTCGAGGCAGCGGGGCGCTGGCACAACCACCCCCGCATCATGCCCGTTATCGGGACTGAAATCCTAGCAAGCGCAACACACTATGGCGCACTTGCCGATGCTTTGAATGGAGAGTTTACGCTGTCGCTTGATCATCGAGGGCTGGGCCGGCTCGGGCCTGATGACGTGTTTGATGATGCAGATGCGTGGCCTGCGCAGGTGATCGTCATGGACCTTGCTCAGGTCGGGACTGGTGGCGGGGTGGACCTTGCCCGGCTTCAAGCGATCAAGGCAGCCGCAGGTGAACGAAGCGTGTTGGCTGCCGGGGGTGTGCGCGTGGATGACTTTGCCCGGATCGCAGGTCTCCATTGCGGCGTGCTAATCTCGCGCGCTTTGCATGCTGGCGAGCTTAGCCATTCCGACATCGCAATGCTTCAGTCCCTTTGACCTACGAAAAACGGCGGCCTTTCGAAAAGGACCGCCGTCTTTTCTTATTCTGCGAGAACCGGTCACTTCAACTGGTTCAAGACCTGGGTTATTTGCCCCATCGGCCTGAAAGGATACGCCCCAATCGCTGAAGCAGGCCCCCCGACATAGCGGGGGTAGAAGGGTCTGATACGCTCGCAGTGCTTGCAGTTGTCGTTTGAGCGGTGTCGTTCGACCCGGTCTGCTCTGGATGGTTTCCGCTTCAGGACTTGGCAGCGAATGGGTGGTCTGCGCTGTCCTTTTGCGCCGTGACTTCGGCAGCCGTTGGCTTGCCTGCAATTGCGCGCTCAATGGATTCTTTCGTGGCGCGGTAGTTGTAGTCCTGGATCTTGGCGTCGTCGGCAGCGTCCCAGTGAATGAAGACACCAACACAGATGAACAGATCGTCGGCTTCGTCAGCTGGGATCGTGCCTTCTGCGACGGCATCCTGAACGGCCTTAGCAACACCGTGCTGGGCTGGGCCGAACATCTGGACGGCCTGACGGGCGTCTTTGATGGTCACTTTGTTGAACATCAGTGTGTTTGGCTTACAGGGCAGGTTTGGTGCGATGACAGCGAGAAGCGACGTGAAGCCGTCTTTGTTGTTGGTCAAGCTGTTGCAGAATGCTGTTTCAGCAGCGGATCCGCGAGGGCCGATGATCAGGTCGATGTGCGCAACTTCGTTGCCATCGCCGACAAGCGATTCACCGACCATGACTTTTGTAATTTTGGCCATATTAGAGAACTCCTCCCAGAGCGTGAGATGTGGTTAAAATGTTGGATGCCTGGAATGTTGGCCGCAGCCGGTCAACAACATCCAAATAACGGATGAGCGGAACTATCCCAGTTAGCTGCGAACGGGTGATATGCCCGAACCGGTTGGCCAGATAGCGGTATGCCAGAGGGCCTTGCGAGCCCAGCACGTGGGTCGAAGACAGGCACGCGTCGTCCTACCCCGGTTTTACGACTTTAGACAAGCATAAACGTGCCCGCATGCACGGCTGGTGGGGCTGATCAATTCATGGGCAAAAACGGTGGCGACCACAAAGTCAGCTGTCGTGCCGGGATTTAGACCGCGATGCTTCAGGTCTGCATCGAAGGCGAGAAGTTGGGAGGGGTTTGCGCCAAGCAGAGATCTGGCTTCCGTCATGACGTGATTGGCCGCCTCTGAACCGTGCTTTCTTGTGATGTGGCTGTCTGGAAAACGGCTCAGAAACACCATGTGCAGGTATGATACGGCCACTGATGGGTCATCTGTTCGGGCCAGGGCCTCGGTGTAGGTGGGGAGGCCGTGTGCGAAGATGTCCTCGAAGGTGTCGGTGTAAGCTTTACCGATGCGGTCGCGGTCAGCTGATAGCGCCATGACTTCGCGAAGTGTAACGCGAGGGGCGGCGTTAATGTCCTGGCTGGCTGCCCGGCCCAAACCGGCGGGTGACGCGAGCCGAATTGCCGCATAGGCGTTTTTGGCATCGGCGATTGTCAGCTCGGTGAGGACAAGGTCGAGACGTTTTCGCAGCCCGTCTGCGGTTTGAGGTCTGGCTTTGCTGGCCTCGCCCTGCGTGGACTTATCTCCAGCAGACTTTTCTCCAGCAGTCTGGGCCTCAGCAGCTTTGGCGAGTGGCGCACAGAGCAGGCAGATGCCCAGATTTGTGTTGCAATCGACGGCGGCAACGGTGGCGGCCACGGAAGCCTTGATCCGCCCACCAACGCTCCGGTCTGGGTCTGCGATATGGGGGCCTGCTGCCAACGCGCTTTTTGCGAAGTGTTCAACGCGCATACGGTGGCCGTCGGCAAAGATATGGACGTTGCCTGGTTTGATGGCGGTCAATTCACTGGCGCAGGCTGATGTGAAGGCTGTTTCGATGGAGGCTTGACGTTGGCGGTTGAGAAAGTCGGCTACGAGTTGTTCTGCGATGTCCCAACCGGTGACCGATTGGACGCCTTTCCAAGCCGGGTTGGAATTGATTTCGATGAGATGAGGGTTGGCGTGTGCATCCATCATGATATCGACGCCGGCGTAATTTGCGCCGACGGCCTGTGCGGCGCGCACAGCGAGGTCGGCCAGGTCGTCGGTGATCTCCAGAACCGTCGGGGCACCGCCTTGGTGCACGTTGGTCGGCCACGTGTCGCTTTGCCGTTGCATGGCTGCCAGGACGCGGTGCCCTGACACGAGTAAGCGCAGATCGGAAAATGGCCCGCCCTCTGGTGGTGGCAGGTAGTGCTGGAGATGATAGACCGCGCCCACATCGTCTTCCGGTGGGAGTATGTCGTTCGGCGCAATGCGCCTGATGCCGTTGCCCTGAGAGCCGAATAGCGGCTTCAGAACAACGCCGGTATCGTTTCCAGACTGCGACGTAAACGCCTGTGCGTTGGCGAGTGTCTCGGTTGTCAGCGAGGTTGGCACGGGCAGGCCACCGCGATGAAAGCACTGCAGTGCCATGGCCTTATCGACACAGCGTTCGATTGCATCGGCTGAGTTCCAGACGAGGACCCCGGCATGCTGCAGGGCGTGCAGGATGCCGAGGCGGACGGTAATCTGTTCCAAGGACCCCGTAGAGATGGCGCGGACGAATGCCCCATCAGGCAGGCGATCATCAAAGCCTGGGATCGTAAGCCCGCCTGGGCTGCGGGTGTCAAACCCACAGTTGGCGAGGGCCACCCGGGTGACGCGGGCGCCTTGCTTTTCGAAAGCCTGGATGAGTGCGCCGGAGTGCCATTCGTCGCCGACGTCCTCGGAAAACAGGACGATGTGGGGCGTTGGCATTCGCTGTGTTGCTCCGGTGGTCCGCTGGCAGTGGGTGGGGCGTCAGCTTGCGCTGAAGCTTTTGGTGACAATTTCGGGTGCCATTTTGCCGGCATTGAAGGTTTTGCCGGTCTCCACGTTGGTCACCTGGACGACGGCTGGCGAAAACAGTGTGGCGTCGATCTTGTAGAAGTCGCCTTCCACCTCGGCGAAGATATCGGCAAATGGTTTGCCGTACCCCTTCGAGCTGGACGACGGCAATGTTTCAGCAAGGCCGTGGGCGGCTTCGTCGGTTCCTTTGACGTAAAGCCCGATGCGCCCGCCGTAGATGATGGCGTCATTCGTCCGTCCCATGGCTTTGACGAAGTCTGGGATGGGTGGTGCGATGGGTGCTGTCCCATAGCCATCTAGAATGTCGTCCAGCGGGAAATGAAGGGCGTGCGCCTTGTGGAGTGACACCTCTAAAACACGTGCCGCGATCTGTACTCCGCCGGCGAGCGACCAGGTGGGTGCATAGAGGATTGTCAGGTGCGTGGGTTGGATGCCGCAGGCTTCTGCAACGGATTGCGCGACGGCAGGTGGTGGAGGTTTGTCGCCTTCGATGACGAGTACCGCGCGGCCCGCGTTGTCGGCGTATTGCAATTCTTCAAACAACGGCTCAACCCGCGAGGCAGCCCGCGCCGGTCCTGAGCCCAAGGCAAAAAAGCCAGAGGCTTCGTCCTGGATGGTCCAGCCAGCATATTGGCTGGCCAGGCAGGCGATGACCGGATTGGTCGACGTGACAGTCACAGCCAAGGGCCAAGAATCATGGCCAGAGTTTGCATGGATTTGGATTTGCCCGAGGCCGCCCATGCAAATTTCGGAGAGCTGGCGACCGAGTTCCAAACCGCCGATGACACCCGCACCGCAATCGATGAGCATTTCCCCATGCGTTCCGGTTGATACAGAGCACCGGAGGCTGTCTGCGTTGGCAACGATGCTGTCTACGATGCGGGCTGCGTTGGCGTTGATGCTGACAACGGCCAGAGGATTGTCCGTGGTCGTGTGCGCCGAGACATCGCCGGCTGGTGTCGTCTGCATGGTGGTCTAGTCTCCCTTTTTTGCGCTGTCGTACACTACGTAGGCCATGTGTTCCAGGCGTTGTTGCGTACGTTTTGCTGCCGCCGCAGGCGTGTCGCCATCGCTGATGACCGTCAGGATGGGGGCGTGGTGGGCAATCGTGTTGCCTTGGCGTGGGCGATCACACACCCAGGTCGGCCATGCAACCTGCGGAATTGTGAGGGGGCCTGCGTCGGCATAAAGGTACGCGGCCGCCTTTGTCGTTGGGCTCCAGTCTGACTGGAGGAAATTTATGGCTGTCGCGCCGTCACCGGCTGTGGCCGCCAGATGGGCCTTGAAAAGCGTTCCCCTTGCGTCGTCTAGTACATCTAGCGCGGCCGTCGGCCGGGGGTTGATTTCCAGTAGGAAGGCTTCTCCTTCGCGGACAATAAAATCAAACGAGACCATGCCTCTCAGTTCAAACGTTTTGACCAGGGCGGTCATGGTGTCGACTAGATGTGTTTCCAATTCGATGTCAGGCGATACACTGCCCACCACGCCGCCGTAGCGAAAGGGCATGTCGCCGGTTGGCTTTATCCAGGATTGTGTGAAGGCAAACGCCTGATGACCGTCCGCTGCAAGTGCCGTTGCCGAGATTGACAGACCTGAAAGGCGTTCTTGCGCATAGTGCCGCGAGGCGAGCGGTGTATCTGGTTCGATGACGTCGATGTGCAGACCGCCCATGCCGCCTATTCGCTTCGACAACCAGGTTTTCTCAGGGTCGCGCGGTTCGCCAGCATCATTGTCGTGCTCAGGTTTTGCTTCGATGTGCTGGTCAGTCAGGGTGGCTGGGTATGCGATGCCCTGATCGTGCAGGATGCCAAAGAACGATTTGGGATCCTTGACAGTTGCAACCGTCTTTGCCGAGCAGCCTCTGACGTCAAACTGTGCTTCTAGCGCTGCGATCAGCTTGGGTGATTGTTCAAATCCTGCCCCTAAGACGAGGGGTGGATTGGGGTCGCCTGTTGCGTCTTTAAGGATGGACAACGCTGCAATGGTTGGCTTGGCACGGAAACCCGTACTGAGGATTTTTGGGTCGGAGATATTTTTGCTGGCAGCTTCAGCGGTGTCTTCATCGCCATAGGCATCGAACACGTAAGGCGTGAAGCCGGCACGCCGGGCGGACTGTGCGAGAGCCCGCCCGGAAAAGCCTGCGATCAAAACCGGTTTATGGCTCACGCGACGAAGGTACGCGCAAGGTTGAAGGCGTGACGGAAGTCGAGGTGCTGTGGTTCGCTGGCCTCGAGCATTTGTTTGAAGAGGCCTGCTTCCGTCTTGTACTTGATATCGCCGATCGCCAATGGTCCGACGCCGTGGGTGGTTTTCATTTCGGGCAGGAGTTCGCCCATCATGAACAGGTCCATTCCTTCAACGCCGGGTGGCGGGACGGCATTGACGTCGGCTGTCACAAGCAAGGACTTTGATGCCTTCATGTTGTCTTTCGAGAGGACCTGAACGCCGGCGGCGGCTGCTGCAAACACGACGTCAGCATTTGCAATGATGTCGGCTTTTTGTTGGTCGGTCTCGCCTGGAACGGACTCCAACTCCACGCCAAACCGTTCGCGCGAAATGTCCGCGTTCTTGATGCAGCGTTCGATGCCGCGGTGTGCAACGAGCTGGACTTTGGCACCTTCAAGGGCTGCAATGACGGATGATGCGAAACCAACCACGCCCGTTGCGCCGAAGACAGCGACGCGCAAGTCTTTCCAATCGCACCGGAATTTGTCCTTCAGAACTTTTTCAACGCAAGCGACCATGGCGGCAGCTGTCGTGAAGGAGCCCGCGGGGTCTGCGAATGTCGATAACTGGAAGGGTGGCACCAGTCCTTCTTCGGCTGCTTTCATCATGTCCAGTGCAAGCAGGGCGTCTTTCCCGCCGATGAAGAAGCCGGTGCGCACACCGTAGTCGGGCGGCCGTGAAAAAATGGCGTCTTGAACCAAGCCGGTGACTTCGCTGAGTTCGACATTCACGTATGGCACGATGACCTTGTAACCAGCGTCGGCGGCCATGTTGATGTCGAACGGGCTCATGTGTTTTTGCGGCGTCAGCATGTGCAGGATCGGTGTGGCTTCCGTCATGTTTTTCGAAACTCCATAGGGTTCTTGTTTGTCGTTGATTGTCCTATGCGGGGTCCGTTTTTGGTGACGAGGGCGCCACTGTTTCTGCCGCGAACGATTGCGACATCGAGACCTTGCTGGTGGGCGGCACCTTGGAAGCGCCGGGAAAGGTTATGGGCAGCCGCTGCGTTTGGCGTAAATGCAAAACCGGTGGGGCCCCAGGAGCTTTGTCCAATTCCGAAGGCTCCGGCATGTTCGAGTTTGGCCATGAATGTGCCAACGCGTTTCGATGCCCAGATGTCACCGCCTTGATGGGGAGCGAAGCGCTCGCCGACGGTTTTTTGAATTTCACTGATGGCAAGACCAAACGTTTCGATGTCGGCTTCGATGAGGGCTGGAAGAAGTCGCATCAAAGTCAGGTGACAGAGGTGGGCAGCCGTTGCTTGCGGCATGGGAGGCAGGTTGGCAAAGGCGCTCAATTCCTGATCGCCA
Organism: Pseudomonadota bacterium; assembly: GCA_039819785.1. Taxonomy (GTDB): domain Bacteria; phylum Pseudomonadota; class Alphaproteobacteria; order Rhizobiales; family Hyphomicrobiaceae; genus JBCBRD01. The sequence continues at coordinate 70,204 of JBCBRH010000012.1, read as the reverse complement.
TGCACACCCTCACCGTTTTGATCCATGACCAACAACACATGCCAGTCTTCGGGGAAGGGTAGACGGGAAACGAGTGGCGCGGGGGTCTTGCTGTGACCGCGTCCGCCGTCGATCAAGAAGCCGCCTTGTTCGAAGGCTGCGATCCCGATGGCTGAGCGCGCACCCCGGCCAAGGGCTTTTGCAACGTCTTTTGGAGCGCTTGAAGCGTCTGCCGCGATGTTCGCAACGGCCGTTCCAACGGCCAGCGCGAGTTGCGTGCCCGACCCGAGGCCCGTGTGGGCTGGGATCGCTTCATTAATGTGCAGTGCGAAAGACCCGGAAAGCTGATGGTGCCTGATGCTGTCCCGGAGCGCTTTATCGGCGCGGATCGGTTCATGACCGGAGACTTGGATCTCGACTGTGTCTGCCGTCCCGCCTGCGACTTCGACGTGTTGGAGTGTGAGCCGTGTTGCTGGATGGTCGATTGCCAGTCCGATTGAGCCATAGCGGCGCCCCAACGTGGCATCGAGGTCCAGGAAGCCCAAGTGGAGGCGGCCCGGTGCATCGATGGAAACGGTTGTTCGGGTTGTGCCTTGGGACGCGAGCGAGGACATGTCTTGCTTGATCTGGGGCTTCAATGGTTGGCGGATGTTGATTTTTTGGCATGTGCTGGTTGCGAACGGAACAGGGTTTCACCGGCGGTGATTTCCGATCCGTGCCATGCCTCTCTTTATGTATTTGGGTTTGCCGCGAAAGTCGAATAGGTGTTGTTTGCCGCAACACGGATTACACCAACATTGAGGTCGAGATGGCGAGTGAGCGCGAAGTTGCAATGAGTGAAGCCGACGTGTCTGCGTGGCTTGCGGAGCATTGTCCCAAGTGGCGTCTGGAGGATGGCTGGGTGCGGCGCACCTACAAGACAAACAGCTGGAAAGGGACCCTGATGGTCGTGAACACTGTTGGTCATCTGGCGGAAGCGGCTTGGCATCATCCTGATATCACTGCGTCTTATGCCTGGGTGGAAGTACGACTGCAGACCCATTCGGCCAAAGGCATCACGGATAAAGACCTGTTCCTGGCCAAGAAGATCGAAGAGGTTGTGGGCTGGCAGCCTGGATCCGAAGCCGACAATTCGCTTGAAGGCACCCCACAAGACGACATGCGGTTTTCGTATATCAAATACGACTGATGGCGCGCGCAACGGGACCGTTCGGGATCACCAAAGCATGACAAAGTTCCCGGACGGGGCGGAGTATAACGCCGTCATCGCGGTTGGCTCCAACATCGGCGATAAGGCTTCACACATCGCGAAGGCAACGCGTCTACTGTGTGAAACCGACGACCTTCAACTGGTCGAAAGTTCACCGGTTTATAAGACACCGCCGTGGGGAATAACGGATCAGGACTGGTTTGCGAATGCCTGCTTTTCTGTTCAGACATCACTCCAACCGCATGACCTTCTCAAGCGGTGTTTGGAGGTTGAGCTGCAGATGGGGCGTGAGCGGACTGTGAAATGGGGACCGAGGGTCATTGATCTCGATGTCCTGGTCTATTCCGGTGTGTGCCTATCCGATGATGTTCTAACAGTGCCGCATCCGCATATTACGGAGCGCGCGTTTGTCTTGATTCCGCTGATGGATGTGGCGCCGGGTCTTGTTTTGAATGGTAAGCCGCTGGCGCATTGGGCTGCGAAAGTCGGGCGCGAGGGCATTGAGGCTTTAACAGGCTGAAACGCGACACGTGAAGACCGGGTTCGTTGGCGCCTGGATAGACGGGACGGTTTCAGACCCGACCGTGCAACACGGAAAAGGCCGCGCTCCAATCCTGGACCACGGCCTGATAGTCATTTCAACAGTGCGTGCAGAGGCGCCATGAGTGCCGCGCCGTCAGTCGAAGATCACCGTTACTGCGTCGCTGCAGCAGCCTGTTTGCCCTCGGCATCAAATGTCGCAAGATATGCGATGATGTTTTTGCGGTCTTTTTCTTTCTTCAGGCCGCGGTAAATCATCTTCGTGCCTTTGACGAGACCCTTGGGGTCTTCCAGGTACTTGTCCAGCGTTGCCTCATCCCAAGTCAGGCCGATTTCCGCCATGGCCTTCGAATATTTGTACCCTTCGATGGCGGCTGACTTACGTCCGACGACACCGTTCAGCTGTGGGCCGACTTTGTTTTTGGCGCCTTCACCGACAGCGTGGCAGGCTTTACATTTTCTGAAAACTTTTTTACCGGCTTCGATGTCCTGCGCAGATGCCATGGATGGTGCAAGCATCAGGGCTGGTGCAGCAGCAGCGAGTGTTGCGATCATTAGTTTCTTGAGCATTCGTAGAAGTCTCCCTCACGGTCGTTTGATGATTGCGGTTCTGCAAAAACCGGACAGTCGCAGAGGATTGTGGCGACTTTCTCCTGAACCGACGGTGAATACGACCCGATTTCGAGAAAAAGTCCAGCGTTTTTAATGTGGTAAACGCGGCCACTGCTCCAGTTGCTGCACTGTATTGACGTTGTCGCCTGTTCCGTTTCTGTCCGCAATGGATAAGTCAGCGACGGGTCAATTCGTTCCACCTTTATGTGTGATATCCAATCCGCCAATACGACGATAGATGAAATCAGGAGCCTCTTTAGCCGATTCCGTGCCCGCGACGGCTGCCCATTCAGCATGGTGTTCAGACTTGGAACACGCCGGATCGGTATTGGCTGCATCACCAGTCAGAGCCAACGCCTGGCAACGGCAACCACCAAAGTCGATCTCGCGACGGTCGCACGACTTACATGGCTCCTTCATCCAGTCGGTGCCGCGGTACATGTTGAACGCTTGCCCGTTCAGCCAGATATCGGCCAGCGGACGATCGCGGACATTGTCAAACTCAAGGTTTGGCAACGACTCTGCTGCGTGGCAGGGCAAAACCTTGCCTGATGGCGTGACATTCATGATGCCACGACCCCAACCGCCCATGCAGGGTTTGGGATATTTCGCGTAGTAGTCTGGAACCACGAAGTCGATGACAAGAATGCCCTTTAAGCGTTCTTTCGCTTCGGCAACGATCTCGGCTGTTTTGTTGTAGGCCGCGCGTGTCGGCATGAGGGCTGCGCGGTTTTCCAGCGCCCAGGCATAGTACTGGATGTGGGCGACTTCCAGCCGGCCGGCACCAGACTCAACTGCGTAGTCGATGATTGCCGGCAGGTTTTCAATGTTCTGGCGGTGCAGCGGTGCGTTGATGGTCAGTGGCATGTCCAACTCGCGGACCCATTTGGTGACGTCCCGCTTTTTCGCGCTCGCGTTTTTGTAATTCCCGATGCGGTCAGCGTTCACAGGGTCGGCGTCCTGGATAGACAGTTGAACGTGGTCGAGGCCTTTGTCGCGCAGCAGTTCGAGCCGTTCACGCGTCAGGGTGACGCCAGCGGTGATGAGGTTTGTGTAGAGGCCCGATTCCGCAGCTGTCTCGACGATATCCTCCAGGTCTCGACGGACAGCTGGTTCGCCACCGGACAGGTGGATCTGGAGGATGCCAAGTTCTCCGGCCTGCCGCATGACCGATTGCCATTCTTCGGTGGTCAGTTCGGTGTTGGCTTTTTCGAGATCCACGGGGTTTGAACAGTAGGGACACTGCAGCGGGCAGCGGTGCGTGAGTTCGGCAAGCAGGCCAATAGGTGCACGCGCGCAGTTTGCGTTTTCGTCCGTCGGCGCGGTGAGCGGACGGGGGGCCATTTCGTTCATGCTTTCACTACTCCCTTGTCGGCGAGATCCTGAAGCATCTCGATGATATCAACTAAAATTACATCAGCTGGCGCCTGGTAGGCTTCGCTGAGGCTGTCGGCGATATCCTTGACGGATCGTTCGCCATCACACGCTTTTAGGATGTCGACCGAAACGTCATCGGGTTCGAACACCCGTTCCGGTGCCAGGATCAGCCAACGGCCACGCCCTTCGTCATGGCGAAGCTTAATGTGCCGGGGCATCGACGGTTTGGTCGTGGCCACGATGATCGCTCGGGTGCGCACATGCGGTCCGGGTTCAGCCATCTTCGGTCTCCATTCAAGCATACGCTTCAGGTGTTTCACCTGGGCGGAATGCACCTGGCGGGATGTTGGCTGGTTCCACGTAGGCATGGTAGAGCGCGTCGAGCTGCACCCATAAAACGTTGCACTTGAAACGCACGGCTTCCACGCAGGCTTCCTGCTCGGCGCGGGTGGCGGCGTGCTTTTTAATGTATTTGAGAGCGAAGTCGGAATCGCGCGGCGCCTGGTTCAAGCGGCGCTTGAAGTAGGCCATGACTTTGTCGTCGATAAAGTCATAGTTTTCCAACATGCCCGAGATGCGTTCTTTGTGAATTTTGGGCGCAAACAGTTCTGTCAGGGATGACGCAACGGCGATCGTGAGAGGCTGTTCGCGAACAAAGTTGACGTAGGCTTCGACGGCGAATTTCGTTGCGGGCAGAGCACCTTGTCGTGAAATGACATAATCGCGGCTGAGGCCGAGGCCATCTGTCAGTACCAGCCATCTTTCGATGCCACCGACCTCTTCACCGTATCCGTCGTGATCGAGCATCCGGTGCATCCACTCCTTGCGCAGTGCGTGGTCGTGGGTGCGGGCCATGAAGGCGGCGTCCTTGCGAGGGACTGCGGACTGATAGCAATACCGGTTCAGAGCCCAAGCCTGCACTTGCTGTTGTGTCAGCTTGCCGCCGTGGAGCAAGTGGTGGAAGGGATGCTTGTTATGGTACTGGGCAGCTCCGACGGCCCGGATGGCAGCATCGAATTCGTCATGGGACCAGAGACGGTCATCCTGCTGACGGGTTGGGGCTGACGTGTGGTGTGTGTCTTGCGCCAGAACGGCGGCTCTGGATGCGCTCATAATGTAATCTCCATACCGTCAAACGAGACTTCCCAACCGGCGTTCGTCACTTCGGTGCGCTCGGGGCTGTTGTCATCGAGCGCTGGGTTGGAATTGTTGATGTGGACATAAACCCGGCGTTTGACGTCGAGTTTTTCGAAGGCTGCCATCGACCCTTCCGGGCCGGACATGCTCATGTGGCCCATGCGCTTACCGCTCTTGTGAGATAACCCCTGGTCGATCATTTCGGTGTCTGTGAAAAGCGTGCCGTCGAAGAAAACCAGATCTGCACCCTGCAAACGTTTTGCCAGGGGTGCGTCGACCGTTGCGCAACCGGGGATGTAGTAGAACGCCTTACCGGTGTTGATGTCTGTAATTTTCAAGCCGATGGTGTCGCCAGCCTGGGTTCCGAAATTCTCGCCTTTCGATGCGTCCTCAAGGTAGAGCGCAACTTTTCCCGGGACATCAAAAGCGTGGATCGTAATACCGGTTTGACCGGATGCACCTTCGATGGCGATGTCTTGATCCATGGCCAACGGCCGGCGTTCGACGTGGTCTGAATTGAGGACATTGAAGACCGAGTTGGCGTTCAGCGTCGTCATCACCCGGTCGGATGCATAGAGCTTGAAGGCCTGACCTTCGCGCAGGTTAATCAGACCAATGATGTGATCCACGTCGCCATTGGTGAGTATGACAGCCTCGATCGGGGACGAGCGCAGACCCGCGGTCTTCGCCGGCCACAACTGCGGCGTGTCGTTGATCTGCTGACGAAGGTCCGGCGAGGCGTTGAGTAGAACCCAGTGCGTCGCATCCGCACTGACCATCAGGCTCGATTGGGTCCGCGGGGCAAGCCCGGCTTCACCAGCCCGAACCCTGGCGCTCATTGTTCCGTTGCAATTCCATTGCGGGAAGCCGCCGCCTGCAGCTGATCCCAGCACCTTGATGTGCATTCCTCATCCCTGGTTGTTTGTTTCCACGTAGCGCGACCGGCTCTTTGTCGGCTGGTTCACGCACAATTCGATTTTAGTTGGTCCGCGCCGCCCTGACCTTGGCCAGCGCTGGCATGTCGATTTCAGCGACCGGAGGGTCGCCGTTCGATGTTGCACATCTCTACACGACCGTCGGGTTGAAGCCCAAAATAAAAAGCGGCGGCCTGTGAAGACCGCCGCTCCCGAACTCTACACGTTTAAAGTCCGGGTCGATCATCACGGGTTAGATGATGTCGATGTCTGCTGGCAGGTAGCTTGTGACTTCGAGGCCGACTTCTTGTTCACGAACCTGTGGCTTGTTCCAAGTTTTCATTCTGTCTTCTCCAGTAATTTCTCCCGATAGACTTTATGGCCTACCGCTTTTCTGGGATGCATACTTTCATTTACTTCAATGAAGCTGCATCCGAGCCAGTGTGACGCTCCGATGGGTGGGATAACGCCGCTGGCCTGCACTATATGTGGGCCTTGAGCAGAGATTTGTCACCCGTTTGATGCACATTTCTTCTGATGCGGTCCATTAGCCCCTAGCTGATGTAATGTTATTACTTGGCTTTGTAATGTTATTACTTTAATCGCGGTTATTCTTGTTTGGCGCGGAAAATCCTAGCCGCTTCGGCGTTGAAACCTGAGGCGAGGCGGGCGTTACCATTCATTTTTACCATCTGCCCGTATTTTCCATCGAAACCCAGGGTTCGGCTGGCGATTTTGCGCTGCCCTTCTGAAGCAGCTCGATCGAGATGTTGTCCGGTGAGCGGATGAACGCCATGCGCCCGTCCCGCGGAGGCCGGTTGATGGTGATGCCTTTGTCGCTGAGGTCCTGGCAGATGGCGTAGATGTCATCGACCTGGAAGGCGAGATGACCAAAGTTGCGGCCCTCATCGTAATCTTCAGGGTCCCAATTGTAGGTCAGTTCCAGAAGTGGCGCGGAGGTTTCGGCTGCGGCGCGCCGATCTTCGGGGGCTGCCAGAAAGATCAGAGTAAAGCGCCCTTGTTCGTTGTCCATGCGCCGCACTTCGCGCATGCCTAAGCCATCACAGTAGAATTTGAGACTTTGATCGATGTCCTTGATCCGGACCATGGTGTGAAGATATCGCATGTTGACCTGACTTATTGAGTTGGGTTGGTGGTGAGGGACCTTAGAACCGCGCATCTGCGCGCCGGTTCGCCAGGCGCTTCAGTTCGATCTGCGGTTCCTTAAATCCGGCTCATCCATGTCGGTTGATCCTGGCGCCGGTTGACCCTGATATAAGTCTCATGGGTGTGAGCAGCAAATCGCATGTGCGCGAATCGTTTTGTGACCGCCGTAAGGCTCGCCGATCGAATCATCGGAGGATACACTGGGCCGTCAAAGCGTCCTTGCAACCCGTGTATTGCAGCTGAGACCCATTCACTAACAGCTCCTTTCCGGTCTGTGCACAAGGCCGATATAGGTAATGTTTTCATGGTGTTAGGTGTGGTCTGCATGCTAAAGGCGGTGTGGCTGTGTCGGGTCGTCATCTAGCTGTTGCAGTTTGGACCTTTCCTTGGGGCGGCGAATAAGTAAGGTTTGGTTAACGCTGAGGACGAGGGGACAGAGGGCGAAACTGGAGCCTCCCACTCAGACGTTGACACGAGTGAAGTTCACGCAATCGTAAGCCAGAGTGTGGCGGGGGTTATCAATGGCTGACTCTAAGTATTTTCCTGACCTACCTTTTGAGATTCCTGCTGAGGAAACGCTCGAAAAGATGCAGGAAGCCGGACTGGAAGTCTCTGAAATCGCTGGTTCGATCAAGTGGTTCGACGCTTCCAAGGGGTTCGGTTTTATCGTTCCCGATAATGGACTGGAAGACGTTTTGCTGCATGTCACATGCCTTCGGGCTGGTGGCTATCAGACCGCGTATGAAGGTGCCCGGGTTCACTGCCAGGTCATGAAGCGTCCGAAAGGCATGCAGGCCTTCCGGGTCCTGTCGATGGACGAAAGCACGGCAATTCACCCATCTGCTCTTCCACAACGGACGCACGTCATCGTGCAGCCGGAGAGCGATTGGGAGCGGGCCATCTGCAAATGGTTTAACCGTGTACGCGGTTTCGGGTTCCTGACCCGTGGCGAAGGCACGGCGGATATCTTTGTTCATATGGAAACATTGCGCCGCTTCGGGTTCACCGAACTGCGCCCTGGGCAGATCGTTCAGGTGCGCTGGGGTTACGGTTCTAAAGGCTGCATGGCAGCTGAACTTCGCCCCGACGGTGTGCCAACACGGCCAACGACTTCTCACTGAGGTCTATTGCGGCCTTATTGTAGGTAATGTTTTAAAGCGGCGGGAGCTTCGGCTTCCGCCGCTTTTTGTTTTGCTGGAGGCTGATGGCTTATGCGTCTGTGGTTGGTTGGGGTGCTCTTGGCCGGGTTCGCAGTGTCGGGGTCTGCTGTTTTGTTCCTGGCTGGTTTCTCGTCCAATGTGGATCGTGGCGGTGCTTGGGGCGTTGCTCGCGTATTGCCACTATCACTTGCTGGTGACGCGGTCGCCGGGGAGGCAAGAGCCGGGGAGGCCGCGAGGCAGGTCTTGGAAATTGTCACGTCTACAACAACCTATCGCTTTGATGTGGAAGTCGCCGAGACCGATCGTCAGAAAGCTGTTGGCTTGATGTTCCGCAGGACCCTTGCCCCCATGACGGGCATGTTGTTTCCCTATGATGAAGCCAGCGATCTGAGCATGTGGATGCGGAATACCTACATCCCGCTGGACATGATATTCATTCGAGTAGACGGCAGCATTCATCGGGTCGAGGCCAATACCGAACCCCACTCCGAGACCGTGATCCGCGCAGGTGCGCAGGTGACGGCGGTTTTGGAAATTCCAGGTGGTGAAGCTGAACGCCTTGGGATTGGTGCCGGTGATCAGGTGGTGCACAGGCATTTTAGAACGGCTGGGCGCTGAAGCTGGGCAACGGGTGTCATTGATGGTTGGCACCACAGTCACCGGGGCAGGTCGTCAGGGGCACGTAAGCGCCTAATTGGAAATTTCATTTTGTTGCCGGTTTGGAGATTATGCCATCTTGACGTTTGTTGGCGAAGACGGCACTAACGCAACTCGTCTGGCATCGGGGCTTAGCTCAGCCTGGTAGAGCACCTGCTTTGGGAGCAGGGGGTCGGGAGTTCGAATCCCCCAGCCCCGACCATTCCTCTCAGTTGGGAGGTTATGATCGGTTGATCAGACGACCGGCGATGTGTCTACCGATGCTTGCGCGTTCGTTGACGCACAACGGTTGGCACCAAATTGGGATCCCATATAATGGCGGCGAGGATCTATAGACCGGCCAAGACGGCGATGCAGTCTGGACAGGCCAAGACCAAGGAATGGGTCCTGGAACATGAACCGCAATCGGCTCGCTCAATTGAGCCACTGATGGGTTGGACAAGTTCGAGCGATATGGCGGCTCAAATCCGCCTGGAGTTCGATAGCAAAGAAGAGGCGATCGACTACGCGCGGCGCAATGGCCTCGCATTCCGTGTCGTTGAGCCTAAGATCCGCAAACCGATCCGCAAAACCTATGCTGACAATTTTAAATTTGGCCGCATCGGGCGTTGGACGCACTAACGTGCTTCATCGCAGGTGATGACGTCGCTGCCGTTGAACGTGCGATGCGTGCGTTTCAATGCCGTTCGACCAGTGCTTTCCCCACCGTTTTGGTTGCGGTGTCGCGGATCAACAGGGATTGCCCAAAAAGATTGACCGGCTGAATAAGCGTCAGACCCGCGGCGTTGGTCCCGGGCTCCCAAGGTATGGCGTCATCGTTTGTCCTTCAGCTCGCGATGGGGCATGGCGGTCCACACCTCCGTATAGCCGTGTCTCGAAAAGGTTTCAAAGCACGGCGCAATCGATTATTTCTATTCCCGGACGCACCCCAACGGTCCCGTAGCTCAGCTGGATAGAGCATCCGCCTTCTAAGCGGACGGTCCCAGGTTCGAATCCTGGCGGGATCGCCAACGCATTTCGGTCCGTTCCGGAGACATAGGTTACAAACCTCACATTTGACATGTGCGGCAGGCAGAGACGTCTGGGCGGTCGTGTTTGCAGAGCCGTTCCGGGTCTTCTTGCTGCCAAGTGCCCCACCGATCACGCTGCTTTGGTGCCCGCTTGCCACGCTGGGATGACGGGTCGTCAGAATGCGTCGGGTTTGTTGTGGAGGGCGCCTCAATCGCCTCCCGCCCGCATTGATCCAGACTGCCAAGTTGCTACCGTTTGTCATCAAACTGATTGGGGGAGACGGACCAATGCGTTCCAACACGCGCTACATCGGGGTCGGCAGTGCGGTTGCTGCGGCACTGTCTTTGGCCCTGATGGCCGGGCCGGCCATTAGCAAGTCGAGCAAAGTTAAAGAGCCTGATGCAGGGGCGAACGCAGGCCAAGCGGCAGTGCCCCCTGGGGCTGGATGGGCGGTCCAGTGCAACAACCCGGGACAAGGTCTGGTCTGCCGGGCGACGCAAAACATCTTCATCACGAAGACGCGCCAGCGGCTGTTATCGGTTGCCGTCAGCAAGCCATCTGGTGACAAAAACCTGGCCATGCTGATCCAGCTTCCGCATGGGCTGTTTCTCCCAGGTGGTCTTTCCTTGAAAGTCGACGACGATGCAGCCAAGCAATTGGCCGTGCAGACGTGTGATCAGTCAGGTTGTTATGCGGGTCATCCGATCGACACCGCATTGCTGTCAAAGCTGAAGTCCGGCAGCCGGCTGACGATCAGCTTCCAGAACCTGCAAAAAAAGACCATGAGTATTCCTGTTCCGCTGTCCGGATTTGGAGATGCAGTGCAGAAAATCTAAAACCGTTTGATGATGTTTTGAGGGTCTTTCGGTGGCGCACCACCGAGCAAAACGTGTCGTTGGCGGCTCAGTTCAAGGCATAGAAAAAACCGGCGTTCCATCATCTGGAACGCTGGTTTTTTTGCTTGTGTTTTGAGGTGAGGGGCGCTGGTGTGCGTTCCAAGTCTGATCAGAAGTCGATCGACATCTTAAAGCTCCCGGAGTGGGAGACATGATCGTCATTGAACTCCGTGTCATAGCGGAGCGCGAAGTTGACGCCGTCCTCTGAGACCATATCCAGGCCACCAGCTATTCCGAAGACGGTCTCGTTGATGCTGCTTTTAATCTGGAATGGATCTGCAGATGCCGATGCGCCAGCAAAGCGCACCGGCAGGATCAGGTCACTCTCGGGATGGAAGGCCACGCTGGCTTCAAGGAACGGGCGGACAATCCGTGTCTGGCCAAGCCCGATGGTCGTGCCGATCTGCAGGGCCGGCCTGATGGTGTAGAGCGTTTCGTCATAGCCTTCGATGATTGCGGATACGGCACCTGCGCCGGTCTCCTGAAAGCCATCCTGGTGAAGTTGCGTGATATCGAAATCCAGCATTGGCTTGGCGTAGAACTGACCGCGGTCGATCAGATAAGCCGCGCGGAAACGACCACTGACATAGGACGCGTCCGAGTCGCTCTGGGCTATCAGTGGGCTACCTGGGAAGTTAATCAGTCGTTGCCCTTCGGTTTCCTGATGGCCAACGGTGACGGCCCCTGCAAACAGCCAAGGCCCCTGCGTATATTTCAGGACTGCGCCACCTGAATAGGAATTGCCGTCGCTGGAGTAGGTGGCGTTGTTGCTGGTGGTTGTATTGAAGCCGACAGCGCCACCAAGACGCCAATTCGGTGCGATCGCCACCTGCATGCCGCCAGCAAATTCGCTTGTGTTTTGATCATAACCAACGGTTTCGTTGGTCTCGTCCTGACGGATGCGACGCTGCGTGACGCGTGCCCAGTTGCACTGTCCTTCCGCGATGGCTGCATTCGGTCCGGAGTGGACGGCACAGCTCATGACTTTGTCGGTGAAGCGACCGGCACCGTCATAAAACGCTGTTGTGTCCGAGAGGTGTTTTTCCGGGTCGAGGGCTGCGACGGCGGCTTCGAAAGCTGCGGGATCGGTAAGACTGCCAAGCGCGACCAGGAATGGGTTCAGGGCATCTGATGCGCCAGCGTCCAGGGCCCGGTTGATGTACTGTGTGACGGCGTCTTCGTTGCGAGACAGACCTGCGATGTCGAAGTTGTAATCGACAGTCAGCTTGACGTCGTTGCCATCAACGACGATCCCGTAATTGAGGGCGAGTGTGTCTGCGACGTTGATGCCAGACAGGGCGGCACCCCCGTCTGCGGTCAGGATTGTGACAGCACTGCCGTCTTCAAGCTGCTGAAGATTGACGACGAGTTCACCGTTCAAATCAGCCATGCCGGTGACGTTGATCTGGTCGGAGGTGAGCCTGGAAAAGTCCACGTCGGCGAGATAGCGGCCTGTTGATGTCTGCACATAGTTGCCGGTGATGTTGGTGGTTCCAACGGTGCCGGTGCCGCCTGGCGAGATGTCTCCAGCGTTTGTGAGAGTACCGCCGTCAAGTGCAATGTTGGTGTTGTTCAGGAGGCGTCCGCCCGGACGGTTGAAGATGGCGTTGATGCCTGTGCCAAGGTCGATGTTGCCGGTGATGGACCCTGTGTTGTCGATGGTGTCGTTGCCGCTCGTGGCAAGGATCGCGTTGCCGCTGAGTGCCGAAATAGCACCTGCTGTCGTGATGATGTTGGTGCCGCCACCGATGAAGCTGACCGCCGTTCCGGTGCCTGACCCGCCGATGATGTCCGCATTGCCGATAGTAAGGTCAAGCGGTGTGGTTGCTGCCCCGTCCATGGTGATGGCCGTGCTGTCCAGGCCGATGGTCTGGACATCTGCATTGGCGATGACCGAGACTTTGCTTCCTGTTCCAGTGCTCTGGGCAAAGATGCCATCTGCGTCGGCCCCGGTTGTCTGAAGGCCGGTGCCGTTCAAGGTGACCTGGACATGACCGGTGGCAGCTGCACTTGCAGATTGGGCGAAGATACCGGTCGAGAAATCGCCCGCCGTCATGATGGCGCCGTCATGTGTGACGGTGACGTCGCCTGATTGACCCGTTCCGCCGACGCTGCCCAAGAACGCCAAACCGGTGCCTTGATCGCCGAGCACGCCGCCGCCACCTCCTACGGACTGGGCGAGAATGGCAAAGGACGCCAAACCATTGGTTTGAATTGTGCCTGTTGATGCGACCGCGACGGTGCCGCCATCGCCGCCGCTCCCGCCGGTCTGTTGCAGGCCGACGCCGATACCAACGTTGGCATAGCCGCGTTTGATCGCGCCTGAGACACCACCTCCGCCGCCGATGCTCTGAGCATGGATGGCGTGCGCACTTTCACCGCTTGTGGTGACGTCTCCCAGCATATCGACGGTGACGGCTGCGCCATTGCCGGCTGCACCACCGGCTCCGCCCATTGCAAATGTCCCCAGCGTTCCTGTGGAGCCGTATCCGCCAATGCCGCCACCGGCACCGATGGATTGTGCGAAGACGCCGAACGACCCATCGCCGAATGTGGTGATGGACTTGGCGGTTCCAGATGCCCGGTCGCCGCTGATCACGTTGACGATGTTGCCATCGCCGCTTGCCCCTGCGGAACCGCCAACCGCGACCCTGACGTTTTTAAAGAATTTGATGTTATCGACGCCTGGAGGCAGCGTGTTCTGACCGGCAATGGTGATTGGAGCAGCGTGGCCAGCGTGTCCACCTTCTCCCCCGCCAGCGCCGACCGAATGCGCGAAGATGCCGTAAGCATCCGCGCCTCGGGTGACAATATCTGCCTGGTTGGTAACGGTAACAGTTCCTGCATGGTTGCCGGAGCCGCCCTTGCCGCCCACCGAGACATTGAGGCTCTTGTTATCGGCTTTGTTGCCTCCCGAGCCACCCGGTGTGAAGAAGGAAAACGAGTTTGCCGCGCCGCCGCGACCACCGCCACCGCCGATGCTTTGTGCTTGGATGCCGTGAGATGCGTCACCCAGCGTCGTGATAAGGCCTGCCGTGCTGACGGTTACGGCGTTTGCGGTTCCGCCTGTCCCACCCGTGCCACCGATATCGACGCCGATTTGAAGCGCGCGGCCGGTGCCGCCGGCTGCTGAAACAATACCTGCTGTTCCTGCCGAGCCGGCATTACCACCGCCACCGCCGATGCTTTGGGCGTAGACCGCATTGGCCTCGTAACCGGTGGTCGATACGCCACCAAGCGCTGACACATTCACGGCGTTGCCTGTCCCGCCGCTGCCGCCATTGCCGCCTACGGCCACGTTGACCTGGGTGTTTTGTCCGCCGTTTGTCAGGTCGATTGCAAGCGCGCTGCCGCCGCTGCCTCCGCCTTTGCCGATGCTTTGTGCGTGGATGCCGTGGGCGCGGTCACCTGTTGTCGAAAGTCGTGCGTTCGTAGTGATGGTCACGGTTCCACCGTCGCCACCCGCTCCGCCATTGCCGCCGATTGTGACGTCTGCATTTTTGGAAATATTGCCGGATAGCGAGCCAGAAAAAGACATGCCCCCATTGCCACCGCCACCGCCGATGGATTGAGCAAATACAGCGACGGCATCAGCACCGGCTGTCGTGATTGAACCGTTGGTGGTGATGTCCACCATGGCCCCATCGCGGCCGGGCCCGCCTGCGCCGCCTATGGACAACGACAGGTTTTTTGATCCGCTCGATGTTGACAAGGTGCCGGCCAAGGCGAACCCGCCAGTTCCACCTCCGCCGCCGATGCTTTGGGCCTCAATGCCGTAAGCGCGTATGCCAGCCGTTGAGATCGTGTTGTTTGTCGTCACGGAGACGTTGCCGCCGTTGCCGCCGCCTGCGCCGCCACCGCCGATGGACACAGCGCCACTTGGGGAATTGCCCGTTGAGGCGGACATGCTGAGGGCAAAGCCACCGTGGCCGCCGCCGCCGCCGATGCTTTGTGCGATCAGGGCGCTGGCATGTTGACCGGTTGTCGTGATGGTTCCGTTGGACGTGACTGTCACCGCTGAACCGTGGCCAGCCGTGCTGCCGGAACCGCCAATGCTGACCCCGACATCAACGCCACTCCCACTCGTGCCGGAGAACGCTCCGGAAAAGCCCCCCGAGCCGCCGCCGCCGCCCTGGCTTTGTGCAAAAATCCCATAGGAACTATCGCCTGAAGTCAGGATGGCGCCATTGCTGGTGACGTCCACTGTGCCAGCGCTCTGGCCACCGCCGCCAGACCCGCCCAATGCAAATGATCCAGCGGGTGCACCTGAAGTGAGTGCTGCACCGACGGAAAAGCCGCCGTGTCCACCGCCGCCGCCGATGCTCTGCGCATGGATGGCATTCGAAAGGTTGCCGCGGGTGGTGATCATTCCGTTGGTCGTGACATCGACGTTTCCGCCCGCACCACCGCCCGCACCGCTTCCGCCGAATGCTGCTGAAAGCGCCACGGTTTCGCTCAATGCTGCTGTCACGGCGAAGCCGCCGTTCCCGCCCCCGCCGCCGACGCTTTGCGCGAAAACGCCGTGGGAGATCAAACCGGATGTTGTGATCTGGCCGAGTGCGGTCAGGCTGACATTCTCACCGCTGCCGCCCGAGCCGCCGCTACCGCCCATGGCGAAGGACAGTGACGGACCTTCGGATGCCGTGCCTGAAATGGCAAAGCCGCCCGAGCCGCCACCGCCACCGATGCTTTCCGCCGAGATGCCGAAGGAATGGTTGCCGGATGTGGTGATGTTGCTGTTGGACGAGACATTCACGACGCCGCCCTTCCCGCCGCCTGCGCCTCGGCCGCCGAATGATGCGGCGGCTGCGATGGGACCTGCTGCGGCGGCAATTGCGAAGCCACCTTTACCACCGCCACCGCCGACACTTTGCGCGTGCAGGCCGTGTGACCTGTCCCCTGCCGTGGTTATGGTGCCGGTGTTGACTGTTTCACAGGCGGTGCTCAAACCGATGGTTGTGCAGTCGGTCAGGGTGACTGTTCCGCCATCTCCACCGCGACCGCCCCTGCCGCCGATGGCAAGGCTGAAGCCTGGTGCGACGCCGACGCTGTTGCCGCCAGAGCCGCCCCCGCCGCCGACGCTCTGGGCGAAGATCCCGTCAGCGTCGTCGCCAGCCGTGGAGACCACGGCGTTGGTTGCGTTCGCGACCCTTACGCCGCCTCCGTGGTCGATGTTGTTTGCAGCGCCGCCCGCACCGCCGTCTCCACCTAAGGAGGAAAAGCCTGCCGCCGAGCCACCGCGGCCGCCGCCGCCACCGGCACTTTGGGCATGAATGCCGACAGCGCCTTTGTTGGTTGTGATGATGCTGCCGTGGTTATCAACCGCGACAGCGCCACCGACGCCGCCATGGGCACCCGTCCCGCCGATGGCTGCAAGCCCGGCACTGTCTCCGCCATCGCCGCCACTGCCGCCGACGCTTTGAGCGAAGATGCCGACCGCATCAATGCCGGACGTCATGACACGGGCGTCAAGCGGATTGCCGCTGGCTGCCCGATTTGTCACGTTCACGGTTCCGCCGTTGCCAGAAAAGCCTCCGACGCCGCCGAGCCCGACGATCCCAGCGCCATTGCCGCCTCGCCCGCCACCGCCGCCGACGCTTTGAGCGTAGATGCCGATGGAGTGGTCCCCGTGCGTTTGCAGGGTGTTGCGGTTGGTTGCGGTTACGGTCCCACCGGCGCCTGCGCTGCCACCGCTGGCACCATAGCCGATGAACCCAGCGCTGCTGGCACCTGCGCCACCGAAGCCACCGACGCTGTGGAGGAAAATGCCTGCCGAGTGGGCGGCGTTTGTGGTGATTGTGCCATCGTTCGTGATTTCAACCGCACCGGCGACCCCGCCGTCGCCACCACCTCCACCACCGCCGGTTGGAATACCGATGAAGCCACCTTCGCTCCCGCCATCTCCGCCGACACCGCCATGGTTTTGGGCCGATATCCCATGGGATGTGCTTCCGGATGTTGTAATCGATCCGGAGTTTTCGAGCCTGACCGTGACGCTGGAGTTGTTACCGCCTGCGCCACCATCACTCCCGGACCTGGCAAAGACCTTGCTGCCGTTTCCGCCCCGTCCGCCGTTTCCTGCAATGGCTAAGCCGAAGATGCCGATGGCGTCGTTGCCGGTCGTGGAGATTTCACCGGCGCTGTCGACTGTAATATTGCCGGAAGCGTGGCCCTGTTCACCTCGCCCGGAGCTATGTGTGAGGGTTGCGTGGCGCCCGCTATCGCCTGTGGCCCCCAGGCTTTTGACCGTGATGCCATGGCGGTTTGCTGCAGATGTATCGATGACAGTCGATGTATCGGTTTCAAGGTCCAGCGGCGCTGTGACCTTGGTGCTGGGATTTGCGGTTCGGGTTTCAACAATACCGGTGCCAGTGAATGTGCCGGTGCACTGGATCACACCGCCAGCGCCAACGGTGCAGGCGGCTTGAGCCGCCGTGGGGCCGATGGCGATAAGGGCGCACAGTGATGAGCCGCCAAGGAGTGCGACGCGGAAATGGTGACTGAGACGGTGAGGTGAATTTCGCAAGTTTGGTCCCCGTCGTGGTGAGGGGCCGACTGATTGCGCCGCCTCGAGTGACTTTTGAGGATCAGCGTCTTTGCAATCTCCTCCGCACTCGGAGCTTGTAGGTGATTCGCTCCTGTAGACGCGGGCCTGGGGGACACACCGACCGGCAAATAGGCGACGAGTGCATAAGCCAGGAAGAGCTGTTGGTCGCGGCTTTATTCGAGCCCGATGAGACGGTCGACGGGGGCATGGTCGTCTGTCAGGACGACCGGGTTGAGGGCTGCCATGCCCTGTGCGACTTGCGTTGCCGACAATCGCTGCCAGGCCAGCCCCTCCTGCACGTTCGATTGCAGGAGGGGTTTTGCGCTCGGCTTTGCACTTGCGCGGACAACGAATGTTGCTCGTTTTGTGGTTTCGTTGGAGACCCAGATTTCAACGTTGTTGAAGGCCTGTGACAGGGTCTTGGCCACCGAGGCGACCAACCGGGGCCGGTCTGGATTATCGATGACGTTCATGAGGTAGAGGCCGTCTGGCTGCAGTGAGGCGCGTATGAGCTGATAGAATTCCCGTGTCACCAAATGCGGTGGGACGGCAATGTCGTGAAAGGCGTCTCCGACGATCACGTCGAGCTTCTTGGCATTGGAGTTGGCGTGGTCACGCAACGCTTGGCGTGCATCCCGGTGCAGCATGTTCAGGCGGTCGGATGGTGTCAGCCACATCTGTTTTTGTGCTGTTTCTGAAACAGCTGGATCGATTTCTGCAACCGTGATTTCGGCTTGCGGATATCGTGCCAACCATGCGCGCGGAAGGGTGTATGCGCCGCCGCCGATAAAAAATGCGGTCATTGCCTGGCTGGTGGAGAAGGCTTGTCTGGTGAGTTGGTCTTGGAGTTCCAGGTAGGGCGAAACCAGCATTGAGGGTGCGTCGCGCAGATTGATGCCGTGGCCGAGGTGGTCGAGAACCAGAATACGGGAGGGTGCGCCGAACGTGGCGGACGCGTCTCTGATGCGGATGCAATAGTAATCGCTTTCTGTGTCGCAGTTCGAGGTGAAGGCGTCCGATTGAGAGCCAAGCGCCAATAAACTGAGCGTCGCGACTGCGAAAGCTGCACCTAGAACCGTGAGGGCTTCGGCCGTGGGTCGCGAAGTCGTTTCGGCGGATGGGTCGGCGTCGGTCAACAGCTGCTGTCTACGACGGGCATCCAACCCCATGATGATGGTCAGTATCGCGTAGATCGCCGTTACCGTGAGCAATGTCGCCGTGCTGCCCAGCCAGGATATGAACAGATAACCTGCGGCAAGTGTGCCGACGATGGACCCGACGGCGCCGACTGCGAAAAACTGTCCGATGAGTGGGCCGAGGGAAGAGGGGTCTTCATCGACGGCCAGCTTCGTCAGGATGGGTGAGGGGATGCCGACGAAGACACTGGGAGCGAAAAAAAGCGCTGATGTCAGGATGAGAATGGTTGGGACTGCGGGGAGCTCAAGGGCGACGATGGTGCTGGCGAAGATCCTGAGAAGTGGAAGAATGGCCAAAGTTGTCAGGGCAGCCAGTGCAAAGCTGATGGCAGTCGCGCGGGCAGCCTGCGCAGGCGATTGACTGGCGAGGCGGCCACCGATCCAGTTGCCGACCGAGAAGCCAGCCAAGACGACGGCGATGATGGCCGTCCAAGTGTAAAGCGACATCCCCAGATAGGGCGCGATGATGCGGCCGGCCACGATCTCGACGATGAGCCCGCAGGCGGCCGAGATCGCTGTGACGGCCAGATACAGCCTGATCCGCCATTTGGGGTCGGGTGCCGATCTCGGATGGGCTAACGATGGCGGCGCTAGGCCCGGGCTCCTGGTCATGTCAGCGGTTCGAACACAAAGGCATCGGCTTTCCGGGCCGCGCGTCCCATGCCTCCGGAAGGCAGATGGTAACCCGAGAAGTCGACCTCGTCGCTGACAAGACGATCGAGTAGTTTCAGTCGGGTTTGAACGGCTTGATCTTTGATATGGTCAGAGTTCGGATGCCAGGTTGGGTGCTGAAACGAAATGACCGGATGGTTCAAGGCATCGCCGAGCACCATGAACGTTTTGTTCCCGGCGGACACCAGGACCGAGACATGCCCAGGCGTGTGCCCTGCGGTGTCGACGAGCGTTATGCCTGACACGATGTCGTCGCCTGGTTGGTGGCGCTGGAGTTGCTCACCAAGGCTATCGATGTTGCGTTTGGCGCCGATGGCGAAGGTCTTGCGTGCTTCGGGTAAGGCATCGAGCGTGCCGGGGTCAGCCCAATAGGCGTGTTCGGCCTCGCTGATGTGGAAGGTTGCGTTCGGAAACGTGAGTTCGTCGAATTCATCGTAGGTGCCCCAGATATGGTCTGGATGGGCGTGAGTGTAAATCACTTTGGTGATGGCTTCGCGGTCAATGCCGTCGGCTTCCATGTTTGCGGTTAGTTGGCCAGCGGTTGCCATGAAGTGTGCGCCGGAGCCGGAATCGACCAGGATCTTTTCCGTTGGCGTTTGGATGAGTGTCACGTTTATCGGCGATTTGTAAGTGTCGCCGGTCTGACCCGCCGCTGCCATTGCCGCTTGGCGTGCAGCGGCTTCCACATCAGGGGCTGGGAATGTCGCGGGGAGCGTCAAGTACCCATCGGTGATTGTCGTGACCGAGATGTCGTTGCCAAGGTCGATGGTGTTGGACGCCGATGCCCACCCAAGCTGTGGGCGGACAAGAAGGCCTGCTGCTGTGGTGCCTGCCAGAAGGGCTGAGAACGTCCGGCGGTCGATCGTTCGGGTCGTCAGGTTTGGGCTGGGTTCGCCGGTGGTGCGTGACGTGAGCGGAGCGCGCCCAGGGTTCGCGGTCGTGCGACTTTGCGTTGTCCAGTTCAATGGCATTCAGGGGTCCTCCGGTTTTTCTTTTTTTACGGCTTTGGCTGCGATTGTTCCTGAAAGGCGATCGGTTGCGGCTTTTCATAGAATGATCTGGCGCTGTCATTTTCGGATGGTACTTGTTGCGGCAGCGTGGCCAGGATTTTTTGAAGCATGGGCCAGAAGAAATCCTCTCCTGGGTGCCCTAGGATCCGGCCGTATTCCTTGCCGTTCTCAATCACCACAAAGGTCGGTGTAAAGTTGATGCGCGTGATCTCGCGCAAGTCGACAGGTCGGGGGGCATGGATGTCGACGCGCCGCAACGGGGCCCGGCGGCCTTCGTCGGTGCGATCGTAGACGACGCCGATTTCTTCATTCCATTTGTGACACCACTCACACCCGTCTTCTTCGAACATGACGAGTTCGGCAGCGTCAGCTGATGTGATGGCGCTGCTGCCGATGACGACGGCCATGGTGATGGCGGCGGCCGTGACGATGGTTTTGGAGATGAATGCCGCGAGGCTTTGCATGGCAGCGCTCAGGTTTGTTGACGCGTACGGCCTGCTCGTGTCTTCGTTCAAATTAAGGCTCGCACATGACTTCGGGCTGGAGCTGAGAGCCGGGTATACGTCCGGTGACGCTGATGGTGTTTTCAAGGAGGTCTCCCGATGGTTCAGCGCGACACGATTTGTCAGGCGGCAGCTGCGATCTTTGCGGCGGGTGTTATCTGGAGTGTGTTGTTCGCGGGTGCAGCATGGGCCGGCGAAGTGGGTGATGATGGGCTTCATAAGCAGCCCTGGTTCACGGTCACCTTCAACGATGTCGCCGAGGATATCGAGACCGCCAAAGCTGAGGGGAAGCGCCTTGCGATCATATTCGAACAGCGCGGGTGTTCCTACTGCAAGAAGCTTCATGAAACGGTTTTCTCTGATCCAGAAGTCAAGGCGTTTATCGAAAAGAACTTCATGGTCGTGCAGTACAATCTTTATGGTGCCGGTGATGTGACGGACCTCGACGGCACCACGTTGACCGAAAAAGGGGCCGCGAAGCGTTGGCGGGTTCTGTTTACGCCGACGGTCCTGTTCATGCCCGATGCCGTTCCAGAGGATGTGGCGACGGCACGCGATGCCAGCGTCTCCAGTATGCCGGGTGCTTTTCAAAAAGGGACGGTTTTGCACATGTTTCAATGGGTGCGGGATCGTGGGTACCTGACCAATGAGAGCTTTCAGGAATTCCATGCGCGTCAACTCGGTGGCAGGACTGAGTAGAATCTTGCGGTCATCAGCTTGTGATGAATTCCTGCAGGGTTACGTCGTTTTGTTCGGGCTATTTGCTGCGCAACAAAGCGCATACTGTGTTTGCTGCACCTGCTCAGTAGGTTTTGCCCATGGTTGATGTGTTTGAAGGTATGAATATGTCGTCAAAATGGGTTTGGCTAGATAAAACGTGCTGGACAAAGTGATTGGCCATGGGTTAGGACGTTTGCTAATATATGCGCCAATAAGACGCAAAACGCCTATTTAGGGAGGCTAGACTTGATGAAATTCACGTGGGGGATTCCTGCCGCTATGTGCGGGTTGATGGCAGTCACAAGCATTGCTGGTGCCGATGTCATCAAACCGGGTGATGTCGCGATAAAAGACGGCGCGATTGCCACCTCTTTGACCAATGCAAAAGGAAACCCAGACGCCGGTAAAGAAGCTTTTATAGGACGTAGGCTGGGGAACTGTCTGGCGTGTCACGTCAATTCTGACACCAGCAAAGAGCAGTTCCATGGTGAGGTGGGCCCCGCGCTTGATGGGGTTGCAAGCCGCTACAGTGAAGCGGAGTTGCGCGCGATAATCGTGAATTCCAAAGCCGTCTTTGGTGAAGGCACGATCATGCCGGCGTTCTACAAAGCATCGGGCTATTACCGTGCAGCCGACAAGTTCGAAGGCAAGTCTATTTTGTCGGCAGAACAGGTCGAAGACGTCGTGGCGTATCTGATGACGCTGACAGACAAGCCGTAAGAGACAGGGACTTGTCGTGCCGTAATGGCATTTTCTTGGTTGTGAGATTGTCCCGGTCCCACGGCATTATCGAAAACATAGAAGATATTCAGGAGTTCGAACCATGAACGTAACACGGCGTAGTGCCCTTGCTTTAAGTGCAGGTGCCGTTGCGGCTTTGTCGCTCGGTGTTCCATTTGTCGGCGTGCCTGGCGCAACGGTCGCAGTGGCGAAAGGCAACGCTGTCGATGACGCGATTGCCAAATTTGCTGGTGGCGCAACGCCAGGAACTGGGAAGGTTTCGCTGACCACCCCTGAGATCGCTGAAAATGGAAATACGGTTCCAATTTCATTTTCGGTCGAAAGCCCGATGACCGATGAGAGCTATGTCACATCGGTGCTGGTCCTGGCTGATGGCAACCCGAACCCCGGTGTGGCCACGTTCAACTTTTCCAAGATGAGTGGCGAAGCGTCGGCTGCAACGCGTGTCCGTCTTGCAAAGACCCAGAATATCATCGCGGTCGCGAAGATGAGTGATGGTACGGTCTTCATGGACAAAAAGGAGATCAAGGTGACGATTGGCGGATGTGGCGGGTAGGCCGCGAGCCAACCGGTGGTACCTGAGCGGAGTGACCTCGCATTGTGATCCCCGCCGACCTCCGGTTTTTTGAAGCCCCGTTTCGTTCCAGTCAGATTCGAAAGATTCATATCATGGCAAAACCAAAACCACGCGTAAAAGTCCCCAAGACCGCTTCCAAAGGCGAGGTCGTCGAAATCAAAACGCTGATCAGTCACAAGATGGAAAGCGGTCAACGGAAAGACCGCAAGACAGGTGAACTGATCCCGCGGAAAATCATCAATAAGTTCGAAGCCAAATTCAACGGTACGGACGTGTTCAGCGTCGATATCCAGCCCGCGCTTTCGGCCAATCCATTTTTGACGTTCTCGGTCAAAGTTCCAGAGAGCGGCGAGTTCGAATTCATCTGGACCGATGATGATGGGTCCACTTATGAAACGAAGAAGAAAATCGCCGTCGAAGGCTAAAGTGAAATTGGGTTTTGTCGCGTCCAGCGGCGGCTTTTGATTTTGCGGATGCACGTTTTGAAGAATGAAAAACCCGCCAAGGCGCAACGACGCTGAATGGCGGGGCTAGGGAGGATGGCATGATTGCCAAAAAACTTCGGCGCGGAACGGCTTGGATGTCCGCTGGTGTTGCAGTGGTTGCGACCATAGCGGCCGGGCAGGCGGTGTTGGCTGACCCTAACGACAACCAATTGGTCATCGACGGTGAAACGTTGACCACCAGCGTCAAGGCGCCCGAAGGCTCGCCGTTTGAGACGATTTATTCCGGTTGGCGGTTCCGCAGCCCCGAGACACAGGCGCTGCAGACAGATGATTTCGAGAATCCCGGTTTTACGCTGGTGGAATCTGCTGAATCCACGTGGTCGAAGGTGGAGGGGACTGAAAACAAATCCTGTGCCAGCTGCCACAATGATGCGCCTGAAAGTATGAAGGGCGTGCGCGCTGAAATGCCGAAGTGGAGCGAGAAGGCCGGCAAGCCGCTCACGCTGGAACAGCATATCAATGGTTGCCGGACGACCAACATGGGTGCGGAGCCGTGGAAGTGGGAATCTAACGACATGTTGGGCATGACGGCCTATATCGGCCTTCAGTCGCGTGGTATGCCGGTCAACCCAAAAACCGACGGCCCGATGGCTCCTTGGTACGAAAAGGGCAAGAAGATCTATTATTCGCGCGTGGGGCAACTCGATATGTCATGCGCCAATTGCCACGAAAACTACTACGGTAAACGCATTCGTGCTGACCACCTGAGCCAGGGCAACATCAACGGCTTCCCGACCTATCGGTTCAAGTGGCAGAAAATGGGATCCGCGCACCGACGCTTCAAAGGCTGCATGAAGAATATTCGTGCAACGCCGTACAAAGTTGGCGGTGAAGAATTCGTGGCACTCGAGCTTTACGTTGCTTCACGCGGCAAGGGCCTTTCGGTCGAGACGCCCGCCGTTCGCAACTGATCCATTGATTTTCGGCGAACCGACCATCTTGTTTTCAAGATGCTGGTGGTTGGTTTGTCGCTGACACATGCTGATGTGGTGCCTGTACGTGACGCGTCACGTTGCCGGTTCAGCCCATCTGCGTCTGACCGGGTTTGCCCCACATTCGATAGTCGCTTTTTGGCTATTGTTTAGGCGAGTGCTGGTTTGCTCTTGTGGGTCGACACGACGGATACAATCGTGCGCCACTTATGTGCTTGCCGCCCGCCCCTAAGTTCCAGGCTCACTTGAACCATAATGAGGCTACCAATGATTACGCGTCGCGATTTTCTGCAAGCTGCGGTGGCGACTGGTGCCATCGTCTCGGGGGCAGGTGCAGGGACCTGGACGGCACTGGCTGCACAACAAAAGCTGATGTCACAGGAGGACTTGTTGTCCTTTCCCACCCAGGGGAACGTCACGCTTGTGCATCTCACAGATATCCATGCGCAGCTCAAGCCCATCTTTTTCCGCGAACCGTCGATCAATATCGGTGTTGGCGAGGCTGCTGGTCTTCCACCTCACATCTCAGGGGAAGCGTTTCTGAAGGCCTATGACATCGAGCCGGAATCGCCTGATGCCTATGCGTTGTCGTCGGTTGATTTCGCAGCCTTGGCTGAAAGCTATGGGCGTATGGGCGGGGCTGACAGAATTGCGACCGTGCTCAAATCCATTCGTGCCGAGCGCCGCGATAATATGCTGTTCCTCGATGGCGGTGACACTTGGCAAGGCAGCTACACGTCGCTGAAGACCAAGGGTGCCGACATGGTCGAGGTGATGAACGCGCTGGGTCCTGACGCCATGACCGCGCACTGGGAATTCACCTATGGCGGTGACCGTGTTCGCGAGATCATTGAGGACCTGCCGTTTGCTTTTCTGGGCGGCAATATCTTCGACACCGAATGGGACGAGCCTGCTTTTGAAGCGATGAAGATGTTTGATCGTGGCGGCGTCAAGATCGCTGTCATAGGCCAGGCCTTTCCATACCTGCCGATTGCCAACCCACGCTGGATGTTTCCTGATCTGTCGTTCGGGGTGCGGGAACAGCAAATCCAGGTGAATGTCGATAAGGCACGGGCCGCAGGGGCGCAGCTGGTCGTCTTGCTGTCGCATAATGGATTTGATGTTGACCGCAAGGTTGCTTCCAATGTCAACGGCATTGACGTTATCCTCACAGGGCACACGCACGATGCGCTCCCTGAACCGGTGATTGTCGGCAAGACGCTGCTGATTGCATCTGGTTCACACGGGAAGTTCGTTTCCAGGCTCGACCTTGATGTGCAAGGTGGCGAGGTGAAGGGCTATGCGTTTAAGCTGATCCCGATCTTTTCCGACGTGATTGAGCCTGACAAAGAAATCGGTGCGCTTGTCGATAAGGTCCGCGCGCCGTTTGAAGCTGAATTGAAAACGGTCCTCGGCACGACGAATTCGCTTCTATATCGGCGCGGGAATTTCAACGGCACGTTCGATGATCTCATCTGTGATGCACTGTTGGATGTGCGCGAAGCCGATATCGCGCTGTCGCCCGGTTTCAGATGGGGAACGAGCGTCTTGCCGGGCCAGGACATTACCGTCGAAGATCTCTACAACGCGACCGGCATGACCTACCCGAGCGCATACCGGATGGAGATGACGGGTGCGCGCATCAAAGAAATCCTCGAAGACGTTGCCGATAACCTCTTCAACCCCGACCCCTATTATCAGCAAGGCGGTGACATGGTTCGTGTCGGCGGCATGGGCTACGCGATTGATGTGCGCGGGGCCGCTGGCAGTCGCCTGAGCGGCATGACCTTGCTGAAGACCGGCGAAAAAATTGACGCATCGAAAAATTATACTGTTGCGGGTTGGGCTTCTGTGAACGAAAGTGTCGAGGGTCCGCCGATTTGGGACGTTGTTACTCAATATATCCAGAAACAAGGTACGATCGACTTGGCGCCAAATGCTTCGGTTAAGGTTTTGAACGCTTAACCCCGAAAGTAGCCTTAAGCGTTGCGTTGCCAGATACAAAACGCGGATGGGCCTCGGCTTTGATGCCAGAAGACTTGGCTTTGACGCCATAAGACGAGAACGCAAGAGTGCACAGAATGCGCCGCGGTCAACGACACAAGGGAGGTGCTGTCATGTCGGAACAGCCGGTTAAAGGAAAAAAGTCAGCGGACGCTGGTGACACATCGGTCTCCACCTCGCGGCGTGCGCTTTTGAAAGGTGGGCTTGCTGCTGCTGGTGCCACGATGGCTGCGGGGAGTGTCGCACGGTCGGAAAGCCTGCCTACACCTGACCCGGCGATTACCGAACTTCAGCCGTGGATGCAGTCGCTCGGTCCGGGTGTCGATGCAGCCCCTTACGGCAAGCCATCGGAACATGAGGCGCGTGTCGTGCGCCGGAGTGTGGAGTGGCTGACCGCCTCGCGCGAATCCTCAATCAACTTCACGCCACTTCATGAACTTGAAGGGATTATTACTCCCAATGGTTTGTGCTTCGAGCGGCATCACAGTGGGGTTGCCGAAGTCGCGCCTGATAAATTTCGGCTGATGATCAATGGTCTGGTTGAAAAGCCGTTGGTTTTCACGCTGGCGGATTTGAAACGTTTCCCACGTACCAATCGCATTCATTTTCTGGAGTGTGCCGCCAACTCGGGCATGGAATGGCGCGGGGCACAACTGAATGGCTGCCAGTTCACGCATGGGATGATCCATAATGTGATGTACACCGGTGTTTTGCTCAAACATGTGCTGGAAGAAGCCGGTCTGAAAACGAATGCGAAGTGGATCATGCCCGAAGGCGGTGACGCGGCTGGCATGAACCGCTCTGTTCCCATGTTCAAGGCGCTCGATGACTGCATGCTTGCCTACGCCATGAATGGTGAGGCGCTCAGGCCCGAACAGGGCTATCCGCTCCGGCTGGTGGTTCCTGGGTGGGAAGGCAACATGTGGGTGAAGTGGATCCGGCGCATCGAAGTGGGCGATGAGCCCTGGCATGCGCGCGAAGAAACTTCGAAGTACACGGACCTGATGGAAAATGGCAAGGCCCGCCGGTTTACGTGGGAGATGGACGCCAAGTCCATTATCACCAACCCGTCACCGCAGGCACCGATCACGCATGGCCGCGGGTTTACGGTTCTGTCAGGGCTCGCATGGTCGGGGCGCGGCACGATCGACCGCGTCGATATCACGCTTGATGGTGGTAAGAATTGGCGAACGGCGCGGCTGGATGGGCCAAGCTTAGATAGGTCGATGCATCGATTCTACTACGAACTTGACTGGGATGGATCGCCGTTGCTTTTGCAATCGCGGGCGATCGATTCAACCGGTTATGTCCAGCCAACGAAGGATGCGTTGCGCGCTGTGCGTGGCGAGAATTCGATCTATCACAACAACGGCATTCAGACCTGGAATGTTACGGCTGCCGGGGAGGTTGAAAATGTCGAGATTTCCTAAGGCCGTTTTGGTTGCCGCGATGGTCTCTTCGTTTGCCGGGGCCGCGATTGCTGGTGGGTTTGGACTTGGCCGACCAGCTGTGCCTGACGAGATCAAGGCCTGGGACATTGATGTGCGTCCGGATGGTCAAGGTCTGCCGGTGGGGCAGGGCAGTGTTGCCGAAGGTGATGAGATTTTTGCTGAGCAGTGTGCCGTCTGCCATGGTGACTTTGGCGAAGGCGCCGGGCGATGGCCCGTGCTGGCCGGCGGTCAGGACACGTTGGCGAGCGGTGACCCGGTAAAAACCGTTGGGTCCTATTGGCCTTTCCTATCGACCGTATTTGACTATGTGCATCGGGCGATGCCGTTCGGGGACTCGCAATCGTTAAGCGATGACGAAGTGTATGCGCTGGTGGCCTACATTCTTTACGTCAATAATGTCGTCACCGAAGAAGACTTCGTGTTGTCGAATGAGAATTTTGCGTCGATCCGGCTTCCGAATGAGACGAATTTCTTCGCCGATGACCGGCCCGATACGCCGCTGGTTTCAAAAGTCGAACCTTGCATGAGCGATTGCAAGACGGACGTGAAAATCACCGGTCGGGCCCGGATTATTGATGTCACGCCCGATGATGAGAGCAACTAGAAGTTAAGAGAAGCTGGCAAGGGCTGGATATGATGCGTGCGTTGATCTGGTCTTTTTCAGTCGTTTGCTGCTCGTTCGGCTTTGGCGTTGCGGCGATGGCCAGCCAGTCGATACCGGATCAGTATCCAGGCTCGCCGCTTTACCAGAAGCCTGTCGAGGTCATCCCGCATGTGTGGTCGGCGATCGGGGCAACGGGTCCGCCGACGTATGAAAACACCGGGCACAACAACAACCTGTCGTTCATTGTGACGGGTGATGGGGTTGTGGTTGTCAATGCGGGTGCCTCCGATGTTCTGGCCAAGGCGTTGCACGATGAGATCAAGGCGATCACCGATCAGCCGGTGAAGCTTGTGATCAACGAAAATGGCCAGGGGCATGCTTCGCTCGGCAACGGGTATTGGGTTGACCAGGGGGTTAGCGTTCTCGCACATGAAGATGCAGCCGCTGAGTTCGAGGAACGTGGCGCCGATATTTTGCACCGCATGAAGGGTTACAACCTGGACAAAGCCGGGAATACGCGCGTTCAGGCGGCGACCGAAACGTTTTCCGATGAAAAGACTTACACGTTCGGCGACTTCCAGATTGAGGTGAAGTATCTGGGACCGGCGCATTCACCCGGCGATATCGTGGTGTGGCTGCCCAAGCAGAAACTTGTCATTTCAGGCGACGTTGCATTCCACGAACGGATGCTGCCGATTTTTGATGAAACGGATACGGCTGGATGGGTCGAGACGTGGCCCGTCTTTGAAGAACTTGGTGCGCTCTACGTCATCCCAGGTCACGGTCATCCCACCAATATCGCGCAGGTGCGCCGGTACACGTACGATTATCTCGTTTATCTGCGGGCCAAGATCGGGAAGCATATCGAGGATGGCGGCGGGTTGAAGGAGGCGTTCTACGTCGACCAGTCTCCCTATGCGCATCTGGATACGTTCAAGGAACTTGCCACGCGCAATGCGGGCCGCGTGTTCCAACAGATGGAATTTGAGTGAGGCGGGCACGGGGCGCTCAGGGATGAAGGCCCGGTGGCCGTGTGGGTGTTCAACCGGTGAAGCTTGAATATCGATCGAGGCCCGCGGCGAGATCGGCTTTCAGATCATCGACATCTTCAAGCCCAATGTGCAGCCTGACAGTGAAGCCTTTTTCGGGTTCTGGCCAAGTTGTAGCCGTGCGCGACGTGCAAGGATTGCATGGAAGGATAAGGCTTTCGTATCCGCCCCAGGAATAGCCCATGTCGAAAAACTCCAGATGATCGACAAATGCGGCGAGGGCCTCTTGCGGTCCAGGCTGAAGCCGGAAACCAAACAGCCCCGAAGCACCCCCATAATCGCACGCCCAAAGTGCATGGCCGGGGTCAGTTGGTAGGCCTGGGTGCATGACGTGTTGAACGTCTGCGCGCGATTGCAGCCAGCTTGCCATTTCCAGGCCTGACACATGGTGTTGTTTGAGACGGACTGACAGCGTTCGCAATCCTCTCAAGCCGAGGTAGGTTTCTTCCGAACCAGGCGATGTTCCAAGGCCCTCCCGGGCCTGGTTCAAATGAGGATAGGCTCGTTCGTTGCCGGTGATGGCGCCGAGCATCGCATCGGCATGGCCGACGATGTATTTGGTTGCCGCCTGGATCGACACATCCACACCGTGGTCAAGCGGCTGGAAGAACAGCGGGCTTGCCCAGGTGTTGTCGGTGATGTGCCAGACGTTGCGCGCTTGGGCGACTCTTGAGAGTGCTGGGATGTCCTGCATCTCGAAGGTCTGCGACCCTGGGCTTTCAGAAAAAATCAGCCGCGTGTTGGGGCGAACCAGATCGTCAATCGCTGCTCCGATGGCTGGATCGTAATATCGCGTCGTGACGCCGAGACGCTTGAGCATGCCATCACAGAACACCCGCGTTGGCTGATAGACGCTATCGGTCATTAAGATATCGTCGCCGGTCTCAACGAACGCCAACAACGCGGTTGAAACCGCCTGGAGGCCGGAGGCGACCAGAATGGTGCCACTGCCATGTTCCAGGTCGCAAATGGCATGTTCGAGGGCGGCTGTGGTTGGGGTGCCTCGCCGGCCATACGTGTAGGGCTGGGCACGACTGCGCAGCCTTTCGAGCGTTGGGAAGACAACGGTGGAGCCACGGTAGGCTGGAGGGTTAACGAAGCCGTTTTGTGCGTCTGGCTCGCGTCCGGTGTGGATAATGCGGGTCGCGGCCGCCTGTGGCCGGGGACCGGTTTTATCGCTTTTGCTCATGTTGTGTTGCTGCACCACTGTGGTTTGCTGTCATCGCATCGCGGATTGCGGGACAGGTTGCGTCGGTGTATCGGATTTTTTTGATGTTGCGTTTAGATTGGGCGATAGGACGATTTCGTCTTTTGTTCAACGTAGTGTAAAATCGTCGCTGGTGGGGCCACGCTGGTTGCCGGATGCCTGTGTGTCGGTCCCGTGATGGCGTGTCTTTTTTGGTTATTCGGGGGAATGGCGTGACATGTTGCCGGACTTGGCTATTTCGGGTTCGGCGGGTTGGCTCATTCTTTCACTCCCATACGTCTTGCTGTTCGTAACGTGGCTGGCCACACAACGTAAACCTGTAGGAGCCCAACCTGCTGTTCAGCCTCACGATAGACCGCACAGCATGCCCGTTCCAGGCTCGCCATTGGCGCCTAACCCAGGCGACAACGCCGCTGACATGCGGGATGCGGCGTCGGTGAGAAATATGTTTTCCGGTTCAACAGGCTATCCGAGCTTTCCCGCGCCAAACCAGAAGACGCTGGAACGGCGTTCCTCGCCGGATTCGCGGGTCAGCGATGTTGACGGGCTCAAGCGCGATACTGAGAAAACAGACCTTGAATCAGTCAAGGTCGAGATCGCTGATGCGCTCGCTGCGAAAGACCAGGCGGCCTTGGGCCATCTTTATCTGACGCAGGGCGTTCTCCTGAAACAAGCGGGGCAGTCAGCAGTGGCTGGTGATGTGTTGCGCAAGTGTGTGATGATCGCCATGCAACTCAAAGATGCCCGATTGCATGCAATGGGGCGGCTGGAGCTAGGTGATGTGGTTGCTGAGGCTGGTGATCTGACAACCGCGTGTGAGCACTGGCAAATGGCGAAAGCGATGTTTTTGGAAGTGCGCCATCGCGCGGACAGTGAAGCAGCTGATGCCAGAATGCTAAAGAGCGGATGTCCGACCGAGTGGGTGCTGACAGAGTTCTAGGTACAGTCCCTAGGTACAGTCCGGGCATGCAACGCGCTGTCTCAGTTGCCTCATTTCGATTTGCGGCGAACGCGCCCCTGTCCGGCGTTTCTGAAACGTCCCCTCTACGCTCTACCGTCGAAGAACCTCGACATTGACCAGTTGTCCGTTTTCGACGTCGAAAACCTGCTCGTAATTCTGACCCGATGACCGTGCGACGACGACATAGCGCCCTGGTGCCAGAATGTGTGAGGGCAATGCGCCGACGCTTTTCTTGATCACCTGGCCTTCAGGCGTTTTGATCATCCAACGTGTGCCTGGAAGGGCTTCCCCGCCAGGTTTGTCGACCAGCTTGAATGCGACTGTGGCGGCGGCGTGTGAGATTGTTGCCTCCGTCAGCTTGCCCGCCTCGACAGTGATGTCGGCCCGGACCAGTGCGTTGGCATCGCCGTATCTCGACACGATATGATAAAAACCAGAGTTCAACCGGATAATCATGCCGGGCTTCGCGCGGTCCATAACGAGCGTGCGGTTGCCGCTTTGGTCACGCTCGCCCTCGTAGATCCGATAGTCGGAGGTTTTTGAATCGACCGGCGTTTCGGCGACCAGCGTTTGAAGGCGAAGGCCGCCCGCATTGAGCACAAGCTGCTCGTTGCGATTCTCACCGGGCTGGATCTCGACAGGTTTCGTCAGGTGTGCCCGTCCAAATGATGCGTTGATCAGATATCGGCCGGCTGGGAGGTCGATTGCGGGCGTTGCGCTGCGCTTTGTGGACACCAGTTGGGGCGTTTCGTTGGTCGACCGGGGTGCCCTGAAAATGCGCCAAATCAGATCACGCTCGATGCGCTGGCCGTCGGAAGTCAGAACGGCTTCCAGTGCGAGACGGCTCATCGCAGGGTCTGCGTTGGTTGATCGGGGTGCCGATGGCGGTGCGCGCTCGATCACGGTGACGTTTTGATCGGTGGGCGCGGCGTTTGTTTCCCAGCCGCCAATGCCGGGCAGCTCAATGTTGAGGTTTTCGGGTTGCTGGGCCTGCGCGTGCGTCGGCGTCGTGGCGGCAACTTGGACTGCGATGCCGACGAGGCTCATCATGCCCATGGCAAGGCTGGCAGTCGGTGTGCTTCGACAGCGGTCGGGCTTCAATTGTGTTTTGCCTCTTGGGCTTATCGCGCGGTCGTGATGTGTTGGATGAGTATGATGGCTTCTCACGTCATTCACCTGGCTTGCTCCAGCAAAAACGGAGTTCATTTTTAGTCGGCTACCAAGGCAATTGTTTGGGCGGTGCCAGCTTCGACTTGAAAGCGGCCTTCCAAGATCTGCTGATTGGTGAGGCATCGGACGATATATGCACCGGGGGCCAACAGCCCATTGGGGCGCAGGGCGTTGGTCCGCCAGATAATCTCACCATCGGTGGTTCTCACTTCCCATAGGCGATGGGTCGGCCGGCCAACCGTTTGGCCCTCCAGCTTCAATGAAATTTCTGCGGCAGCCGCTTTGAGCATCACTGTTCGGTTTTGGGATGCTGTGACGTCAAGTGTCTCGGTGGCTGTCACGTTGTGGGCACCGATGCGCACGCTGATCCGATAACGGCCAGGTTTGAGGGGAAAGCTGGGCGACGCCTGACTGCTCCATGCGACTTCGCGAGCGGTTTCTGATTGCAGATCTTCCACGGTGAAGACCACCGGGGTGCCGCTGCGAATTCCCAGACCATCGGGGAGCAATGATACGCGAGGCTGCAGTGTGGCTGCCTGAAGTGTGAAAGCCCGGCTGACACGGGTGTTCGCAGGAACGGCGATTTGCTGTGTGGTGGTGCGACCGCCGACGGTGACTGTGACGTAATAGGTCGCCGCCGGTAGCAGGTGGCTCGCCGACGCCGAAGCTGATCGGGTGACGAGACGCCGCCCTGAAGGCTTATCCGGTGCGTCAGCCTCGATCTTGGTCTCAACGGGTGTGGATGGGTATTTGCCGTTCGCATCTACCATTTTGATCTGCAGCAGGCCGAAACCGTCAAATGGTGTCAGCGTCTGTTTCGTGCCGGGCTTCACGGTCAGCGCCGTAGATTTCGCCAGAGGCCCAAAGTGGGATGTCAGGGTGTATGCGCCTGAGAGCAGAATGAGAGGAGCCGTTTCGCGCGTTATTGTTCTGGCGGCCAGCGGTCCAGCACTGCCTTGTCCGCTCAATGTCAAAGTAACCCCGTCATCAAAGGTGACGCCCGGTGTCTTTAAGGTCAGTTGACCAGCCTGTAATGGCAGTTTGATCCTTACCGCGCCTTTGGCTGGCACGGTGATGGCCTCGCTGACCGTTAGACCATCAATGTCGGCTGCCACCGTGTACTGGCCTGCGGCCAATCGATGGGTGAGAGCGCCAGACTTCGACGTTATGGAAATTGCTGCTTTCGATGTGTCTTCTGCTCCGTCAAGTCCGGAGAATGTCCAGCTGACCGGCTGGGCGATGGCCGGGCCGTCAGCTGCCAGCTGCACAGTTGCAATGATGCGCGATGGACCCGCGTTGTCACGGCTCATGTCCGGCGTTGCGGCAGACGGCTGCTCTGCTTGGGAAGGTGTCTCCAATTCGACGGTCTTGCTGGTTTTTGCAGGAACGCGTGAGGTGAGGTTCGCAACGAGGTTCGACACAGCCATGGCAACGGAGGGGGCATCGTCGGCGGAGAAGACTTTGCCGCCGGTTTTATCGGCGATACAGCGTGTTTCGGCTGCGTCTTCGTCCGTCAGCCCGATGGAGAGCAGGTGGAAGCGCAGGCCGGGATGCGATTGATGGATGCTATCGACCAGTTGACAGGTGTCGCTGCGGCAATTGTCAGCACCGTCATGGACTAGGATGACATCGGCTGAAGCGCCAGATGGCAAGGTATCGGCTGCCGTTTCGAGCGCCAAGCCGAGCGGGCCCTTACCACGGGGATTGAGGTCTTCGATCGCACGCAGGAGCCGTTTTGGGGTCTGTCTGGCGACCGGGGCCTCGAGCGTTGCAGCCTGGCAGCTTCTTCCGAAGATCACGAGGCCAGAGGGGCGGTCTTGTAGTTCACGTTCGAGCTGTTCGGTTAGTGCCCGGCGTGCCAACGCGAACTTCGGCGATGTGTTGCCGGGAAGTTTTCCCCACATGCTGCCCGAGCTATCGAAGAGGACCAGAATGGGAGAACTGGTCTGCTGTTGTACTGGTGTCTGGGCGTTTGCGGAATTTGGGCCAAAAGCGAAGGCGATCAAAAGCGACACCCCGACCGATAGCCATGCCAATATCGGGATTGATGCCAATGACGAGTGTCGCAGCGTGGTTTCTGGATTGTGCGGACGTCGGGTCATTGTACAGGGTGTCCCGCAAGGGCTCCTTGTGGTGAGCTTAAGGGAGGCTCGGTGGCGCTTTCATGGTTGCGACCGTGGAATAGCTCGCCTGGTGGTTCAAGTGAGTCGGTTCGCATGGTCCACACTATCAAACGACTTGGCGCTTAGCAGCTGTTTTGGCGGGGTTACCGTCGTGTTTTGGATCGTCTGCGTCGTTTTTTGACCTGTGGTCGGTCACGCGGCTATTCAGGGGCAACCCAATCTAACCAGAATGCGTTGCAAGACGGACCGAAGGCTAAATGGAAATATACAGGCTTCAGAAGGTGAGCTCGGCGAAATGACGATTTCAGATATTGATCTTGGAGCACGCAACGAACCTGTTTTGTCGTTTCTGTCTCAACGACGATCGGTGAAGGCCCAGCTGCTGACTGAGCCGGGGCCGGATGCGTCTCAGCTGCAAACGATCATCACAATCGGCACACGGGTGCCTGATCATAAAAAATTGACACCGTGGCGCTTCATCGTCTTTCAAGGCGCGGCCCACGGGCGAATGGGCGATTCGGTTGCCCAAGCCTGCCTTGAAGAGGAGGACGCAGCGGCTTCCGAGGTTCGGCTGGAGACCGAGCGGAATAGGTTGTTGCGTGCGCCTCTGGTTTTGGCGTTGATCTCACGGACTGTTGAAAAGCCAGGTGTGCCGGAATTCGAGCAAGTCTTGTCCACCGGCGCCGTCGGTCTCAGCGTTTGCTTAGCCGCAAATGCGCTGGGTTTTGGAAGCCAGTGGCTAACGGAGTGGATTGCCTACTCGCCGCATGTTCAAAAGACGCTTGGGTTGGGCGATGGCGAACGAATCGCTGGGTTCATCTACATCGGAACGCCTCGGGAACGACTGGCTGATCGGGGCCGTCCCGACGTTGAAAGTGTTGTGACGTACTGGACTTGATGGCTCTGAAACACAGGGTTTGACGTCTGACTTAGTTCAAATTGGTGCTAATTCGCCATGCATGTTGTGGGCTAGGTGTGGAAGACTTCAACAAAGCTTGGCCACACGACCCATAGCAAGTACTGCTGGCCTGGATTATAGGTTCAGCCCCTTCCAATCGGACACCGATTCATGCTCGACCAAACTGTTTCTGATGCCAGCGTCAGCTCGGCAGACCCTGTTTTGCGTCATGTCAAAGAACCAACTGCACGTGACTGGGTCGACCTGCTTAGCGAGTATCGAAAGCCAGATCCCGCGCGCGGTGTGTTTGAATTGCTGGTCACGCTTGTGCCGTTGATGGCGATGTGGGGGCTCACGTATGCGGCGCTGTCGGTCAGTTTTTTTCTGGCGCTGCTTGTTGCAATCCCAGCGGGCGGCTTGCTCGTGCGGCTGTTCTTGATCCAGCACGATTGCGGACACGGGTCATTCTTCCGTAAGCGCGCGACCAATGACTGGGCTGGCCGGATCCTCGGCGTCTTTACAATGACACCTTATGATCTGTGGAAGCGGAGCCACGCGGTGCATCATGCCACCAGCGGGAACCTGGATCATCGCGGCATTGGTGATATCCGCACTCTGACGGTCGAAGAATACAACAGTGCGGATTTCTGGGAACGGTTCTCCTACCGGCTTTATCGGCATCCGATCGTGATGTTCGGGCTTGGACCGGCGTATGTCTTTTTGCTGCAAAACCGTCTGCCCTTTGGATACATGAAATCCGGGTCGATCTATTGGATTAGCACCATGGCGACCAATCTTGGCATTGCGCTGTTTGCGGGCGTGATGATCTGGCTTATCGGCTTGCAGGCGTTCCTTCTCGTCCATCTGCCCATCGTGCTCATTGCGGCCACCATCGGGATTTGGCTGTTTTACATTCAGCACCAGTTCGAAGATGCCCACTGGGAGACCGGTGAAACGTGGAACGTCCATGAGGCTGCGTTGCACGGCAGCTCGCACTACGATCTTCCAGCCCCTCTGCGATGGATGACGGCCAACATTGGTATTCATCACGTGCATCACCTGTGTAGCCGCATCCCGTATTATCGTCTCGTCGACGTTCTGCGGGCTTATCCGGAGCTGAAAGACGTTCATCGGATCACGCTTTGGGAGAGCTTCAAATACGCAGGACTTCAGTTGTGGGATGCTGAACAAAAGCGGCTGGTGTCGTTCAGGGATGCGCGCGCCGCAATGGCCTGATCGTAAGGCATTGCACCGCCGTGTTTGCAGAGTTGTGGTGATTTTGCCAGGTACATTTCTGCAGGGGAACTTCGCGTAGGCTGCGATCAGTAGCGGAACTGTTCGGCCAGGATGCGTTCGTCCAGGTTATGGCCAGGATCAAACATCATAAACAGGTCGACGTGACGGGCCTGCTCGATCTCGACGCGTTGAACATCGCGCGTTTCGAAGTGATCGGCAACCGCGGATACAGGACGTTTGGTCGGTTCGAGAACCTCGATTGCGATCTTGGCGTTGTTTGGCAGGAGCGCGCCACGCCATCTCCGTGGCCGAAAAGGGCTAATGGGCGTCAAGGCCAATAAAGCTGAATTGATAGGCAGAATTGGACCGTAGGCCGAAAGGTTGTAGGCGGTTGAACCTGCGGGCGTGGCCACCAGAACACCATCGCAGATGAGTTCTTCCATGCGGACCTGGCCATCGATCGACAGTTTGAACTTTGCGGCCTGGTAGATCTCGCGGAACAGCGAGACTTCATTGATGGCGAGGCCTTTGTGGTGTTTGCCGTTTCGATCCAAGGCCTGCATTGAGAGCGGGTGTATGGTTGAAATGTTGGCGGCAGCCAGACGCTCAGGCAAATCTGCTTCATTGTATTCGTTCATCAAAAACCCGACGGACCCCCGGTTCATCCCATAGATGGGTCGAGGCGCATTCATGAAGCGATGCAGTGTTTGCAACATCAGCCCATCGCCACCAAGGGCGACGATCACGTGCGCGTCTTCCGCAGGTGTGTTTCCATATTTGTGAGCAAGGCGCCGCAATGCGTCTCGCGCTTCAGGCACATCACTGGCAACGAAGGCGATCCGCTCGAAATCAGAGTTCAACGTCATGTTGCGGACCGCATCTGGATCCTTGACGGCGTTTTCATATTATTGGGCTCTTGGTTGTGCGCGGTGTTTCTTGAGGGCTGAAAGACTGACCCCAATGCCCTAGGTGCTGGCGTGGGCTTGATCTGCGTGGGAGACGCCTTGAGACTTGGTACCATAGCGTGCTCAGTGTTTGGAGAGAACGCTGACTGGTTGTTTGGGAGAGGGTGAATGGCGGTGCCGGTTCAACACCAGGCTGAGGCTGCATTAGTTTATGCGACTTGCCCGGATGCGCAAACCGCACAGGACATCGGGCGGGCGCTTGTTGCCGCAAAGCTTGCTGCTTGTGTGAATATTCTGCCAGGCATGACGTCTGTTTATAGGTGGGATGGGGATGTGACGCAGGACAATGAAGTCGTGCTGATCATCAAGACGCGGAAGGCGCTGATCGATCAGGTCATCGCAGAAGGGGTGAAGCTGCACCCATATGAAACGCCTGCTTTTCTGGCCGTTGATGTCGTTTCAGCTTCACCGTCTTATCTGGCGTGGATCCTCGCAGAGACGAAAGATGGTGAAGGTTGATAGAGGCCGCCGGCGCGCGTAC
Organism: Pseudomonadota bacterium; assembly: GCA_039819785.1. Taxonomy (GTDB): domain Bacteria; phylum Pseudomonadota; class Alphaproteobacteria; order Rhizobiales; family Hyphomicrobiaceae; genus JBCBRD01. The sequence continues at coordinate 31,991 of JBCBRH010000012.1, read as the reverse complement.
ATCGGATGCACGGCTCGTGCGCAACACTCTTGCTCTGCTTTCTTAAAACATCGAGTCGCCGAAGGCCTGGCGCATAATTTGACGCTGGCGACGCTGCTTTGACCAGGACGACCGTTTACGCTTGACGCTCGCCGTTCTCTTTCGCGCCGTCTTCTTCGGTTGGCTTGCAGGGCGTGTGATCTTTCTTTTCTTCTCAACCTGTGTTGCCTGCGGCGTGGTAGGGATCTGGGTCGATGTACTTGGGAGCGATGACACGCCGGGTGCACGTTCAGTTGCCGGAATGGAGGTCGGCGACGGTCCGCTCAGCGCCATACGGCCCGGTAGCGGTGCTTGACGATACCTTGAGGGCGCCGGTGCGCGAACGAGCCTTGGTGATGGGACAACGATGGGCAGCTGTTCTGTTTTCGATGCCAGTGCCGCGGTTCGACTGGCTGATCGGCTTACACTGCCGGTCTGAATTTTCGGACGTGTTGCGGTGTTTGCACTTCCCGCGGTGGCGCCACGTTCAATCAAAGCCGGCGTCGACGCGATGACCGGACGGGCGATGCATTTTCCGGATGCGCTTAACGTCTGGCCTGATGCGCACGCTGCGCCGCAAACCTGTCCGGGATGTGAGCGGATGAGCGCCAGCTGGAAGTAATCAGGTTCCTCAATCGGCAGTGCGGAATTCACGCGCGACAGGAATGTGGAAATGCCGCGTTTCGAACCTGATCCCCAGCTGCCGTCGATCTTGCCATTGTAGCACCCGGCACGACGCAATTCGCGCTGAAGTTTGGCGATGAGATTGGAGCGTTCGGCGGGTGAGAAGGGATAGGCCGCGTTGGTCCTCGCGCCCAGGGCATCCCTTGCGGTGTCGTCTACAAATGCAAAGGCTTTGGCCGGGCGCACCAGAACAGGTGCCTGCCGAATGACGATGCCATCGCTGCGGGCCCCGTATGCGTTGATGGCGCGGGGAACATCGGCGGGGGTTGTTCTAGGCTTGTCCGCGTCGACCGATGCATTGCTGCTCAGCGTGCCAGCCGTGTCGGAGGGGGCAGTTGAGAGAGACTGCACATATTTCGCTTTGGGTTCGGCAGCTATGGCCGGTGTCAGTGCAGCGAAGCCAGCCGCGCCCTGGGCTCGCAGGCTTGCGATGATGTCGCTGGGGTCGGGTGCCTTGTCCGTCGAAACAGCGATCGCGCCGACGGCGATCCCCATGGCGAACAAACATAACGCAAACAATCCCCGCATAGCGGTCTCACTTTCAAACAGGCTACCGACAACCACAAGACGCCAAGGTCAGACCCACACGAAACCAAGCTCTAAAGGCCGGCTCAGCAAATGGATGTGGGTTGCTATACAACTACCCTAGGTTGCTACGTTAACGCAACGTTAACGGTCAATACACACTGGTAATACGACACTATGACGGCAGTTCCAATTATTCAGAACGCGGACGTCCTTATTTATCGGGCGGTCGTTGCACTGATGTTTGGTGTCGTAGGGCTGCTCAGACGGCGACTTGATGTCATCCCGGTGCTCGAACGGCCGTTGGGAACAGATCGATTGGTTACGAATAGGTTGTGTGATATCCACCAATGCCACGCACATGAGGCGTTCGGGACACACTGAAAGTTATGCCCGTGAACGGTGGACAATAAGAGAACCGCTGTTGGTAAGTTCTCCTTTGTTTTCCGATGCCTGTGCATATCCTGTGCACGATGGCATGAAGCCGGTTTTACCATGTCATTGCCCAGCTTTCGGGGCCAGAGATACCGGACTGAATTGCTTACCTGAATCATTCGAATCACGTAATGTCAGGGTTCGAGGGATATGTATCGCGTCACAAATGTGTATTCCCCAAATGATGTGCGACTTACCCACAGATTGGTTCGAGCGGCGAACCCCTGTGACAGTGCGGACATCCAGTATGGGGAGCTCCAGCTCAAGTGCGTCCTTCTCGACACAGTTTGTGATCTCGCCAAATACCGGTTGGGGCCGGGTTTGGAGCTCAAGAGATTGTGGTCTGGGTCTAGGTGGTCGGCATCGGTGTCTTGTTGGGCTTGGGTGGTCTGCGACCTCGGTAGACCTGCGTGCACGTGGTTGACCTAAGAAAATTATGCGTGCCGGTCATCCCATTTAAGGGAGAGGGCAATGAGACATGCTCTAGGCGTAATGGGCGTGCTGGCGGCGGGGGTTCTCCTCGTTGTGTCGGCGGCCATGAACTATCGATTTGGTATCAGTCTCGGGAAAACCGAGTTAGACGGACAAATATACGGTGTGGCCAGCGCGGCGGCCGACTGTATGAAGGCGCTTGTGCCTTTCTTTTTCTTCGCCGCTATACGCAATAGGGCGTGGAGCCAAGCGGCCGCGTCCATGGTGGTTTGGACTGTCGTGACAGCCTACTCGCTGACTTCGGCATTCGGCCACGCCGCGTTGAACCGCTTCGATGTTGCGGGGCAACGTGCTCACGAGGCTCAGGCCTATAAGGACCTTCGTTCGGACCTTGCTCGCACAAAGGAACAGCTCAGCTGGATCCCGCAGCACCGTCCGGCTCAAGCCGTCGAGGCTGAGATCGTCAATGCCAAAGCACAGAAGCGCTGGCGTTGGACGAAGGGCTGCACAAAGATCAAGGGTAAGAACAATACCCGGTTCTGTGAGCAGTTTACCGGCCTCGTGTCCGAGAAGGCGTCTGCAGAGCAGGCTGCCATGCTTGAAGTCCGGGTTGCGTCTTTGCAATCCCAATTAGGCGGTATCAATGGTCATACCGCTCTGGCTGCTGCGGATCCGCAGGCTGCGGTTCTATCGCAGTTGACGGGTGTCAAGGTTGCCGACGTACAGCTTGCAATGACGATGTTCATTGCGCTGCTGTTGGAAGTCGGTTCTGCCTTTGGTCTCTACGTCGCATTCAGCCAATGGCGCATCTACGATGCTCCAACGCCGCCAACGTCTCACAAGGCGTCGGTCAGCACCGCTGCGGCAGCGGTGGCAGCTGAGGACCTCGTTCCTCAACCTGTTGCGATAGAAAAGCCGCGTTCTGGCGCGAACGACAACAAGACAGCTGAAAAGCCTGTCGAGACCGTTCAGCCAATGAGACTCGTTGCTCCCGAAAACGACGTGGAGCGTTTCTACAAAGAGAGGATTGAAACTCAGGATGGATCTAGTCTTACAGCGACTGCACTCTATGAGGACTATTGTTCGTGGTGCGAAACACAGGACAAGGAGCCTTTAGCGTTCCCAGCGTTTGGTCGCCAATTTGGTGACCTTGGTATTCAGAAAGCTAAGATTGCAGGACGTGTCCGGTATATTGGTATCGCGTCGAGAACTGGAAATAAGGCTACGGAGGATACGAAACGCCTCGCCTACGGCTCCAAAGCCGCCTGAGACCCAGGCAATTTGGAAAAGGGCCCCTCACGGGGCCTTTTTCTGTTTGTGTTTTGCGTTATTGCGAATGCAATTAAAAAGGGCGGTCCTTGCGGGCCGCCCTTTTTCGTATGATCAGTCTTCGTCCTGCTTACTGTTGGACGACGGCCCGGCCAATCTGGCCTGCTGCCAGTTGCTCGCCGATGCTGGCGAAGGCTGCCCGAAGCTCGCTTCCGTCGTAGGGGAAGAAGTATTTATCGACGCCCGATGCACAGTCCTGCAGGAGCTTTTGCTGAGCTGTAGGTGTGTTTTCGTTTGTCGGCACCTGGAAACCAACCGTGTAGACCTGGATGCCTTTTGCCTTCATCGCCGTGCAGAGTTCCGCTGCCTGTACGGATGACTTCGTTGGGTTGTTACACCAGCCGTTTTGCCAGTCTTTCACGCCCTCACAGTATTGCGTGTTGAACTCGCCGTCGGTCATGATGATCGTGGCTTTGACGAGTTCTTCCTCGTTTGGTTGCTCGATCCCTGAGTCTGGCCAGAGGTGAGACCAATTTGGTGACAACAGATACCAGGCCCATGCAATGCCGATGTGTCCAGCCGTGCCACCAGCACCTGCGTAGGTGTCGAGTTCCTGAAGCAGAGCTGTGCGGTTGGTGGTCAACGGCTTGATTTGCGCCGTTGGATTGCAGTCGCCATTGCCGTTTGGATAGTTGACTCCGACGGGGGCATTGTCCGGTGCGGCATCGGTGTAGGCTTCGGTGCCTGAACGACCGGTTACGCAGTCCGAGATCTGGTACGTGCGCCAGTTGTTCCAGTTTTCATCTGGGTGCTGATAATACTTGTAGCCAGGCCATTGGCTGGTGCCGTTGGGGATTGTGCCACGCGCGCTGTCTGCCAGACTTCCGACATTGACGGTTTCAGAGAACGGCACAAATCCGATCTTTGTTTTGCCGACGGCCATGTTTGGCTCGAAAATATCAAGTACGTCGCGAACTGCTGACTTCATGGAGGCCAGTTTGTTGCCCGTCGAGGTCGCGCTGCAGGAGTTTGTACCGTTACTCGTTGGACCGCTCCAGCACATGGAACCCGTGATATCGAGCATCAAGGACAGTTCGAGACGCTTTGAACCACACGCAACGCTGGTTTCAGCGGTGACATCGAAATGGTCATGGCCGGTGAACCCGAAGATGGGGAAGCTCAGGAACGTCGACTTGACCTGTGTTGTGACGGAGGGTGACACCACACCGATTTCGTTTGGTTCGGGGTTGCTCAATTGAACGTCGCCATTGCCCTCGGCGTCCTTCAAGGTCTTACCCAACTTGGCAAGGCTTTGGCTCATGTGGGCTTCGATGACCTCGGTGGCGGAGCGGCCGCCACGAGTGCACACAGCGATTGCAGCGGCGTCGAGCGCCTGCTGCAGTTGTCTTTTCTGTGTAACTGCATGGCCGTATTCGATTGCCAGGCCGCCTGTAACCATGGCACCGACAGCCAGCAAGCCGCCTGTGATCGCCATGGAACCTTGCTTGTCGCCAGCAAAGGTTCTTATTCTTTTTGTTGTCCGTGACATTGCCTGTATCCTTTAAGCGGCGGGTATTTCTTTCAAATCTGAGCCGTACTTTAGACAGCAAATTCTTCTCGGTTGTTTGCTGGGAACCAGACGATTTGATCTAAAATTTCTGCTGATTTATTGGGCAATTGATATCGCGCCTGTTGACGACACGTCATTGATGAAAACTTGAATGGAATTTTTCTTGAGAGCCCTATTTATAAGGCTTTTGGCAGCTTAGGTATTTGGGAAAGTCTTTATTGACCATTTGGGCACGTTGTTTGGTGATCTGTCGTTTTTGATGGTTGACCGCCCTGTTGGCGGGCAAATACCGGCTGATCGAATTCGCGCGGCGAGGTCGTGGCCGGGTTTGGGCAGAGAGCGCAACGTGCTGCTTTGGCCCGTTTTTCGATGTGATGGTTGTTTTGGGATGGATGACTGAACAAAAAAGACCGGCAAACCTTTCGGTCTACCGGTCTTTCCGTGTCGTGTTTGAGCCCTTCGAGGCTTAGTAGTTGATCACGGCCTTGCCTGCTTGGCCTGCGGCCAACTGGGCTCCGATTGAAGCGAAGGCTGCGCGAAGCTCTGTCCCGTCGTAAGGGAAGAAGTATTTGGCTTCGTCAGTGGCGCAGGATTTCAGCATGTTTGCCTGTGACGAGTTGCTCGAGATTCCGAAACCAACTGTGTAGACCTGGACACCTGAATTCTTCATGGCGGTACACAAAGCGAGAGCCTGGGTCTTCGAACTGCCATTCGGCGCATTGCAGTTCCAGATCCGGTCATCGTCGACGTCGTTGCAGTACTGTTCGTTGTACTCACCGTCCGTCATCAGGATCACGGCCTTCGTCAATTCCTCTTCGTTTGGCACTTCCGGCTTGCTTTCTTCGTCAAACAGGTAAGCCCATTTGTCCGAAATCAGATACCAGGCCCAGGCCGTTCCCAAGTGACCGGCTGTTCCACCGGAGGCTGGAAGCGAATTGATGCGTGATCGCAGAGCCTGTTCATCATTGGTCAGTGGCATGATTTCCTTATTGGGTTTGCAGCTGCCGTTGCTTGTGTAGACCCGGCCAACATATGCCTGACTTGGCGGGGCGTCGGTGTAACGCTCAGACCCGGTGCGCTCAGACACGCAGGACGTGATCGTGTCCGTGCGCCGTTTGTTGGACTTATATTTGTAACGGTACTTGTAGGCACCTGGTGAATTACTCTGGCCACTTGAGTAGGGTCCGCGTACGTCGTTCGCCAGGTTGCCGACATTCACGGCTTCGGCGAATGGAACGAGCGCGATGCGGGTGGCGCCGGCTTCCATGTTCGATTTGAAGATGTCGATCAGGTCGTTGCCGGCATACTTCATGGAATCCAATTTGCGCTGACCGCCAGCCCACGAGCCCATAGACCCGGTGGTGTCCATCATCACGGCCAATTCAAGCCGTTTTGAACCGCAGGCCACGCCAGCAGACACATCGATTTCCAGCTTGTCGATCCCAAGGAAGTCGAGCGTGATCGTGTCGCTGCTCGTTAACAGGGTCGGCTTGATGACATTTGTGACGGGGTCAAAGTTAGGATTGAGCAACACGACCTGATCTGAGCCGACGGCTTCGACGTTGTCTTCATCTGACAATGTCTTACCCATCGACAACAGTGCGCTGTTCAAGTGGTCACGGAGGACCTCTTCGGCGCCACGTGTTCCACGTGTGCACACGGCGGTCGTTGCGGCGTCCAGCTTTTTCTGAAGTTCGAATTTCTGCGAGACGGCCTGCCCGTAGTCCATGGCAGCGCCGGTGATGGCCATGACCGGAACCATGGCCAAACCTAATTTGATCCCGATGAGACCGCTTTGATCGCGCTTGAAGCTGCGCAATGTTTTGTTGATGACTGACATTTTCCCAATTCCTTCGTCCACGTTTTCTGGTGTGCGTGTCTTGGGATGCAGTTTTGCTGATGAACATTTGAAGTTCTTTTCAACAAACAATCGAATTTGATCTAATTTCGACAGGCATTTGATCAGTGGTGGGCCAAGGTTAATTTGATACTATGTCAGCGCGGCGCATTTGATTTGAGATACGGATGAGGGCCGATTTAATGGGGATTTTCGTGGTGTGCCTTTTGTTGCAATGTTTTGTTTCCCATAACTTTGTTTTGGGTCTTTACCGGCTTGAAGTCATGGTTTCGATTTTATGAACGACCAGCTAAACCCACGTTATTCGAGGGTTTGAGCATGGTTTGGTCCGTGTCATGGCCCACGGGTTCGGCCATAGCGGGGATGGTGTCTCAGTGCACTTGTGTTGTCCGGGCCGGTGCGCATATGGTCGCTCCAACGCAACTGCTGCACACTTGACTGCTGCACATTGGGCTGGAGGTTGATGCACATGGACACGGCTGATCGCGACCGAGGAATTGCGCCGGCAACCGAGCCGGTAGACGTCGAGCCAACACGGGCTGGGGCTGACATATCTGTCACGCTTAAGCTTTACGCGTCTCTGGGGGTGTACCTTCCAGCGGGGTCTAAGAGGAATGAGGCCAAGGTCACCGCGGCCTCCGGCACGACAGCGCGGGCTTTGCTCGATGCCTACCAGGTCCCGCCGGAGGCGTGTCATCTCGTGCTGGTCAACGGTGTCTATCAAGCACCGGCGCAGCGGTCGGAAGCCACGCTATCGGACGGGGACAGTCTGGCTGTTTGGCCCCCCGTCGCTGGAGGGTAATGCAACACGAGGGCGTTGACGTTCAATCGCGACGAAGCTTCGCAGTGGCTCGGGCAGGACAGGGACATATGACAGGACGTGACGTTGTTTCGGTGAAAACCATGAGCCTGTCGCGCTCTGAATTCGACAAAAGCATTTCGGCCTTCAGGGCCACTTCAGGATATGTGCAGACGGATCTCGGTAACGGCGGTCCCGTTGATGAGTTGAGATTTGATGTGGCGAGCGGACATGCGGTGATTTCCTATGCCGAGCAGGCTTCCGTGACGTTTGGCGGGTTGCTGAAACTGCCGCGGGCTGAAGTCACGATTGGTTTTGACGGCGTGGAAGAAACCGACAGGAAAGACTTTGTGTCGGCCTTTGACATTGCGTTTCAGCGCGGTGGCGGCTGAGGCCTGATTGGCTGTCTGATCGTCCAGTGGGGGCGGAACGGCCTGTCTGCCGATCGCCACCCACCCGTTTTGCTATGACGTGGCTGGGTCTGTCTTTCCTGCGATCTTGAGCGCGAAGGCATATTCCATGGCGACTTCCTTCAGCGCGTCAAACCTGCCGGAAGCGCCACCATGCCCTGCACCCATGTTGGTTTTCAGCAAGATCATGTTGTCTGAGGTGTTCATGGTCCGCAGCCGTGCGATCCACTTGGCAGGTTCCCAATAAGTGACACGCGGGTCTGTCAGCCCTGCAAGAGCAAAGATGTGAGGGTAGGCCTGAGCTGTCACACAGTCGTACGGGCTGTAGCTCTGGATTCGTTCGAACTCTTCGGCCGTTGCGATAGGGTTGCCCCACTCCAGCCACTCCGGTGGGGTGAGCGGTAGATCCTTGTCCAGCATCGTATTGAGGACGTCGACGAACGGGACGTTGGCGATGATCCCCTTGAAAAGATCTGGCGCCATGTTGGCAACCGCACCCATCAGCATGCCGCCTGCTGATCCGCCATGGGCTACGATGGCGCCACGGGTGGTGTAGTTCTGATCTGCAAGGTGTTCACCAGCTGCAATAAAGTCGGTGAAGGTGTTCGTCTTGTTGGCGAGCTTGCCGTCCTTATACCAGCGATAGCCTTTGTCTTTGCCGCCGCGGATGTGAGCGATAGCGTAAATGAACCCACGGCCGACGAGGGACAGGCGGCCGGTCGAGAACGATGACGGTATCGAAATCCCGTAGGCGCCGTAGCCGTAAAGCAGGAGCGGGGCAGATCCATCGATAGGCGTGCCTTTGGCGTAAAGCAGCGAGATTGGCACCGTTTCACCGTCGGGTGTGGGGGCTTGAATGCGGCGCGTGATGTAGTCTTTCGGGTCGTGTCCGGAGGGGACTTCCTGGCGCTTTCGCAGCGTGCGTTGGCGGGTCTCGACATCGTAGTCGTAGACTTCGGCAGGCGTCGTCATGGACGAGTAGGTGAACCGAAGGTTGGTCGTGTCATACTCATATCCATCCGACATCCCGAGCCCGTAGGCCTCTTCGTCGAAGCTGATGGCGTGTTCGCCGGTGTCCTTGAGGTTGGTGATGACAATGCGCGGCAGGCCCTCGAACCGCTCCAGCCGAATCATATGGTGCGCCAGGACAAGGTGCGAGAGAATGAGACGTCCAGGCTGGTGGGCGAGGACCTCGCTCCAGTTTTCCGGGGAGGGTGCTGTAATTGGGGCTTCAACGATGCGGAAGTCTTCGCTGCTGTCGGAATTCGTGCGGATGATCAGCCTATCGCCGTTGTGCTCGACGTCGTATTCGTGACCTTCCTGGCGCGGGGCCACGCAGGTCAGCTCCGTTGTCTCGGGGGCGTCAGCGTCAAGCAGGTGGACCTCGCTGGTCTGATGGTCGTGAATTTCGACCATGACGAAGCGTGATGATTGGGTCTTGGACAAACCCACGTAAAAAGCCGTGTCAGCTTCCTGATAGATTAGGACGTCGTCGGCTGACGGCGTGCCGAGTTTATGGCGGTAAACGGAGAGTGGACGGTGGTTTTCGTCTAGCCGCACATAGTAGAAATGTGCGTTGTCGTTGGCCCACACGACCGTGCCCTGTGCTTGGCCGATCTCGTCATCGCGGTCCGTTCCGGTTTCCAAGTCGCGGGCTTTGATGGTGTAGGTTTCAGATCCGTTCGTATCCGTCGAATAGGCAAGCCACTTGTGGTCTGGGCTATGGCTTGTGCCGCCCATGGACCAATAGGTGAGGCCTTCGGCTTCTTTGTTGCCATCCAGGATCACTGACATGTCATCTGAATTCCGCGGCTGGCGGCACAGCTGTGGGTACTGTTCACCGGGGACATAACGGTAGAAGTACTCAAACGGGCCATCTGGCGTCGGCACGGTGCTGTCATCCTGCTTGATGCGGGCCTTCATCTCCTCAAAAAGCTGGTCTTGGAGGTTCTGGGTGTCGCCGAGGACCGATGCTGTGAAGCTGTTTTCTGCTTCTAAATAGTCCCGGATGTCGGCTGGAAGCGTGTCTGGCGCGCGCATCACCTCTTGCCAGTTGTCAGCACGGAGCCAGTGGTATGGGTCGTTTAGCTGCTTGCCGTGGTAGGTTGCCTGATGCGGCCTTGGTTCGGCCAGAGGGGGCGTCGTGCGGGTCGTTAGTGTGGCGCGATCTGACATATGGGCTTTGGGCTCACTTTTTTATCAAGGAGCACGCCAATGGAAGGGGCATGCTCACTCAAGGTCTCCGGGCTCTACTGCCGAGGCGGCAGACGCTTGAGACCGTCTTAGAGGCTCTTTCTCCAACTTAGAAGGTGCGAATGCCCGCTGCATAGCGCAGCGACGGCCGACCGTGCCTTGAGGATGGAGGCTGCGCGCGACTATTCGCAGCAAGCCCAGGTCTACAAGTGGTTTTTGAGGTAACGTGCGACATTAATCCAGTATCGTTGCGGCGTGTCTTGGGTGTTACAGTCTGGTTTTTCGGGAAATACTATAGTTTAGGGTGTCGTGTTTCAGAAAAATTGATAGTCGTAAGCAATGATTATTTGAAAGCGCCATATGCGAATGTCGTGGCAAGAGTAGTTTGATGTAAACGGGGCTTGGACTGTTCGCAGTGGACGGGTCTGTATGGCTGCTTCAGTTCTGTGTTGTGAAGAACGCGTTGCGCTGACAACGCCTCCCAGTGCGGTGCGAGCCCTTGGAATGGTTGGATTATCGGTGCAGCTGGACGCTCGCGCGCCGTTGGATGATGGGAGGATGCTGATGAAAGATGATTCCGGGATGACTGACGGAAACCAGAACGAACTGGTGGAGCTTACGGCCAGGATCGTGTCGGCCTATGTCAGTAACAACACCGTCGTAGCGACCGATCTTCCCTTGCTGATCAACGAAACGCATGCGGCTTTGGCAAAGGCTTCCGGTGGGGTCATCCACCAGGAGCGTGAGGAATTACGGCCCAAAGTGCCCGTCAAGAAATCGGTTATGCCGGATCACATTATCTGTCTTGAAGATGGGAAGAAGTTCAAATCCCTTAAACGGCATTTGCGGACGCACTACAATCTATCGCCCGAAGAATATCGGGAGAAGTGGGGATTGCCGCATGATTACCCCATGGTCGCGCCGAATTATGCGCGGGCCCGTTCAGACCTTGCAAAGAAGATGGGGCTTGGGACGCGGCGCGACAAATGAGGGTGGACTCACGTAAGCCAGTGCTTTGATTGAGCCAAGTGTCGCATAAAGGCTGCTGGTATTTGCTGACTGGCGGGTTTGTTCACCGGCGGTTTTTCTTTGGAGTGATTGGTTTTCTGGGTTTTCTAATGCAAATTGTTTTAGGAATTTTCTGTTTTAGAAGGCGCTTTTGGAAAATATTTTTTTTTGAACGGGTGGCTGGCGTCTAAGTATTAGAATTCAGAGGTTTCGCGGGGCCTGAAACCCGATCACCTGTTCTGGGGATGCCACCCAAACAGGGTTGGTGGAAGCTGGTGTAACTCTGGTTTGGGGCGCCCTATTTTTCATTTCAACCTATTTCATATCCTCACGGGCCAGATCGACGTTGGGTGTTTACACTTATCACATGATCGTGACACGCGGCACACTGAATGGCCGAGCGGCGTCCGCCTTGCATTGCCTGACTTATCCCCGATGGGGATTACTGGGCGAAGATTTCCAAATGAAGTGGATCTGTGTTCGGTCCATTTAAAATGCTCATTCAATTTGGAGAAGGCAAATGGTGTTGCTGCTCGATATGCCGGATCAATCAATGGATTTCGAGGCGACGTCCTTCCTGAGGCAAGGTTCACATGTCGCCTTCAATTCGCTGCCTAGTCCCGAAATCAAGAAAATCGTTTTGGAAGCGATCGTAAGCGACGTTTTCGATGTGCCGTTTGATGATTTGCGGCGAGCGTCGCGCGGATGTGCAACTGTGGCGCTCGCCCGTCAGGTCGCGATGTATTTGGCGCACGTGCATTTTGGATTGTCGTTTACCGAAGTTGGCCGGGTTTTCCAGCGGGATAGAACCACGGTTTCACATGCCTGCTCTGTTGTTGAAGATCGTAGGGACGATGCGTCTTTCGATTACGTTCTTGAGCTGCTGGAACGTGTTGCTGCGGCCTACAACGCCCCACGGCCCAATCTTCTGGACTGTGCACCGAGGGTTGCTGTCATCGGCTGATGGCTGGCAGTTTTTGCGCTGGCTCTGGCTTACAGGCCTTGGCGCGTGCGCATCGTGGCAGGATCTAATATCTGGAGTGATCGGCATGTCGAGACATGACACACCTCGTCTTGAGCACGGGGACTCAATGGCCAAAGCGCAGGTCCAGGGCATGATCCCCTCGAGCGACGACAACTCGACGATGCGCCGTGTGTTCCGGTGCCTTGCGCGGGATAGCGCCATCCTTTTTCAAAATTCAACGGATAGCGGTTCTGAAGGTTTTTTTCGCCTTGGGATCTCCAGCCGTGGGCAGTTGACCGAAATCTAATTGCAACCGCCGGTGCAGTTGGATCAGGGAATCGTTGCGGGGTGGAGTGCACAAGGGCTGATTGTGCAAAGTGACTGCAGGCGTGGGTTGCGGCTGGCCGAAGCAGGGCGAAGGCAGTTGAAGCGGCTCATGTCGCAAGGTGAAGGTGTGTCTGAACCTATCGGGTCTGATCGGCCTGATAGAGCTGATGGGCCTGGCGCAGTCGCTGGTGCATCTTCGAAGCATATCGGGCGCGGCAGTCCTGCAGCTGGTGGGTCTGAGGGGACGGTCTCGAAGACGACCGATGACAGCGCACTTGGGCGGTTGAGCCGCTTGCGAAACGGAGATGGCAGCGCGTTGATATCGCCTGCTGAATACTCCGCTGGTCAGAGGTTGTACTCCGACTTCGTCATCGGGCAAATGTCGCCTCGGACTACGATGCGGTGGGGTGATGCTGCAGGGGGCGCCAAACAGGGTGGCTGGCGCGATTGCGAACTGAGCATGGGCGAGCGGGCGTTGGCGGCCCGCGAGCGTGTCCGGCAGGCGCTGACCGCGGTTGGACCTGATCTATCAGGTGCGCTGTTCGATTTGTGCTGTTTGGATGTGGGGATCAGCGACCTGGAATCGCGGCGCGGTTGGCCGCGCCGGTCGGGAAAGCTGCTGGTGTCGTTAGCGCTACGGGCGTTGGGCCGACATTACGGGTATGTGCGACACACAAGCGATGTGGAGTTGGTTTAAGCCGACTTCAGGATGGCGTGGTCAGACGTGTTTTTGCGGTTGGTTCGGGTCAGGCGCTCGCTGTGCCGTCCAAGGCATCTGACTTGATGCGCTGGACCATTGAGGCAAGACCGTTTGACCTTTGCGGAGTCAAATGGTCGTTCAGACCAAGGTTGGCGAAGACTGCATGGGCGTCGGTTTCCAGAATTTCGTCCGGGCTGCGGTCTTGGTAGATTGCAAACAGGATTGCGATCAGACCTTTGACGATGTGGGCATCACTGTCGCCCATGAAATGCAGCCGGCCGTTTGATTTCGACGTTTGCAGCCACACCTGGCTTGCACATCCGCGAACCTTGTTTGCGTCTGTTTTGGCGTCTTCTGCAAGCGGAGGAAGCTTACGGCCTAGCTCGATGACGTAGCGGTAGCGATCTTCCCAATCGTCCAGGAGTTCAAAGTCTTCGCGGATATCATCAAGCTTCATTATGTGCTCGCAGCATCAGATCGGTTTCGGGTTTGCGCGTAATGATGCCTGGATGACATCGGCGCTGGCAAGCCCTGTGCGTCAATGACTAAGAGATGTGCATTGTTAGGCTGGGGCGAACGCGCAGGTATCGGGGGCACGGGCAACCAGCTGGATGATTTGCGTCAGGAGGTCTGCCAAGGGGCGCTGGGCGTCATTGATCAACGGGCTTTGGGGGCAATGGACCAAGCCGGAACCAGATCGGTTGCAGCTAATGTGCCTTGATCAACTGAGGATGTGGAACCGTCATTTTCCAAGCTGGCCGCGTTCGTCTTTGGCGGGGGGGCTGCAAACGTCGTTTGCATTGGCGGCACGACGGTGATCCTGCTCAGCGATGCATCGGTGTCAGTGTTCTCAAGCGCCGGGCTATTGTCGATCACGGCTTGGCGGATGAGTGCCGCCTTCATCATCACGGTACGCTCAACCTTTTCAGTGATTTCCAGGGAGGACTGTTTGAGCGTTTCACACGTTTCGGCATGGCGCTGACACGTCGAAAGCGCCCACTCGACGTTTTCGCCTGTGCTCGTCAGCAACGCTTCGCGGCGCTGGGCGTCGTGTGGGACGATGGTGACCAAAATTGCCGTGAGAGCAACAATCCTGATGGTCGACATGACAACTGTGCTCCCTTTTGGGCGGCCTCAAAACGAGGCTTTTGAACGGTGTGAGGACCTGATCGTGTTTATGTGCGATGCGATTGATGCGGCATTCTAACTGAACGATGCGCTGTAACTGCCTGGTGCAAAGTCATGCGGAGCCCGTTTCAGTTCTCGACTATAGCGGTTTGCAGGTAATGGGTGGTTTGAACTGGTGAGACGATTTGCGATTGATTTGATCTGTTTTTGAAATGCCACCGCGGTTCGTTCGGAGATCGCTGGCGTCTGATGTTGCCAGGAAAGAGCCGACGTCGGGCTATTCTTCAATCGAGGTTAATGCGGTGTTAAACAACCCTTGCCACATTCGACACCGGGTTGCGCTGGTGCGCTCACTTGGAGACGGATTGGTATGTCGACGTCTTTGCGGGTTGCTGCATTCTTTCTAACGGCTGGTCTCACCGCAGGTTTGATTGCCAACCTCGTCCTGTTTCAGCAGACACGGGTTGGTTCGGGTCAACAGCTCGCGAAATCGCAGCGTGATGCTGATCAGGCCATGGCGCGGGCCAGAGCCGGTTCCACGGCACCGCTGAGCGCCCAGCTCCCGTCGGCCGTTCAAGCCACAGACGAGCCTCCCATAACTGTGACGTCGGCTGCGCAGGCGATTGAAATCGCGCGATCCATCCAGGTGGCGCTGAAAACCAAGGGTTATGCGCCTGGTCCTGCGGACGGTGTGCCGGGCTTGATGACGCGGGCAGCGCTGATGGCTTTCGAGCATGACCACGGCCTTGCGCTGAGCGCTGACGTAACGCAAAAGCGGCTGGAAATGCTGATCTATGGTGTGCCGGAGAATTTGAAGCATCAAGGGGCGCTCGCCAGTCTTCAGGTCGGGCCGATTGCGCGTGATGTGATCCGCACAGTGCAGGGCTCTCTTAAAACAGTCGGCTATGACACGGGTCCCGTTGATGGGACCATGAGCCTGCAGATGTCGCGCGCCATCTCCGAATTCGAGGCTGATCAGGGGTTAGCTGAAACCGGGCGGATTTCGGGTAAGCTGATGGCTAAGCTGGTTTCCATGGCCAGCCAGGGTAAACTGGCCTTGCATCAGTAAAAGGTGGGTGTCGCAATGGCCGTCTGCCAGATGGCCTAAGGAGCGGCAAGCCATGTGGGGACTGGGCGTGAGGGCTTCTATTGTTAGAGACGCCGTGTTCCGATTGCGCGCCAGGGCTATAGGCCCAGACGTGTTGCAATTCGCTTTTACCGGCTGGCTATCGGGCGGACTTGACCCATGCGTTTGAAGGCTGAAATCTGGGTTAAGGCCTATCTACGGCAATGCCAAGTGGCGGGTATTCCCGGGTATGTCGTTAAGCGCGGCGACTCGGATGCAGGTTCAATCCTCGTTCGCGTCAACCGACTGGACGGCCGGTCCATTCTGCTGGCTCCGGCACCGGCCGGACTTGAGGATACGAGGGGGGGGCATCGATTTGCGGCTCGAACCGATTTGAGCGGGATCAGCGACGCCGAGGTTGAGGCAATCATTGAAAAGACGCTGTCGTTTGATGGTGACATCTGGATTGTCGAGACCGAAGATAGAGACGGGCGCCATCTGCTGGACGATGTTTTAAAGCGGTAACTGGTGAGCCTTCAGACTGGCTCAGTCTTCGGCTGATGGGATGCTGAGCTCATTACCCTTTGATGCCCTACAGCCCCTTTCAGCTTAAGTCTTCCGTGACCCTGTTGCGCCACATGAACGAACAGGGTATCGCGCATTAAGACTTCATTTACACGAACCGTGTCCCAATCAAATCGCAGGCTGAAGTTTGGCATTGGTGCCATTGTTTGAGCTTGCAACTGATCAAGGGGAGAGAGGTTGGCAATGGGACAGATTGTGCCGTTTCCGGTGAGAGATGT
This sequence comes from Pseudomonadota bacterium, assembly GCA_039819785.1. Lineage (GTDB taxonomy): Bacteria > Pseudomonadota > Alphaproteobacteria > Rhizobiales > Hyphomicrobiaceae > JBCBRD01. Next base: position 15,802 of record JBCBRH010000012.1, on the reverse strand, counting down.
TTGTAAGAGCCAGGAGGTTTCCGGGGTCGAGAGCACTGAGCAAGGTGTGTTTGGGCCAGCGGAAATCCTGTTGTTTACGGGCGTCCGGTATGAGCGCTACGAGGATGTTGTGACCGTGTCTGAATGTGAAGACGCTTTTGAGACTAATGACGCGCTTGATACGGCCTCTTGCGAAGGCTGAACGGCCCGGTGATTTTGTTAAGTCGCATTTGGAATGAAGCCGCGCGTTCGCCTGTTGGGCAACACGTGTCGGTTATGTGAGGCAACTCGAGGTTGCTGGCTTCTGCTACCGTTCGATCGGGTAGCAGGTTGATTTTTCGATATCGATTTCCGTTTTTTGCCGATAGGCATGACCGCGATCTGGCGCCCTGATAATGGCGATACCATTCCGGCTTTCAACAATCTGCTGCTTGACCTGGCGTGAGATGACCCCGAGCGCTTCTGGCGTGAGACCGGAGAACCGTGTTGTGGAAGGGACCAGCTTCAGGTTGAGCCTGATTGGCAAGTCTTCCTGTCCGGCGGCAGTATATAGGCTCACACCGTTGTGGGCATGGATGGCAAGCGACCACCCCGATCCCGGCAGGTACGCAGACAGCTGCACGGGTGTGGCGCTGCTGTCGAACCGGCACATGGCATAAAGTGTATCGGACCCCATGAACGGCAGCTTTTGGTTGTCGGGTGTGATGGCTGGAAGATAACGCATTTGATTGACGGGAAGGTCTGTTTTCAGCCGGTCAATGGCTGTTGACCTGACGATGTTTGAAACCGCGAGCGTGGTGCCGATGTGCAGAATGCCAATGCAGGTCAGGGCTGCTGCAATGATGCGCCACTTTTTGAGTGGCCACGTGAGGAGCGCGATCCCGTCCTGGCGCGTTGGTCGGCGTGAAATCATCTGCAGCTGACCTTTTCGACGGCGGGCAGAAGTGCTGCCGTATTCGCGGTCGTGCTGGGGTCAAAGGCGTTTGAGGGTTCGAGGAGGTGCAGAACAACCGCGAGACGTCCGGCACCGCCGGTTGGCAGCCAGTTACCTGGACGCGCGTCACGGGCCAGCGTGATGACAAAGTCGCCAGCCGGCCGGAGCGCAATGGTGTCTCTGGTATACGCGTATCGGTCGGCGGAGTTTGGGATCAATCGTCCGCCGTGGTCGAAGACGGAGACGCTCCACCAGTTGGCATCAAGGTCCTGCCCGGCGATGCGATATTCGCAAGAGGAGTGCAGGCGTATCCCATCCTGGTCAGTCGTTGCGGTGTATGTGGCTGCGATTTCGCTGGAGAGGTTTAGGCGGCCCTCGCGTGCGAAGTGGGCGCGTGTGTAGGGGTCTGCATCGGCGCGGCCTTCGCTTGTCCAGGCAACCCAGGGGCCGAGCGCGTGTGTGGACAGGTTGGAGCCGGCCGAAACCATGTACCAGCTGGAGCCGAGTCCACCGATCAGGACGATACCGACGAAGATGAGGATGTCGGATGCGGTGTTGAACGTCGAATAGACGCGCCGTTTGATTTTGTGGAGCAGCAGGTTTTTCTGAGGCAGTCTCAGAGACATGAGCCCGCTTTTCATGAAGCTTTGTTTCATGATGGCATCATTGCTCTCGTCCAAGCGCCGCGCGCCGTTCGGTTCCTGCCGGGCCAGCGTTGTCATCACCTGGTTTTTTATCGGAGGTGTCAGGTGCGGAAGCAGCTGGTGGGAGGCCACCAACTTCACGCAGCTTGGAGGCCAGTTTTTCTAACGCGTTGCGCGTGCGCTTCGGCATCAGACTGACGGTTTTTTTCTGGGCAGCCGAGCGTTGCGCGAAAGCTGGGTCCGATAGGCGGAGGGCAGCGAGACGGTCTTGCTCAGCAGCCTGAGTCGGGTGCGTTCTGAGGCCAGGGATGGTCGGGATGTTCATGTCCCGGTGAGCGACGGACATATACGCTTGCCAGGTTTGGGCCGGCAGGCTGCCGCCGGTCACACGGGCGGTGGGGCGGAAGTCGTCGTTGCCGAGCCAGACGCCGGTGACGTATTTGCCTGTGTATCCCATGAACCAAGCGTCGCGGTAGCTGGAGCTTGTTCCGGTCTTACCTACGGCGTGGGTGAAGTTGAGTTTTGCACGCCCGCCGGTGCCGCCTTCGATGACCTGGTGCATCATCTGGTTCAAGCCTTCGGCCACGCGGCGGGGAACGATTTGGGGTGGCTTGGGTGCATCGGTTTCGTGTGAGTAGATGAGCTCACCGCGATTGTTGACCAATTCCAGGATGCCGTAGGGTTTGGCGAGTTTGCCACCGTTGGCGAAGGTTGCGAACCCGCCGGTGTGCTCAAGAACCGTGACCGCGCCATCGCCAAGTGCCATTGAGCAGCTCGGACGGATGCCGTTGACGCCTAGGGCGTTGGCAAATTCCATAACGTCCTTGCGGCCCATTTCCTGGGAGAGTGCGACGGCGGTGGTGTTGAGAGATTTGGCGAGCGCGTACGTGAGGTTGATCCGCCGGCCACTGCCATAGCTGCCATTGTAGTTTTTGGGACGCCAGCGGCCACAACTTGGCGAACGATCCCGAACGGTTGTCCGTGGTTTGTAACCTCGCGCCAGGGCGAGTGCGTAGATGTAGGGCTTGAAAGATGAGCCAGGTTGGCGGCGAGCGCTGGTTGCGCGGTTAAACTGGCTTTCGCCATAGTCGGTTCCGCCGACGATGGCACGGACCGCACCATCCGTTTCCATGGACACAAGGGCGCCGGAGCGGACGCGTTGATATCGTCCCTTGGTCTTGATGGTCGAGACCAACGCCTCTTCAGCCATGGTTTGGAGGCCGAGATCAATCGTGGTTCGCGCCGTGAGAACGTACTCATTCTTTCCCTTGGCGATCCGTCTGACTTCATCAAAGGCCCAGTCCAGAAACCAATCGGGGCTTGTAAGGTTGTCGGCTGGTTTTGTAATTGCGGGGCGGATGCGAGCCTCGTGGACCTGGCCAGCGGTGTAATAGCCGGCTTCAACGAGGTTTGAGAGAACCTCGTTTGTTCGGGCACGGGAACGCGGCAGGTTGACGTGGGGGGCAAAGCTGGTTGGGGCTTTATAGAGGCCTGCGATCAGTGCCGCCTCCGCCAGCGTAATGTCGCGGACTGATTTGCCGAAATAGAACTGAGAAGCTGCCTCTACGCCGAAGGCTCCGCCGCCGAGGTAGGCGCGGTCCAGATAGAGTTTCAGGATTTCACTCTTGGTGAGACGGGATTCCAACAGGAAGGCCAGGAACACTTCCTTGATTTTCCGGGTGATGGAGCGCTCAGACGACAAGAACAGGTTTTTGGCGAGCTGCTGGGTGATTGTCGACCCGCCCTGGACAACCGAATTGGCGCGCATGTTCTCAATCAAAGCGCGGGTGGTGCCAAGGAAATCGACCCCGATGTGTTCGAAAAACCGCCGGTCCTCCGTGGCCAACGTGGTCTTGATCATGGCTTCTGGGATTTCTTCGAGCGGGACGGCGTCATTATGAAGAATGCCGCGCTTGCCGATCTCGTTGCCGCTTTGGTCGAGAAATTTAACCGAGTAGCGCCCCGTTAGAAACTTGTCTTCGCTGAACTCCACAAATGCAGGGAGCGCCAATGCGTAGAGGACGATGAGACCGCCTGCGCCCAAGGTGAGACATTCACAGGCGGTTTCGTTGGCGAGCCGCTTCCATCCGGTGAGGCGGAACCTGGCAAAAAAGCTGGCGCTGGCGTTCCAGGCGTTGGCAATGCGCTGCCAGATCTCCGAGAGGGTGGAATCGATCTTGGAATCGAGGCCCATCCAGTCGATGATGCGGTCGCGTCCACCCTGCTTGTTAAACCAATCGCTCAATGGCCTTGGGTCTCATCTGCCGGTTTTAAGATTGCACCTGATCATCGAACGATCCGCGATGAACAACGCATAGTTTTGTATAGCTGATTGGCGTCGACGGGTCATCCAGACGTTGTGACGTTTCCCACCGGCGGAATTATCACGCAGACGTTCTTGAAAACAGCGGACAACGCGGGGCCGACGGACCTTTGTTCAGCTCGTGAGTTAGCACCAAATACGACCGAATTGTGAGGGGCTTTTGGCAAAAGACGACAGGTGTGGCGATGGGGAACCGTTTTGGCGGCATCTCAAGCTCGAAGAGATGACTGCAGACCAGTGGGAGTCGCTCTGTGATGGATGCGGCCGGTGCTGTTTGCTCAAACTGGAGGACGAGGACACCGGTGAGATACACCTGACCAAATTGTCCTGCCGACTTTTGAATGTCGGGACATGCCGGTGCTCGGACTATGAGAACAGGCATCACCGGGTGTCTGATTGTTTGTCGATCAATCCAGAAACGGTGCGGGCTCTGAGCTGGCTGCCGCCGACTTGCGGTTATCGAAAGGTTGCCGAAGGGCGCGATCTGAGTTGGTGGCATCCGCTGGTGTCGGGTGATCCTGAAAGCGTGCATCAGGCCGGGATTTCGGTCAGGGGCTGGGTGCGGAACGAGGACCATGTCAGTGACGATGACTGGTCGCGTTATGTGATCGAGGACTTTGATGATGACGATGACACTGGGCCGCGGAAAGCCGGGTGAGCTTGGGGTAATGATTTGACGACAGAAGATATGCCCGCCGATGGTTCGGTGTGAGATACTTGAGGGTTGATCTTGAGGTGAAGCCTAACTCTCTGAAATAATTGAATTATTTGTATTTTTTCCCTTGACGGTGTGACGGTCATCGTGTAGGTTCTTGTTATGGCTGGAGAAGCACGGGGCAATATGTTCCCGCGCTGATCCGGCTTTTTTGTTGGGGCGGTGAAAGCGAGGGATATGGCGGTCGACAAAGCGACGTGGGCCGCTATCCGGCGCGCCTATGAGAATGGTGGCGGAACGGTCGACGCATTGGCTAAAGCGCACGGTGTCGGGGTCTCGACCGTCTATCGTCGGGTGAAGCTTGATGGCTGGGCAAGGCGGGCGAAACGTCCTGTGGCGGGACCCGATGCGGCTGATGGTGGTGAGGTGGCGGCGGTGGCTGAAGTGGTGGCGGCTCAGCTCGATGGGTCGCAACTGGTTCAGACGGTGCGGAAGGTGCGCTCGCCAGCAGGTAAAACAGCTTTGGTGCGACGGCTTTTCACTGCGATCGACACCAAACTCGCCCGAATTGAAGATCGGATGCAGTCGAAAGCTGAACTCTCGTTCGCTGACAGTGAGCGGGAGACGCGGGAGCTATCAAACATGATCAGAAGTTTTGAGAAGGTGACAGCCGTTGCCGCAGACCTCGAAAAACAGCGCGGAAAAGCTGGCAAACCAGGCAAAGGCGGAAAAGCCAATTCTGTCGAACGTGCAGCCGATGCGGAGCGCATGCGCAGCGAGATTGCGGAGCGTCTTGAAAAGCTGTTCGCGGGCCGGACAACTAAGTGACGTTTTGGCTGGACTGGGGGCTGGTCAACTGGCCGCGTTGCAACAGGATTGGCAGGTGTGGGCGCATGATTCGCAGTTGCCACCGGCCGTCGCACGGGATGGGCGCGCGTGGCGGGTCTGGCTGGTGCTGGGTGGCCGGGGAGCGGGTAAGACGCGGGCCGGGGCTGAATGGGTGAAGGCGATGGCGCTGGGCGAGGCGCCGTTTACCGCGGCACCCGTGGGACGGATTGCTCTCGTTGGCGAGACGATGGCCGATGTGCGCTCTGTGATGGTTGAAGGTGTGTCGGGTTTACTTGCGATCCATGCACCGGAGGATCGACCTGTGTTCGAGCCGTCCAAAAACCGGCTGACGTGGGGCAATGGTGCGGTGGCGCAGATGTTTTCGGCTGAGGGTGCTGAAGGTCTGCGTGGGCCGCAGTTTGGGGCGGCATGGTGCGATGAGATTGCCAAATGGGGCAATGCAACGCATGCGTGGGACATGCTGCAATTTGCCCTCAGGCTTGGGCCGTGTCCGCAGGTTGTGGTGACGACGACGCCAAAACCGGTTCCGATTCTGAAAGGATTGATCGAAGACGAGCGCACAGTCGTGACGCGGGCATCGACGACGGACAACGCTGAAAACCTCGCGCCGACATTTGTTGAAGAAATGCGGCGGCGTTATGCGGGGAGCGCGCTTGGACGGCAGGAACTGAATGGCGAACTGATTGAAAATGTTAGCGGCAGCCTTTGGCGGCGGGACTGGATCGATGATGCGCGGGTGAAAAGTGTGCCTGACCTCACGGCGATTGTGGTTGCGGTGGATCCGCCTGTGACGGCGACGGTGCGGTCTGATGCATGTGGCATTGTCGTGGCCGGGCTTGATGGCAACGGCGCGGCTGTGGTGTTGGCAGACAGGTCCGTTCAGGGACGCGAGCCGACAACCTGGGCGCGGGCGGCCATTGCAGCGTACCACGATTTTGATGCCGACAGGGTTGTTGCCGAAGTCAATCAGGGCGGCGATCTGGTGCGCACGGTTTTGCAGCAGATCGATGCGCGCGTGCCGGTGCGGTCTGTTCGGGCCACGCGGGGTAAGTGGCTGCGCGCTGAACCGGTGGCCGCACTTTATGCCGAGGGGCGGATACGGCATGCAGGTGTGTTTGAGGCGTTGGAGGATGAGATGTGTGTTTTCGGCAGCGATGGGAAGGCCAACGGACATAGTCCGGACCGGCTGGATGCCCTGGTTTGGGCCGTGACTGACTTGATGCTGCGTGATGATGTGAAGCCCGCGGTGCGAAGGCTTTGATGCGCTCACGGGCCGTATCGGATGCTTTTGCATCCTGGCGTTTTAGCGAGGGTGCGGCGCACTTAGATGTCAACACAGGTGAACCTGTCATTGAGCAGGCGGGTCGCGACTGCGCGGAGCGCAGCAAGAGGGGGCTCCCCGAGTTGCTGCTCGCAACTCGAAGTCTGCGCTCACGGGCCGTATCGGATGCTTTTGCATCCTGACGCTTTAGCGAGGGCGCGGCGCACTTAGATGTCAACACAGGTGAACCTGTCATTGAGCAGGCGGGTCGCGACTGCGCGGAGCGCAGCAAGAGGGGGCTCCCCGAGTTGCCTGGCTCAACTCGACGGGACTGTGTCTCGCCGACTGTCGTGTTGCCTGACGTTTGGCCGGTGATCTGAAGACGACGTTTTCTTGATTTGAAAAGGAGGGGCGCATGGCGCGCTTGCTCGACGAACTGGCCCGGTTGTTTCCGGGCCAGCAGACGACGCCTGCCTGGACGACTGCCATTCGAAGGCCGGTGGCGTTCGAAGGTGGTGTGCAGGTTCGAGATCACAAGGCCAGCGCGGTTGGCGGTCTGGTTGCGCTGAACGGATTAGGGCGACCTGTGTGGACGCCGCGTGATTATGCAACGTTTGCCCGTGAAGGGTTCATGTCCAACGCGATTGTCTATCGCTCGGTTAAAATGATCGCAGAAGCCGCGGCGTCGTTACCGTTGCTGATGTACGACGGCGATGAGGAAGTGTTTGACCATCCCGTTCTGGACCTTCTCGCTCAACCCAACCGGGAGCAGACGACGGCTGACTTCTTAGAGGCCTGGTACGGTTTCCTGATGGTGTCGGGCAACGCGTATGCCGAAGCGGTTGCTGCGGGTGGGACGATCAGGGAACTGCACACGCTGCGCCCTGACCGCATGAAGGTCGTGCCTGGAGCTGACGGCTGGCCGGAAGGCTATGAGTATCAGGTCAGTGGGGAGCATTTCCGTTTCAGCGGATTGACGGACGTGGGCATTCGGCAGGTGCTGCATGTGAAGCATTTTCACCCGCTGGATGACCACTATGGGATGAGCCCCATCGAGGCGGCTGGGACCGCGATCGACATCCACAACGAGGCTGGCAAATGGAATAAGGCGCTGCTCGACAACGCCGCCCGCCCGTCCGGAGCGTTGGTTTACGCAGCGCGCGAAGGGCAGTTGACGGAAGACCAGTATCAGCGTTTGAAGGATGAACTGTCGGATGGATTTCAGGGCACCCGGAATGCTGGGCGGCCACTTCTGTTGGAGGGTGGGCTCGATTGGAAGCCGTTGAGCATGAGCCCCAAGGAGATGGATTTCATTGCGGCAAAACACGCAGCCGCCCGTGAGATTGCGTTGGCGCTGGGTGTCCCACCGATGCTGCTCGGCATTCCTGGTGACAACACGTACGCAAACTATCAGGAAGCCAACCGCTCGTTCTGGCGGCAGACCGTTTTGCCGCTTGTGAACCGAACGGCACACGCCATGTCGGCTTGGCTGACGCCGGCGTTTGGCAAAGTGATGCGTCTCCAGCCGGACATCGACCAGATCGACGCGCTGAGCGTTGAGCGTGAGGCGCTTTGGGAGCGCGTGCAGACGGCTGATTTCCTAACGGTGAATGAGAAGCGTGCTGCCGTGGGATATGGGCCTGTCGAAGGGGGTGATGATGTCTGATGGACTGGTGTTTCCACGGCCTGATGAACGTGCGTTGGGTGAACGGGCTTTGGCGGACAGAGTGCTTGTTTCGGCAGAGGGTGTTTTCGAGGGTTATGCCAGCGTATTTGGGCGATGTGATCAGGGGGCGGACGTGGTCGAGCGTGGTGCGTTCCGGCGCTCTTTGGCCGCGCGGGGGCCATGCGGCGTGAAGATGCTGTTTCAGCACGATCCAAATCAGCCAATCGGGTTTTGGAATGAGATCAAAGAGGATGGTCGCGGGCTTTATGTGCGCGGCCAGCTCCTGACGCAGGTCATGCGAGGGCACGAAGTCTGGGCCCTGATGAGGGCCGGCGTACTGGATGGGCTTTCGATCGGCTTCAAGGCTGTGAAGGCGCGACGTGATAGGGGACGGGGTGTGCGCCGGCTCGAGGTTGTTGATCTTTGGGAGATCTCAGTTGTGACGTTTCCGATGCTTGAGGCAGCTCGCGTTGGACACGTGAAGAGGCATGGGCACTTGCGTGAAAATCGTGGTGCGTTTTTGCAATCACCGGGCGGGCCTGCCTCGCGCGGTGTGGGATCAAACTCCGTGCAGCGCGTCACGGGCGTTGCACGGTGTTGATGCAAGTCAATTGACTTTGTCGGCGGTGGTTCTGGTTGGCCTTGGGCGATCTGTTTTGTGGGAACACGCAGGTTGTCCTTTTTTTGGTTTTGATCTGTCGTGCCGCAGCTCGATCGGCTGGTTATCGGCTTTTTGAGGCGGTGCTTTTGGAAGGGTGCTTACATGTTTGAAATTGGTGATGTTGAGACGAAGGCTGAAACGCGGGATGGCCGTGCGGCCTACGCTGACCTGATGGAGGCTTTTGAAGCTTTCAAGACGACGAATGATCAACGTCTTGGTGATCTGGAAACACGGATGTCGTCTGACGTCTTGACGAACGAAAAACTGGAGCGGATTGAAGCTGCACTTGATCTGAACCAGCGCGCTGTCGATGAGCTTTGTGTGAAGGCGCAAAGGCCCGCAAAGAGCGGTGAAGCCGGTGTCTCGCGTGGTGGAGTGGCCTTGCAGCACAAGGCTGCATTCGAGGCTTATGTTCGAGGTGGTGAGGTTGGGTCGCTGCGCGGGCTTGAAGCCAAGGCGCTGTCTGTCGGGTCAGATCCAGATGGTGGCTATCTCGTGCCGTCGGAGACTGAAACTGAAGTCAACTCAGCTTTGAAGTCACTCTCGCCAATCCGTGCGATTTCCGGCGTGAGGCAGGTCTCGGCTTCGGTTTATAAGCGTCCGTTTGCGACATCTGGTGCCGATACCGGCTGGGTCGGCGAGGCAGCTGTTCGACCCCAAACCGCGACACCGACGCTGGCGGAATTGTCATTCCCGACGATGGAACTCTACGCGATGCCGGCGGCAACCTCGACACTGCTTGATGATGCGGCTGTCGACATGGATGCCTGGCTCGCCGAAGAGGTGCGTAGCGCCTTTGCGGAGCAGGAAGGCAAAGCGTTTGTCACAGGTGACGGCGTGAACCAGCCGAAGGGCTTTTTGTCTTACACCACTGTTGATCAGGGGTCTTGGACGTGGGGCAATGTCGGCACGTTGTCGACGGGCGCTGCAGGGGCGTTTCCATCCAGTGACGCGGGCGATCTGCTGATTGATCTCATCTATTCGGTGAAGTCAGGTTACCGGGCCAACGGCCACTTCGTCATGAACCGGGCCACGCAGGGCGAGATTCGCAAGATGAAGGATGGCGAAGGCAACTATCTGTGGCAGCCAGCTGGTTCACCTGGTGATGCGCCAACGCTGCTGGGTTTCCCGGTCTCCGAAGCTGAAGATATGCCGGACATCGCAGCGGACAGTTTGTCGGTTGCTTTCGGTGATTTCCGCCGCGGTTATCTGATTGTGGACCGGGTTGGTATTCGCGTGTTGCGCGATCCGTACTCAGCCAAGCCTTACGTGCTGTTTTACACGACCAAACGCGTCGGTGGCGGGATTCAGGACTTCGACGCAATCAAACTGTTGAAGTTCGCAGCGTAGGTCCACTGACAGGGCATGTGAGCCCTGGTGTCTGCTGAAAAATTGAGGCCGGTTGCATTGCTCCTCCTCCGGGTGTGCGCGCGGTTTCGGTGCCTGGGTTTGGCGCTGTTTCGGTGATGATCCGATGGTGCGCTCAGCCCAGGTTCTGGGTCGATTGGTGAAAACTGATCGGCCCTTTTTTGTTTGTTGGGCGTCCGGCTGGGAGTTCTGCTGAGACGCACGCATTTGGGAATAAAAGATGTCACTCGTGTTGCGCAGTGGTCCGGTGGTTGAACCCGTAAGTCTTAGCGAGGTGAAGTCGTATCTGAAGGTTGATGGGGCCGAGGAAGACTTGTTGATTGCCAGTCTGATCCTGACGTCTCGACTGCATATTGAGAGTGCGCTGGGACTTGGGTTGATCACTCAGTCTTACAAACTGATGTTGGACAACTGGCCACGCAGTGGGGCGATTAGAATTCCGATACGACCCGTTCAAGCCGTTGAAGAGATCCGTGTGCGTGACGCTGATGGTGTGGCCACGGTTTTGGATGCTGCGATCTATGATGTGGATGTTGCCAGTGCTCCGGCGCGGATCGCATTTGTGGATGGTGTTCCACCTAAACCGGGGCGGAGTGTGAACGGAATTGAGGTGGATATCGTTGCCGGCTACGGGGCTGCGGCCACGGACGTTCCCGCACCCATCCGGCAGGGTCTGATGATGCTGGTTGCACATTGGTATGAGCACCGTGACCCTGTCGAGATTGGTTCACCGCGAACGGCGATCCCAATGGCCGTTTCCAATTTGATTAAACCGTATCGGTTGGTGCGGCTATGAGGGACATTCGAATTGGCGATCTTCGCGATCGCGTCGTGATTGAACGGGTGACGCTTGTCGATGATGGGGGTGGAGGCGTTGATGAAACCTGGGTCGAGGTCGCAACGGTGTGGGCCGCAGTGCGTGCGCTTGCGGGTGATGAGCGCGTTGAAGCAGATGCGATTTCGGGGGCTCTGACGCACGAGATTCATCTACGATGGCGAAGTGATGTTGGGCCCGATATGAGGCTTAGGATTGCGGCGCGGGTGTTCGACCTCAAGGTTGTGATGGACCCTGACGATCGGCAGAAATTCCTCCGGTGCTTTGGCGAGGAGCGCGATCTTTGAGGGTGAATGTATCCGTCGTGGGGCTGCGTGGACGGTTGGCGCAGGCGCGCATTGAACAGTTACGTCAAAGGCTGATCGATGACGTGAGGCGGCGTCGGGTGGCGCGGCGTTTGTCCGATGGTGGCTCCCCTGGGTCGGCGGTTGAATACGATCTTGCAGGTAGCGATGACTTATCAGGCGGATCGTTCGACTAGATGGGATGTCTGATGCGGTCGGCGGATTAGCGTTCTTCACAACAGTATAGGAGGCGGGGATGGCCGATCATGCGTTTTGGGCGCTGCAGAAGGCTGTCTATCAGCATCTGGCAGATGATGCAGGGGTCTTGGCGGTCCTTGGCGGGACAAAGATTTTCGATGATGTGCCGAGGTCTGCAACGTACCCCTACGTGACTTTAGGGGCTGGTCAGACAGTGGACTGGAGCACCGGTGATGGCGAGGGGGCTGAACATATCCTGACCCTTAATGTCTGGTCACGCTCAGGTGGGCGGCGCGAGATTCTTCGGATTGCGGAAGCCTTGCGTGCAGCCCTGCTGGAGACCGACCTGGTGCTCAGCGATCATCGACTGGTGTTGTTGCGAATGCAGGGGCTGGACGTGCGCAGAGGTGCGGATGGAGAGACCTATCAGGGGATCATGCGATTTCGCGTCTTAACCGAGGTGTCGGTTTGATGGGCGGCTTGTTGGATTGCGAGTGCCCACGCCGGACTGGGTTCGGAAGTTCGGTGTTTGGCTTTGGTTGTTTGGTGTGAATGCGTTGAATGGAGGTGGCCCTCATGGGTGCACAGAAGGGTAAAGACCTGCTCTTGAAGGTTGACCAAGACGGAGCAGGGACATTTCAGACGGTGGCGGGGCTGCGGTCGCGGACGTTATCTTTCAATGCTGAAAGTGTTGATGTGACCCATGCTGAATCTGCTGGTCAATGGCGAGAGTTACTCGCTGGTGCTGGAGCCAAGTCTGCACGCATGACAGGGGCTGGCGTTTTCAAGGATGCGGCATCGGATGAAATCGTCCGCAGTACATTCTTTGATGGAAGCATTCGGGAGTGGGAGGTCCTTGTTCCCGATTTCGGGCGCGTGAGCGGGCCATTCCATATTGCCTCATTCGAATTTACCGGACGGCATGACGGCGAATTAACATTCGAATTGGCCTTGGAAAGTGCTGGGGCATTGTCGTTTGCAGCCATTTGATGCCGGTGGGGTTTCGTTTTTTGGGGATGGACAAGTGATGGTGAATTGTCGTCGCGGTGAGATTGCAGCGGAATTTGATGGGCAGAGCTATACGCTGTGTCTGACGCTGGGTGCATTGGCAGAGCTGGAAACCGCATTTGGTGATGAGGATATGCTGGCGCTCGCAACCCGGTTCGAGCGTGGCCGCCTGTCGGCGGTAGACTTGCAAAAGATCCTGGCTGCCGGGCTGAAGGGCGGTGGCCACGATGTCAGTGTCGAAGAGGTTGCGCAGATGCGCGCGGAGGGCGGTGCTGCAGGTTTTGTCGACGTTGTGGGGCGGCTGCTGAGTGTCACGTTCGGTGGTGCGGAGGACGCTGTCGGGCGCGCGCCTGAAGGGGCTGATGTGGCCTCTACGGAGGATGGGTCAGCGCGCCCTTTCCCTGGGACGACGTGATGGGTCTCGGGCTGGGTGTTCTGGGCCTGAGCCCGACGACATTCTGGGCGCTGACGATCCCTGAATTGGAAGCGGCCGTGCGCGGTCGGTTCGGGACCAACAGTGTCTCGGCCCCGTTGGATGTGTCGAGCCTGAAGGCCTTGATGGCGCAATTTCCAGATTGATGAATTCTGCCGAACAGTGAGTTGAGGTGCGGGTATGAATGAAAACGATGAGCCAATTGAAACCTGGACCGTCCAAGTTGATGCGGATACGCGTGCACTTCGGCGGGAATTGAATGTTGCTTCGGGACTTGGGACGAGGTTTTCCAATTCGCTTATCAAAGCGTTTCAGGGGCTTGCCATTAAGGGAAAAAGCCTTGGGGACGTTTTTCGAGGTCTCGCGCTGGATCTGTCAAATATGGTTTTGAAGGCTGCGTTCAAGCCTTTAGAGCAGGGGTTGGGCAACGCTTTTTCCGGGCTTTTTTCAAGCGGGTTTGGTTTTGCCAGTGGTGGCGTGCTTGCGGCTGGGACGCCGACGCCGTTTGCGAAAGGTGGTGTCATCGCGTCGCCGACACTGTTTCCCATGACGTCTGGTACAGGGCTGATGGGCGAGCGGGGGGCGGAGGCGATCATGCCATTGGCACGCGGGGCGGACGGCCGGCTTGGTGTTGTTGCAAATGACAGCGGCGGAGCTGGATCGATCGTCGTCAACATCGTGGCGCAGGACGTCGAAAGCTTTCGCAAGTCCGAAAGCCAGATGGCGGCCATGGTGTCTCGTGCATTGTCGGCGGGGCAGCGGAATACTTGAGCAGCAAGTTGTTTGCTCTGATGTCCAGGGACTTGTTTTGCAACGGTCGGGAGAATGTCGATGACATTTCATGAGGTTCGCTTTCCGACAGATATCTCGCGAACGGCTCAAGGGGGACCGGAGCGGCGGACGGAAATCGTCGTAACGGGTTCTGGACATGAGGAGCGCAATAGCCGGTGGGCGGACTCGCGGCGGAATTACAATGCTGGGTACGGCGTGAAGTCGGTGCCTGATCTTTATCGGGTGGTTTCGTTTTTCGAAGAGCGGCGGGGACGGCTGTACGGCTTTCGATGGCGTGATCCAACCGATTGGTCCTCGGCAGCACCTGGCACGCAACCTGCCGCGAGTGACCAGACACTGGGCATAGGTGATGGAACGACGGCGACGTTTCAGTTGGTGAAGACCTATGGGCAGACTTTTGCGCCATGGTCTCGGGACATCAAGAAGCCGGTTGCCGGAACGGTTACGGTGACGGTGGATGGCGTGGCGCAGGTGGACGGGGCTGCGTTCGTCGTTGATCCGGCAAACGGTATGGTGACGTTTGCTGCCGGTCATATTCCGCCGCTGGGTGCCGTTGTTTCAGCAGGCTTTGAGTTCGATGTGCCGGTGCGGTTTGATACCGACAAACTTGAAATCAACCTGCAAGGTTTCAAGCATGGGGCTATTCCAAACATCCCGATCGTGGAGGTGCGCCTGTGAGAGTCTTTCCACCGAGCCTGGCAGCGAAACTTCGCGGACGCGTGACGACGGTGTGCTGGTGTTGGCGGGTCATCCGCAAAGACGGCGCCGTCCTTGGGTTCACCGACCATGACCGGGCGTTGATGTTTGATGGGACGACGTTTGAGGCGTCGTCTGGTTTCACCGGCACTGAGATGATGGCGTCGGTTGGATTGAACGTCGACAACCTGGAAGTGGATGGCGCACTGACATCCGACAAGCTTTCAGATGCGGACTTGGCCGGCGGAGTGTTTGATGATGCGCGGGTTGAAATCTTCCTGGTCGATTGGCAGGACGTTGATGACCGGGTGCTGATGCGGATTGGAAGCCTTGGCGAGGTGAAGCGAGGCGGCGGTGCTTTCACCGCGGAAGTGCGCGGACTGGCTCATTATCTTCAGCAACCGAGTGGTCGGCTCTATCAGGCAATGTGTGATGCTGACCTCGGCGATGGTCGTTGTCAGGTTGATCTGACCAACCCGGCCTACAAAGGCACGGGAGCTGTGGTCGAAGTGATTTCGGAACGGACTATTCTAGTGTCCGGGCTTGGCGCGTTTGCTGAAGGTTGGTTTCGACAGGGGCTTGTGACGTTCACGAGCGGGGCGCCTCTTGGCCAGTCCATGGAGGTCAAGGCGCATGGGTCGCGAGATCAGCACAGCTTGATTGATTTGTGGGCACCTGTGCGGGGTCCTCTCCAGGTTGATGTGACTTTGGATATTACGGCGGGTTGCGACAAGCTTCATGCGACGTGCCGCGATCGGTTCTCGAATGCGGTGAATTTTCAAGGCTTTCCGTTCATGCCCGGTAACGATTTTATCGCCAAGGTTGCGGGTTCTGGGTCGTAGAACGGCGTTGACTGCAGTGACTGGCTTTCCCCTGACTGAAACGATTGAACCTTTTTGTGGTTTTGAAATCGGTTGGGGTCATGTTCGTTTTGAGAGGTGGGTGATGACCCAAGGCGTGGTGCGAGAGCATTCGGCCGACGACGTCGTGCGGCTGGCGCGTGGCTGGGTTGGCACGCCGTATCACCATCAAGCCAGCATTAAAGGCGTGGGCGTGGATTGTCTGGGGCTGGTACGGGGTGTTTGGCGCGAACTCTACGGGGCCGAGGCTGAGCCGACACCTGCTTATGCCGGGGACTGGGCTGAAGCGACTGGACTTGAAACGTTGTTGAGCGCAGCAGAGCGGCACCTTGTGGTGCGGCGTTGTGAGGTCGTTG
>JBCBRH010000011.1:0-114053 GCA_039819785.1 Pseudomonadota bacterium | reverse complement strand
CAGGAACAGCGATATCCACCAGTAGTGGTTGGACATACCCGGGCCGCCGAAGGCTGAGAGGCCTATTAAACCGCCACCGGTTTGTTCGGGGGCGGGCGGCAAGCGGTACAACCCGGACACGATGAGGACCTGGTCCAATTCGCGTGGTGTCAGCGGCAAATACTTGCGGGAGGAGCCGACATGGCCAACCCATTCGCCCTTGCCGCCGAGACGACGCAAGTACCCCAAATCGATGTATTGGCCATCGTCCGTGCGCAGTTGCGGGATGTCGGGTAGTTCACGGACTTTCGTAATCGTGCTGCCGAGAGATAGGCCGGATAAAAGATGGTTCAGATCAATTCCACCTTGCGCAGTCGCAGGGGCGCTTGCCGGTGGTGTGACCAGCAACCCTATTAAAATCATCCAAGCGATGCGCACGTGATCAACCCTTTGCAGACAGACCGAGGTTCAGAACAGGCTAGCGCAGCCGTTTTTTTATTCCGTTAAGTGAAAGCTTAGACTTGAAGGTGCCTGTAAGCAGCTCACCAGCTCCGGCGGCCAAATCCGCCTGATGCAGGTGGTGTCATGTAATCGCGTTTTGGCCGTGGCCGTCCTTCAGTCTGGGTTGGTGGCGATGCCGCTTGCCTGGGTGCAACAGGCTTTGACGCTATGGCGGCCAGCCGCCTCTCGGCGCCGGTTGTCCTCGATTTCTGGCGTTTAGGTGATTTGTGATTGGCGCTGACCAGAGCCTGCCTGCCGACCAACACAAACACCAAGACGCCCACGAGGACCGACACGAAATACAAGTCTGCCTTGGGTGGGTCTGGCGGTGGAGGCGGACGTGTCAGGCCTGCAAGCTTTAGCATGCGCGTCAGTTGCTCGTAGGTGAGCGGGACGTAGCGCGTGGTTGTGTCGATGAAGCCGACCCATTCACCGCCGCCGAAATCCTTATGGCGATAGCCGAGGTCCATATACACGTCGTCATCGACTTCCAGCGAACGTAAGTCCGGCAGATCAACAACCTTTTGGACGGTCCCGAAGAAATCGAGAACTCTGACGGGGGCGGCAAAGGCTGTGGCATTGGCCTTTGGTGTTTCGCGCGCGCTTAAGGGACCGGCGGGGAGGCCGATTAATCCAACTATCAAAGACGCTGTGACGACAAGTCGTAACACAGCCCATCCCTTTCTTCGTCGCGCATGGATCAGGTTATCAATTCGTGCACTTTAAGCTTCCTGACTAATCATTTGGTTAATATTCAGTTTTAACAGTGTGTTACAGCCTGTCTTTTTCTGGATCGGCAACGCCTTATCATTGACCGAATGTCTGGCCCTTATCCGCCGATAAAAATGAACGTGCTGCGCTCCAAGAAGGCGTGCGCGGCCAAAACATATGAGGATGAGCATGACGCATTGGATCGGGATTGCGATTGTCGTCTTGCCGGTGTTGCTGATCACGGCGCTGTTTCTCAAACGACCGGTCTGGTGGTTTCTTGTTGTGCTGGTGGCCGTCGGGCTTGGCTACCTGGAAACCACAGGTGCCTTGCGGGATGTGGGGAACACTGTGTTGATCGAAGCCAACAAAATATATCCAACCGGGTTCGAGCCCGATGGTGTTCCAGCGCAGTGACGTGCATTGCGGCCTCTGATTATCGGCGATTGTGTGCGATGCAGCAGGGGGCTCAATGTGGTGGTGATGGGGCACCACAGGGGGTGGTGTGATCCGCATCCGGCGGGGTATAGGAGGCGTCCCACCTTCGAGGACCCCACCACATGTCACAGCTCTTGCTCGAACTTCTCTCAGAAGAGATCCCAGCCCGCATGCAGGCGAAGGCTGCTGATGATCTCAAACGTCTTGTGATGGACGCTCTGAAAGCTGCGCGTTTGTCGTTTGGAGGTGCGCAGGCCTATGCGACGCCCCGCAGGCTGACACTGATTGTGGAAGACGTCGCGGATGGCTCTGATGCGCTGGTTGAAGAGCGCAAGGGCCCGCGTGTCGGCGCACCTGACAAAGCACTGCAAGGATTCTTGAGAGGGGCTGGTCTGTCATCGATCGATGAAGCCACGGTGATGTCGGATGCCAAGAAAGGCGACTACTACGTGGCGCGGATCGAGAAACCCGGACAGTCTGCATCCGACATTATTGCGGCTGCCATTCCGCCAGTTCTAAACGGCTTTCCGTGGCCGAAGTCGATGCGGTGGGGTGATGGGGATTTCAGCTGGGTGCGCCCATTGCAATCCATTCTGTGCCTGCTTGATGGCGCAGTTGTTCCGTTTGAAGTTGCGGGGCTGAAGAGCGGTAATGAAACGCGCGGCCACCGGTTCCATGGTTCATCGGCATTTACGGTGACGTCGTTCGAGGACTACGGCAAACGGCTATTGGCGGAAAAGGTTTTGTTACCCGCCTCTGAGCGCGCGGCGATGATCCGTGAAGATGCCGAAGCGCTTGCTAAGGCTGCGGGCCTTGAAATTGTTCCAGACGAAGCGCTGATGCTGGAAAACGCCGGGCTGACGGAGTGGCCTGTTGCGATGATCGGCACGTTCGATGAGGCCTTTCTAGAGGTGCCGCCTGAATGCCTCATCACATCCATGAAGTCTCATCAAAAGTGTTTTTGCCTGCGTGATCCGAAGACGGGACGCTTGGCAAACCGCTTTATCCTGGTTGCAAATCTCATTGCCGATGATGGCGGCAAACAAATCGTTGCTGGCAATGAAAAGGTGATTGCCGCACGGCTGTCGGATGCGAAATTCTTCTGGACGCAGGATTTGAAAAGGCCGCTCGATGAGATGGCAGCCGAGCTTGGCGGGATTACGTTTCATGAAAAATTAGGCTCGCAGAAAGACCGCGTGGAGCGGATTGCCGACCTAGCGCACGCCATTGCGGGCGCGGTGGATGCCGACGCGGAGGACGCTAGGCGGGCTGCGCAGCTGTGCAAAGCGGATCTTGTCTCGGGGATGGTTGGGGAGTTTCCAGAGTTGCAGGGTTTGATGGGCCGCTATTACGCCGAGGCTGGTGGCATCAAGCCCGAGACGGCCCGCGCGATTGAGCTGCACTACAAGCCGAAGGGTCCAACCGATACGGTGCCTCTGGTGGACGATGGCGATGCCGTCGCGGTGGCCGTGGCGCTGGCTGACAAGCTCGACATGCTCGTCGGGTTCTGGGCGATCGACGAAAAGCCAACGGGTTCAGGTGACCCCTATCAGCTGCGCAGGGCTGCTTTGGGCGTCATCCGCATTTGTCTGGAAAATGATTTGCGGGTTTCATTGCGCAAGAAGATCGAGATTGCGGGGGCGGCGGTTCCCAAGGCGAATGACCTTGATGTTGCCGATGATTTGCTCGCGTTTTTCGCTGAGCGGCTGAAGGTCTATCTGCGTGATCAAGGCAAGCGACATGATCTGATTGATGCGATTTTTGCGCTCCCCGGTCAGGATGATATCGCGCTGATCGTCAAACGCGTCGAGGCTCTATCGACGTTCCTGGAAACGGATGATGGGGTGAACTTGCTGTCTGGTGTGAAGCGGGCAACAAACATCCTTGGGATTGAAGAAAAGAAAGACAAGACGACCTACACGGGTGAGCCGGACGGGGCGCTCTTGAAAGAACCAGCTGAACGGGAGCTGGCGGCGGCGATCGCTAAGGTCAAGTTCGACACGCATGCAGCGATCAATGTTGAAAATTTTGAAGGTGCAATGCGAGCGCTGGCGGAACTTCGTGCGCCCGTGGATCATTTCTTTGAGGGTGTGACCGTCAATGCAGACGACGCAGACCTGCGGCAGAACCGTTTGAAGCTTCTCTCGCAGATCCGTGAGGCGACGGCCTCGGTCGCGGATTTTTCAAAAATAGCTGGATAGATTTCATGAACGATCCACGGGCAGAGGCCCAAAATGAACTCTCGCATGCGGAAACCCGTGGCGCTGGCAGTGTTCCAGAAGCGCCCATTCCCGTCGAGATCGAGCATAAGAGCCTCAAAGCGTCCGCCGTATTCGATATTATCCGGCGCGAAGGCGACAAGGAGCTTACCCGTAATTTCAATGCACTTTGGTGGTCAGGTGTTGCAGCTGGGCTGTCGATTGGGTTTTCGGTCGTGGCGGAGGGTATTCTTGCCGCCTACCTCCCAGATGCGCCATGGAAGCCGCTCGTTGACAACCTGGGCTACTGCGTTGGATTCCTAATCGTCATTCTCGGTCACCAGCAGCTCTTCACGGAAAACACGCTGACGGCGGTCTTGCCGGCGATGACGCGCAGCAAGGCGATCTGGTGGTTCATCCTCCTCAGGCTGTGGGGGATTGTGCTTGCCGCCAACGTTGTCGGCTGTGCAATTTTCGCATTGTTTATTTCCCAAAGCGGGGTCTTGTCGACCGAGGTGTTCGGTGCTGTCACACACCTGAGCGAACACATGATGGCCAAGACGCCCTACGAGATGTTCATTGGCGGGATCATGGCCGGGTGGTTGATCGCTGCCTTGGTATGGATGTTGCCATCATCTGAAGGCAGTGAGTTCCTGGTCATCACGCTGATGACGTATCTCATTGCCGCAGGCGACTTCACGCACGTGATCGCTGGATCCGTGGAGGCGTTGTTCCTGGTTTTCGAGGGCAAGATCGGGATGTTTGATGCCACCGTCGGGTTCTTCCTTCCCACGCTAGCTGGGAATGTCTTCGGCGGGACTGTTTTGTTTGCCGTTCTGTCGTACGCGCAGGTGCGTGACGAGATTTCCCAAACAAACTAACGTTGACGGGCTGGACTGACTTAAACAAGGAGGCTGGTGATTGGGGCGGGACGCAACGTGTGCACACCTGTTTGTCTACGGCACGCTCATGCCTGCGGCGACCACCCGATTGGGAACAGAGCAGCGTGCCCGCCTACTCGCAGAAGGGACTCACCTGGGGCGCGGCTTTGTTGAGGGCCAGCTTGTCGATCTTGGCGACTACCCCGGCTTGTGCGTGACCGGTGAGCGGGGTCGTGTCGTCCGAGGCGATGTGTTTGCTCTCAACAGTCCAGTGGCAACGTTTGGGTGGCTGGACATCTACGAGGGGATTGAGCCTGACGAACTGGTACCCGAGTACCGCCGCGTCACGTTGCCTGTTCTGATGCATAATGCAGCCTCTGAAACGATCAGAGCATGGGCGTATGTTCTGCAAACGGCGCCAGATCCCCGCACGCTATTGGATGCTGAGCTCTGGCCGGGGCACTGTGGCCGTGTTTGATTTTTGTGCTGACGCGCGAATTCTGCAGTTTACAGCGCTCAACACTGTGATCTAGATCAGCTCACAGCCGTTATGAAGCATTAAAACGCATGTCCCTCCCTACTTGTACTACGCCGTCATTCGTCGTTAGAGGCAATTTGTATGACAAACCCAGATGCGATCGCCGCCGGTTCAAATGATAACCGTCGTGTGCTGCATGTCGAAATCGGACCTCTGAACCAAGAAAACGAAAGGCATGTGCGGGTGCGGCGTGGCGGTCGGGCCGTGAAGACGCGCGATGAGACGTCGGCGACGACGCTGGACGCCATTTCACGGCTTTTGTCTGAGCGAAATCTCTCACTTCTGAAGCTGATCAAAGACCGTAAGCCGCGTTCGGTGGCTGAACTGGCGAGGTTGTCGGGGCGGCCTAAAGCAAGTTTGACGCTCACCCTGCGACGGTTGCAAAAGTTCGGGATTGTCGCGTTTCGCGATGTGGATGGACGCCGCAAGGTTCCATCTGTTGTATGCGATCAACTGATGCTTGAGGTGAGTATCGATCAAGTTGAGCATTCGACGCTGAAGGCGGCCGAATAAGTCTGGGCCTACGCCGTGTGAGCGTCTTGGTGTCAAAGGTCGGCCTTGCTGCTGGTGCGACTGCTTACGCGACAATGCTCTGGTTGTTGTCCCTCACCGCGGGCGTCTCACGCGCCGACAGTTTCGGAGAGCGTGCTGAGTTCAACTTCGGCAGCTTCATACGCTTCACTGACCGCCAACCATGCTTCTTCTGCCTCGGCCAGTTGCTTTTCGATGGTGCCGCGTTCGATCATCATTGACTGGGCCTTAGCGGGTTCATTGGTAAACAGCCCGGGTGCCGCCAAGGCGTGATCCAGTTGGTCCAGCTTGCTCGTCAATTTCTCCATCAGCTTTTCGGCAGCTGTAACGCGCTTTTTCATAGGCGCGAGTTCGGCGCGCTTTGCAGCGGCTGCCTTGCGCCGTTCCGCCGGGCTTGTTGTGGGGGCGGACGTCGGCTCGTTGTTCCCGCGCGAACCATTCACTGCCTTCTCGCCATCCAAACCTGATGCGGCATCTGGTGTGTTCCGCGACCGCAGCAATTCCGAGCGATAGGTTTCGATATCGCCGTCATAGGCGCGAACCGTGCGGTTGGCGACAATCCATAGGCGATCGGCAGTGGCTTCGACGAGATGCCTGTCATGGCTGATGATCAACACTGCGCCGTCGTATTCCGCGAGCGCCTGGATGAGGGCCTGACGGCTGTCGACATCAAGATGGTTGGTGGGCTCGTCCAGGATCATCAGGTGGGGTGCGTGGAAAGCAGTCAAGGCCAACATCAGGCGCGCCTTCTCACCACCCGACAGGTTTTCACACCGCGTTTCAGCTTTTTGTGCACCGAAACCGAAGCCGGCAAGTTTCGATCGTTTCTGAGCTTCGGACGCCTCCGGCATCAGTTTGGCGATGTAATCGTAAGGCGTTGCGCGGGCGTTCAATTCATCCAGCTGATGCTGGGCGAAGTAGCCGACGCGCATTTTGTCGAGAGATTTTGATAGCCCGGTCAGCGGGGGGAGGCGCCCTGCTATCAGTTTGGCAAACGTGGACTTGCCGTTGCCATTCGCACCCAACAGCGCGATCCTGTCATCGCGGTCAATGCGCAGGTTGAGGTCGGTCAGGATGGGCGCATCCGGCGTGTATCCGACGGTTGCTGTTTCCATGCGTACGATGGGGCTGGCGAGTGGTTTTTCCGGTGTAGGGAATGCGAACGGGACGACGCTTTCCTCGATCGCAGATGCAATGGGTTTCATCCGTGCCAGCGCCTTGACGCGGCTCTGCGCCTGCTTTGCTTTTGTGGCTTTGGCCTTGAAGCGGTCGATGAAGGCCTGGAGGCGTTGACGTTCGCTGTCCTGCTTCTTCTTCATCTTGCCTTCAAGCCGTTGGCGCTCGCGCAGTGCATCTTCGAAGGCGTCATAGCCGCCTGCGAATAGGGTGAGTTTGCCGCGATCAAGCTGCAGGATGGATGAGACTGCGGTGTTCAGCAGGTCGCGGTCATGGCTGACGATGATGACCGTCTCTGGGTAAGTCTTGAGGTGCTGCTCAAGCCAGATTGTGCCCTCAAGGTCGAGGTAGTTGGTCGGTTCGTCCAGCAGCAGGATTTCGGGCTGTGTCAGCAACACGCCAGCCAATGCGACCCGCATCCGCCAACCGCCGGAAAACACTGAACAGGGCCTGCGTTGGGCTGCGTGATCAAAGCCAAGACCAGACAGAATGCTGGCGGCTCTGGCTGGCGCGGCGTGGGCGTCGATATCCGTTAGGCGCACCTGGATGTCGGCGATCCGGGTCGGGTCAGTGGCCGTTTCGGCTTCGGCCAGCAATGAGGCACGTTCCGTGTCGGCGGACAAAACCCAATCGATGAGGCTATCTGGTCCGCCTGGGGCCTCCTGTGCGACGTGGCCAAGCCTTGCGTTCCTGGGCCATGTGATGGAGCCGGTATCGGGGGCAAGTTCGCCGAGGATCAACTTAAGCAGCGTGGTTTTGCCAGCGCCGTTGCGGCCGATCAAACCGACCTTGTGGCCGGACGGAATGGCGGCAGTGGCGTTTTCGAGGATCGGTTTGCCTTCGATCCTGTAGGATAGGTCATTGATTTGCAGCATCTCAGGTCACAGACCTTTTGGATCGTGTCTGGCGTGTGGGGCGTGTCGGGTTGGAACCTGCCAGATAGAGACTTCAACAGTGGAAGCCGGTGCGGCCAAACCTCGGCGTCGGTCTTTCCGGCGTCGTTCTTGGTGTCCACTCACCCGGCAATGACAGGGCGAAGCGTTTCAAACAACAAGCGCTCTTTCACGTTCACATCGCTGATGGAAATGTGGGCCTGGAACCAATCCTGAACCATTTTGCAGACGCGCTCAGGAGGCGCTTTGGCCAAAGCGGCTGGGTCGGCGAACAGCTTCAGGTCGGCTTGGCCCCATCCTAGTTTGCCCAATTCTCCAGCCAGTTGATCATAGTCCGGCTTTTCGGCACGTGCCCGTGTCGTCGGCGTTTTCCGGCCGTCTGCGATGGCCTCGAAAATGGCTGCAATCTGAGCTTCGATGGCGGGGCCATAGGGCTTGTTTGGAAAAAGCTTCACGATCTGCGGGCTTGATTCACCTTGCGAGATGAAGCGGAAGCAGGCGTCGGTTGAATGCGTGTTCAAGCTTTGCAGATTGGCCAGGAAGGCCGAAGCAACGCGCTCCAGCTTTTCGGGGCTTGCTGCCAGCGCATGTTTGGCGTTTGACCGCCGAAGGGTGACCAACTGGCTGATCAGATGTGCTGAGACGTCGGTTTCGGAGCGGTTGGCGCTCATCTCGGCGACTTCTTTCAGGCGGGTGTTGTACCAATCGGGGAACTCACGCTTGATCAGTGACCAGAGCTGCGATTTTTCGAAGTCCGCATCCAGCGCGATCATCGGGTCCACGGGGGCACCACTTGAAGTCCCAGCTCCAGACGAGGATTGAGAGGCGTCGTTCGTCGTCTGCGATGGCGGTGCCAAAGTGTTGTCGAGGGCTGCAACTTCAGCGGCTGACCCGCTGCGTGCCTTGACGGGTTCGGAGCGGATGACCGGTGGGCCGGGATCGTCATCGTCATCGGTCGCTGATGCGATGCTGGTCAATGTGCTGTCGTAGACGTTGGCGATCTGGGCGCGATGGTCGTAGGCGACGTACCCAAGCCCGGAAAGCACGACGATGCCCGTGATGACCGCTGCGATGCGACCGAGGACTGCGCGGCCTTCGCTGACCTCTTCGTAGTCCTGTGGGGGGACTGGAATGACCGGGCCGGTGGGGATGTCAGCGCTGGCGCGGGCCGGCTGCAGCTGAGAGGGGTGGCGTTGACCTGGATGCAACTGGTTTGGATGCAGTTGACCTTGGGGGTGTTGGCCCGAAAATCTCTGCCCATGTTGAGGTTGGCCAGATTGGTGAAGGCCGGGCTGTTGCTGACCCGGGTGCATTTGACCCGGCGCGTTGAATTGGTTCTGGCCTGGTTGCGCGTAACCGCTCTGCCGGTTCTGCCCTGGGCGCTGGTTGTAGCCATGTGGTTGACGGGCCGACCCAGGCTGTCCCGTCGCTTGTGGGTGAGATCCCTGCGCGTTGGCGGTCTGCGATGATCCGTTTTGGGATGCTGGTCTTTGAAGACGCGGGTCGAGTTTGTCAGCGCCACCCTGCGCAGGCCGCTGACCCAGATCCTTTGCCGTCGATGTGGACAGGTGCGTGTTCTGGTTCTGTGAACCTGAGCGGGGTGCGTCTCCGCTCTCCAATGCGGCCGCTGGCTGCCGCGCTTGGCGTTCCCCGTCCTGAGTGGCTGAAGGTTTGTCTGCTTCGGGCGTTTCTGCTTGCTTGGCCTTCGCTTGCTTCCATGTCTTTGGGTCAAAGGGGTTGTCAGGGGCGTCGCCGTCTTTTGAGGCTGTGTCCGGCTTGGTGGCCTTGGGATTGTCCTTTGGCGCACCTGAAGCGGGTTTTGAACTCGCGGTTGTGTCTTTTGCCGCGGCTGTGGCTGCTGTCGTAACGGGCTCGGCTTTTTTGTCTTTCTGTTCGGCCACCGATGCGGGTTCGTCGGATTTCGGCTTATCGGCTTTGGAAGAAGCCGTCTTCTTGGCCTGTTTGGGTTTTTCGTCGGCCTCGTCTGCTTTCGCGGACGTTGCCACAACCTTATTGTCAGACTCAGTTTTTGGGTGATCGTCGTCCTTTGCCGATGGTTTCGGGTCGAGTGTTGCGGTCTCGGCAAAGCTTTTGACCGTGTCATCGGGTTTGGACGGGTGCCGGTTTGGTCCGAAAAGCGCGTCGTCGATGTCACCTTTCGGCGGAAATACCGACGGTGCAGGTTTCCAATCGGGAAAGCCTGCCTTCCAGATCAAATCGGTGGCTTTGAGATGTCCGCCTTGGACGAACAACCGCATTTCCGCATTGCTCAGCGGGCCGTGTTGTTGGCCATCGCGTGCTACGTACCACTGCTGGTCTTCCGTCGGTGAACCCGTGCCGCTCATATTGTGTCCGTCTGCCCAATTCTCAGCGAGAGTACATCCCTCACCACCCACCACTGCTATTTGAAGCGCAATCAGCCCTTTTTTAGGGCGCACCTTAGATCAAGTTGATACTGGATTTGTTCTTTGCCTGTTGTCATCAACGGTTTCGACCGACGCGTCAACGTTCCGGCATCGGCCCTGAACACTGTAAAACGTTATGGGGCCGGACGTTGCTCGTTATGTCACAGCCGCTGTTGGCACTTGAACGGCTGCCTCTTGAGCGGGGTTGAGTGCAAGGTTATAAGCCAGCGCAAGCTTTGGCCTGCTCCTGGCGCTCGACGGGCGCGCGGGACTATCACCACAACACCAGCCGAAAATGGACGAACCCCGAGGGACGACGCGGTTCGAGGGCCAACATGTGCCCTGCGCTTTCGGTGCTAACGCAATGGAACATGAGACAGATGAGCATCGAACGGACGTTTTCGATCATCAAGCCTGACGCGACCAACCGGAATTTGACCGGCAGCATCAACGCGGTCATCGAGAAAGCTGGTCTACGCGTGGTCGGACAAAAGCGTGTCCGCTGGACACCGGCACAGGCGCAGAAGTTCTATGAGGAGCATGCTGCGCGTCCGTTTTACGGTGAGCTTTGTGAGTTCATGACGTCGGCGCCCATCGTCCTGCAGGTTCTTGAAGGTGAAAACGCCATCGCGAAATACCGCGAAGTCATGGGCGCAACGGACCCGGCTGAAGCTGCCGATGGAACGATCCGCAAGCTGTTTGCGGTATCCAAAGCAGAGAACTCGGTGCATGGCTCAGATAGCCCGGAATCGGCAGTTCGCGAGATCGCAATGAATTTCGGTCTGGACGAAATCGTAGGCTGATGCGGCGTGCGTCAGCACGTCTGAGAACCTCGCACTTTGCATTCCGCCGCCGATGTTCGATCTCGCCGATCGTCGGCGGCTTTGTCGTCCGTCGCTTATCTTCTGAGGACGGATGACTTTGGGATCGATGACAATTCTCCGAATATCAATTGATTGATTTGTCCGGTTAACCATCGTTAGGTGTCGGCCGGGGAAATGGGGGATGCGCTGAAACGTTGCCGTGGACTATCGGCACGACGGGCAGGCGCGTGTGTTTTTGAGGGGCCCAAGATGGCCGCCGTGCGGATTTACTGCGGTGTCAGCCTGGACGGTTGTGTTGCTGACGCTGATGGCGACACGTCCTGGTTGCAGCCTTACGAGGCAACGATCTTTCAAGACAGTGGGTTTTTGGACGACATCGGCGCCGTGGTGCTGGGACGGCGTGCGTTCGAGTTCCTGTACGCATTCGGTGAGTGGCCTTATGGCGAGAAACACGCATTTATCGTTTCGTCGATCCTCGAGACGAAACTGCCCGCCAGATGCAGCTTTGTGCGCAGCGGTGTGCGTGATGCCATTGCGGCTGCCGAGATCGCGGCAGGTGAAAAGGATGTCTGGGTCGTGGGCGGTGCGATGATGTTGCAGTCCGCGTTTCTCGAAGGCGTTGTCGAGCGAATCGAGATGTGCGTTGTACCCGTTCTCGTGGGCCAAGGGCTATCCGTGATGGGCGGGCTGAACATGCCACGTACGCTCGCCTTCGACGGAATTACGACCTATCCACAAGACATCATCAAACTGAGCTATGACATCAAGCCTTAGAAAAAACCGCGCTGAGGTCGGCCTAACACCGGCCTACCAACTTCGTTTTATGCAAACCCACTAAATCGGGTTCAGCTCAGTTCGCGGATCTTGAACAGGAGGCCGCCGCGCGGGGTTAACGTGACGGTTGCGTTGATGCCTGGGGGTTCAAGCCCGACATACTCCGGGCGGAACCGCCGCAGCAACGTCGACAGCGCCAACGTGTTTTCAACCTGGCTCATGGCACCGCCGGGGCAGGATCGTTTCCCTGCACCGAACGGCATGTACGAATACTTCACGCGTTTTTTGGCTGCGCCATCCAGCCAACGCTCTGGCCGGAACTCTGATGGCTCTTCCCAGAATTCCGGGTTGTGATGTGCGCCATAGCTGAACATGACGACGCGGTCGCCCGCCTTGATCTGTTTTCCTGAGATCTCATCATCGGCCACGGCGGTGCGAATCAAGCCCCAGATGGGCGGGTAAATCCGCATCGTTTCCTGGATCACAGCGCGGGTGTAGGCGAGCGCTGAATAATCGGCGGCAGTTGGTTCGCGGTCGCCAACGACGGTTTCGCTTTCGCGGCGGATGCGCTCGGCGGCTTCTGGATGTTTGGACACCAGGTAGAGCGCCCATGCCAAGGTCAGCGCGGTCGTTTCAGTGCCAGCCCAGAGGTATTGCTTGATCTCATCGACGGCTTGCTGATGGTCGAATTCGGGAACGTCAGGGTCTGCGACGGCATCTTCAATCATGGTCAGAAGTGTCCGCTCGCGCTGTTCGCGCGGGTCGGCGCCCATGACGGCAGGGGGTACGGACCACCAGGCTTCCATGGCCTTTGCAGCGTCATCGTCACCCATTTCGAAGAGTTCGCCAGCCTGCCGTTTGAGGCGAATCTCCTTGTGGTGCATGACGTCGGTATAGGTTTTGACGTATTTGAAAACCGTGTGAGGGTTGAAGGGCATGTCACGGTCGAAAAGGGCCTTGCAGATCATGTCGGCGGCCAGCGTCCAGGTCTGTTCGACCATCTCGACGGTTTCTTCAGACTTTGCCAGCTCAGCCCATCGCTCCATCTTCGATTGGATGGCCATGTTGAAGTATGGCACGTACTCTGAGAATGCGTCGGGGTGGAAGGCCGGCTGCTGCGGCGTTCTGATTTTTTGCCACAGTGCGCCGTCGTTCGTGATCATCGACTTGCCGAAAATGGGTTTCAGACCGTCGAAGTATTTCACGTAGTTGTCGGAATTCTTCACGAGCACATGTTTGAAGCCGTCAGGCTCCGTGACCAGCACCAGACGCTGGTTTGCCATGTTAACCGGAATGACTGGTCCATAACGCTGTGCCATCTGCAACAAGACCCGCATCGGGTTTGTCGGGTCTTTCAATAGCGGTGTGAGCTTGAACCAAATACTGCTCTCATCACCGAGCTGATTGGCATGCGTTTCAAGATTGCTCATCGTGTAGAAGCTTTCAAATCGTTCCACCGGCTTTGCTGTCGCGCGACCGAAATTCATGGATTTTATACGGCCCACAAAGTCTAGCCGTTAACGCTCCTGGGTACTGTCGACTGGTGCGCTGCAGCTTATAGGTCTTAGCGAAGGCTTGCAGTGTCCCGCGAGACACATTCAGATTGCCTACAACAGCGCAGTCTACACCGTTAAAGCTCATAATGCCTTAAAACACATTTAGGCTAACGCTTTTGAATCGGTGAATAAAACACCGCCATAGCCCTCCGCATTAACGCGGCAGATACCATTCTGGCGGGGGCCATGTCCACGAACCGGCCAGGGTCCGCTTCACTATGGCGCGTATGCAATGACGTATTAACTTAAGGGCGGGACAATCAATGCATTGAATTGATTTGATATTCCGAAGTTGTTGTCGAGGTTTTCTTTGAAACTGACCGATTGATTGTCGTTGAGCTTTATCTGACCTGAAGCAAAAAGGTGTAAAACCTTTGGATAAAGCTGATGCTCGACGGTAAGGATGCGTGCGGCCAGACTATCGGCGGTGTCATCAGACCGGACAGCGACCGCGGCCTGGCCCAGTATGGGTCCGCCATCCACATCCTCACTGACCAGATGAACGGTGCAGCCGGCGATGCGCACGCCGGCATCAATGGCGCGCTGGTGGGTGTTTAAGCCTTTGAACATCGGCAATAGCGATGGGTGGATGTTGATCATCCGGCCAGCCCAGGCATTCACGAGGTCCGGCGTCATCAGGCGCATGAACCCGGCGCAAGCGATAATATCCGGGGTCATATCCGACAGAGCTTCATTCAGCTTGGCGTCGAATGCTTCGCGCGTCGCAAAGGCCTTGTGGTCAATCGCCTTGCTGGGAATGCCGTGTTGGCTGGCCCATGACAGACCTTCAGCCTCTGGCCGGTTCGAGATTACGCCGACGACCTTAGCTGCGTAATCCGGAGCTTTGGAGGCCTCCACCAGAGACCGCATGTTTGACCCGCGCCCTGAGATCAATACGACGACGCGTTTGCGCGCCGTGGGCGTTGATGAGCTGTTCTTGGTCATCCGCGATTGAACAGTTGTCCGGAATAGCTCACCCGGCGAGGTGCCACAGCTTGCGGGGTGTCTCGTTGCAAGGTGTCTGCCTGTGGGGAGTCTGGCGGTGTGGTTGCCAATCCACTTTCTGCTGGCGTCGTGGCATCGGTTTCAACCAGCGACCCGATTTTGAAGCTGTCTTCGCCAATGTCCTTCAGCGTTGCGATGATATTATCTGCATGGTTCGCTGAAACGCAGAGAACCATACCGACGCCGCAGTTGAACGTGCTGAGCATTTCAGTTTCGTCGAGATTGCCGTTTGTGGCGCACCAGTCGAATACTGGAGGTAGTTCCCACGCGCTGAGGTTAATTTCGGCCGAGAGGTGGTCCGACAACACACGGGGAATGTTCTCGGTAAGGCCGCCGCCGGTGATATGGGCCATGGCCTTTATGGGGCTGCTGACTGTTTCATTCTCGTCGCGCGTCTTGCTCAACAGCGTAAGCAGTGGTTTCACGTAAATGCGTGTGGGTATCAGCAATGCTTCGGCCACGGTGAGGCCGGGGCGCCAGGGCGCAGGTGCCGTCCAGTCCAGATTGGCGTTTTCGATCAGTTTGCGAACAAGCGAATACCCGTTGGAGTGGATGCCGCTGGATGGCAGACCGATCAAGACATCCCCGGCGGCAAGTGCATCGGATTTCGGCAAAAGATTTTCGCGTTCGACCGCGCCGACCGTGAAGCCTGCCAAATCGTAGTCGCCCGCTGCGTACATGCCGGGCATCTCCGCGGTTTCACCGCCGATGAGCGCGCATCCTGCTTCCATGCAGCCATCTGCAATGCCAGCGACAACATCCTTGGCGGTGTGCACGTCCAATGCGCCCGTTGCGAAATAGTCGAGGAAAAAGAGCGGTTCTGCGCCCTGGACGATCAAATCGTTGACGCACATGGCAACGAGGTCGATCCCGATTGTGTGATGCTGTCCGGACGCTGTGGCCACGCGAAGTTTGGTTCCAACACCGTCGGTTGCTGCGACAAGGAGCGGGTCGTTGTAGCCTGTGCTCATGAGGTCGAAGACGCCGCCGAACCCGCCAATAGCACCTTCGGCACCGGGGCGTTTGGTGGCACGCGTCAACGGCTTGATGGCTTCGACGAGTGCGTTTCCAGCATCGATATCTACGCCAGCGTCGCGATAGGTTACGGGAGTTTGTATCGTGTCCTGAGGCGGCTGGGTATCGTGATCGGAGTTGGTCATGAGCGTGATTTGGAGGTCCAAACGGTCGTGAATGGGGAGCGCCGCTTTAGCAGGTTTCCCAGTCGACGTGAATGCTTGGTGTTCAGCTTTGGTGTGTGTGTTGCTTAACTTCGACGCGGCCGTTATCGGAGAAGGGCGGTGGAACCAACGTTAAGCTAATCAGGGGCCGAATCCGACATGGTGCATAATCCAACCATCCATACCTTCGCCCGAAATCGACACGTGATGGCCCTGTTCGGCCTTCTGGCTTGTTTGTTATTGGCCTTGGTGTGGGGACCTTCCGTTGCCCTCGCGCAAGCCAACCCGGACCGCGCTTTCACCGTTTCGAACTATCCTGTTTTCGCAACCGCACAGGATGCCGTTACAGCGAAGCGGATTGCGCTGAAGGAAGGGCAGGATGCGGCTCTGCGTTCGGTTCTCAAGCGGATTGTGCCGGTCACTGCCTATGCGCGATTGCGGGCGCTGCCAGAAATGGCGGCATCGCGCTTTATCGAGGGGATGTCTGTTAAGTCCGAGCGCAATTCGTCGACGGAATATATTGCAACGATGGACTTTACGTTTTCGGCTGAGACGCTGCGCAAACATCTTCGGTCCGTGGGTGTCCCATTCGTTGATACGCAGGCTGAACCCGCCATTCTGGTTCCGATCACGTTGCAAGCCGGCGGTGGCCAAGGGGCTAATGGTGTTCGAGCAACGCCTAAGCCTGATCTGGGGTCCTGGGGGGACACCTGGAAAAGCCTCGATCTGGCGAACTCTGTCGCGCCGTTGCGCGTTGCGGCGCTGCGACCTGCGATCGGCGCGGACGTGATCACCCGGCTTCGTGAGCGCGATACCCGCGCGGCCCAGGATTTTTCGGCAAAGTAT
This sequence comes from Pseudomonadota bacterium, assembly GCA_039819785.1. Lineage (GTDB taxonomy): Bacteria > Pseudomonadota > Alphaproteobacteria > Rhizobiales > Hyphomicrobiaceae > JBCBRD01. The sequence goes on along the minus strand of JBCBRH010000011.1, from coordinate 97,622 downwards.
GGGTCGTCCCAGACCATCGCGGCCATATCCCAGTACGACCGGGCAGCGGGAAAGCTGCATGTGGTCTTGTCGGGTCGTGACGCTGTCGGAGCCGTCTACCTCAAGCGGAGTTACCCCGTCCTTGATGGGGACGTGGCCTATGCCCAGGATTACGCTGCGGCTGTCTCGCAGGGCATCCTGGAAGGGCGCTGGAAGGCTGTCAGGTCCAAGGGCTCCGTGGGTGGCGGGACCGGGCCCAATGAACCGGTTTCCATTGAGGTCTACTTCGGGTCACCGGCGCAGTGGTACGATATCGAAGGCCAGTTGAGGGCACTTCCCGGGATTTCGGATTTCCGGACGGAAGGTGTCAGCGCTCGCAGCGCAGACATCGCGTTCAACTATCCTGGCGGCGGTGCGCGCCTGCGAGGGGTACTGGCCCAGCAGGGGTTTTCGCTGACTCCGGCGGGGCAACGCTGGGTTTTGCAGAAGTCGTTCTGACCCAATTTGCTTGGTTTTGTCTCCGGCAGATCAACGATCCGGACGTCATCTCCGTGCGCTCACCCTTGGATGCTTCAAGAGTTGTGCGATGTGGGGTGATGCGGATCATTTGGTGGTTTGATCGAAGGGCGCTAGTTTCGGAAGTCAGCTGAAGCAGGCGCTTGTCGCCACAACGGCTGGCTTTGGACGGTTTCGCGCATGCGATGGTATTGCTCCGGGGGGACAGGACGACATGCAAAGTGGTGAGAGTGATCAAGCGGAGGGCGCGCGGGCGGAGCCTGCGCCCACGGCGCCTGGGCCATTGGGTCAGCCCACGGCTTTAGGAAAAGTCGCCGGCCTGGGTGCGGAAAGGCAAGCGGCGTTCTGGCTGATTGCTGCGATCGGTCTTATCTTGCTGATCGGACTTTTGAAAGAAGTCCTACTGCCGTTCGTGATCGGCATCGTATTGGCCTATTGCCTGAACCCGCTGGCTGATTTTCTTGAACGCAACCACATCCCACGTGGGCTTGGATCTGCTCTGATTGTTGCTGTGTTGATGGTCTTGCTCGTGCTGGCGCTGGTGTATCTGGTGCCCATTCTCGTGACGCAGGCACGGGATATGGCGGTAGCGCTGCCGGGCCAGATGCAGGAACTCAAGGTGTTGATGGAGAACCTGGCGCGGGAGCGTCTGGGGTCAGGCGCACCACAGGCAGAAAAGGCGGTTCAGGATGCCTTTGAGGCGCTGAATACCAATTGGGATTCGATGGCATCGTGGGCGGCGCAGTCTTTGTGGACGCAGGGTAAGGCGCTGTTCAACCTCCTGACCTTGATGCTGATCACGCCGCTTGTGGTGTTCTACATCCTGGTCGACTGGAAGCCGATGCTGCGCCAACTTGATTCGTATTTGCCGCGGCAGCATGCCGGCCCGCTTCGGGTTCTGGCACATGACATCAATGGTGCCGTTGGGGCGTTTATCCGCGGGCAAGGGACGGTGTGCGTCATCCTTGGGGTGTCCTACGCCATCGGGCTTTCAGCGGTTGGGCTGAACTACGGCATGCTGATCGGGCTTGCGACGGGTGTGGGGTCCTTCGTGCCATTTGTTGGATGGATGCTGGGAACGATTGTCGCGACCACGCTGGCGGTGGTGCAGTTCTGGCCGGATGTCTGGCCTATCATGCTGGTGCTGGGCGTTTTCATGGCTGGGCAGGTGCTCGATTCCAGTTTTCTGAGCCCGCAGATTGTTGGATCGCGGGTGGGGTTGCATCCCGTTTGGGTGATTTTCGCTTTAATCGCGTTCAGCTACCTGTTCGGTATCGTCGGGGTCTTGGTTGCGATCCCGCTTGCGGCGGCCGTCGCCGTGATTGTCCGCTTCGCGCTCAGGGCTTATCTCGATAGCGCCGTTTACACGGGCGAAGTGAGTCAACCGGTGGATGAGCGAAGTTAGGAGGTGCGTGCCTTCGTTGCTTCTATTCCGCTTGATCCGCCAGGCAAAACCCGTGTGACCGCGTTCCGCCTGTTGATGGTGGGGACGGATTGGGACGCCAGTGCGGTCCATGGTTGTGTGGATCGGCGATTGGCGTAAACCCGTTTGGCGTTGACGATGTGGCACCCGCCCGGCCGGGAGAGCGATTGGTATCCCGGTTCGAAGCCCAACGGAGCAGGGTGCCAACTTTCTGATGGCGGGACGTCACGGCCAAGGCGGATCGATTTAACAGTGCAGGATAGTTCAAGCGCAATGCTTTCAGCGCCACGCCCCACTCAGCCTCCGGTCATGGCCAGCTCTCACCAGTTGGCTTTTGACCTGCCGCATCAACCAGCACTTGGGGCCTATGATTTCTTCCGAAGCCATTCGAATGCCGCCGCTCTCGACCTGATCGAAAGCTGGCCGTCCTGGCTGCATTGGGGTGCGCTGGTGGTTGGGCCGGCTGGGGCTGGCAAGACGCATCTCAGCCATGTCTGGCTGATGAAGGCGGGGGCTGCGTTCGTCTCCGCTCAGGCTCTCCATGAAGGTCATCTGGCGACGCTGAAATCCCATGCCGCTCTTGTGGTCGAGGACCTGCACGCCGGGATCGCGAGCGACACAGTCCTGTTTCATCTGTTGAATGTAGCCAGGCAAGATAAGCTGTCGGTGCTGATGACCAGTCAGGTGGCACCAGGTGATCTGGAGGTTACGTTGCCGGACCTGAGATCAAGGCTGCGGGCACTGCCATTGGCGCAAATCTCGGAGCCGGATGAAATGCTCTTGCGCGCAGTGCTGGTGAAGCTGTTCAGCGACCGGCAATTGCTTGTTGATCCCAAGGTCATTGGTTTTTTGCTGTTGCGGATGGAGCGATCCATGGAGGCTGCGCGGCGCGTTGTCCGACGGATCGACGATATGGCCTTGCAGATGAGGCGCAATGTGACGGTTCCGCTTGCGCAGATGGCGCTTGAGTTGGATGCAACCCGCTTGTGAAAACCCGATCACTTGCCCTTGCCGCTGCTGGATCACGGCTAATTTCGGGGGGTGACAGGTTCCGACATTATATTGTCAGGCACAAGAGTTAACGGTTCCATGTTTTGATGGCTGGTGGGATTGGGCATTCGACCCTATCTGATCGAACATGCCGTCAAGTGGTGTTGCATAAGGAACCGACATGACTGTCTCGAAGGGTGTTGAGGCTAAAACGACCAGCAAAAAGAGTGCTGGTTCCAAAGAGGCAGGGAAAACATCGCCGGTTCGCAAGTCGGCGCGTCCTGCGCCGCGATCGACCACGAAAGCGTTGGAACGGTCGGGAAACGGCAAGGCTGCCAAGAAAACAGCGGCTGTTTCTAAGTCAGGTGTAGCTTCGGGTTCAAGAACAGCCGCTAAACAGCCGCCACCTGAAGGGCCGAAGAGGTACTACAACCGAGAGTTGTCTTGGTTGCAGTTTAACCAGCGCGTTCTGCAGGAGGCGATGAACGAAAAGCATCCGCTTTTGGAGCGCCTTAGGTTTTTGTCCATCTCGGCATCGAACCTGGACGAATTCTATATGGTTCGTGCTGCCGGTATTTACGGCCAGATCGCCAATGACGTGACCACGCTGTCGCAAGATGGCCTGACGCCGTCGCAGCAGATTGCAGCAATCAGTGCGTTTGCCTCGCAGCTGGTGGACGAGAAAATCGAGTGTTGGCAGAAGCTGGTCGAAGCGCTCGATGAAGCCGGGATTTCGATCGTCGATCCTGCCGAATTGCTGGCTGATGACCGGGCACGGCTTGATGAGATGTTCATGTCGCACGTGTTTCAGGTGCTGACGCCAATCGCGGCCGATCCGGCGCACCCCTTCCCCTTTATCTTGAACAAAGGGCTCACGCTGGTTGTCGCGCTGGAGCCTGAAAAGCCCGACAGAAAACCGATGACCGGGCTGATTCCGATCCCGGCGTCGCTGCAAAGGTTCATCAGACTGGAGGATTTGCCGGGCGATCCGCCGACGGTCCGGTTCATTCCAATTGAAGCGGCTATTGCGACCTATGCGGGTGAGCTATTTCCAGGCTTTAAGGTCAAGGCGCATGGCGCGTTCCGGGTGCTCCGGGATAGCGACGTCCAACTGGAAGAGGAAGCGGAAGACCTGGTCGCGACGTTTGAGGATTTACTCAAACGGCGTCGTCGCGGGCATGTGATCCGGCTGGAGATGGCGTCATCCACGCCGAAGCAGTTGCGGGATTTTGTGATTTCGGAACTCGAAGTCGGCCCTGAAGCCGTTTTCATCAAAAAAGGTTTGTTGGGTCTTGCCGACACGTCTCAGCTGATTGTATCAGACCGGCCGGATTTGCTCTTTCAGCCTTTCCAGATCCGCTATCCCGAGCGCATTCGGCAATTCGACGGCGATGTCTTTTCCGCGATCAAGTCCAAGGACTTTGTCGTTCACCACCCCTACGAATCGTTCGATGCCGTCGTTCAATATCTCAGGCAGGCGGTGAGCGATCCCAACGTGATGGCCATCAAGTGGACCCTTTACCGGACCTCTCGGGATAGCCCGATCGTTGCTGCGCTGAAGGATGCGGTGGAAGCGGGCAAATCAGTGACTGCTGTCGTGGAGCTGAAGGCGCGATTCGATGAAGCCGCCAACATCCGCTGGGCTCGGGATTTGGAAAATGCCGGTGTGCACGTTCTCTACGGGTTCATTGAACTGAAGACGCACGCAAAGCTAGGTCTGGTCGTTCGCCGTGAAGGCAATGAAGTCGCCACGTACTGTCATATCGGAACGGGCAATTACCATCCGCAGACGGCAAAGGTTTATACCGACCTGTCCCTGTTCACCGATGACCCCGTCCTTGCACGCGACGTGACAAAAGTTTTGAATTTCGTCACCGGTTATGGCCAGCCCGATGGGCTGGAATTGATGGCGGCCAGTCCGCACGGCATCCGCCAGCGCCTCATCGATCATCTGGATGAAGAGATCGCGCATGTCGCGGCCGGGCGGCCTGGGCATGTCTGGATGAAGATGAATGCGATCGTTGATAAGCAGATCATCGAAAAGCTCTATGAGGCCAGCCAGGCCGGTGTGCAAATCGATCTTGTGGTTCGCGGTATCTGTTGCCTGCGGCCGGGCGTTCCGGGGATGTCGGAAAACATTCGGGTGAAAAGTATTATTGGGCGGTTTCTTGAGCACTCGCGGATTTACTGCTTTGGGCGCGGTTACGGCCTCCCGTCGGAGCAGGCTGCCGTTTACATCAGTTCAGCTGACTTGATGCCGCGAAACCTTGATCGGCGGGTCGAGGCGATGACACCGATCAAGAACCCAACCGTGCACCAGCAGGTGTTGAACCAGATCATGGGATCGAACCTGCAGGACAATCAGCAGAGTTGGGAGATTCTCGAAGATGGGTCTTCACGACGGATTCAGCCTGGACCGAACGAAGAGCCCTTCAATGCGCATGACTATTTCATGACAAATCCGTCGTTATCAGGACGCGGCAGCGCGCTGAAGGACCACGGTCCATCCCGGTTTACCCAGGGCGACGCGTAGAATCTCCACGACGGTGTTTTGCGGTTCGTCTCCGGTATAAGCAGCCTGTGCCATCATACGCCTTTGGCCTGCCGGGCGTAGGCGCTGTTGCCGCGGGGTTGCTCCCAGCTGATCTGTTCAAGCAACAGACTTTCAAGATCAACGCGGTTTCGCGATTGAATTGGGGACGTGTGCTTTTAGCGGACTTGTCACTACGGCGTTTTCCGGTGAAGCAGTCCGTGTCGGCTTATTCTGGCAAGGGCCCATCAAGATCGGTGGGTTCCCGGGTCGTGGCTGGCAGGGTGCATTACGGCGGTTAGTGCCGATGATAAAGCGCGGGCGGGGGCGGAGAGCATCGTGGCTTTAAGCAGTCAGATGATGGAGGAACGCGGCCGGTTTATGGAATTGAAACCGGTGGGCGTCATTGACATCGGGTCGAACTCCGTTCGTCTCGTGGTCTACGAAGGTGCCGTCCGCGCGATCACACCATTGTTCAACGAAAAAGTGGTTTGCGGACTCGGCCGGAACGTCGCCATCGATGGAACGCTCGGCGCCGAGGGGATGGTGCTCGCGTTTGAAGCGCTTTCGCGTTTTCGGGCCATCCTCGATACAATGGGCGTGCGGATCATCAAGCCATTCGCGACCGCTGCTGTTCGAGACGCATCCGATGGCGAAACCTTTCTCAAGCGTGGTGCGAAAATCATCGGAGCACCTATCCGCGTTCTGAGCGGGTCGGAAGAAGCCGAGCTTGCGGCCAAAGGCATCCAAATGGCCTTTTGCAAGCCGAATGGTGTGGTTGGTGACCTGGGTGGCGGCAGCCTCGAACTTCTGAATGTTCAAAACGGCGGTGCGGATCATGCGACCTCCCTTGGGTTGGGCGGGTTGCGGCTGATCGAGAAGTCCAATGGCGACATCGGCAAAGCACTGTCGCTGATTGACCGCGTGCTCGACAAGGTCGAGTGGCTCGACATCGGGGCCAAACGTTCGTTCTTCATGGTGGGTGGAACGTGGCGCGCCTTTGCGAAGCTGCACATGGAGCGAACATCGTATCCTCTTCACGTCATGCAGGGCTATCGCATGTCGGTCGATGAGGCGCTGGCTTTGGCCAAGGAACTGCGGACGGCAGATCCACTGTCGTCAGTGGATGCCATTTCGACGGTGTCACGCTCCCGGCGCGAGATATTGCCGTTCGGGGCCGCAGCGCTCGAGCGCGTGTTGCTGCGGATGAAGCCAAAGGATGTCGTCACGTCCGTGTTCGGCGTTCGCGAGGGCTTAATCTATGACATGCTGCCCACCAATGAACGGCGGAAAGACCCTTTAATCAGTTTTTGTACGGACTATGCCCGTCTGCGATCCAGGTCGCCGGAGCACGCGATGGAGCTGTGCTCCTGGACAGCGCCGCTGTTTGAAAAAGGGGATCTTGCTGAAAGCTCCGATGAGCGGCGCTTGCGGCATGCGGCCTGTCTGCTGTCGGATATCGCGTGGCGCGCCCATCCTGACTATCGCGGTGAGCAGAGCCTTAACGTCGTCGCGCATGCCGCGCTGACCGGGCTGGGTCATCAGGGGAGGATTTTCCTGGCGTTGGCGATTTATCATCGGCATGAGGGCAAAAACGGCAATGACCTCGACGGTATTTCGAACCGGATGAAAAAACTGATCTCCAAACGGGATCAAAAACGCAGCAAGATCATTGGTCTGGCTATTCGGGCCGCCCATATGCTGGCCGTTGGGATGCCGGGTGTTGTGACGCGGACGCCATTGTCGTTTGAAGGCGATACGCTGGTTTTGACGATCCCGAAGTCGCTGGCGGCTTTGGATGGTGTGCGTGTGAAGCGACGGTTTCAGACGTTAGCCGATGCTGTGGGAAGTCCGTTTGAAATGCGCGTCGGGGGGCAGCGAGTCACTTAATCTAGTCCAGCGAGTGCCGTTCGGCGCATGTCCTGGGCGATGCAATGCGTATGGCGGCCACAATTCCAGTGTTGTTGAATGCTGCGTATGAGCCCAAGTTTAAAGTTTGATCGAAGAAGCGGACGTAGTTCCCGCGAGCGGTTCTGACTTGGCAACTGAAACGTGTGTGTCCCAGATGCACTGTGTTGCTCAACTATGGCTTGGCGTCTGTGCCGGCCTGTTTTTGAGAATGACCTATGGATCCCTATCAAGTGCTCGGCGTCGACCGGGCCGCAGCAGATGATGATATCCGTCGCGCTTTTCGCAAGCTTGCGAAGGCTTATCATCCTGACCTGAACCCGTCCGATGAGGCTGCGGCCGAACAGTTCCGCAGACTATCCGCAGCTTACGACATCATCGGTGATCCGCCGCGGCGGCGGCAGTTCGACTGTGGTGAAATCGATGAGAGCGGGCAACCCAGGGCTCCATTCGGGGGGTATGGTGGCCGTTCCTGGGCGGATGCCGCACGCGGACCAGGTACGGGTCATGGTTCATTCAACGGCGACCCGTTCAGTGGCGGCTCATTCACCGGGTTTTCTGAAATCTTCGAAGATGTGTTCGGGCAGCGAACGGCTGCGGGCGCGCGTGCCAGAGCTGGATTTCCAGGCGGTGGCGCAGGTGCTGGTGGACCAAATGCCGGAGGGGCCTACGCCCGAAGCGAGGCGGCAAGGCGCGGGGCAGATGTCCGCTATGGCCTTGAGGTTGATCTGCTCGAAGCGCTGGAAGGGACGAAAAAACGGGTGACCATGCCTGGTGGCGGTGTGCTCGACCTAACGGTGCCAGCTGGCATTGAACATGGGCAGGTGCTGCGTCTGCGGGGCAAGGGGCATCCCGGTCTTGGGTCCGCTCCGGCAGGTGATGCGCTTGTTGAGATCAAAGTGCGGCCGCACAAACTGTTCAGCCGAGTTGGACGCGATATCCATGCTGAAGCGCCAGTCTCAATCGACGAGGCCGTGTTGGGTGGACGCATTGAGGTGTCGACTGTGTCTGGACGGGTGCAGCTTTCATTGCCTCCGGGAACAGCGAATGGCCGGGTTTTCCGCCTTAAGGGAAAGGGCGTGCCAGAGGGGACGGGGCAAACCGCGGGCGATCATTTCGTCACGATCCGTGTCGTGATGCCTGAAGCCGTTGACGAGGACCTGCGGGATTTTTTCCAGACTTGGCGCAAAGACCACTCCTATGAGCCGGGCGAGCGGTAGGGCGCTCGCCGCTTCAACCGGTTAGTTGGACCGCGTTGCGGCCCCTGAAGCAACGGTATCCGCGACTATAGCCGGGTTGCTTTTCGAGGGCTCACAAAGCAGGCTCTAAGGTGTTGATTTGAAGCATGTTCCAGGCGGAAAACCGCATACACTTTTCCTGAACATGCTCTCGGTTCTTTATTCGGAGCATGTTCCAGGCCGAAAACCGTGCACACTTTTCCTGAACATGCTCTAGGGCACCGAGATTGTTTTGACGTCGCCGTTTTGTAATGTCAGGGCGATCTTCCCCTGTTTGAGTAACAAAGCATCTTCTCCGAAAAGGTGACGCCGCCAGCCTTTCATGGCCGGGACCTCCGTACCGTCATTGCGTGCGATGGCTTCAAGGTCTGAGGCGTCGGCTATGATGCGGGCAGCCACATCGTGGCGGGCGGCTGCCGCTTTCAACAGCACTTTCAACAGCTCCAATGTTGCGGATTGTTCAGCGCTGAGCGGTTTGCCTTGGCGCAGGGGTGGGACCGTCTCGACGTCGCGGTCGAGGCCTTTCTTCACGGCCTGAATGATCTCACGGGCGCGGGCGGATCGCGCGAAGCCTTCGGATAGTGATCGCAGATCCGATAAGCTGTCGGGTGTATCCGGCATCTGGTTGGCGATATCATACAGTGCATCGTCCCTCAGCACTCGGCCCCTTGGGACATCCTGATCTTGCGCGATGCGTTCCCGCCAGGCTGCCAACTCTATGAGCACGCCGAGTGCGCGCCGGCTTTTCACTCGCAACTTCAGGCGTTTCCAGGCTTCATCCGGGGCGGTGATGTAGGTGTCGTGGGACGTGAGGGTCGCCATCTCTTCATCCAGCCAGCTTTCGCGCTCTGACTTGGCAAGCTTATCGCGGAGGAAGATATAGATGTCGCGCAGGTGGGTGACGTCACCGATGGCGTAGTCGAGCTGCTTGTTGGACAGGGGGCGCCGGCTCCAATCGGTGAAGCGGGATGACTTATCGAGGTTCTTGCCGGTGACGTGCTTGACGAGGTTGACGTAACTGATGCTGTCGCCGAAGCCGCAGACCATGGCGGCGACCTGTGTATCGAACACAGGTTTTGGCACATCCTTGGCGGCGGCGTAGACGATCTCAATGTCCTGGCGCGCGGCATGGAAGACTTTGACGACGGTTTCGTTCGTCATCAATGTCCAGAACGGCGTGAGGTCCATGCCATCGGCCAAAGGGTCGATGATCAGCTCGAGGTTGTCGCTTGCTGCCTGGATGAGGCAAAGCTTCGGCCAGAATGTCTGCTCGCGCATGAATTCGGTGTCGACGGTGACAAATTCTGCTTGACCGAGCGCGTGGCAGGCCTGTTCGAGCGCTTGCGTGTCTCTAATTACTTCCATGCGCGCGTTTATACCGGCTTCGTTTTGATTTGTCGCCGCATTGGTGAGGGTCCAGGCCAATTTGCGCCTGCCGTCACACTGATCGGTCGACGGACCTGACCACGCCTACCGCTGCAGGTCCCGTCGCGATAGCCGGGTGGTGCAGGTGCGTGGTATCAGCTGATTGACAAGTTGCGGTGTGCATGCCCACTACCGACGACTTTCCCACATACCGATTTGGCTCCAAACACCGATTTGGCGGCAGGTCTCATATTGACATGACGGAGATGACTTATGGCTGGGGCGACAGCGGGTGCTGGTATGGCAGAGACGGGCGCGGTTTTGAAAACCGGCGACGGCGAGATGCATGCCTATCGGTCGCATACCTGCGGCGCACTTCGGCAAGATGATATCGGGCAAACGATCCGTCTTTCGGGCTGGGTTCACCGGGTCCGGGACCATGGCGGCGTGTTGTTCATCGACCTGCGCGATCACTATGGTTTGACCCAGGTGGTGGCTGATCCCGATAGTGCGGCGTTTGCCGTTGCGGAAAAGGTGCGCTCCGAATGGGTGATCCGCATCAACGGGCGGGTCCGTGAGCGTCCGGAGGGGACCACGAACCTTGAACTGCCGACAGGGGCTGTCGAGGTCTATGCCGATACGATCGATGTGTTGTCGGCTGCGAAAGAGCTTCCGGTTCCTGTCTTCGGTGAACCTGATTATCCAGAAGACCTGCGCCTGAAATACCGGTTTCTCGATCTGCGGCGGGACACCCTGCATGGCAACATCATGAAGCGCATGGCGATCATCCGGTCCATCCGACGGCGGATGGAGGATGAGGGCTTTTTCGAGTTCACGACGCCGATCCTGACCGCTTCCTCACCAGAGGGTGCGCGGGACTTTCTGGTGCCATCACGTATCCATGAAGGTAAGTTCTACGCGCTGCCGCAGGCGCCGCAGCAGTACAAGCAACTGCTCATGGTGTCCGGGTTCGACCGTTATTTTCAGATCGCACCGTGTTTTCGAGATGAAGACCCGAGGGCTGACCGGTTGCCAGGGGAATTCTATCAGCTCGATGTTGAGATGAGTTTCGTTGAACAAGAAGATGTCTTCCGGTCCATGGAACTTGTTGTTCGCGAGGTGTTTGAGGAATTTGCGGGTGACAAAGCCGTGACGCCGGTGTTTCCGCGCATTCCCTATGACGATGCGATTGCGAAATATGGGTCCGACAAGCCGGACCTGCGCAACCCGATTGAGATGGAAGATGTGACGGAGCACTTCCGGGGCTCGGGTTTCAAGGTCTTTGCCGGCATGATCGCAAAGGACGACAAGGTCCGTGTGTGGGCGATCCCCGCTCCTGGCGGTGGCAGCCGCGCGTTCTGTGACCGCATGAATTCATGGGCGCAGGGCGAGGGGCAGCCAGGGCTGGGCTATATCTTCTTCCGCGAAGGAGAAGGTGCTGGACCCGTTGGAAAAAACATCGGGCCTGAGCGCGCCGCTGCCATTCGCGATCAACTGGGTCTCAAGGATGGGGATGCGGTGTTTTTTGCCGCCGGCAACCCGCGTAACTTCCACAAGTTTGCCGGGCTCGCGCGTGACCGTGTGGGGCAGGAACTGAAGCTGTTGGACGAAGACCGGTTCGCGCTCGCATGGATCGTTGATTTTCCCATGTATGAATGGGACGAGGATGCGAAGGCGATTGAGTTCTCGCACAACCCGTTTTCGATGCCGCAAGGTGGCATCGAGGCACTGGATGCGGCGAAGGGCACCGACGATCTTCTCGCTTTGAAGGCCTATCAATATGACCTCGTTTGCAACGGGTCTGAGATCGCATCAGGTTCGATCCGGAACCATACGCCAGAAGGAATGGTCAAGGCGTTCGGGCACGCGGGCCTTGGACCTGATCTCGTGGAGGAGCGGTTTGGTGGTCTCTATCGGGCATTCCAATATGGCGCGCCACCGCATGGCGGGATGGCTGCTGGGATTGACCGCATCGTCATGCTGTTGCTTGAGGCCCAGAACCTGCGTGAAGTCTCACTGTTCCCGATGAACCAACAGGCCGAAGACCTCTTGATGGGGGCGCCGAGCCAGGCCACGGCGACGCAGCTGCGCGAACTGCATCTGCGGTTGATGCCAACCGAGAAAAAGGCGTCTGGTTGACTTTGATTGGGTCCCGGCACGTGTTGCAGTTTGGACCATTTAGCTCGCTGGTTTTGCCTGCATGCTTGGATCGTTCGTTTTTCCCAAGTTAGCGAGAAAGCATGCCGACGTTTGTCAGAGACGGGCCTTACAGGATTTATGTATACTCCAGTGATGGCGATGAGCCGCCACATGTGCATGTTCAACGCGATAACGCCGTTGCGAAATACTGGCTCGAACCCCTGCGGTTGCAATCAAGTGCTGGATTTTCTGCAGCAGAATTGCGAGATGTGCACCGCTTGCTGGATGTCCATCGCAACGCATGTTTGAGGCAATGGAATGAGTACTTTGGATGATGCCCTAGTGATCCCGACCGTGCAGTCTGTTGGTTTTACTCCAGATGCGATCAGGGTTGCTTTGAATGATGGGCGCGAATTGAGTGTGCCGTTGGCATGGTATCCAAGGCTGTTGAACGGCACGCCTCGCGAGCGGGAAAACGTCGAGATTATCGGCCAAGGTGAGGGGCTTCATTGGCCGGACCTTGACGATGACATCAGCGTGGAAGCACTCATTCGTGGTTTGCCGTCCAGGGAAAGTCCGGCATCACTTGAACGCTGGCTAAACGGTCGAACGCCGACATCTGATTAGCCCGTTTTTTTTGTCAGCGGAGCACCTGGACTATGTCTCCTGACCCGACAACTGGCCAGCGGCCGGTGATGCCGTTTGTTGCCGTGTTTGCGTTTTGCTACCTCGGGCTGACCTTGGTGGTGTTCGCAGTGGTAATTCTTACGCCGCTCGATGCAAATGCGGGGTTCGCCGCTGGTGCATTGATCGGTTCGGCAACATTTGCCGCACAAAAGTTCCACGCCGATATCGGTCGCCCGCCCTTGGGCCTGGAAGTCATTCGGCTGTGTGTTTTTTCGTTTGCCGCTGTTGTCCTCCTCTCAGTGCCGATGACACTTGCGGCGCTCTTGGCCAGCGGTGTTGCGTTGTCGGACGTGGGCCTTGCCATGACGGTCGCCTTAGGGCCGCTTACCTGGACGGAAATCGCTATCGTGGTTGGGTTTACCGCAGGCATTCATTTGCTGGTGCTTTGGCTGAGCTATGGTCCTTTGGCGCGATTGATTGCGCGGAATGCGAAGTGATCCGAGAGGTGGTTTGGCTGTGATAGCAGCGGCTCAGCTGGTTTGGGCGTTGTGGGGGCGTGATGGATAGTCTGCAGACGTGGGCGTTGTGGTTGGAGCAAAACATTCCCGCAGGGTTCTGGCGGGACAAAGTCTATGCATACTGCGAACGCGGGACGTCGAGTGCATTCTGGGCCGAGCCGTTGAATGCCTGGAGTAACGGGGCCTTCCATCTGGCGGCCATTCTGGCGTTTTTGATCTGGGCGGTGGGCTCTCAGCGCCGCGTCGTCGATCTTGCGCTGATTTTGCTGGTGTTCGTCATTGGCACCGGCAGCTTCTTATTTCATACGCTTGCGACGCGTTGGGCCGCCGTTGCCGATACGGCGCCGATCGGCATCTTCATGGTGAGCTTTCTGGCTTATGCGGTGAAGCGTTGGATGGGGGCAGGTTGGATCGTCACGATCGGCGCTTTGGCTGCGTTTTTCGTCATGCTTTGGCAGTCGAGCGTTGTGCGGTGTGATGGGGAGCCATGCCTGAACGGGTCTGTCGCGTATTTTCCGGCTTTGGCGGCATTGCTGGTGATCGGCCTTTATCTGATGGTGCGCGGGCACAAGGCGGGTAAGTATTTGTTTTTTGCCGGGGTGATTTTTGCGGCTTCGCTCACCTTCCGTTCCATCGACCGATCGATTTGTCCGCAGACCATCATTTCCATTATTGATGCGAGCCGACCCTCAGGCACGCATTTCATCTGGCATATCCTCAACGCCACACTTTTGTTCTTGCTGCTGATCGCGGCATTGCGGCACGGGGGACGGCGAATTGCATGAGCCTCTTCGGGGTTGATGCCATCGATTGGTTGCGTCGTTTGGCCGAACCGCCCATAAAGCGCGGCCAAGACGAGGGGCATCCTAAGCGGACGTGGTGAAACTGGTAGACACAAGGGACTTAAAATCCCTCGGCCCTAGGTCATGCGGGTTCAAGTCCCGCCGTCCGCACCAGCATTGTGGGAAGTAAGCTACCGCATTCAACCTTGGCGGCGCCTCAGAATTGGGGTTGTGGGAGGTTGAGTTCTGCGCGCTTTGTGGGGTGAGACTGACGGACCACACTTTGAACCGTTCAGTTATTCCTCCGACGTGGCCGCCTTGTCGTGATCGTCCTTCAGCTTCTCCTTGTGGTGGTTCAGCTCGGCGATCTTGGCTTCAGCTGCCTCCTGGGCTGCTTTCAGGCTGGCGATCTGCGCTTCCTTGGCCCTGATCTCGGCTTCGACGGCTGAGATCTGCGCGCGAAACAGCATCATCATCGATTGTCGGCCCATAGCGTGTCTCCGGTGGGTTGGTGTCGGCTGGCCAGCACAGTGCCGCAAACCGATGACGGTTCGTTGACAGCGGGCAAATTCGATGTCCGCCGGAGGGATGCGACATGCATGGGGCTGGAACGATGGGAGATGCCGAGCTTATGACGGGCCAGAACGCGGCATGCCCCGAAAACCGATGTCAGCCGATCGAGGTGATGTGCCGGTTACGAACATCGACGAGCTTCTGACTGCGCGCGAACGTCGTGGGAGCAAGCCACATTCCTCAACTGACGGGTCGTTTGATCCACTCCACCCATTGCGAAACCAGTTTCGTATATTATAACATACGTGTGGTATGAAGCATGCTGTGTGTGACATGCGATAGATCCGCGACAACCGGACCAGAGGTACGATGCAGATGACTGAAACAACATCCAAAACGGCAACCCCAAATACTGACAATCGCCTTCCGGTCACCGTCCTTTCTGGGTTTCTTGGGGCCGGCAAGACAACCCTTCTCAATCACGTCCTGACGAACCGGGAATGCAAAAAGGTTGCCGTGATCGTCAATGATACGAGCGAGGTCAACATCGATGCTGAACTCGTGCGGGATGGCGGCGCCAATCTCTCCCGCACGGACGAGACCCTCGTCGAAATGACCAACGGGTGCATTTGCTGCACGCTCCGCGAAGACCTTCTGAATGAAGTCCGACGTCTCTCGACCGACGGGCGGTTTGACTACCTGTTGATCGAGTCGACCGGTATCGCTGAGCCGTTGCCTGTGGCCTCCACCTTCGAATTCCGCGATGAGGACGGAGAAAGTCTGTCAGATGTTGCCCGCCTGGACACGATGGTCACAGTCGTCGACGCGGCCAATCTCTTACGCGATTACTCATCGCACGACTTCCTCAAGGACCGCGGTGAGACGGCGGGCGAAGACGACGAACGCACACTCGTGGATTTGCTCGTCGATCAATTGGAATTCGCGGACGTGATCGTCCTCAACAAGCTTGATTTGGCTTCGCCCGAAGACGTCGTAACGGCACGTGCCATTATTCGCTCACTCAATTCCGATGCACGCATTATCGAGACGACGGAAGCCCAGGTCGGGTGGTCGGACATCCTCGATACAGGGCTTTTTGATTTTGATGCGGCGCATCAGCACCCGACCTGGTTCAAGGAACTGAATGGCTTCAAGGACCATGTACCTGAGACAGAGGAGTACGGCATCCGAAGCTTTGTCTACCGCGCTCGGAGCCCTTTGGACCCGGCCAAGGCTCACGCGTTTTTCAAAAAGAACTGGCCGGGCGTCGTGCGTGCCAAAGGTTTTTTCTGGCTCGCCTCCAGACCTGAATTCGTTGGCGAACTTTCGCAGGCCGGCCCGATCGTGCGCACCAAGGGTGTGGGCTATTGGTGGGCCGCGATCCCCGAGAAGAATTGGCCCCAAGACCCCGACGTTGTCGCAAAGGTTAAATCGCGCTGGCATGAACTGTGGGGTGATCGCAGACAGGACCTCGTGTTCATTGGAACGGGTGAGATGGACGAAGAGGCCATCCGCGCTGAACTCGATTTTTGCCTGATGGACTTGGCCGAAGGCAGTCGGGTCGACACTAGGGAATGGCGCAAGCTGCCTGACCCATTCCCCGCTTGGGGCAGGGAGGAGGCGGCATGACGGAAGCCACCCGCCCAATGGCGCGGTCGCTGGCTACGTCCCCAACGACGAGATGGGCCATTTTCGGAAGTCAGCAACATGACATTCTTGGGAGTATGGGGATAGCGCCACAATTCGCAACGCGAATTCTAGATTGCTGCTCTCGGAGGCCGGGCCTTACTGGTTTCGGTCAGCTGCTTGATGGTGGGGGTGTTCGATGGTCAAAGACAGCAATGCCTTGGCTCCGCGCTATTTTCAGCAGTTCATCGACCGGGCCATTATCCAAAAGCGTTCCAACCGGAATGGTCTGGTTGGCATCGAGGCTCCGGAAATGCAAATCGTCATGGTACTCCCAATTGCACGACCTACTGCAACGCCATTCCCAATCTCGCGTGACTGAGACCTCTTGCACTTGAGTTAAGTCGATCGATATTCGGTTAGGGGACCACGGCAGGCCCGTCTCGAATTCGATGCGACTTTCACTCAGACTCGCGCGAGCGGAAAGCATCACAGCAAATACGAAACAAGCCACACCCATCCAAAGTGTAGCGAAAAGAAGACCCAAGCGCCATCGCTTCTCCATCGCACAAAGTGCGAAGAAAAAGAAAGCCACGGCCGCGCAGGTGACGAGCGTCAGCACTATAGTGGACCATGGAAACATGTAGACGATTGTTTCGCCATGGACCGTCCGTTCCGTACATCCTGAAAGAAGAACAAGCAGCGGGCCTGCCACCGTGCATTTGATTGCTCTTGAATTCATTGTTTTTACCGCGCTCCAATGAGATCGTTATTGGCGCAGGCTAGTGCGGCGACGGTGCGCGACGCTGTGCCGAGCGAAACAGTCCCAAGCGAGCCACATAGTTGGCCCTCATGGCTTGACCCGCCGTCTACGATTGAAGGCGGTTGGCATTTACAGACAACCCGTGATGCGGACGTCCCCGGGCGGTAGACGGCTCAATGTCTCGGTTGGGTCAGAACCAAAAAAGCTCAATCTGAGTGGACGATGGCAGCAGCTATCCCCGTCGCAGACGAAGTCAAAAGATGGCGGTATAGGGAGAGGCGCTCCTCCGGAGCAGCCCGCTGACGCCGCCGGAGCATCAGATTAGATGTCGGCGAACACCAGCCCGGTTATTCGATTACACATGTTCCATTTCATGCGCGGACGTGTATCAGCCACCTCTTGCGGGGCGATGAATTCGGTTGCCGTCGAGTGAGTCTTCTTCGCGGCCAAAAAGTGCGTCCAGGTGCACTGTTGAGCGTTCGCCGATGGCATCGAAATTGGTATCAAGCCATTGTTCGGCAGCAGCCCGTCCTTTTTTGAAAAGCATTTCGAAGAACGTGCGGCTCACATTGAATTTTGAGGACGCTCCAAGGGATTCTAAGAATTCTTCATCTTCAATCATATGCAGATGAAAATCGCGGTAGCCGGTGCCCTCGAGCCGTCCGGCGGAAATCAAGCGAGTCACGAAATCAACGGCGCGCAATTCGCGTACGAGTGATGCGTTAAACGTAATCTCATTCAGCCTGTCGGCAATGTCAGCTGCTGACCTTGGCACACCCTCGCGCTTCATGGGGTTGATTTGCACGATAATCAAATCGGGGTGGTCCGCCTCATCAAACAGTGGCCATAGGGGTGGATTGCCGAGAAAGCCGCCGTCCCAGTAGGGCACGCCATCAATTTCCACGGCCTTGAACATCTGCGGCAGGCAGGCGGATGCCATGACGTGCCGCGCGGTGAGCTCGTCTCTCCGAAAAATTTTGGCCCTGCCGGTTTCTACATTGGTGGCAGCAATAAATGTTTTGACCCGGCTGCGCTGAACGCGGTCGAAATCCATGAACTCGCAGATGGCCTGCAGCAGCGGATTGATGTCGAACGGGTTGGTATCGTACGGGCTTAGAACTTGTGACATGGCCTGCCACCACATAAAAACCGGTGACTGCGACATATCCCAGTTTCCCGTCATGACGTCGAAGGTCGTGCGCTGAAACGGGCTCTGACGTCCTGACTTTATGATCTGTTCCCAAAAGTCGGTCAGCTTTTTGCGGGCTTCATCCCGGCATCCGTCCGCATACCCGTCCGCCAAAGCGACCGCGTTCATGGCGCCGGCAGACGTGCCGGTCACGGCCTCAATCTCAAGGTCCTCGCATTCCAACAGCCGGTCCAGAACGCCCCAAGAGAATGCGCCATGTGCACCGCCGCCCTGCAATGCGATGCTGACGGTTTTGGTGGGCCTGCCATTGGATTTCTGCATGCCGACGAACCTTTTTGTTGATGGGGCGATCTGAGTGAGGGGATCTAAGGCCCGTCTGCAGGCCCTTAGCAGACACTTGCTATCGAGCCTGGCGTGACCGGCGCTTGCGGGGAATGTGTGCCGTTGTCATTGCGCGGTCCAGCCTCCGTCCACGGGCAGGCTCGTTCCGGTGATCGAACCAGCCGCGTCACGGCACAGGAAGACCGCGAGGCGACCGACTTGTTCCGTGGTGACGAATTCCTTGGTTGGTTGCGCCTCGAGGATGACCTGTTTGACGACCTCTTCTTCGCTCATGCCCCGCGCCTTCGCCGTGTCGGGGATTTGTTTTTCCACGAGCGGGGTCAGCACGTAACCCGGACAGATCGCGTTGGATGTGATGCCATGTTCGGCACCTTCAAGCGCTACGGTTTTCGTCAATCCGAGAATGCCATGTTTGGCGGCGACGTATGCCGATTTGTATGGCGATGCGACCATCCCGTGAGCCGAAGCGATATTGATGATACGGCCAAATTTCTGCTGTTTCATAATCGGCATGGCGGCTGCAATTGAATGAAATGCCGATGTGAGGTTGATGGCGAGGATCGCGTCCCATTTCTCAGTTGGGAATTCCTCAATAGGGGCGACGTATTGAATGCCCGCGTTGTTCACCAGGATGTCGACCCGGCCAAACGCTTGATGCGCTTTCATGACCATGCCGCGCACCTGGTCAGGATCGCGCATGTCCGCGCGGGAGTAGATGGCCTGCTGGCCGCTGAGTTTTGCAAATTCAGAACACGATTCAACGATGGCTGGAGCTGTTTCTTCCAGATCTTTCCGGATGTCTTCGATTTCATCGAGCTCACCGAAACCGTTGATCATCACGTTCATACCGGCTTCTGCGAAGGCGCGTGCGATGCCAAGCCCGATACCGCTGGTTGACCCTGTGACGATGGCCGATTTGCCCCGCAGTTCCTGAGTGATCTTCAAGCCCTCGATGGTGACGTTGTCTTGTGCGGTCATCGGTTCTTCCTTTCACAGGTCCGGTCTGCTCGATCACGCTGATCCGGTTCGATGGGAAACATAGGAAAAGTCCGAACTATTACGAGGGGCCCACAACGGTGGATCGTTGCAGTGCACAATAGGTGTGTTTTGCCTGCGCCTGCGCGTGCAGCGTTTTGAACTGAGGACGTAGCTGGTAGGCAGCCGTCCACTGGCTTCACATGGCTTGAAGCCGTGCTCGAGCGATGTGCTGTGGCACGCTTGATTCGCGAGCAAGCTCGGCTCGCAGTCCGTCAGAGGGGATGGTGTCCTCCAATGATGCCGATGCGACGCCGTTGCTTAACGCGGCGGGCCTCCCTTCACAGGTCGCACTATACTGCAAGTGCGAAATAAACGCCGTTCAAATCCGATGTCCAATTGACTTTTTTGCATGCTCAGGCCGTTTTGCTCGTGCTTAAGCATATGGTGGCCCGCCTTTTTTTGATCATCCGAGTCGATAATGCTGCAACTGCGAGAGAATCGGGAACTCGCGGTCACAGTCCGTGTTTTGAAATTCGGGCTGTGGCGCACGCGGAAGGACTTTGAATGAACGTATCGTCCAACACCTGGGGCGTCCGTCTGGCCACCTTAGCGGGTTTGGCCGTCGTCGCTGGATCATCGGCGTTGTTTGCGGCGGACGCCAATGCCGATGCGCAAGGGGTAGCTAAGCCGGCGTCCGATGGTGCGTTCAGCCACCAATTCGTCATCGACATGGCGCGCCGGGTGTCTGCGCGGCCGCACGTTCCAACACCGCCACTCCGCCGGGGCGACGGCAAACGACTGAACTACGACAAGTACCGCGCCATTTGGTTTAAGACCGAGAAAGGCATCTGGAAGGATGACCCGCCCGGTCTCGAACTGCATCTTTACCCGACCGGTTGGCTCTATGAGCAGCCCGTTGAGCTGAACCTCGTGGAAGATGGTCAGGTCCGGCGCATCGAGGCCAAGCGCGACTACTTCAATGTCGGCCCTCAGTCGGAGGATGTCGCAACGGGTATGCCATGGGGGCTTTCGGGCTTCCGGATCAACGGCCCATTGAACCAGGGCACTGTTGCCGACGAGATCGTTGTGTTCCAAGGCGCCAGCTATTTCCGCGCCCTGTCGCAAGGACAGCAATACGGGTTGTCGGCTCGTGGACTGGCAATCGGTGTGGCGAGTGCTTCCGGTGAAGAATTCCCATTTTTCAAACGGTTCTGGGTTGAAAAACCCGCGACGGGCAGTGAAACGATTACGGTGCACGCGCTGTTGGACAGCCCATCGGTCGTCGGTGCCTATCGGTTCAACATCGCGCCAGGGACGCCAACCCGAACCGATGTGACAGCTACGCTGTTCCCGCGCAAAACACTGCGCGAGGTTGGGCTTGCCCCGCTGACGAGTATGAACATTCTCGCGCCGCTCAACCCGCAGCGGGTTTCAGACTTCCGACCGCAAATTCATGATTCCGACGGGCTCGTTATTCTCAATGGCCAGGGTGAGCGCATTTGGCGGCCGTTGAACAACCCCAAGCGTCTGCAGATGAGCTGGTTTCTAGACGAGAACCCGCGCGGATTTGGTCTGGCCCAACGGGAGCGACACTATCGGGCCTACCTGGACCTCCAGGCGCGCTACGAGCGTCGGCCATCAGCCTGGGTCGAGCCGATCGGCGATTGGGGTCGTGGCAGCGTCGTATTGGTGGAGATCCCGTCTGATGAAGAGATCCACGACAACATCGTTGCCTTCTGGCGTCCCGAGAAGCCGCTACAGCCTGGCCAAGCCCATCAGTTCACATACCGGTTGTCCTGGCCGGATGTGACTCCCAGCCGCACTGCTGGTCCTTTCATCCTGCGTTCACGTGCTGGACGTGCACATGGCTGGGACGGACGAAAAGGCAAAATCCGATTCGTGATCGACTACGCAGGATTTGAGAAAGACTTGGGCAACGTGCTTCCAGCGGCCACCGTGACGACAAGCCAGGGCGAGATTGGCAATGTCGTGGTGCAGCGTATTCCGCATCCCGATGAGCCGACCAAACCGGTCTACCTCGTCGGTGGTCCATCCTATGACCGTGTGAGCGGCAAAGGGCCTGAGACGCGGCCGGATGGCACGTATCGATTGTCGTTCCTTTTTGATCCGAAGGGTCGTGACGTTTCGGAACTCAGAGTTCAACTGGCGGTCCCCAATGGACCTGCCCCGGAAACGTGGCTTTATCGTTGGACACAGGATCGATGACACAGATTGCCGACGCGCGACTTCATGATGAGATGATGCGGACTGCCGGCGACACGGCAGTGCGGAGCCATGCGCCCACGCTTCCAGCTGATCATCCGATGGATATGCCCGTGCAGGATCTGTGGGATGGACGGCGTCGTCCGACCCGCTCTTCTCAGCTTGGTATTTCGATCTGGCTTTGGACCATCGCGTCGCGGATCATGCTTATCGCGATCACGCTTGCTTTGTCGGGTGGGTTTGCCTGGGGGCTCTATGACGTCCTTCAGCCGTCGCAATCATTTCCACTTTTGATCGCGCTGATCACCTTCAGTACGGTTTGTTTCGCCTGGGTTGCATTCGGGAGTGCGATGGCGATCGTCGGGGCTGTTAACTTGATGCTGCGCGGCGATGCCGACACGCTGGATTTGCCGGCAGATCCGATCACGCTCACCTCGCGAAACGCTTTGCTGTTTCCCGTTTATCATGAAGACCCTAGCGATGTTCGCGCGACCATTGATGCGATCTGCGACCAACTGGTTTTGCGCGGTGACGCCGATGCGTTCGATGTTTTCGTGCTCAGTGACACGCGTACGCCTGATGCCGTCAAGTACGAGCGGGCTGTCTTTCAATCTGGTACCAATCGGTTCGGCGGGCTCAAGCTTTACTACCGCAATCGGTCCGAAAACTCGGGCAAGAAGGCCGGAAATATTGCCGAATGGGTGACACGCTTCGGCCGTGCGTATGATCATTTTGTCATCCTTGATGCCGATAGCGTCATGTCAGGTGAAACGCTTGTGCGGTTAGCGGCGGCGATGGAAAAACATCCGATGGCCGGGTTGATCCAGACCGTGCCGCGGTTGATTGGATCGCAGACTTTGTTTGCGCGATTGCAGCAGTTTGCGCATGGGGTCTATGGCCCGGTGATCGCAGCCGGGTATGCGGCCTGGCAGGGCGCGAGCGGCAACTACTGGGGTCACAATGCGATCATCCGGACAGAAGCCTTCGCGCAGTCGGCCGGATTGCCGACGCTCAACGGGCCGCCGCCATTCGGTGGACCCATCCAGAGCCATGACTTCGTCGAGGCTGCCATGCTGCGGCGTGCCGGCTGGGGTGTCCATATGGTGCCCAGTGCCGATGGATCATTTGAACGGTGTCCTCCGACGTTGATTGATATGGCTATCCGGGATCGCCGCTGGGCGCAGGGCAATCTGCAGCATGCGCGCGTCATTGGTGCGCCTGGACTGCCGCTGGTCAGCCGTATCCACATGGGGTTAGGTATCTTTGCCTACCTTGCCTCCGCGTTTTGGTGTCTGGCGCTGCTGATTGGTCTCTGGCTGACGGCTGCAACGCAGGGCCAGGTGCCCAGTTATTTCCCGACCGATACCCAGACGCTGTTTCCCCAGTGGCCGGTTTATGATCCGCAGGCTGCCTTGCAACTGCTGTTGTTGACGGCCTTTGTAATCCTGCTGCCCAAAGTGATTGGCATTCTTTTCGCGGTCATTGAGAGCGTTCAGCGCGGCGATAAACGCTCAGGCGATATCGTGACCGGCGGTGTGGTCGAGATCTTGATGTCCATGCTGCTGGCACCGGTGATGATGGCGACGCAGATCCGATCGGTGCTGGAAATATTCATCGGCCGGGACTCAGGCTGGTCGGCGCAGAACCGAACCAGCGGTGCGCCGTCTCTCCATGAACTTTGGGTGTTCCACCGTTGGCATGTCCTGATTGGATTGTCGCTGGCGTGGTCGTGCTGGTCGTTGTCCTGGTACGTCGTGGCCTGGATGTCCCCGATTATCGTTGGTCTCGTGCTGTCGCCCTGGCTCAGTTGGTGGACCGCGGGACGTGCTGGCGCGGGTTTTGACCGCCACCTGGCCACACATGAAGACGTGACAACACCGCGAATTGTTACCCGGGTTTTGGAATTAACCTCCGTAGTGCGGGATCGGGATACTGCAAAAGGTTAGCAATGCTGACCTTTTTGCTGATCTTTTGCCTTTTGACCGCGTGCGGCCACCCGAATGAAGGTGCACGGCCTCACGACTGATCATGCCATAGTCTGGAATGTGGGTCGGCGGATGATGCGTCAGCGTCGTATCTCGAGTCGCAATGGGTGTGTGACGCAGGACGCAGTGCCACAGGATTGGTGGCATTGAGTTGGTTCGGTTCTTGCTTAGCAAACTCTTAACGGCTGATGTATTGCGCAACTCGTGAGTCGGTCGTGCGTCACACACGCAATTGGATTGGCGAATTGCTACCAAAATCGAAGGATTACGGCTGATGATTTCAACTTATCTCAAGCGTGATGGTGGTACACTGAGAGATCTGCGGAATCACATTCTGCGATTGAATTCAAACCGGCAAGAAAACGTCTCGGCCGTTGCGGATGTCCAGCCTGCTCGCGGGCTGGCCAAGTCGACGGATCCTCGAGAACGTGGGCCTGGAACCGCCGGTCAGGAGTGGCGCCATGAGCCGAATGATTGAAAGCCGTCTGCGCGGACTGCGTGATCGCCGACTTTTATGTCTGCGCGAGCTGCAAATTCATCTGGCGCGTGGTCCTGAAGCCGATGCCGGCGTGACGAGCTGTCTGCAGCAGATTGAGCGCATCAATGAAGAGATGTTGCGGGTTGCCTCGTCGTTGACCACGCATACTCAATCTGCAGAGGTCACCAGCGGGCTCTAATTCTTACGAATGCCTATGAATGAGGCTGTCTCTGTTGGGTTCTCCGGCAGAGCTGCTCTTGAAACCATTTTGGGTGGCTTCGAACCCGACTCATCGGTCGAGTTCGTTGGAACTATTCTAATCTTTTGGATTTGAACGTTTTTCTGTTGACCGCTTCCACTCTTCCGGTGCTTCTATACCTAAGCAGTCGACTTTGAGGTGGATTGTCCATCCTCACGGTGGAGCCTCACATTCCAATCGGGTGACCGGACCGTGCAACGTAAACCAACCCATCGCACCCAGTTATACATCACGCCCCAGGCAACTGGCGCGTGTGCAAACGGCTTTTTGCATACGCCTGACACAGCTGAAGAGCTTGTTGGCTTAGGCTTTCGGCATTGGATGCGTGGATGCCAGACCGGCGATGTGGATCACTGGGCGAAGGCTTGGACACTGTACTCCAATCGGCTTGGGCCCACGCGGGCGAAAACGGTGATGGGCGAACTGTCCGGCTGGGTTCAGCTCGTGAGTTGCCGTGCACGCCGGTCGATTGAAGTGGCACCAGAAGACTGCGCCCAATTTTGCCGGGATGAATGCCTTGCGGTCTCGATGATCGCAGCGGCCCAGCATAAGACATGTCCGGCAATGCGGGCCTGTACGTTCGCGCTGTTGGAAGACTCTATGATTGAAGAGGTCGTGGACCGGTCTGACAGGTTTGCACTGATGCTTCGTGCATCGGATCAGGTGCTGTCGCAAAATGCCATATTCGCTGGCGATTTGTCCGGACTGACGCCTGTTTCCGGGACTTATCAATAGAGCCGCTGCTCACCGGTTTGAACCATCCCCCGCACCATAGCAGGGTTAACCGTAAAGCTGGGCCGATGCCAAAGCGCTGAAGCGATCAGTTCGTCGGATTAGCGGACTTACGCGCAGATATGATGCGCGCTTCAAGATCCTTGATGGTCAAGTTGATGACGTTGTCCGCTTTAGGCTGGTGGTAGGCCCCAGGTGTCGACCTGAGAAGTTGTAGGGCATCAACCGCCTCCGTCAGCCGATCGGCATAGGCTGTATCGCCGATGTCTTTGCGGGCCTCGTCGGCTGCATTGACGGTGCAGGCCGCATAGAGCCGATGCAACGTGTAGTTTGCGCCAGTTTGGCGCCGCGCTTTGTCGGCATGCTTCGCGCAGCTAGCGTAATCACCATCGCGCTGAGCCAGAAAAGCCGAAGTCGCGTGATCCGTCGCTCGGGTGATGCCGGCAACAACCGGTGATGCCAACGGGAGCATCGCGCAAACGGATGCGACACCTACACAGGCCGTCCACATGGACGGCGCTCTCAACTGCATGTTGTTTTCCTTCGCGATTGCTCTTGCGCTTCTTTAACGCTGCAATCGACGGAATGGTTTGTTTCGCGTTTTGGGCGCGCGCCATGGGCCGGATCAGTGTCGTACCCCTTTGGGCACGTGTTCGTCGTTTCTCACCCGCGTTTGTCAGCCATTGAACATTCGCAACTGTCGACACGAACTGCCGGGGCTTATCGGCAATGCCGGTAGGAGTTTTTGGCATTGTGGCGCGCCAGGTCAAAATGGAAATGATTTTGATGGTAGCGGTCAGCGTTTGGTCCGAGCACGGTCGTGAAATGACGGCACGCTGACTTGTGCACCTCTCTCAGAAAGGCTGCTTCGCGCGGTGTGCCACGTCGCCAGCCTTTGAGCACGGTCACGCGGCGGCCGTCTGCCAGGTCGAATGCCGAAACATCGAGTGCATTCGCGAGGCCATGTTCAGACAGCTTGGTGAAGGCTTTGCTGTTCCTGTTTCGGCAAGAGTAGGAGGCGGCGACCTTGAGGGCCGTTACGGGTGAATCTAAGTGCTTGATGGAAGCGGGGACGACGACATCGCGAACCCATCGGTCGACGGCTGGGACCATTGGGCAGCGCAACGTGGCACGGGGGCGCAACTGAACGCGTCCATTGTCAACCGCACTGACGAGGTAAGGCCTGAACGCGCCGCACTTACTATTGGGTCCGCCAAGTGCTGAGCGTTGTTGGATAAACCGATTTTCCCGAACCACGCGTTTTGCGATGCAGGCGTGCTCTTCGCGGGCACGGACAGGTTGGTTTTTTGATGTGCTGCCAGGTGCAGCGCCCACGGTGTTGTCGCGTTGGCTCCCGCATGCGGTGAGGCCAATCAGCATAAGGATGATACTCGGGGCAAGTAGACCAAAACGACGCAATACCATGCTCTCAGGGTTAACCAGAATAAGGTTTACGGGCCGTTAAGCAGGCGGGCTCAACTGACAACCGCAACAATTGTGCAGAGCTTGAGCATGTGGGGCGGACGCGTCGGTATTCCGGCCAAAGCAGGTTGGCTCGGGGGCCAGATTGGGGAGTTTTTGTGCAAGAGCGCTGCACTCGGGACGGTTCGGAGCGCTGGCGCGCTCGTTCCGAAGGGGCTTTGAAATGCTCTTTTTGGGTGGATTAGGTTTTCCACAGCATGTGATTTGATCTCGCGGTCAAGCGGGACTCATGGGTCGCTTTGGGTTTATCCTCAGCGCATTCGGTTGGCCAGTGCGGTTACTGTCAGCGTTGATTGTGTATCGGAGTTGGTTGCGTTTGCGTAAGTCGTGTCAGCCGAATTGTTGAGTGTCGTGCGTACGTTGCGTTGGTGAAAAGTGCGTAGCGGCTCCGGTCATCGCGCGTGGTTGCGCTGAATACTCTCCCCGGGTGTTCCTGCTTCAACCATCCGCGCGCCGGAGCCGATTTTATATTGGTTCCGGTTTGCTCTGGGATGCGCCGTCAGCCGGCGGTCGGAAGCGGATTTTCTGCCAAAAAGCCCAGAACGGCCTGCTTGTAATCTTGGTCTCCCACGGCTTTCATGTGGTCTTTGTCTTTCAAGACGACCGCATTGCCATTTGGCATGAGTTCTGCCAGTTTTTCAGCCGACCCACCCACAACGTCACGTTCTCCCACTACGACCAATCCCGGGCACGCAATGGTGCCGACGTCGTCTGCCGAGATTGGGTCGCGGGAAGATCTGATGCAGGCGGCCAGCGCTTTCAAATCGCTCTTGGTCTGCTCCGCAAATGCACGGAATGTCCGTGCTGTGGGGTTTGTGACATCCTCGATACTGTCGGCCTCAAGGGCATGGGCGATTGGACCGGTCCCTGCCATTCCGCGCACCATATTGTAGCCCAGTCCGCCAAAGGTCACGGTTGCGACGCGATCGGGATTTTGCAGGTAGAGGAATGCTGAAATGCGTGCCCCCATGGAATAGCCCATGACGTGTGCTTTCCCGATGTTGAGATGGTCAAGCAGGCGGGCGGCGTCACCTGCCATCAGCGGGGCTCCATAGACTGACTGGTCATGGGGTTTGCTGCTTTCGCCATGGCCTCGGTTGTCGAAGGCAATTACGCGAAAGCCGGCGTCCGTCAGAGTTTTGACCCAGCCGGTATTGATCCAGTTGACCCGGGTATTGGATGCAAAGCCGTGGATCAGCAATATGGGCTCGCCGTGTCCTTTATCTGAGGTGGGGGCGACATCTATGAATGCGATGTCCTGGCCGTCTGAAGTGAATGAGGTCACGGCTTTTTCCGGTTTCTTTTTCAGTTTGGGCTTAAGTTGAACGCCGCTGTGCGGGCAATCAGAGGTGTGGTAATCCGTGCGCGTCTGTTTTTCGCGATTGTATTTGGATGACAAATGGATTGTAGGCGGGCGCGCTGTGAGTTTGTATTGTCACGCTGTCGGGTTAGAAGCAGAAAGGATTATGAGCAATGGCTGCCAGTGTGGTTCCGCATTTCGCGAATGATGACGGTGTGGAAAAAATCTACATCGGCGTGAAGGAATTCCAGTGCATGGGTGCCCGTCCGCCTTACGACCATCCGCATGTGTTTTTGGACATGGGCGCGGACACACAGGTGCTATGTCCTTATTGCTCAACGCTATATATCCACGATCCACGGCTGGGGGCGACCGAGTCCGATCCCGAGGGCGCGAGGGTTACGCTGGAGCCTGAAGGGGCATGACCGAAAGTCCGGTGCGCCGGACGTGCCCTGCGTCGATCAACAGACCTCCGATGGTTTCCGGATGCGGGGCGAATGGCACACGCAACTGACATGAGCGATACCTTTCAACACAAACCCCGGCCGGATCGTGAACGCCGTGTGGTCGTTGTTGGTGGTGGCATCGGCGGTATGGCGACGGCGCTTGCGTTTCGCCAGCGCGGGTTTTTCGTCGACATCTTGGAACGGCGCGGCCAGCTGTCTGAAGATGGTGCCGGTATCCAAATCGGTCCCAACGGCATGCGCATTCTCACGTCGCTGAATGTCGATCAACGGTTGGCGCCGTATGTTGGTAAACCTGAGCGTATCGCAGTCTTTGAAGGAGACACGGGAAACCGCCTTGCCGAACTGCCTTTGGGTGCATGGATCGAAAACCGGCATGGTGCACCGTATTGGGTGGCGCATCGCAGTGACCTGCAACTGGCCTTGTATGAGACCATTCAGGGCGTCGATGGGATTGGCGTTCATCTCAATGAGGACGTGGTCGATGTTGAAGACCGTCCGGGCGCCGAGGTGGTCGCACGGACGGCAAGCGGGCGCGCCTTTCGAGGTGATTTGGTCATTGTTGCGGATGGTCTTTGGTCTCCCATACGCAAGCGCTTGTTCGGCGATGCGGTGCCCACGTTTTCGGGCAAGTGCGCGCTGCGGGCCGTTGTTCCCGTCGATGAGGTTCCAAAGGCCATTCGCGCCGATGAAACCGGCGTGTGGCTGAGCCCGCATGGGCATATCGTGCATTACCCCGTCCAAGGCGGACTTGCGATTGCGTTGGTCGTAGTGCTGCGGGATGAAGCCGCCAATGAAGACTGGAGCACGCGGGTTCATCCGTCCTGGGTCCAGCATGGCGTGCGGGAATTTGCTGATGATGCGCAGGCTTTAATTGGTTCCGTGAAGGAGTGGCGCAAGTGGGCCCTGCACGAGCTCGCTGTTCCCTCCCAGATAACACGTGGCCGTATTGCGCTGTTGGGCGATGCCGCACATCCGGTGCTGCCGTTTTTGGCGCAAGGGGGTGTGCTTGCGTTGGAGGATGCCGTGGTGGCCGCACGGTGTGCTGCAGAGCATTCCGACATGGCCGAGGCAATCAGCACTTACGAAGCAGAACGGCGGCCGCGTATTGCCAGCGTGCAGAATGCTTCCAAGCGTAATGGGGAGATCTACCACCTCAATGGTGCAATGGCGGTTGCCCGGAACATGACGCTGAAGTACGCGCCGGCGAGCTTTTTGATGGCCCAATATGACTGGTTGTATGGCTGGAGGCTGGACGGACGCGGACGCTCTCAGGCGTGGTCCGCGAGACTGGGCGGGCGCTAAGGTCTCCCACGCTTTCTTGAAGGGGCGCGTGGCTCCAGCATAGGGGGGCGTCGGTATACGGAGCTAGGCAGTGAGCCTCGCCAGGCGGTAAGGGCCGATTATCCGCGCCAAAATTCAATCCGGAACAGGACCAGGACCGTGAACAGTTCCAAACGGCCCAGCATCATTGCAAAGGCAAGCGCCCATTTCGCTCCAGCTGGCAGAGCTGAATAGTTTCCAGCCGGCCCGATGGTGTCGCCGAGGCCTGGTCCAACGTTGCCAATGGCCTGAGTCGCGGCTGAGAGTGCTGTGACGAGGTCGAGTCCCATGGCTGACAAGATGACCGTAAAAATGCCGACAGTCGCCATGTAGATGGCCAGGAAGGCGACGACGGAAAACGGAACATCGGCCGGCAGCCTCTTGCCGTTATAGACGAGTGTGACGACACGGTTCGGGCTCATCAGATGTACGAAGTGCGAGCGTGTCAGAAGGCCCATGATCTGCAGGCGGTAGATTTTGATGCCGCCACAGGTTGAGCCGGAACAGCCGCCGACGAACATCAACATGAAAAACAGGCCGACCGAGAACGCACCCCATGTCGTGTAGTCCGCGCTGGCGTACCCGGTTGTCGTGATGATCGAGGTGACGTTGAACGTTGCGATGCGAAGCGCATCCGCCGGGTCCATGCCGCGGATGGCGATGAGCCACATGGTCATGATCAGGCAGATGGTGACCAGGAAGAGGAGAAAGCCGCGGACCTGCGTGTCTTCGAGCAGGCTGCGGTTGGAGCCGCGGATCGCTTTGATGAAGACCACGAACGGCAAGGCGCCCAGGATCATGAAAACGATGCAGATCCAGTCGAGCATGGGATTGCGGAAGAACCCGAAGCTTTCGTCATGGGTTGAGAAACCCGCGGTCGAAACCGTGGTCAGGCCATGGCAGATGGCATCGAAGAGCGTCATGCCGAAACTGGCGTAAAGGATGATGCAGGTCACCGTGAAGGTGGCGTAGATGCCCAGGATCAGGATGACGAGTTCAACCGCGCGGGGGACCACTTTTTCGGAGCGGTCGGAGTGCTCCATCTGGAACAGCTGCATGCCGCCGACGCGTAGGAACGGCAACATGATCAATGCCATGACGATGATGCCTAAGCCACCCAGGCCCTGCAGCAGCGCTCGCCAGAGCAGGATGCCGCGTGGCAGTTGGTCGAGCTGGGTTAGGACTGTCGAACCGGTTGTGGTCAGTCCGGACATTGCCTCAAAGAAAGCATCCGTGTAGCTCAGTCCGAGACCTGCGAAGGGGACGGCTGCCGCTGTCGTCAGGACCACCCACATGAGGGTTGTGAGGAGGAAACCCTCCTTGATCCCGAGTTTGACGGGTTCGTCTTCGTTCGCCACCAGGATGAGCAAGCCGCCGACGAAGAAGGTTGCGATGGCTGATGTGAAAAAGACCCGCCAATCGCTTGTCCCGTCGGCCAAATCCACAATGGCTGGCAGCAGCATCGCGGCCGCGATCGTGCACAGCATCAGGCCGAGCGAGAAGAATATGGGTCTAAGCTGGATCAAGCCGGTTCTACCCTAAAGGCCGCTGCTGTTGGCCGTCGCTGCTGATGGGAATGCTCTGGGTCTTGATGCGCTGCAGATGGCGTAGACGCAACTACACTGTCGTCGACCCATCGGTTCGCCGTGCGAGTCTGGCTGGTATTGGTAAACGGAGCGTCAAGGCTTGAGGTGGGGCGTAAAGTCTATGAAATTACTTGTCTTTTTTGCCATATCCACCGCCAGTGGGCGTGATGATTTTTACGGCATCGCCGGGTTCAAGCCGAGTGTCATCGCAGCCGTTGAGCCGTTCGACGCTGCCATCTGCACGGAGAACTGTGTTTTCGCCGAGCTGGCCAGTTTCACCACCGTCTAATCCAAATGGTGCCACCAGCCTGCTGGATGACAGGATGGAGCAGGCCATGGGTTCCCTAAATCGGAGTATCCGGGCTACGCCGTCGCCTGCCGTGTGCCGGCCTTCGCCGCCGGACCCGCGACGGATGGAAAAGTCTTCCAGGATGACGGGATATCGCAACTCGAGGATTTCAGGATCGGTGAGGCGGGTGTTGGTCATATGGACCTGGACCGCGCTTGCACCGTCGAAGTCCGGGCCGGCCGGTGCCCCTGAGCAGATGGTTTCGTAGTATTGCCGGGTCTCATCGCCGAACGTGAGATTGTTCATTGTGCCTTGTGATGAGGACAGCCCCTTCAGTGCACCGAATAGGGCGTTCGTCACGGCTTGGCTGGTTTCGACATTTCCAGCGACCACAGCGGCAGGGTAGGCGGGTTTGAGGAAACAACCGTCTGGTATCTGGATGTCGAGCGGTTTGAGGCAGCCTGCATTGAGCGGGATTTCTGTCTCCGCCATGACTCGGAAAACGTACAGCACGGCGGCACGCGTCACAGGTTCAGGCGCATTGAAATTATCGGCGCGCATCGGACTGGTGCCTGCGAAGTCAATCCTTGCGGCGCGCTGTGCTGCGTCGACGGTGATGGCAACCTTGATGATCGCGCCAGTGTCGGTTTCGACGCTGTGTTCGCCATCTGAGAGCCTGGCGATCAGGCGGCGGACACTTTCCTCGGCGTTGTCCTGGACATGACCCATGTAGGCGCGAACGGTTGGCAAACCGAATTGCGTGATGATTTTTTTCAACGCTTCGGCACCGCGTGCATTCGCAGCGATTTGTGCCTTGAGGTCGGCGATGTTCTTATCGGGTTGACGGGCCGGGTAGGTCGCACCGGTCAATCGTGTATGGATGTCTTGTTCAAGAAATTCGCCCTGTCTGACGATTTGGACATTGTCGATCAGCACCCCTTCTTCTTCCAAGGTGGTGGCGCGCGGTGTCATGGACCCCGGTGTGAGGCCGCCCACGTCTTCGTGGTGGCCGCGGCTTGCGAGCCAAAACAGGATGTCGGTGCCGGTTTCATTGAACACAGGCGAGATCACTGTGATGTCGGGCAGGTGGGTGCCACCATTATATGGGGCGTTCAGCGCGAAGACGTCGCCTGGGTGGATGTCAGCCCGGTTGCGACTGGCAATGATCGCTGAGACCGAGCGGTCCATCGATCCCAGGTGAACAGGAACGTGCGGGGCGTTTGCGACGAGTGCGCCGTCGGCCTCGAAGACCGCACAGGAAAAATCGAGGCGTTCTTTGATGTTCACTGAGCGGGACGTCAGACGGAGTGTTTCGCCCATCTGTTCGGCGACACCCATGAACAGGTTGTTGAAGACTTCCAGAAGGACGGGATCGGGCTTTGATACGGCGGCAGCTGGTGTTGGGTCTTGTGCGGTGGCGGTCGGTTTTGCCGAACGGGTCAGGACAAGTTGGTTGCCTCTGTCGACATGGCCGGACCAGCCCGGCTCAACGATGACGGTTTGGTGGGGTTCGTTGATAATGGCCGGGCCATCGAAGCGTGCGCCGGGGTTTAGCTGATTACGGTCAAAGCGCTGAGCGTCATGCCACGCGCCCTGACTGTAGAAGCGGGTTGGCTGCCCGGCGGCACATTCTGAACTGGCCGTTGGAATGTCTTGGGTAGGTGATGAGGCTTCGGCGTCCGCTTGATCATTCAGTTCGAGTTCGAAGCGGTCTACGATGATTGCGTCCGGATCTGCACTGAAGCCGAATAGCTGTGCGTGGGCGCTGCAGAAATCGCGGGTAATCTCAGCGTAGGCCTGGGCAACTTCCGATCGTTCATCGGGATCGAAATCGAGCGGCGTTGAGACCTTGAGGGCGGCGTCCGTTCCGGCCGATTTCAGCCACAGCGCTGGTTTTGCATTGACTGAACCGGGGTCTGCACCCTGGTCGACCAGTTCGAAGACAAGGTCGTCGCAGGTGTCGTCAAAAAGATCATTGATCGTCGTGCGCAGCAATTCAGCTGAGAAGGGCTTTTCGATGGTCGTTTCATGTATTGCGCTGAGCGGTGCCAGGCCCATGCCGTAGGCTGAGAGCAACCCGGAGAGTGGATGGATGACAATGGTGCGCATCTCCAGGCGGTCTGCGAGGAGGCAGGCGTGTTGACCACCGGCTGCGCCGAAACAGTTCAAGGCGTATTGGGTGACATCATGGCCGCGTTCGACGGAGATTTTCTTGACGGCGCTGGCCATGTTTTCGATGGCGATGCGCAGGAAGCCGTCGGCCGCCGCTTCGGCTCCACGGCTGTCTCCGATTTTGGCAGCGATGGATGAAAAGGCAGCTTTTACGGATTGAGCATCCAGCGGTTCGTCACCTGATGGACCGAAGACGGCGGGGAATGATCCGGGATCAAGCTTGCCGACCATTAGATTGGCATCGGTTACGGTGAGCGGCCCGCCGTTGCGATAGGACATCGGGCCGGGGTTTGATCCGGCACTTTCCGGTCCGACGGTGAAGCGCAGCCCGTCGTAGGCGAGGATTGATCCACCTCCGGCTGCAACGGTGTGGATGTCCAGCATCGGCACGCGCAGCCGGACGCCAGCAATCACCGTTTCCAAGGTGCGCTCATACTCTCCGCTGTAATGCGAGACATCGGTTGACGTGCCGCCCATGTCAAAACCGATCACCCGCTCGACGCCGGCTTGTCTGGCTGCCTCCGCCATGGCGACGATGCCACCTGCCGGGCCGGATAGGACGGCGTCGCGGCCCTCGAATTTTTCGGCAGCTTTCAGGCCGCCAGCCGAAGTCATGAATTGCAGACGGAAGGGTTCGTCGGTCGTGGCGGCTAAGATGCCCGATGGCGCGATCTCGCTGGCGATGCCTCTGACATAGTTGCGCAAGATGGGTGAGAGATACGCATCGGCGACCGTGGTGTCACCGCGTCCAACAAACCGGATGAGTGGGGAGACTTCGTGGCTCATCGAGATTTGTGTAAAACCGATGGCGCGTGCGATTTCAGCAGCCTTCAACTCATGGGCTGGGAAGGCGTAGGCGTGCATGAAGAGGATTGCGCAGGCGGTGAAACCATCGGCAAATGCGGTTGCTAGATCGAGTCGGAGTTGGTCTTCTTTGAGCGGTGTGAGGATGCTCCCATCAAACAGCAAGCGTTCCGAAACTGGGACAACGCGGTCGTAAATCAGGTCAGGTTTGATGATGTTGCGTGCAAAGATGTCCGGGCGCGATTGGTAGCCGATTTCAAGATGGTCTTCGAGGCCGGCCGTGATGACGAGGGTGGTTGGTTCGCCTTTGCGCTCCAGGAGTGCGTTGGTGGCGACGGTGGTGCCCATTTTCACCGACCGAATTCTGTCGGCGGGGATTGTGTCCGTCGAGCTCAGCCCGAGCGCTCTGCGGATGCCTTCGAGAGCTGCATCGTCATAGGAAGCCGGATTTACGGATAGGACTTTTTGAGCGTGCAGCTCACCATCGGGTGATTTTCCGATGACGTCTGTGAATGTTCCGCCGCGGTCAATCCAGAATTGCCAGGCGCCTTGATCGGGCATTCTTGCCTTCGTGCTTTGGGTGTTCGAACGGTTCGCAATCGCGAGGTCTGGTGTTCCTTATAGGTCAGACCTAGGCGCTGGAACATCCTGCAAGTGAAGGGATCTGTCTGAGCCGAAACGCTAGTTGGCTCGTTCAGAATTCAGGAATTGCGGTTTCAGGTTCGAGAGCTCCGCTGGCGATTTGTAGTTTGTTGCCGCGATAACCGCCGATGCAACAACGGCAATGAGCAAAACTTTCATATTTTCCTCCCCAACGCTTTTTCCAGCGAGCGTCGCGCATATCCAGGAGTGGGGTCAATGCGTGGGGCATATTTTATCTGAGGCCCGTTGAGAGTTCAAAACGACGTTTAAGTTGGACGATTTGCATTATGCTGTTTGCTGATATCCGCCAAGCATCTGTTTTGATTTGGTTTCTCGTGTCTTAGCTTGGTGTAAGGGTCACAGGCAATTGAGATTTATCAGGCGCGAGTGGGGTGGCCTCGATGTTCCGGGCTTCACGCCGAATTCATGGGATAGCCCGCATTGTCGCCCGGTCGTGCATGAGTTGTTTGCGCTGGCTCGCATTTTTGCGGAGCCGGTTTCTGGTAAAAAAAGAGCCGGGCACTGGGCCCGGCTTTGGTGACGCATCTCGCGCCCTACGCAGTCCATCTTGGTCTTGCTTACTTGTTGGGCCAACAGGCGCGCCCTGCCAACCGGTTCGTTGCTTCCGGACGATTCGTTGAGTGCGTCCGGTATGCGAGTTCGGAAGTGCCACGTTCCGAATGTGGTATATGTTCAAGATATTGCCTCTGACAACTCCTTATTCTGGCAAATGTGATGCTTCAGATTGTGAGTGATTGGGTCTTAGAGCCTGTTTGCTTTTCGTGGCCTCGCAAAGCAGGCCCTAAGCCCTCGATTTGGAGCATGTTCCGGGCGGAAAACCGCGTACACTTTTCCTGAACATGCTCTAGGCCAGCAGTTTGGCGTTGCGCTCGCCTGTGAGCAGGCTGATAACGGAGCGACAGAGCGAATTCGAGGATGACGGGCCGTGACAGCGCCAGATGCGCACGCGATGGAAGGAAGAGCAGACGCCGCTCCTGAGGGAGCGCGGGGCGGTTTTGCTGGCTGGTTAAGCCGGCTCTTCTCGTCGATTGGTGCGCTGTTTTCATTCAAACATACACCAGCGTCCAAGCAGGTGGCGTTTACGATTGCCTTCGTCGGGCTGGCTGCCAAAATGGCCAAGGCCGATGGTGTGGCCGTTGGTGTTGAAACGGAAGCCTTTGAGCGGACGTTTTACGTGCCTCCCGAAGAGCGCCGGAACGTCAAACGAGTTTACGATCTGGCCGCGCAAGATGTGGCAGGCTTTGAGGCGTATGCGGAACGGATCGCAATCCTGCTTGCCGACGAGTCGCGCTTGTTGCGCGATGTGTTTGAGGCGCTGTTTACAATTGCGGCGGCCGATGAGGTCTTGCACGAGGCCGAAGAGACGTTTCTCAAGACGGTTGCCGACAGGTTTGGGATGAGTGACGACGAATATGCGGCTGTGCGGCGCATTTTCGTCAAGGACACCTGTACCAACCACGCCATTCTTGGACTGCCCTGTGAGGCGACCTTTGATGAGGTCAAGGCACGTTACCGGTTGCTGGTGAAGGAAAACCATCCCGATCGTTTGATTGCCGATGGGGTGCCGCGGGAGTTTCTCGTTATGGCAGATCGGAAAATGGCGGCCATCAACGGGGCATTTGAAGCTATTGAACGGGCACAGTCTTCGGCCGAGGTGTTGGGTCATAAGGGTGATGACTCATCGTGCGGCGGGGACGCTTCGTGATTGACCGTGCCGACAGCGGGCTGGTGCATGATCTGCACCCTTCGCCAAACATTGATGAACGTGTGTGCGGTGCCCCACCGCGGCTTTTGATCTTGCATTACACCGGCATGAAAACCTGCGTCCGGGCGATTGATTGGTTGTCGCGTCGGGAAAGCAAGGTTTCGTGCCACTACGTCATCGATTGTGATGGCCGTATCACGCAGATGGTCGCTGAGACGCAGCGTGCGTGGCACGCGGGCGTTTCGTATTGGCAGGGCATTACGGATGTGAATTCGGCATCGATTGGGATCGAAATCCATAATCCGGGGCATGATGATGGATACCCGGAATTTCCCGAGCCGCAGATGCGAGCGGTGCGTGATCTGGGTTTGGACATTGTCGCGCGTTGGAAAATTCCGGCTGGTGGCGTTCTGGGGCACTCTGATGTGGCCCCGGCGCGTAAGATGGACCCCGGTGAGAAATTCGATTGGCATTGGCTGGCACAGGCCGGGGTCGGTACGTGGGTCGAACCGGAGCCTGTCGGGCCGTTGATTGGGGCGGTGTCCGACGCTATGGGGGCTGACGAGATTGCACGCGCGCAGCGAATGATGCTGGCCTATGGGTACGGACTTGCCATCACCGGGCAAAACGACAAACAATCACGGACTGTGGTGCGCGCCTTTCAGAGGCATTTCCGGCCAGCCCGCGTAGATGGGCTGGTGGATCATTCCACGATTGTGACGTTGGAGCGGTTGCTCACCGATGCCGGGATCAGCAAGGCTGAAGCGTCTGACCTGCAATCTTCCAGCATGACGGTCTCGTCCTAGGCATGTCTGGTTGGTCGGATTGCAGGGCCACGTTCTGGAGTTCGTCCGGGACATTGGGCTTGGTGGGCTTGGTGGGCTTGGGTGCTTGAACCAAAGGACCTCCAGCGGTGGTCGTCGTGGCAGCCTCGATATTGGAGGTGGCTGCTACGAGTTTCGATTTGTTATGGAGGGTGCCCAGTGTCGCCAGAGCCGCGATTGTCCAAACAAGCGTTATCGCAAGTGCAGTGAGTTTATAAGGCGTTTTTGAGTGGCGCGGCGCATAGTTCGGCAACTGACATTGCACGTTGCTCGTGGATGTCTGCATTTCGGCGGTGTCCATCGCATGACTTCATCGGGCCATCTTAGAATTGATGCGCCGTCAGAAGCTCCCCCATCCGATTAAGTCCATGCTCAGTCTGAAGTGTGGTGACAAATTGTTATGCTCTGAAAATGATATGGTTTGGGTGGGTTGACAGAGGCGCTGTGGCTGGGTCTGCGGATGCCACAGGACACGATGTCTGGCGCGTTTGACCGTTGTCATAGAAGGAGCCTGTTCAGCGGGCGATCATTTCTAGAAATTTCATGTTCGTGAGAGAAGAAAGGCCAGCTTGATGGGATTGATGGTGCGCGTGGCTCTCATTGTATTGTCTGCCGTTGGGTTAAACGGAGCCGCTTGGGGCGAGAGCGTCGGTGAAACCTTGATCAGTGGACAGGAGGAGTATCATTGGAATTGCGCTGCCTGCCATGGCGAAGATGCCAAAGGAGGCGGTCCGCTGGCAGCAGCACTGGTTAAGCAACCCAGTGACCTCACGCTAATCGCAAGTCGGAATGGCGGCGCCTTTCCGGCCGTAGTCGTTTACGAGACCATCGCCGGGCGTAAAGACGTGCAGGGTCATCAGAGTTTCCAGATGCCGCGCTACTGGAACCGATTTACCCAAG
This sequence comes from Pseudomonadota bacterium, assembly GCA_039819785.1. Classification (GTDB taxonomy): domain Bacteria; phylum Pseudomonadota; class Alphaproteobacteria; order Rhizobiales; family Hyphomicrobiaceae; genus JBCBRD01. The sequence continues at coordinate 59,046 of JBCBRH010000011.1, read as the reverse complement.
CAGAGAGCCACCGTGGCTACGATCTAGCCGATGTTCGCATTAAGGCCATCGTGCAATACCTTGAAACGGTTCAGGCGCGTTAGCGGTCTTTTCAATCATCCCAAAAACCGAAGTGTTGAAGACAATCCAGCAGGTGGTCCGGTACTTCGCATGTGGCGAAGCGTAAAGGAGGTGCGAAGGGGGCGGTCTTGACCTGTGCTGGTTCGCATCCCACACTCGCGATCACCAGTCGGCTGGGCGGTCGCTGGGGGTGTGGGTTGGCTTTGTGGCCGTTGAGGTTCGCGCCCCTGGAGGAAAGTCCGGGCTCCATGGGAACAGAGTGGTGGCTAACGGCCACCGGGGGCGACCCCAGGGACAGTGCCACAGAAAGCAAACCGCCGTGCTGCCGGCTTTGGTCGGCTTAAGGCACGGTAAGGGTGAAAGGGTGCGGTAAGAGCGCACCGCGCGGCTGGCGACAGTCGCGGTCCAGGTAAACCCCACTCGGAGCAAGACCAAATAGGGGTGGCCGGATGTACGGACCTTCGGGCCTGTGGCATCGAGCGTGTTCCCGCGCCAGTCACCCGGGTTGGTTGCTTGAGGCCGTCAGCAATGGCGGTCCCAGATGAATGGCCGTCGCGGCTTTACCTTCGGGTTAGGCCTGACAGAACCCGGCTTACAGGCCGGCTGGTGCATTCCTTCGTTGTCAACGGGTCCTCACGTAGTTTGCTGATGTGCGGCAAACCCGTGTCGGGTGATCTTTGAAACAATGCCCGCAAGCCTGCACGGCTCGCATGACGGAATGGTTGTTTGTGATTGGGTTACTTACGGTTTGGTCGCAGACGACCCAATTGCTGTCGCATTGTGTCTGGCATACCAATCGACGTTCAGCTACGTGCGATCGCGATTGGGGTGTTTTAGAGATGAGTTTGCCGCTATTCTGGTCTTCACCCATCCGTCGGCAGACGTGGTCGGCGATGATTTGTGGGGCCGTTGGTTTCGCCTTCATTGGCATGGATCTCCCGTCAGCGCGGGCCGACGAGATCACGGCGCTTCAAAATGCTGCCCGGAAAGTCAATTTGGCCGGTCGGCAACGGATGCTCACTCAATTCATGGCGAAGTCGGCATGTTTTGCGTCCATGAATGTGCGGTACGACCATCACCGGCAGAAGGCTGGTTTCTCCCACTATCTTTTCGCTGAAACTCTGCATGGATTGAGAAACGGGAGTGTCGTCCAGGGCATGCTGCCTGAAACCCATGACACGGTGCTGAAAGGGCTCGATACGGTCGAGGCGCATTGGTCGAAGTATGGTGCAGCGGTCGAGACCTGGGTGGCAGCGACTGGTGATTTCACGCAAGCCCTCAATGATGTTTTCGCGCTCAACGTTCCCACGCTGAAGGCCATGAACGATACGGTGAAGCTGATCGAGGTGGCTTATGGTGGTAGCGGTGCCATGGACCCCGGGCTTGCCCTGGCGATCAACGTGGCTGGCCGGCAGCGGATGTTGAGCCAGAAGGCCAGCAAGGAGTTCTGCCTGATTGCGCGCGGGATTTCGACAGAAGCTACCCGTGCGGCACTGACCAAAACGATATCGCTTTTTTCCACGTCGCTGGAGCGACTTAAGTCCGGCGATGCCGATGGCACGATGCCCGGGGCCCCTTCGAACGCAATCAAATCGCAGTTGGAACTGGTGTCCGCAAGATGGGCGCCGTTCAAGGTTGTGTTGCAGAAGGTGGCCGACGGTGCATCGGTCAGCAAGGCTGATATCGCTTTCATTGCCGACAACAACGAAGACCTGCTGGCTGCGATGAATAAAGCCGTCTTCCTTTACGAAGAGGTGTCGTGAAATTCGTGGCCAACTCTTGATGCTAGGTCCAACTACGCCACGGTGCTTGGGCTTCGCGCCCTTTAAAAAAGCTTCCTGTCGCCTTTCTCCACCGCGTCAATGACCCGCGTGTGAACGATGTCAGCAGACCTTGCGCTTGGTATCGGGCTGGGTACATGTCTTGCCATCCTCCAGGCGGACGCTGTCCACTGAGCGGAGCTGTCATGTGACGGGTGCCGCCGGACACGGTCGCAAAGCAACAAAGGTTGGAATTGGATGGCCGTAAACACAACGCCAGAAGGATCTGAAGTCCTGGGGAAGGTTCAGGGGATCCTTGAGAGTGATGCGTTTCAGAAGTTCATCATCGGTGTGATCTTAATCAATGCGGTCACCATCGGCATGGAAACGTCTGACCGGATCATGGCGTCGTTTGGACCTGTGCTGAAGGTGATCGATGGGATTTGCCTTGCCATCTTTATTGTTGAGATCGTTGCGAAGCTGGTGGTCTACCGCCTGCGGTTCTTTAAAGACGCCTGGAACGTGTTTGATTTCATCATTGTCGGCATTGCTATCCTGCCGTTTGCAGAAGGGCTTTCGGTGCTGCGGGCTTTGCGTATTCTGCGCGCCTTGCGGCTCATTTCGATGGTGCCGCAAATGCGCCTGGTGGTGCAGGCGTTGCTGACGGCCATTCCAGCAATGGGCTCGGTCATAGCGCTCTTGTCGTTGATCTTTTATGTGTCAGCGGTGATGGCGACCAAGTTGTTCGGCGAGCACTTCGATGAGTGGTTTGGAACGATCGGCGCTTCGCTTTACACGCTGTTCCAGATCATGACGCTGGAGAGCTGGTCCATGGGGATCGTTCGGCCGGTGATGGCGGTTTACCCGTACGCGTGGATCTTCTTCGTGCCATTCATTCTCGTGATCACCTTCGCGGTCATGAACCTGTTCATTGCGATTGTCGTGAACTCGATGACCAGCGTGGCGCATGAAGAGGCCGAGGCTCTGCTTGAGGATACGGCAACGCTGCATAAGGACAATGTCGTGCTGCACGAGGATCAAGGTGCGATCCTTCAGGAGTTGAAAGCCTTGCGGAGCGAGATCGCTGAATTGCGGGCCGAAGCCCGAAAGTCGCAACCAGACTAAATTGTTTTGGCGATCTCATCTGCAGCCGCGTTGCCGCTGATGAAGGCGTGTTCCGCGTTGGGTCCGAGCATGTAATCACCTGCGATGGTCAGTGCGCGTTCCGTGTCCATCAGACATGGTCGCCCGATGGGATGAGAGACAATGGCAAAGCGCCAGCGATGACCTTCCAGGTATGCCGGTTTTTCGTTTTTGGCTGATGGGACGACCGCTTCGAATGCCGTCAGGAGGTCGTGTGCGATGGATGCTTTTTCGTCGTCCTGATGGGCGAGGCTCCATTCGGCGTTGGCGTGGATAACCCAGCAGTCAAGATTGTGATCGCGGCCGGGCTTGGCGCTGTCGCGTGCGGCAAAGCCGATGGGTCCGTCTTCGGGGCTGATCAGATCAGATGGCGCGTCGACACGGGTCGGATAGCCCAGCATGGCGACCATCGACCGATCATAGGTGACCGCGTTTATAGCATCGTTAAAAGGCTCTGCGTAGGGTCCAAGGAGAGCACTGACCTGAGGAGCTGGGACCGTGACGACGAGGTGATCGAACCCTTGGTGGGTTGCGCCGTCATCTGCGTCCAGTTGCCAGTTGCAGCCTGTTGTTGTGCCGGTCGTGCGCTGGACTTGGGCAATGTTGATGGATTGGCGGATATCGAGGTTTGTTGCCATGGCTTGGGGCAATGCATTTGTGTGGGGTGTTCCAACGAATGCTGCTGGTTTTCCATTGATTTCGGTGAGAGGCCATGGGGCAGCGTTGCCGGCGTTGGCCTGAGCGGTCAACCAGGTGGCGAACTCCGGCGTTGTCGGGCGCATATATTGCGCGCCGTGATCGAACGTCCCGCCATCGATGCGCCTAGTGGACATCCGCCCGCCAGGACCGCGGCCCTTGTCGAACACCGTGACGATGTATCCCGTTTTGGCCAGGGCGCTGGCGCAGGTGAGCCCGGTCATGCCGGCTCCAATGATGGCGACTTTTGCGGATGGCACGGTGGACTTGATCCTTGGAAGAAAGGTGGTGAGGCTTTGCCAGGAGGTTGGAAGTGCGGTGTTGGCGACAATTGTTCGCGGTGCTTGCTGCCCCATTTGGCGATCAGCATCGGCATCTGGGCCGTAGACCTATCCAACGAGGAAAAACTGGAATTGGATGCTTACCATGGATGCACTGACGGGCCAGGTGGCTGCGCTGATTGTCGGCGCAATGTTGTTTTTTTCAGCCGTGATTGCGCCGCTTGTCTTTCAAGTGCTGAAGGCGGACGATGCGGGGCGATTTTTGAGAGCGATGTTCCCGCTTTATTACCTCGTCCTTGGTGTGGTCGCCGCTTTCGGTGCGGTTATTGCTCTGGTGGCTGGGCAAACGTTGGCGACGTGGTTATTTGCGATTACGTCGGCGTTGTTGTTGGCAAGTCGGTTCATCGCCGTGCCAATTATCAACGCGGCGCGGGACAAGATGCTAACGGGAGACAAAGCGGCCAAGACGACGTTCGATCTGTGGCACAGGGGCACGGTCGTTGCGAACCTTTTCGAGATCATCATCCTTGGCGTTGTGATGTATTTGGTCGCCTGAACGCATAGTCCCGCGTACTTTAGTGCCGATTGATGAAAGGACGGATGCGGCGGAGGAACGCTTTGGGCTGTTCATCCTGCGGAGCGTGGAAGCATCCTTTGATCACGCGGAAGCGCGCATTCGGCAGCGTTCGTGCAAGGCGGCGCCCGGTCTTGATCGGCACAGTCTTATCGCGATCACACCAGATCACCAGTGTCGGCTGATGCAGCTTGCGGTAGCCATGCAGGATTGCGTCAAGGTCGTCTGGCACGATCTGCCGGGCAGTTGAAATGAGGGCGTGGCGTGCGCTGGCCTGCCAGTAGGGCCGGGCATAGGCCGTGATGTCTTCGAAAGACGTGCGCAACACGTTCTCGGGTTCCAGGCTTGACCACGCGGTCAATTCAGGCGGGATGAGCGACATGACCGCATAGGGCAATACGAGTGTGCCCATGAACGATATGAATGGCGTTGGCTTTTGCGGAAATGCGGGCGCGTTCATGATGACCATGTTGCGGATGCGGCGCTCGCCGGCCCGCCTCAGCTTTTCCGCCACCAGCAGGCTGACAGCACCGCCATATGAGTGGCCGATCAGCGTGAAGTTGCGCAGCTTGGTTTTGCGGATGAAGGCGACAATCAGATCGGCGTGGTCGTGCGATGAATAGGCTGTGTCGAACGGTTTGTCCGAGCGTCCGAAGCCTTTCATGTCGAGGGTGATGACGCGGTTCTTGCGGGCAAGTGTCGGGACGATGTTGCGCCATGTGTAGGTCGATGCCGCGAGGCCGTGGATCATGAGGATCGGTCGGCCGTGGCCATGTTCTTCGGCGTAAAGGTTGATTGTTCCACTGGCCGGTGTGGTGACAGGAACGTAGACGCCTGATTTTGCGGACGCGGAGCTTTGAGTGAACGCGTCCAGGTGCAGCGCCAACCCGGCAATCATCATTACGGCGGCAAACCGGCCCCGAACCTTCATCAACGCTTTTACTCCATACACGCACTACGAACCCCGTGCGATCAGATGTATGCGGATATGCCTAGCGAAGGCTTAACGCGTGTGCTGTTTTGGCGATTCATGGCGCTCGCTTCTCTCTGACGGTGCTGATCTGATCGCTTTGCGATCAGGCACCTCCGAGGGGCGCGGCACTCGCCGCGGGTCGCCTTGCTCCCCGGATTGCTGGTCGCAATCCGACAGTCAACGCTTTGCAAGCTGGCGACTGAATACGGGTGCAGCGAGCGTGCAGTTTGGCATCTTACTCCGCTGTTATCCTGGGAGGTTTCTGGCCTGCGCCCTCGCTGCAACACCGTGTCGCCGTGTCCAGAAATCGATCCGGGATGACATTTGGTGGTTAGCAGGTGGTGATGGTTCACGGGCAGGGATGGCGATAGATGATTGTCGGGTCGTCATCGGGCGCTGCAGCGTTTGGGTCGACCGTGCAGCCGACCCTTTCGGCGAGGGCAATGGACCGCGCGTTTTCCGGATCGATGTAGCTGACGGCTGTGTCCCAGCCCAGATCCTCGAATGCCCATTGGCGTGTGCGTATGAGAGCTTCGGCTGCGTATCCTTGGCCTTCGTGATCGGCTGACCAGATGGACCAACCGAGTTCCTTCTCCGGCCAGCCTTCGGGGTGCCAGGGGCCGATGCTGCCGATGGGGTTACCCGTGACTTTGAGTTCCATGACCAGAAGGCCCCACCCGCGGATTTTCCAATGTCCGAAGACAATGGCAGCTGCGCGCCATGCGTCCGCCCTCGTTTTGTCGGTGCCTCCACCAACGAACTTTGCGCGATCTGTGATGATGAAGTCGATGCAGGGATCGACGTCGTCGGGCTGGGGTGGGCGGAGGATGAGGCGGTTGGTTGTGAGCATTCAGGTGGCCTTGGTCATGCGGTGGACTTCGACGGGGTGGGCTAGCCAATCTTGGTAGAGGGCGAAAACCTTGGCTGTGTAAGGTTGGGCGTAGTGCTGTTCGAGGGCTTCGTCGTTGTCCCACTCTTCGAAGAGGTAGAGGCAGCCATCGCTGTTTCCCGTGAACAAGTCGAAGCGATGACATCCCGGCTCTGAGCGTGTCGGTTCGAGGATTTCTTCGATGGCCTTTCGGGCATCGTCTAGATGTTCCGGCTTTGGTGAAATGCGCGCCATGACTGTGAGCGTTGCCAATACGATCTCCTGATACTTCGCTTGATTGTGTTCGTTTGAATGTAGGTCGGCATAGTCGGTCATCCAGCCGGATAAATGGGATTCTTGTTGCTGCAGCGACTGCTGCTGCCGTCTCGATACAAACCTGTGGGTTTTGGGGCGCACCGGGATGGGACGGGCCCTGGACCGGGCTGGTGTGGGATCTCATGGGACGGCGCCGTCGGCGCCCTGCTCGCTATCTAAATCCAACAAAATCAGTGATTTGAGCGTTTGGGACTCAGTGTGGCTCCGTGCGCGTTATCCCGTGTGGAAAGGTTAACACACCATTGACACCCATAAGAAACCATGTGATCCCATGATAGCCCGTCCGCACCGGGCATGGGCCGTGGCGAGGCGCCGATCCCGAGAGAGGGCCGGGGTCTGGGCGACTGTCACGGTCCGCTCACTTGGGTCAGATGGCATTCCAACGCGGGTGCGGATGAAAAAATATCAGTGTCTTGAGGTGTTTGAGGATCAGGTCGGTGAGTGGCGAAGCGGTTTGCGTTTTAGAGGACACGCAATAGGGGATGGACCGTTTTGTCTCGACATTCATCAACAAAATCGACGCCAAGGGCCGGGTCTCAATTCCCGCGCCGTTTCGCACGGTGCTTGAACGCGACGGGTATGCCGGTGGCATCTACTGCTACCCCTCGCTCGATGCTCCAGCGCTCGATGCAGGTGGCGAAAGACTTGCGCAAAAAATCGATGCGCTACTTAGCGACCTTCCGGAATACTCCGATGAACGTGACGAACTCTCCGTCGCTCTTTATGGGGACGTCCAGGTCCTCGCTATCGATGGGGACGGACGCACGGTCCTACCTGAAGGGTTGCGGGCGCACGCCGGACTTGACGGCAAGGTCGCTTTTGTCGGACTTGGCGAGAAGTTTCAGATCTGGCAACCCGAACGGTTCGAGGAACGCCGCAGGGCTGCCCGCGAGAAAGTTCGTGGCCACCGCAAGCTGTTCGGCAGTGGAGCGGGAGGCGGCGGCAACGGCGACTGACGAGGTGGCCGGTCACGCCGGATGGCTTGGCCAGGAGGAAATGCGTTATGGTGTCGGGCGGGACGTCGCGTGGGCCAGACAGGCTGACACAACCGCACATCCCAGTGATGTTGGCGGAGGTGCTGGAGCGTCTCGCGCCGGCGGACGGCGAAACCTACATTGACGCCACGTTTGGCGCGGGCGGATACGCAAGCGCCATTCTTGATGCGGCTGACTGCAAGGTCGTGGCTCTGGACCGCGATCCCAGTGCGGTGACGGCGGGATTTCAGCTTGCGCTGGCTTATGACGGGCGACTGTCGCTTAGGCAGCTGCCGTTCAGCATGCTGGACCATTACACCGCGGACCCTGACGCTGATTGCGAGACGACCTACATCGCCCAATTCGACGGGGTCGTGTTTGATCTTGGCGTGTCGTCGATGCAGCTTGATCAGGATGACCGTGGGTTTTCGTTTCAAGGCGACGGGCCGTTAGATATGCGGATGTTTCACGATGGCGGATCTGTTCCGCCATTGGAAAAGGGACCTTCGGCGGCTGATGTCGTGAATACGGCAGATGCCAAATTGCTGGCCGATATCATTTTTCAACTGGGCGAAGAAAAACGGTCCCGACGGATCGCCGAGGCGATTGTGGCGCGGCGGGCCGAGACGCCATTTGCGCGCACGTTGGAGCTGGCTGATCTCGTGGAAAAAGTGGTCGGTGGGCGAAGGGGGGATCCGCGTCATCCGGCGACGAAAACATTTCAGGCGCTGCGGATGTACATCAACGACGAACTGGGTGAACTTGTCCGGGGGTTAAGCGGCGCAGAACGCTGTTTGAAACCGGGCGGTCGGCTCGTCGTCGTAACGTTTCATTCGCTGGAGGACCGGATTGTGAAGCGGTTTCTTGCGAAGCGCAGCGGCAAGGATGGCGGGGTCTCCCGGCACATGCCGGTTCAAATCGAATCAGAAACGCGGCCAAGTTTAAAAATTGTTAACCACCCGGCCTTAACGTCTTCGAAAGGTGAACTTGACGTCAACCCGCGTGCGCGATCGGCACGGTTACGGTCGGCGGTCCGGACAGATGCTGCGCCGTGGCCGTTTGATGTGGCTGATCTGGGTGTCCCGGCGATTGCCCGACGCGCGCTTTGAACAAAGCCCTGGCGGGATGACGTTGCAGGTCTTTCGAGGTGGCGCGGGTGCGTGGTCTGATCGTCATTGCGGTGTTGTTGATGGTTGGCAGTGCGGTTGCGCTGTTTGCGATCAATTATGAAACGCGACGGATTGCGGGTGACGTTTCACGCAAGGAAGACGCGTTGGAGAAGTTGCGGGCGGACATCGCCGTCTACAAAGCCGAGCGCGCCCATCTCTCGCGACCTGAACGCATTGCGCCTTTTGCGCGCAACCTCGGTCTGCGTCCTGCGCGGCAGTCCCAATATCAAAGTCCGGCTGGTTTGTTGGCTGGTCCCGATGGGCGCCTTGGACAAGGGGCGACGCCATGAGGTTAGTGCCAAGGTCTTCAAAGCGGGCTCAGGGGGCAACTCCGGTTGAGGCCCGGCCTGTCGTGGTTATCTCGCCTGGCCTTAATCATCGGGCTCGGGGGCGAGACCAGAATGGCGGTCAGCGCAAGCCGCGCCTCCGGCTGCGCGCAACGCTCAGTCTCGTTGCAGTTGGCGCTGGGTTCATGCTCATTGCCGGACAGCTCCTAAGATTGGCCAGCTTGCACGAGGATGCGCCGCAGGCTGCCATCAGCAAACCGTTGGCCACGGCTTTCTCGCGCCCCGATATTGTCGACCGAAATGGCAGGCTTTTGGCCAATGACGTCGTCATTCCATCGCTCTACGCTGATCCTTCGGTGATGCTTGATATTGACGAAGTTGCCCACGAACTTTCGGCCGTGATCCCGTCCTTGTCGCAGGCGTTTATCCGCGAGGCTGTTCAAGACCGCAGCCGGCAGTTCGTCTGGCTGAAGCGGGGAATTTCTCCGTCGACGGCGCGTGCCGTACATGAACTCGGGCTGCCGGGATTGGCGTTTCAGTATGAGCTGAAGCGGGCCTATCCGGCAGGCAGGCTGGTTGGGCATACGCTTGGTTTTGTGAATGTCGACAATCACGGGCTGGCAGGTATCGAGCGGTTTTTGGATGAAACGAACCAGACCGACCCTGTGTATTCGCCGAAGCTTTCGCATCGCAAACCGGTTCAGTTGTCGCTTGATCTGAGTGTGCAGCATGCGTTGCATGATGTGCTTGGCGATGCGAAACGGCGCTACAAGGCGGAAGCGGCTGCGGGCGTTGTCATTGATGTGCGAACCGGCGAAATCCTGGCAGCTGTTTCGACACCTGGAGCTGACCCGTTGGTGCCGCAAGAGGCAGAAACACCCGAGCGTGCTGATCGGCTGAGGTCGGGCGTCTTCGAGTTGGGATCGATTTTCAAGCTGTTTACGCTTGCCGATGCTCTGGAGCGAAAGGCCGTCACGCCTGACATGTCCATCGATGTGACGCGGCCGCTGGTTGCCGATGGCCATGTGATCCGTGACCCTCATCCATCGCCGCGCCCGCTGACCGTGTCGCAGGTCTTCACCAAATCATCGAATGTCGGAGCCGGTGTACTTGCGCTGTCTGGCGGGGCTGCCGCGCAGCAGGCGTTTCTGGCCAAGCTTGGATTTGATAAGCCGCTTAGGACCGAGGCGGGACGCGGGGCGTTTCCCCAATTGCCGAGGAGGTGGAACGCGATTGAAACGGTGACGGTGAGTTATGGTCATGGGCTGGCGGTTGCGCCGTTGCAGTTCGCGGCTGCCGCCGTTCCAATCGTCAATGGCGGAACCAGAGTCCCGTTGACGTTTTTCAAGCGGCCCGCTGGCTGGACCAATACGGGTCCACGTGTTGTTTCGCGTGAGACTGTCACGGCGATGCGAAAGATGATGCGGGCCAACGTGGCGTCCAAGGCTGGGACGGGATGGCGAGCCGATGTGCCGGGGCTGGATGTTGGCGGGAAGACGGGAACGGCGGAAATCGCCGTCAATGGCCGCTATGATCCGGACGCTGTCATTTCGTCTTTCGTGGGGGCGTTTCCCATGGATGAACCGCGCACACTTACGCTTTTGAGTCTGTTTCGACCGCAACCCACTAGAGAAACAGGTGGCAAAATTTCAGCTGGGGTAACGGCAGCACCTGCCACGGCCCGGCTGATTGAACGGATTGCGCCGCTGTTGCCGACTGAGCTTCTTCGCAAGCCGGCCAACGATTGAAGCTTTCAGAGGCTGGCAATCAAACCGTCGCATGAGCAATTGGGCCAAGCCGCCGTTCCCGGGCTGGCGCAGCGGTCCAGGCTTGGGTTAAAGAGCGTCGACCATCTTCCATTCACAATCGGACGTCACCGACAATGACCGCGCAGCTTTCCATCCGGGATTTGATGCAGGCTTTTGATGCCCATGGCATGGATGCTGCCGTGACAGGTCCGTTGGATACGAAGCTGTCAGGCGTTACGCCGGACAGTCGCGCGGTGGAGGCGGGTACGCTGTTTGCCGCGTTGAAGGGTGTGAAGAATGACGGCGCTGATTTTGTTCCAGCCGCTGTCACCGCCGGGGCCTCTGGCGTGCTCGTTGGTCGGGATAGTTCCCTGACGGCAAGCGCGGATATCAGTGTCATCCGGGTGGATGAGCCTCGACGGGCGCTGGCCATTGCCGCTGTCCTGTTCCATCCCGGGCAGCCTGAGGTGGCCGTTGCCGTGACGGGGACATCCGGGAAAACATCCGTCGTCGATTTCACGCGGCAGATTTTTGCAAGTGGCGGGCTGGCTGCGGCCTCGGTTGGGACCGTTGGCATTATCAAGCCAGGGGCTGCGCGGTATGGGTCGCTGACAACGCCTGATCCGGTGTCGCTGCATCGGACATTGGCCGGGCTTGCGGGCGAGGGCGTCACGCATCTTGCCTTTGAGGCGTCGTCGCATGGTCTTGATCAATTCAGGCTGGACGGCGTCCGGTTGACCGCTGCGGCCTTTACCAATCTAGGCCGTGACCATCTTGATTATCATCCAAGCGTCGCAGCCTATATGGCGGCGAAAATGCGGTTGTTCGATACGTTGCTGCAACCTGGCCAACCTGCCGTCATAAATATGGACGGAGCTGAGGCTGAGCATGTCATTGGCGTTTGCAATGCGCGTGGCCTGCGGGTCTGCCGCGTTGGCCGGGGTGGGGATGTCGTCCGACTGCTGGACGTAAAGTCCGATGGGTTTCGTCAGGTTTTGAAACTCGAAGTTGACGGGTCGGCGCACACTTTGCTGCTGCCACTCGTTGGCGGATATCAGGTGGAGAACGCACTGGTCGCTGCAGGTCTCGCCCACGCGGTGGGGCTTTCCACGGCGCAGATCATCGAAGGTCTCACACAGCTAAAAGGTGTGCCTGGCCGGCTTGATGTTGTTGGCGAAGTGCGCGGCGGCCTTGCCGTCATTGATTATGCGCATAAGCCCGAAGCGCTGTCGGCCGCTTTGGATGCTGTTCGTCCATTTGTTACCGGGCAATTGATCTGCGTGTTCGGATGCGGCGGTGACCGGGATCGGGGTAAGCGCCCGTTGATGGGTCAGATTGCGTCAGACAAATCCGACGTGGTCGTTGTGACCGACGATAACCCTCGCACGGAAGTGCCAAAAGCGATCCGCGCGGAGATTCTCGCGGACTGCGAGGGCGCCATTGAGATCGGTGACCGGCGGGCTGCGATCCGGGCTGGTGTGCAGATGCTTGGGGTAGGTGATGTTTTGCTTGTGGCCGGCAAGGGCCATGAAACCGGCCAGATCGTCGGAGATCAGGTGTTGCCGTTCTCTGACCATGAGGAAGTGGCTGCAGCTCTTGAAGATCACAGAGCGGTTTATTGATGAGACCTAGCAAATGACCACCCATGCCCTTTGGACTGCTGAAGGCTTGGCCATGGCCTGTGGTGGCACATGGGATGGCGCGCCGCCTGACCTGCTGAGCGGCTTTACACTCGACAGCCGGATCGCTGAACCGGGTGATGTCTTCATTGCCTTGAAGAGCAACCGGGATGGCCATGATTTTGTCGGCGCCGCTTTTGCAAGTGGCGCTGTGGCTGCGTTGGTCTCGCGCGATTATGTGCGAAGCGCCGGCGATGGAGCGCTGCTGCGTGTGGATGACACTCAGGCAGGCCTGGAGGCGATCGGGGTTGGCGCGCGGAACCGCCTTTCACCATCCGCCTACGTGATCGCGGTGACGGGAAGTGTCGGCAAGACCGGGACCAAGGAAATGCTGCGGCTGGCGTTTTCCGTCTTCGGGGCGACGCATGCGCCGGAAAAATCGTTCAACAACCATTGGGGTGTGCCGCTCACGCTCGCGCGAATGGCGGCCGACACACGGTATGGCGTGTTCGAGATCGGTATGAACAACCCAGGCGAGATTACGCCGTTGTCGCGCATGGTGAGGCCGGACGTGGCGATCGTGACGACGGTGGCGCCGGTGCATCTTGGGCAGTTTGCCTCCGTGGACGAGATTGCCGAGGCCAAGGCCGAGATCTTCCAAGGTTTGGATGCTGAGGGCACCGCGATTCTGAACCGGGATAACGCGTACTTCGACTTCCTCGCTCGACGCGCCCGGGCGCGGGGTGCTGCGGTGCTGTCATTCGGTCAGCATGTGGATGCCGATTGCCGTCTGGTTACAGCTCACGCCGATGCGGCCGGGACGACGGCGCAGGTCGTCTGCCTTGGTGAAGATCATAGTTTGAGACTGAACGTGCCGGGTGCGCATCTCGTGATGAATGCGCTTGCGGTGCTGCTGGCTGCGCGGGCCTCGGGATGTGATGTCGCCCACGCTGTGCGTGCGTTGGAGGCGTTCAACGTTCCCGAGGGTCGCGGCGTCGTTGAGCGTATCGCGATGCCTGATGGAGACGTGGTCCTGATTGATGAGAGTTATAACGCCAATCCGGCCTCGATGGCGGCTGCGATTTCAGTGCTGGAGCTTCCGCGCGCTGGCGTAAACCGTCGCGTGGCGATTGTCGGCGATATGCTGGAGCTGGGTGAAGATGGGCCGGCTCTGCACGCCGCGCTTGCCGAGGACCTAGCTGCCGCGAAGGTGAACGCCGTGTTTGCCTGTGGGCCCTTGATGGCGCACCTGTATGAGGTGCTGTCCGCCGAACAAAAGGGTGGATACGCGCCAACGGCTGAAGCGTTGATGGAGGCTGTCTTGCGTGCTGTGAAACCGGGAGATGCGGTGATGGTCAAAGGATCATTGGGGTCACGCATGGGGCCGGTGCTCGCGGCTTTAAAGTCTCACCTGTTGAAAAACCAAGCCAGTTGAAGGCATTGGACTCATGTTTTTTGTCGGCGGTGCATGTCATGGTAAACGCTGACGGACTTTCGTTGCGGGCAATCCGGCCTTGGCGGGGATAACCGGGCGGTTTGAGGGAACATAGGATTTGAGACACATCGATGCTTCATGAACTGGTGAATTTTAGTGACCAGTTTGGTCCCCTCAACGTCTTTCGGTACATCACGTTCCGCACAGGTGGTGCGATTTTTACCGCTTTGTTGTTTGTACTGCTCTTCGGGCCTGGCATCATTGATCTGCTGCGCATCAAGCAGGGCAAAGGTCAGCCGATCCGTGAGGATGGTCCGAAAACGCATCTGGCCAAGCGCGGTACGCCGACGATGGGCGGACTGATGATCCTCTCGGGCGTGCTCGTTTCATCCATCCTCTGGTCAAACCTCGACAACCCGTATGTTTGGATCGTGCTGTTTGTGACGGTCACGTTTGGTCTGATTGGTTTTTATGATGACTATCTGAAGGTCACAAAGCAGACGGCAGGCGGGTTTTCGGGAAAGTTGCGGCTTGGCTGTGAGCTGGCAATTGCGGCGATGGCGACGTATTCGATTTCGCTGCTGGCCACGGCTGAGCTTGCAACGTCGATTACGGTTCCCTTTTTCAAGGACCTGCTGATCGAGTTGGGGCCATTCTTTATTCTGCTTGGTGTCTTGGTGATTGCCGGTGCCGGGAATGCCGTAAACCTCACTGACGGTCTTGATGGCCTGGCGATTGTACCCGTGATGATCGCGGCAGCCACATTCGGGTTGTTTGCCTATCTGTCCGGTAACGCGAAATTCGCCACTTATTTGCAAATCCATTTCGTGCCGGGCACAGGGGAGCTGGCTGTTGTTTGTGGTGCCTTCATTGGCGCGGGGCTTGGTTTTTTGTGGTTCAACGCACCACCTGCGATGATTTTCATGGGCGACACCGGTTCGCTTGCCCTTGGCGGTGCGCTCGGCACCATCGCGGTTGCGACGAAAAACGAAATCGTGCTCGCGATTGTGGGCGGGTTGTTCGTGTTGGAAACGCTTTCGGTGATCATTCAGGTGACGTCGTTCAAGCTGACCGGAAAACGGGTTTTTCGAATGGCTCCGCTGCATCACCATTTCGAGCAGAAGGGGTGGCATGAATCGACCGTCGTGGTCCGGTTCTGGATTATCTCGGTTGTGCTCGCGCTGATCGGACTGGCAACGCTTAAGCTGCGTTGAGCCCTGCCGCGGCTCCCGCAGACTGGTCCGCGTCTCAACGTGAAGGCTGTTGTTGCTGCCGGGCGATGCCGTCTTCGGGTAAGCTTGCTGCATGATTCGGATGACAACATTCGCTGGCCGCCGGGTGGCCGTGGTTGGGCTTGGAGGCTCGGGCCGGGCGACCGCCCACGCTCTCGTGGCCGGTGGTGCCGATGTCATCTGTTGGGATGATGGTGCCCATGGGCGAGACCAGGCGGTGGCCGAGGGACTGACAGTCACCGACCTCATTTGGGAAGACTGGGGCACGCTGTCTGCCATTGTGTTGTCGCCGGGTATTCCCCTGACCCATCCCCGCCCGCATTGGAGCGTCACGCGAGCGCACGGTGAGCGTATACCAATTCTCGGTGATGTCGGGCTGTTCTTCAAGGAGCGTGCCAGCCGCTTTCCCGATGCGCGCGTCATTGCGATTACGGGGACGAACGGCAAGTCGACGACGACCGCGCTGACGGCACACCTGATGGGACAACTTGGGTTCGATGTGGAGATGGGGGGGAACATCGGACGCGCCGTTCTGACGTTAGATGAGCCAGACCCGAACACGGTTTTTGTGTTGGAGGTGTCGTCTTACCAGATTGACCTTGCACCAAAGCTTACACCGGACGTTGGCGTGCTGTTGAACGTGACCCCCGATCATATTGATCGCCATGGGACGCTCGAACGGTATGCCGCGATCAAAGCCAGACTGCCGGAAGAGGCTGATCATGCCGTTGTCAGCCTGGACGATGCATGGACGCAGGGCGTTGCGAAAACGCTGGAAAACAGCGGGCGGCTTTATGCCTTCACCACTGGAAAAGGCGCAGCGCTGATCCCGAAATTGTATGCGATCGGAACAACGCTATTCGTTCATGAACAGGACGGTGCCCATGCGTCCAGCCGCGAGATCGCGTCGTTGGAGGGCATTGGATCTCTGCGGGGCCAACACAATGTGCAGAATGCGCTGGCCAGTTTGACGGCACTTCGAGCGTTGGCGGATGTCACGGCCAATGGTGATGGCTGTGATCCGGCTGTCTGGGCACCGGACCGTCTGGGTGCGGCGCTGAAGACGTTTCCCGGGCTGGCGCACCGGCTTGAAGTGGTGGGCACTGTCGATGGGGTTTTGTTCGTCAACGACAGCAAGGCGACGAACGCCGAGGCTGCTGAAAAAGCCCTTTCTTCGTTTTCCGACAACATTCATTGGATCGCGGGCGGTGTCGCGAAGGCGGGCGGCATTGCATCCTTGCAGCCCTATTTCGAACGATTGGAACAAGCGTATTTGATCGGCGAAGCAGCCCAACAGTTTGCTGCGACGCTGGATGGCGCTGCCGATGTTCGCAGGTGTGAGACGCTTGACCGCGCCGTTTCGGAGGCGTTCGCTGCTGCTGTTCGCACGAATGTTGAAGGGCGAAGTCAGCCGGTGGTGCTGTTCTCTCCGGCGTGTGCCTCGTTTGATCAGTACAATAATTTTGAAGATCGCGGCGAAGCCTTCAGACAGATCGTCAGCGGGCTTCCCGGATATGTGGCGCCTGGGCGGGGTACCGCGAAGCCGCAACCGGAGGCTGGATAAATGGGGCTGACGCGGGCAGACAGGAGCGTGGTCAGCGAGTGGTGGTTCACGGTCGACCGTGCGCTGTTTGCTGCTGTTTTGACGCTGATGGTTGTCGGCCTCGTGCTCTCGCTTAGCGCCAGTCCCGCCGTTGCGATCAAGAAGGGTCTGGGCACATTTTATTTCTTTAATCGCCAACTCATTTGTTCGTTGATCGGCATCGGATTGTTGTTTGGGCTGTCACTGATGCAGCCCTCAACCATCCGGCGGTTTGCATCCGGTTTGATGTTGGCGATGATGGCCGCGCTGCTGGTCGTCTGGTTTACCGGGGATGAGATCAACGGGGCGCGGCGCTGGCTCTATGTGGCGGGTGTTTCGTTCCAGCCGTCTGAGGTTTTGAAGCCGGCTTATGTGGTTATTCTGGCCTGGCTTTTCGCTGAAGCGCAGCGTCGGCCAGATATGCCTGCACTGCCGTTGGCTGTCCTGCTGGGGGGAAGCATTGCTGGTCTCCTGGTTTTGCAGCCCGATGTGGGGCAGGGTCTTCTCGTCGCGATGGTGTGGGGCGCTCTTTATGTTTTGAGCGGCCAGCCCATGATCGGTGCGGTGGCTTTGGGCCTGCTGGCCGGTGGCGGGCTTTATCTCGCGTATCTGTTTTTACCCCACGTCAGCTACCGTATCGATGCGTTTCTCCAGCCGTCGCCAGTGGAGAATTCACAGATTGACCGAGCCATGCGGTCCTTCATCGAAGGTGGTTTTTTCGGACGCGGGCCGGGTGAGGGGACGATCAAGACGCGGTTTCCAGATGCGCATACGGATTTCATCTATGCCGTCATCGCCGAAGAGTATGGCGTTATCGCCTGCATTTTCGTGCTTGGATTGTTTGCCTTCATCGTGTTGCGTGCGTTCCTGACGTCGCTTCAGGAAACAGATGCTGCCGACCGGCTGGCGATCCAGGGGCTCGCGGTCATCTTCGCGGCACAAGCGCTCATCAACATGGGTGTGAATGTCGGGCTGCTGCCTGCGAAGGGGATGACGTTGCCATACGTGTCGGCGGGTGGGTCGTCGCACATCGGGATTTCGATCACGCTTGGCATGTTGCTGGCTCTCACCCGCCGCCGCGTACGTTCTGTGCCATTGCGCGATGATGATTATGCATTCGTGGCGCATGGACAGGGCATGCGGCCCAGTGCAAATTTGGAGCGTGGCCGGGTTTAAATGGATTGGCAGTGGGGGGAGCAAAAGCCTGCCCCGCCGAACTGTGGTGACAGTACAGGCTGTGGAAGCTTGAAAAACGCGGTGGGGAGATCGTGGCGGAAACGGAAGCAGGTTTAGAGATGGATCGTGACGGTGGCGCTGATGGCTCAGCGTCCGGCGGTGATGTCGACGCTGCGCCCTCGGATGCTGGAGATGGCAAGACCATCATTCTGGCTGCCGGTGGGACCGGTGGGCACCTGTTTCCAGCATTTGCCCTGGCGCAGGAATTGAGCCGGCGTGGGTATGCGGTCGATCTCATGACGGATATGCGCGGTGACCGATACGGCACGGGCTTTCCAGCACGCACCGTCCACAAGGTGCCCTCGGCAACGCTGAAGGGAAAATCACCGATTGCGCTGGCGAAAACGGCGTTGACCCTTTCGCGAGGGGTTGCGGCTGCCCGCAGGATCATGTCCGAAGTCCGTCCATCCGTTGTGGTCGGCTTTGGAGGGTACCCAAGTTTCCCGCCGCTTATGGCAGCAAGGATGAAGGGCATCAAAACGATCCTGCACGAACAAAACGCTGTTCTTGGACGGGCCAACCGGTTGCTGGCCAAACGCGTCGATGCGGTCGCGACGTCATTTGCTCATACGAAATATCTTGAAGGTTCCGCGTTGGCTGACAAAGCCCGCCATACCGGAAACCCTGTGCGTGACAACGTGCTGGCCGCGGCCAGTGTGCCCTACCCCGAGCTGAATGACAGCGAGCGCATCAATCTTTTGATCTTCGGGGGCTCACAAGGTGCGCGGTATTTTTCTGAGACCCTTCCCACGGCGCTGAAGCAACTTCCCGACGATCTCAGGTCGCGCATTGTTGTCATTCAGCAGGCCCGAAGTGAGGATATCGATGGCGTGCGGATGAGCTATGCCAATGGTGGGATTACTGCGCGGGTCGAGACGTTCTTTGCCGATCTGCCGGCCATTATCGGGGCTGCACATCTGGTGATTGCGCGGGCAGGTGCCTCATCGATTGCTGAGCTGACGGTGATCGGCCGTCCATCGGTCCTGGTGCCGTTGCCGCATGCCCTGGACAACGATCAGCTTCTGAATGCGACGCGACTTGCCGAATCAGGCGGGGCTTGGTGTGTTGAGCAAGGTCAGGCGACGGCTGATTGGTTTCAGCAGCACCTGACGGGTGTTTTGCGCCATCCTAGCGGGCTGATCGGTGCCGCCGCTGCTGCCAAGGCTTGTGGTTTGCCCGATGCGGTTCGTCGTCTGGCAGATCTGGTGGAAGAGTTGGCGATAACCGATGTGCACGGCGTTCCTGCATGATTGGACGGTGACGTTGGTCGTTATTCCCGATTTCATCGACGGTTGGCCATGATGTTGCTGTTTGTGTCGGTCTTTGTCGTCTGGGGGCTTCGTCCACCAGAAATTGTGAACCGAACGTCGGCGCGTATGCCACATGGTGTTGCACTTGTGACGCTCATCTGACACATCGAATTATGCAGTGTGTTGGGATAAGCACGTTGGCCATGCGATTGGTCAGAGGTTTGGGGCAAGGGGGCCAGCGTTTGGCGGCTGTGGTTTCGCGGTCGGAGGGTTCGGCGGTAGGCCAGCCCCGTTCACTGATGCTGTTGAAAGGATAACGAACGATGCAGATGCCGTCCGACATGGGCACCTTTCACATCATTGGTATCGGCGGAATCGGGATGAGCGCAATCGCTGAAATCTTGATCGCCACGGGTTATACTGTTCAAGGCAGCGATCAAAAAGACAGCGCCAACGTTCGCAGGCTTCGTTCCAAAGGTGTGCGCGTCTTTATCGGACACGATGCGATTAATCTGGTTGGGGCGCGCCAGGTCGTCATTTCGACGGCGGTCAAGCCGGGCAATCCAGAGTTTGATGCCGCGCGTGCAAAAGGTCTTCCGATCGTCCGCCGCGCAGAAATGCTGGCTGAGTTGATGCGGCTTTACGCGACCATCTCGGTTACGGGCACCCACGGTAAAACATCCACAACATCGCTCACGGCGCACATGCTAACGGCTACGGGGGAGGACCCGACGGTTATTACGGGCGGCATCATCAACGACTGGGGGTCGAATGCCCGGCTGGGGGATGGCGCGTGGATGATCGTCGAAGCTGACGAATCCGATGGCACGTTCACGAAGCTTCCTACGCAGATCGGCGTTGTGACGAACATCGATCCAGAGCATCTGGACTACTTCGGCAGCGTGGAAGCTATGCATGCTGAATATGAGGCATTCCTGCGGGGTATTCCGTTTTATGGACGCGCGATTGTCTGCACGGATCACCCGGTGGTTCGCGACATGGTCGAGCGACTGGCGTTGCGCGCCGATGGCCGTCCATTGCTGACATATGGAACACGGGAAGACTGTGATGTGCGCTTGGTGCAGCTGCGCCAGGAGGGGCATATCAACGTCTTCACGTTGTCGCTGAGTGAACGTGTTCCCGGTGGCGCGCGCGATGTCGCTGACATCTCAGTCCCATTGCCAGGACCACACAACGCATTGAATGCGAGCGCGGCTTTTGCAGTTGGGCTGCAATGCGGACTGAGTGATGATGCGATCAAGCAGGCGTTTTCCACATTTTCAGGTGTTAAGCGCCGGTTCCAGCATATCGGCGGTTGGAACGGCATCGATGTGTTTGATGACTACGCCCATCACCCTGTTGAGATCTCGGCAGCTTTGAGTGCGGCCCGGGCCGGTGCGCGCGGGCGTGTGATCGCGGTGGTTGAACCGCATCGCTACACGCGCGTGCGCGACTTGTTCAACGATTTTTGTACCTGTTTCCGGGATGCGGACAGTGTGATCGTAGCACCCATGTATTCGGCGGGTGAACTTCCCATCGATGGGATTGACCAGCATGTGCTGGCCGAAGGGATACGGACTGCGGGTCACCCGTCCGTTTTGGCTATTGATGATCCGCGTGAACTTGTCGGCTTGGTGCACCGCTATGGACGGGCGAAGGATACGATTGTGTGCATGGGGGCAGGCACCTCCACGGAATGGGCCAATGCGCTGCCGACATGGCTTGAGGATGAGCCGCGGATGGCTGGCGAGTGATGGCCCTTTCGCTCACCTGAGTTTGCGGAAAACACGATAAAGGGCGGGCACGATGGCCTTTGCGGACCTGACGGACGACTTGAAATCACGCATGCCGGAGTTGCGTGGGCGGTTGCGGGCCAATGCCGACCTGTCGGCTGTGACTTGGTTTCGCATTGGCGGGCCAGCTCAACTTCTGTTCACGCCTGCTGATGAGGCGGATCTCGCTTACTTCCTGAAGCAGCTGCCGGACGATGTTCCCGTGTTTCCTATGGGATTGGGGTCGAACTTGCTGGTGCGCGATGGCGGCGTTCCAGGCGTTGTCGTGCGGTTGGGTGCCGGCTTCGGTGCGATCAACGTTGAACCTGGCAACCGGCTGCGTGTCGGCACGGCGGTACCTGACGTCAAAGTTGCCCGCGCAGCCGCGGATGCCGGTATCGACGGCCTCGCGTTTTATCGCGGTATCCCAGGATCGATTGGTGGTGCGCTGCGGATGAATGCGGGTGCCCATGGCACTGAGACCAAGGACGTCCTGGTTTCTGCGCGTGCCGTCGACCGAGGTGGCAATATTCACGTTTTTTCCAATGCCGACATGGCGTTTGAGTATCGCCATTGCGGTATCGACGAGACCTTCATTTTCACCGAAGCAACGTTTGAGGGCCGCCCTGGCGAACCCGTGGCCATCTTGAAGGCGATGGACGAAGTTGCTGAATATCGCGCGCAAAACCAGCCCATCAAGGAACGAACAGGCGGCTCAACCTTCCGCAATCCACCAGGTCACAGCGCCTGGAAGCTGGTTGATGCTGCCGGGTTGAGGGGCTTTCGCGTCGGTGGTGCGAAAGTGTCGGATATGCACTGTAACTTTCTGATCAACGACGCCGCGGCGAGTGGCGAAGACGTCGAGCGTCTGGGTGAAACGATCCGTGCGCGCGTCAAAGAGACTTCGGGGATTGAACTGCGTTGGGAAATTATCCGGCTGGGTGAACCCGTAAGCGGGGCGGCACGTGGTGCTGCGCTGGCGATGACGTCGGCTGATGTTGATGCGGCGATTGACGCCCCGCCTGCGCGGACAGGCACACCATGACCGACCTTCCTGATGACGCGCTGCTTCCAGCTGCACCGGAGCGGACCACTGAGCACGTCGCGGTTTTGATGGGGGGCTGGTCTGCCGAGCGCGAGATATCGCTGCGATCTGGGGCAGCGGTCGCCGATGCGCTCGTGGGCGAAGGGTATGCGGTCACGCGGGTTGACGTCGACCGGAGTGTGGGGACGCGGCTTGCCGAGTTGAAGCCGGATGTGTGCTTCAATGCACTGCATGGGTTATTTGGCGAAGATGGCGGGATGCAGGGCGTCCTTGAGTGTCTCGAAATCCCCTACACGCATTCAGGCGTTCTAGCGTCTGCACTGGCGATGCACAAAGAGCGGGCCAAGGACATTCTGAAGCTGGCTGATTTGCCGGTGGCGGATGCCGTACTTGTACCGCGCAAACAGGCTGCCGCGGCACATGTGATGTCGCCGCCCTACGTCGTCAAACCGGTTGCGGAAGGTTCAAGCGTCGGTGTGCTTGTCGTGCGTGCCGGTGATGATGTTCCTTCGTCGAAAATCCTCGCCGGGGCGGACCCGGACGAAATCGTCATGGTGGAACACTATGTTGCTGGGCGCGAACTGACCTGTGCCGTGATCGGTGACTTTGTGAGCGCCATTACAGAGATCGTGCCGGACGAGACGCTGCCGTTTTATGACTTTGAAGCGAAATATGCGCCCGGTGGATCAAAACACGTTTTTCCGGCCACGCTTTTACCCGATGTTTACCAATCCATACGGAAATACACTTTGGCGGCGCATCGGGCGCTGGGATGCCGGGGTGTGTCGCGTGCGGATTTCCGTTTCGATGATCCAACCCAGGGTGGGACCGGCGAGCTTGTGTGCCTCGAAGTGAACACGCAGCCGGGTATGACGGCGACGTCATTGGTGCCTGAACTGGCTGAGCATGCCGGTTGGCCGTTTGGCTCGCTGGTGCGTTGGATTGTTGAGGATGCGAGTTGTCGAAGGTAACCAGAGGTTCTGGCATGTTGCGCCGGCGGAGTCCGCAAGGTCCGGCCTGGCAAACGACAGAGCATTATGGGCAGACCCCTTCATCAGCTTCGCCCCCTCCTTCGATGCGGCCGGTGTCATGGCATGGCGAAACGGCCAGCTTTACCCCCACCACAGGCTATGCGGCGTCCAAACATCCAAAGTTAGGCCACTCAAGTTTAGGACAAGCCAATCCCGGACCTCGCGCTTCCCGTCGTAACGATTATGCATGGCCAAGTCTCAGGGCGGGCCCATCAGCCCGTTTGCGTCCGACGCGGTGGCGACTGTTTTCAAGTCCATTGGTTTTGGCAAGCGTTGCGCTTGTGCTGTTTGGTGCCGGGGCACTTGCCTTTTCGATCTCTCAGCCTGGTCACGACGGGCCTGCCCGCTTCGCTGATACGATTTTGGCCAAGACACGTAATTTGGTTGTTGGGCTTGGGTTCGGGCTCGACCAAGTCGGTGTAACGGGTGCCAAGATGACGGGCACGACGGCTGTGCTTGATCGCATCCGGATGGATCAGGCGCGCACACTATTCTTCTTTGACTTCAAGGCTGCTGTGAGACGCGTCGAAGACCTTCCATGGGTGGCGAAAGCGGAGATCACACGGCGTTATCCAGGACAGTTGCACGTGACCGTCAGTGAGCGTGAGGCGTTCGCGGTCTGGCGGTCTGACAATGGCTTGAAACTGATTGACGTGGACGGCCGGGTCCTGGCTGCCACGAACGCGCGCATGGCACCTCAGTTGCCGGTTGTTGCTGGCGTCGGGGCACCGGAGGCAACGGCTAACCTCATGCGCCTGTTGCTGAATTATCCAACGCTCCTTTCGCGCCTCCAACAAACCGAACGCATCCTGGACCGGCGCTGGCGCTTGTCGTTTTTGAATGGGTCGCAGATTGAACTGCCATCCGACGGAGAGGCGGCTGCGCTTAGAACGTTGTTTGGCAGGCCGGGATTGATGCGCGCACTGGATACGCCGAAGACGACCGTTGATCTGCGCGTTGCGGGTCTCGTTGCGGTTCGCAAGGCCGGTGCGGTTACGGCGACGACATTGTCGGTTTCAGGAGAGGGCAAGAGCCCGCAGGGCGGGTAAGGTTTGGTGTCGCGGTGTTTCGCGCATGGTGCGGTTTTGTTTGTTTGATGGCGTTTTGGAGGATGAGGTGCGGCGGGTCCGGAGAGAACCAATGGGTGGCGAACGCGTCCTTGGCCTGATCGATCTGGGATCGCGCAAAGTAGGCTGCCTGATCGTGGCCGTAGGTCCTGCCCCACTGGCGTCATCGGCCGATCGGGCGTTCAATACGTATGCCGGTGGTGGGGGAGCTGACAGGACTACTGTCCGCGTTTTGGGCCAAGGCTACACCGGATCAGCTGGCATCAAAGCTGGCGTTATCATGGACATGGGCGCAGCCGAAGGCGCTGTCAGGACCTGTGTCGCACAGGCGGAAGCGGCTGCCGGTCTTACGATCCGCGATGTCCACGTGGCTGTCTCGTGTGGACGGCTGGCCTCGCAAAGCTTCGCCGCGCACGCAGATGTCGGAACAGCCGGTGTACTCGGTTCGGATATTTCGAGGGCCTTGTCAGGCGGACATGCCTATGCGCGGCGCCACGGGCGCGTTGTCATGCACATGAACACAATCGGCTATCGCATTGACGGTGAGCCGTGCGGTGTGGACCCCAGAGGACTGGCTGCCGATCGCTTGACGGCCGACTTGCATGCTGTGACGGCAGACGAGGGGCCGATCCAGAATGTCTTAGGGCTCATGCAGCGGTGTCATCTCGCCGTTGAAAAGGTCGTTGCCGCACCCTTTGCCAGCGGCCTTGCGGCGTCGCGCGGGGATGAGCGCAGGCTGGGCGTCACCGTTATCGATCTGGGGGCTGGTGTTACAACGCTGTCCATTTTCGCGGACAGACAGCTGATACACGTGGATGCCATCGCGGTCGGTGGAGACCGGCTCACTTACGATATTGCAAAAGCGTTTCAGACGCCTCTTGCACAAGCCGAGCGAATCAAAGCGCTTTATGGCACAGTGTTGGAGGCGCAATCTGATTCGCGCGAGATATTTGCGTTCGAGACTGTTGGCGATAGAGGCGGGCATTTGCCTGCTGAGGCCGTGGCCCGTGGCGCAGGTGAAGGCGCCAGTCAAAACGGTCTTCCGGCGATGGGTTTGCGTGAGCGAGCTTCGAAAGCTGAACTGCGGTTGGTGATTACGCCTTACGTGCGTTGGCTTTTGGGACAGGTTCGAGATCGACTATCTACCTGTCCGGTGGCAGCACTTGGTGGGGATCACGTTGTCTTAACCGGGGGCATGGCGCAACTGGTTGGTCTTGAGGGGCTGGCCGCTGACGTTTTGAACCGGCCCGTGCGTATTGGGATGCCGGGTGCGGTGGACGGAATTCGTTCAGAGTTCTGTAGTCCGGCGTCGTCGTGTTTGCTCGGACTGGCTGAAAGCCAAAGGCAAGGTGCCCTGCAAGCTTACGGGTTTGTTGGCGAGGCTGATGGGGCAGCCGGTGCCGCAGGTTACTTCGAGCGTGTCGGCAAGTGGCTGGTTGGGACTGGATAGACCGTCATTTGGCCGATGGCGGTAGCGGCGTCAGGATGGCGGTCAAAAGCGCTGGGCGTTGGATAACCGGTCATTGCCGTTGGCTTTGAAGCGTTCCTTGTGGTGTTGTTTCGTGTGTCTGCGTAGGCCCTGTAAACGTGGCCCATTGCGTGAGTACGTACGGGCTTTCAGTGCGGACAAGCCGGATTGCCAAAGACATTGGCTCCGCTTTTCGTCCGCCTTTACACGGCGAGGGTGAAGATGGGCATCAAGTTGCAATTGCCGAAGCTGACCGATTTGAGGCCACGGTTGACTGTGGTCGGCATTGGTGGTGCAGGCTGCAATGCCATCAACAATATGATTGCGGCCGGTTTGACCGGCGTTGACTTCGTTGTTGCCAACACAGATGCGCAATCGCTTGCTGCATCCAGTGCGGAACACCGGCTGCAGCTTGGGGTGACGATCACCGAAGGTTTGGGTGCGGGTGCCAAGCCTGAAATCGGCCAGGCGGCGGCTGAAGAAGCCATTGAAGATATCCGCGCGCAGTTTTCTGGATCACATATGGTCTTCATCGCCGCCGGGATGGGCGGCGGTACAGGGACTGGTGCTGCCTCAGTTTTCGCCAAGTGTGCTCGCGAGATGGGCATTTTGACGGTCGGGGTCGTGACCAAACCGTTCCTGTTCGAGGGCACGCGGCGGATGCGGATTGCGGAAGCTGGCATCGGCGAACTGCGCAAACACGTCGATACGCTGATCGTCATTCCGAACCAGAATCTGTTCCTGATCGCCAATGAAAAAACCTCTTTTGCCGAGGCCTTCGTGCTTGCCGATCAGGTGCTTTATTCCGGCGTTGCATGCATCGTCGATTTGATCATCAAAGAAGGTTTGATCAACCTGGACTTTGCCGATGTCCGCGCCGTTCTGGCCAACATGGGTACGGCCATGATGGGGACTGGCGAAGCTGATGGATCGCAGCGCGCGAAGCTTGCAGCCGAGGAGGCGATTACGAACCCGCTGCTCGATGATGTCACCTTGAATGGCGCAAAGGGGCTTTTGCTTTCCATCACCGGCGGACCGGATCTTACGCTTTACGAAGTGGACGAAGCGGCTTCGCGGGTTCGCGAAGAATTGCGGGACGATGCGAACATCATCGTCGGCGCGACATTCGATGAAAGCCTTGGCGACCGGGTGCGTGTTTCGATCGTTGCATCGGGCATGCGGCGGGCTGGAGAAACCGATCTTCCCAGCGTGTCAGACACGGGCGCGGAACCTCTGGATCAAAGCATGACGTGGCCGGGCAATCCGCCGCCTGTCCAGGCCCCGCACGTTGAGACTTATTCGTATAATGCCGATGCTCCGAAGCCGCCCAGTCATTTGACGCCGTTGATGTCGGGTGGTGGATACGCGGCAGAGTTTAATGATACTGATCAAGACCTTAGTGCCATGGAGGGTCCTGATGGCTCCATGGGAAAGTCTCAGGCGCCGGGGATGATGCATCCCAGCCAAAGCCCACACGGCGATGGTATGAGCGGCGCAGAATCGGTTGAGCCTCGACAGGCTGCTGGTGGTCCTGGGCGGGGTCAGAGCGTCCCGGCGTTTCAGACTTGGCAAGCGCCTGGCAATGTCGTCATCGAAGAAGGTGTTCCACCGCAGTATGGACACCCGGCTTCCCCTTCCGTGACGCAGTCCGCAGAGGTGGTGAACGCCGATCGTGTAGGCGATGCTGGTGACGACCCGACGTTCGTTCCTGCAACCCCGGCAGAAGCGCCGAGGCGCAGTGTGCGGATGCCTGATGTGGAAGATTTCCCGCTCGTTGGACAGCGTGCCTATCGCGCGAACAAAGCTGACGAACAAGCTGGCTCCGGGATTTCAGGGGCCGAAGCATCATCGTTGCAAAGCCGGCGTTCAGCTGGCCGGTCGCCAGGTCGGTCTGATGGGCGGATGGGCATTTTCGCCAGGCTGTCTGCGATGACCGGGATTGGAGCTGATCGGGCTCTGGACGAAGACGATGCGACCGATGCCGGGCGTGTGCCGGACCGTCAGGATGGGACCGCTCATGGCGGCGATTCTAATCCCGACTCTGGTGACCACTTTGGCGATGGCCAAAAGGATGGGGCTGTCGCACCACCTTTATATTCAATGGATAAGAGGAGCGGGCGGGGGCGGTGATGCGATGAACCCGCCGGAAATCTCAGCGTGTGTTCTGATTGTTTCCGGGTTCGTAATACTGAGTAAGAAAGCGTGATTTGTATGGGCGTGTTGCGGGCGCTAACGTCCGAATCGTTAACGAATGCAAATGATTCGTTTCAGTTTGAATGCTGAGGCACTGTGAAGCCAAGGCAACGGGACTTCAAACGTTGAAGCAGGCGCATTCGGGGGTGGCATTGCTGCGGGGCTGAAATATGCAGCAGTGCCATGGGCAAGGTTTTGAGGGACGGCGATCATGTCAAATCGGTCATTTGGCGCGCGACAATCCACGATTGCGCGTGAAATCGAACTCACAGGCACGGGGGTGCACAGCGGAGTTCCAGTATCGGTCATTCTGCATCCGGCAGAAGCTGATGTTGGGCTCCGTTTCCTTGTGAGCAAGAGGGGCCGAGTGGTTGCCGAAATACCGGCCACTGTACATAGCGTGAAGAACCTCACGCTATGTACGGTGATCGGCGACGACGAGGGGCATACCATCTCCACCGTTGAGCATTTACTCGCTGCGCTGCGTGGTATGGGTGTTGATAACTGCTACATCGAAATCGATAGCAAAGAAGTTCCGATCATGGATGGCAGTTCCGCAGACTTTGTGGACGCCATTGATGTTGCCGGGTTGATGGAACTGGCCGAGCCCCGGAAGTATCTCAAAGTGCTCAAGCCGATTTGTGTCCAGGATGGCGATTGCTTTGGCGAGTTTCTGCCGAACCCGTCGGGCTTCCGGATCGACGTTGAGATTGACTTCGACTGTACTGCAATCGGCCGCCAGCGCTATGTCTGTGATCTTTCCCCACGTATCTTCCGCACGGAACTGTCCAGGGCGCGGACTTTCGGGTTCATGCGCGACGTTGAGAAGCTGTGGCAGGCCCGGCTGGCTCTCGGGGCTAACCTGAATAACACCGTTGCCATCGGCGACGATGATCGCGTCCTCAATGAAGGCGGGTTGCGGTTCGAAGACGAATTCGTACGCCACAAAATGCTCGACGCGGTTGGTGATCTTGCCCTTGCCGGTCTGCCGATCCTCGGCGCTTACCGCTCCGTGCGGGGTGGTCACCGTTTGAATGCAACGGCTCTGAAGGCCCTGCTTGCCGATGAAGGTGCGTGGGAAGTTGCGCATGGTCCGCGCGTTCACACCATGGCGACGTCAAGCCGGGCGATGGTTTCAGCCGCAGCTGGGTCGCGTCCATAATCGCGCCGTGTTGTCTGGCGATAGCTCTTGCCGATTGGCATTTAGCAGTTTGCCGACCGTCGCGATCGTTTTAGTGGGGTGTAGCGCTACGGAAGGTGGCGCGGTGGAAGAAGGAATCGGCTAAGCGAAAGCGCGAGACGTCCTTAGTGTTACGCGTCGCTCGCTCGAACATTTCGATCAATGCAACGGCAGGATCCACCTTGAAATCTCAAATGCAGCCCACTTTGTCCTCCTTTCGTGGTTTTCTACCCGCGTTGGCTGCATGTGCCTTCGGTCTTATTGTGGCGGGATGTGCTTCGTCCGGTGACGTGACCAAAGTTCTCAATCCGGACCCTCCTGGTCAGATGTACGCACAAGCCGACGCGATGATGTCGCGCGGAAGTTACGAGGCTGCTGCCAATCGCTTTGAAGAACTTGACCGTGATCACCCGTACGCTCCTGAAGCGCGGCGGGCGATTGTGATGGCCGGATATGCGTACTACAAAGCCGGCAAACTGCCTGAAGCCATTGCGGCTGCGCGTCGTTACACGACGCTGCACCCTGGCACGAAGGAAGCCGCATTGGCGCACCACATTGTTGCCTCAGCGCATTTTGACGAAATGAAAGGTCCGAACCGGGACCAGTCGACGACGCGGAAAGCTCTGAAGGAGCTAAAAGTCCTGCGCGCGCGTTACCCTGACAGCCCTTACGCCAAGGACGCAGAAAACCGCATCAGGGTGGCTGAAGATACTTTGGCCGCTGCTGAAATGGAAGTCGGACGCTATTATCTTAAGCGCAAAAACTACGTTGCTGCGATCAACCGGTTTAAGACCGTGGTCAAGGATTACCAAACGACGGCACACGTAGAAGAGGCTTTGATGCGGCTGACCGAGTCCTACATGGCGCTTGGCATCACGCAGGAAGCTCAGACCGCTGCCGCCCTTCTCGGCCATAACTTCCCGGACTCGCCTTGGTATAAGGATGCGCATACGCTGCTCGCATCTGATGGGCTTGCGCCCCGCGAGAATAGCGGGTCCTGGATGTCGCAAGCCTGGAAGATGATACCGAAATTCTCGCTCGGCGGGCCCGGCTAGGCTCGTATCTGAAGCTGTGCCACGGTTCCTGTCTGCTGAACGGCTGCGTGGTTTGCCTTTGCTTCAGCGATTATTTTGATCCGAAAATCTAATCTGCACCCTGTACGAGGTTGAACTTGCTGTTCCGTGCCTTTCCGGACCTGAGCACGTTGGGGGCGAAATGCCTTGTGACCTGTTCAGCTCCATGGAGTAAGGCGACGTGTCGGTGAAAGTGTGCCCAGGTTGCTGCAAAGCAGGCAGTGATGCCTAATCCCTGAGGCGTGTCACGGGCTCCGCAGGTCCCACTCGTAGATCACCATGAACTCTGGGCGAGCAAAAGACGCGCAAAGCGCGCGCGCAGTCATGTTGTCTCGTTATTTCGCGACCCAGACAGGTCCGCAGCCCTTGGTTGCCCCCAAATCCAACAGATCATGCATCAACCGACGCGCGATGCCCCATCTCTGAAATGCAGGCGTGACGCCGAGATTGGTCACAAAGAGTTCCATCGGCTGATCGGGATGATTTATAACGACCCCGCGGATTTGCCCCACAACCACCTTGTCCGACACTGCGACGATCAACTGGTTCTGTGGCCGGGCCTTAAATCGCCGGAGCAGATCCGGTTCGACAGGGGCATCGAATACATCGGCTGCGATCTGATTAAAGAGTTGATGATCTGACTTTCCGACGTGTTTCAAGGTGATCGGCATATCTAGGGCCTTTTTGATCTCAAAGGCCCATCTACTTTCTTGGCCTTTCGGGCTGACATGCGTATTGCCACGCAAGTGACTGTGTCCGTGCCAATCAGCGCAGGCATGACACTCAACAAGGACTTCGAAGACGCGATGGCCAAGAAGACAGCTGATGGTCCCACCAACGTGGATGAACTCTCCCCAGAGGCTGCAGCGCGCGAGTTGCGGCGGCTGGGGTCAGAAATTGCGCATCACGATCTGCTGTATCATCAGCAAGACGCGCCGGAAGTGTCAGATGCTGCGTACGATGCCCTCAGGCGGCGCTTTGATCAGCTCGCAAAGCGCTTTCCCGATCTGGCAGCCGACATCGACACAACAAAGAACGTCGGTGCAGCGCCATTGGAGGCGTTCGGCAAGGTGCGTCACAGGGTGGCCATGCTGTCCCTTGGGAATGCCTTCAATGACGATGACGTGGCGGAGTTTGCTGACCGTATCCGCCGTTTTCTAGGGCTTTCTGCGACTGATCCGCAGGCGTTTACGGCAGAACCGAAGATCGATGGCCTGTCCATCTCACTGCGCTACGAGAAAGGTCTGTTTGTCGAAGCTGCAACGCGGGGCGATGGGCAGGAAGGTGAGAACGTCACCCAGAACGTCGCGACGATCTCTGAGATACCCAAACGGTTGCGTGGCGATGATGTCCCTGACGTGATCGATATCCGCGGTGAGATTTATCTGGCGCACGATGATTTTGAAGCGTTGAACGCGGCGCAGACGGCGAAGGGCGCGAAGACGTTCGCCAATCCGCGCAATGCAGCTGCTGGGTCTTTGCGGCAGTTGGACAGTTCGATCACGGCATCACGGCCGCTGAAGTTCTTTGCCTACACCTGGGGGGAAGCCGAGGCGTTGCCATCGGACACGCAAATGGGTGTCGTGACAGCCTTCGGGCGTTGGGGGTTGCCGGTTAATCCGCTGATGAAACGATGCGAGACGGTGATGGATATGATCGCCGTCTATGATGACATCGCGGCGCAACGGGCGACGCTGGGTTACGACATTGACGGCGTTGTCTACAAGGTTGACCGGCTCGACTACCAGGACCGGCTTGGTTTCGTTTCGAGGTCGCCCCGTTGGGCGGTCGCGCATAAATTCCCGGCTGAACAAGCTGAAACAATTTTGCAGTCCATCGAAATCCAGGTCGGGCGGACGGGGGCACTGACGCCGGTTGCCAAACTCCAGCCGGTTACGGTCGGCGGGGTGGTGGTGTCCAATGCGACGCTGCACAACGAAGATGAGATTGCGCGCAAGGATATCCGGGTGGGCGATCATGTGATCGTTCAGCGGGCCGGCGATGTGATACCGCAGATTGTTTCGGTGGTGACGCGCAGCGGGGTGAGCCGAGGTGCACCGTTTGAATTTCCAACGGTGTGTCCAGCGTGCGGCTCCCATGCGGTGCGCGAAGTGAATGACGTGAGCGGCAAGCCCGACGTGGTTCGGCGTTGCACAGGCGGGCTGATCTGCCCGGCTCAGGCCAAGGAACGGTTGAAGCATTTTGTCTCGCGCAACGCCTTTGACATTGAAGGCCTCGGCGATAAACAGATTGATCTTTTTTACGATGCCGGACGCATCATGGCGCCCGCCGATATCTTTACGCTGGCCGAGCGCAATTCAAGAATGGCCGACAAGCTGGAAGACCAAAAAGGCTTCGGCGCAACGTCCGTTGCCAAGCTGTTTGCTGCCATTGACGACCGCCGGGTTATTGGGCTGGACCGATTTATCTATGCGCTTGGCATTCGACATGTCGGCGAGACAACCGCACGGGATTTGGCAAAAGCCTATGGGACGTTTGATGCCTTTGCGGACGCAGCGAACCGTGCCGCTGAAGCCCGGCCAGGTGCAGCCTATAAGCGGTTCGTTGCGCTTCCGGGGATTGGGCGGAAGACGGCTGAAACCGCCATTGCGAAAACTGTCGCGAAGGCCGAGGCGCTGACCAACCTGGCTGCTGTTGGCGCGTCTTTAAATGAGGCTGTGTTGCAATTGAAGATTGCGCCAGCGCGTGGAGCGTCAGCGTTGGCTGAGGCGTTTGAGGACATCGGCACTTTCGTCGAGAGCGCACGGCAGGCTGAGGCCCAGTTTCCAGGCGAAGCGTTTCTCGAATTTGCCATGCTCGATGGGATTGGAGAGGTGGTTACGGAAGAGGTCGCGGAGTTTTTTGCCGAGGCGCACAACCAGACCGCGCTTAACGCACTTCTGACGCATGTGCGCGTCAAGCCCTTCGAACAACTCGAAACCAAGGCCTCTGCGGTCTCCGGCAAGACGGTCGTGTTCACTGGATCATTGCAAACCATGTCGCGGCCCGAAGCGAAGGCACAGGCGGAGCGTCTGGGGGCCAAAGTGGCTGGTTCTGTTTCCAAGAAGACCGATTATGTGGTGGCCGGCGCTGATGCGGGATCAAAGCTGGTAAAGGCGCGCGACCTGGGCGTTGAGGTTTTAACCGAGGACGACTGGGCTCAATTGATTGCCGTGCGCTGAAACCTTTCCGTGGAGCCTGAACCGGTTTGTTCGGGTCATCCTGCAGCGTCAACTTGGCGCTTCGCCTTGCAGCTCGCGCAGGTGCCGCGTAGCTCCAGGGTCATGCTTTCCAGTTCAAACCCGCTGGTATTTGCCCAATCGGTCAGGGCTTGCGTGGCTTTTTGATCCTCAAATTCCGTGACGGCGCTGCACTTGGTGCAGACGGCGAACACAGCCCCGCTGGTGTGTCCATGGGGGTGGCAACTACAGTCTGTGTGTGCGCAGGCGACAAACGCGTTGAGCGTTTCCAGCTTATGGGCCAGGCCTTTTTCAATCAGCCGGTTCAGGGCGCGATAAACGGTGGGTGGGGCTGAGAGGCCTTCGTCCTTCAGTTCGGCAATGATATCGTAGGCGCTGACGGGACGTGCGAAGGCGCGCAAGGTTTCTGCAACGCGTTTTTCCTTTGCGTTGAGCGGACGGGAATGGGGCGCTGATTCCATTTGCGGTCTCCTGCCGTAGTCAGTTTCCGCGAGGTGCGGGCCAACCTTTGGCTATGACTATTATCATATTGGTGCGCAGGCTGCTTTCAGCCACGTCTTTTCAACCTTATCTTGAAGCTGCGGTTCGAGCATTTTCAGGACATGAGCGTGGTAGGCATTGAGCCAATGGCGTTCTTGGTCGTCGAGGAGTTGAGCATCTACGAGACGCGTGTCAAAGGGGGCAAGGGTCAAGGTTTCGAAAGCGTAGGTCGGCCGGTCGCCTGGGACGTCATCTGAGATATCTGTGACCAGAACAAGGTTTTCCAGCCTAATGCCGTAGCCACCCGTCAGATAGTATCCTGGTTCGTTGGAGAGTATCATGCCAGGTTCCAACGCGAGCATGCCCGCGCGTGAGATGGACACGGGGCCTTCGTGAACCGACAGGTAGCTGCCAATCCCGTGGCCTGTTCCATGATCGTAGTCGAGGCCGTCTGCCCAAAGGGCACGGCGCGCGAATGGGTCCAGGTCGACACCGCGGGTGCCTTTCGGGAACCTGGCGGTGGCAATTGCGATGTGCCCTTTGAGCACGAGGGTCGCGTGTCGGACCATTTGGGATGTGGGCTTGCCGATCGCAATTGTCCGGGTGATGTCGGTTGTGCCGTCTTGGTATTGCGCGCCTGAATCGACGAGGAAAAGTTCACCTTGTTGCAGCTGACGGTTGGTTGCAGCATTGACACGGTAATGGACAATCGCGCCGTTAGGCCCGGACCCGGAGATTGTGTCGAACGAGATTTCCTTGAGTTTTCCGGTTTCCGTCCGAAAGGTTTCGAGCTTTTTGACAGCGGCGATTTCATCGACGCCATCTTTTGCGACTGTGGCGTCCAGCCAGCTGAGAAAGCGCACAACAGCTGCGCCGTCGCGCGTGTGAGCCTGTCGCGCACCCTTGATCTCGGCGGCCGTTTTTATGGCTTTGGGCCGGACGCACGGGTCGGTCCCATATGCGATATGTCTTCCGCCGACCGCTTTTTCGAAGCGGTAGGGTGTGCTTGAGGGGTCGAGACGGACTGTCTTTCCGCTACTGCCCAGGGCTTTGAGCGCGGTGTCCAGGTCTTCTGGTTTCTTGAGGCGTGCAATGAGCCTAAGGGCTGTCTTTGTCTCCTTGTCGAGCTTTTCAGGGGCAATGAAGAGTTCGGGCTTTGCTCGCTGATGGACGATCGCGAAGGTCAACGCGATTGGTGTGTGTGGCACGTCAGCGCCTCTGATGTTCAAGAGCCAGCAGATGCTTTCGGGTTGGGTGAGGATGACCGCGTCCTGGTTTGAGTCTTTTAGCGTGGCTTGCAACTCGCGGATTTTTTCGGCGGCGGACTTGCCGGCCAAGCGCTCGGGGTGAAGCTGCACGTTCCCGATTGGCGCTTCGGGGCGGTTTTTCGCCCAGAGCTTGTCGATCAGGTTCGTTGCGACGGGCTTTAACTTGATCTTGCTGTCGGCGAGCTTTGTCTTGAGGTCTTGGACCTGACGAATGGTCCAGAGGGCTGGATCGAAGCCGATGCTTTCACCGGGCTTAAGGTGTTCAGCGAGCCAATCCGAGAGGGCGCTGGGTTTCAGAGGCACGATCTCGAAGGACGTTTCGTCGACCTCCATCGCGGCCTGGATTGTGTAGCGCCCATCCGCGAATACAGCGGCTGTCTTCAAGGTGACAGCGGCCTGGCCGGCTGAGCCTGAAAACCCTGTCAGCCATCTGAGCCGCTCGGCGCATGGAGGGACGTATTCGCCCTGGTGCTCGTCGGCGCGCGGAACGATGTAGGCCGCCAGGCGGCGTTTTGTCAGTTCGGCCCTGAGACCGGCGAGGAGATCTGCGCCGTGCTTGGGTGCTGCGGCTGTGTCGAATGTTTGGAACATAGGTCTCTGGATAGGGGCGGGGTGCTCAGGTTGCAAACCGTTTCGCATTGATACCGCCGGTATGCCCCAAAGTGTATGCCGGATTTCGCCCGTGTATTCTAATCCTGTGCGTTCGGTCTCAAGATGGGTCGATGGTCACGTGGTGGCGTCGACTTTTTCGACCTGGGCCCGGTGGCAAATTCCCAATGATCCCGTGCGAACCACATCTTGCAGCGCCCTGCTCGGCTTCATGGTGTGGCGGTGTGATCAGCGTTTTATCACTCGACGGCCATATGCAGTTTGTTTCCATGTCAGCTTTGCATCGCTGCGATGCACAACGCCGACTACTTTGCTCACCCTAGAGGTCCCATGTTGGGGACCAGGACGCGCTGCTGAAATGAATTCGGCGCGTCTTAAATGAAAAGGGGTTGAAATCATGAGTGCACTTGGCATCAAACGACCGGCTTTCATTTCCTATTTCGACGTGGGTTCAAAGACAAACCCGCAGACTTACAAATCTCGCGTCGTTGGTTTTTTCCGCCGTCTCGGAAATGCTTTGATTGAAAGCCGTATGCGTTCTGCGGAATTGCAGATCGCGCGTGTGCTGGCCCGAACCAGGGACGATGATTTGCTGAAAGCGGGCTGGGACCAAAGTGATATTGCCCGCCTGCGTTCGCTATCGGGACAAAGTTGAGGTTTTGAAAGGTCAATGAGCTACGTGGCTGGGCTCAATCCGGCCAAGTCATCGCCGGAGCCAGGCGCTTTGACAGGTGATTTCGTCGTCTCAACGTGAGTGTCGACCATTCGGTAATGCGTTGATGGTCGCAAAGCACAAACCCGGATGCACGATAGGCCGCGATCACGCTTGGGGCCTGATGGATCAGAATGCCGGAGAGGATCAGTGTTCCGCCGGGTTTGATGATCGATGCGATGTCTGCTGTGATTTGAATCAGCGGACCCGCGAGAATGTTGGCCACGATCACATCGAATGGCCCGTCCTTTTTCAACCGCGGGTCCGAGGCCCCGTCTGCCAGATAGACGTTGATCCGACTAGCGACGCGATTGTGGACCGCGTTCTCGCGCGCAACGACGCAGGAGCGTGCGTCGATGTCGGTGGCGGTGACATGTGCACGCGGCCAGCAGCGAGCAACTGCGATGGCCAGAACGCCGGAGCCGCAGCCCAGATCCAGCACTTTGGCGGGGGACTGTGGTGTGGCCTGTGTCAGCCTGTCGATGGCCTTTAAGCAGCCGAAGGTGGTTGCATGATGGGCAGTTCCGAAGGCTTCGCCTGCCTCGATCTCAAGCCCGTAATATTTGCGGCCGACGCGACCTCTGTCGTGGCTGCCGTGAACCGTGAAGCGACCTGCAATAACAGGCGGAAGAGCTGCCTGTGACATGGCTACCCAGTTCAAGTCGGGGACCGGGGCGCTGGTGAGTTCTGGGATATCGGCATCCAGCACCTGGGCCAGGGACTGGCGCAGGGCAGAGGTCTCCGGTGGATCAGTATAGTAAGCGTCGATGCGCCAATCCGGCTGAGTTTCGCTGCGTGGCTCTTCGAAGATCGTCAGTGCATCAGGGGCTGGCTCAATGAGATCTTGCAAGGCGGCAGCGATTTCGTGAGCGAGTTCGCAATCCTGGGTGGTGAGGCTCACGGTGGTGGCTGGGGACATTGAAGGGGGTGCTGTTTCTGATTGGCGGTGAATAAGGCCATCGTGCGCTAGGGCGCGCGGCCTGGGATATGGCGCGATCGAGGCAGGTGCTGCCGCCGTGCTCCATCCATTGGTGTATTTTGCAGGTGCGGCTAGCGGGGAGCGTCGTCAGACCGCCTCCGGCATTTGGTTTTTTGGTGTTGTGGACGTCAACGGAATGCCCAGGGCTGACTGGGCTGCCTCGGTCGTGGTTGTCTCGATTTCCTCGCCTTCCATATCGTCCACGTCGGGCAGTTCGTCGAGGAAAACATCCCACATGGCATCGAGGTGTTCTGCGGCTTCTTTTGGCGGCAAGGTGCGCAAGGTGCCATCTGATTCTTCGGTCACGATCCCGTCGGCCAGCAGCCGACTGAGTGCGTCTTCCAGGTCAAAGTCGAGTTCGACCCCGAATGCGGTGGCCAGGTATTTTTCGATGGCGCGGTCGATATCATCCAGGTCAGATCGATTGGCCGGAGCCTTAGCCAGCACTGAATAAAGCAAGATCTCTTCTTTGACGTCTTCCTCAGCTGCGCGGTCGACCAATTTGATCATCACACCCCGGTTGTCCGCCATGGAGTGGAAATACAGGTTTTGCGCCATGATCACCATGTAACGCTGCTTGGTATTCACGAAATTCATGGCCTGGCGGAAGATCGCAGCGCCCAGGCCGCCGATGAGCGTGATGGCTGCGATCGGGTTGACCAGGGCTGCGCCAAACTTGCCGGCAGCAGCAAAAATGCTGACGCCCAAGCCAACGGCGCTGCCGCCCCCCAGTTTGATCTTGTCGAATAGCCGGTATTTTACAACCGTATTGGGAAACACCATTTCGACGTCCGAGCGGGGAATGTTCTTGAACAACTTCATGTAGATGTTGTCTTCAGAAACATCGGCTGGGATGTGCGCGCGCTGTTTCCTGACCTTTTTTTCCGCGGCCTTGCGGGGGATGTCTTCCCGTTCCATCATTTCGGTGACGGCGATTTCCACCGGCTTTAATTTAAACAGCAGGAACAGGCGCTGATAAATCGGGACGTCGAACTGTTCTTTCAGGAAAAACTTTTGAAACCGGCGGCGGTGATCTTTACGGGAGGATGCGCCGCGATAGTAGATCATCGCTTCTTCAAAGGCGTCGAAGTCGACGTGCAGGTCCAAGCCATAGTGCGTGTCGGCCGATAAAATCTCCTGCACCTGTTCAGGTGAGATCTGCTCGTAATTGGCCTGTTCCAGGATCGCGTGCATTTCGCTGATCACTTGCGACTGCATGTGACTGAGCTCTGCGTCAGTGAATTGACGCGTCATCAGCAGGTCGGAATCCGGGCTGAACGGCTCGTAAATCTGATCCAATTCCAGCAGTCGTGCGCTGTAGCGCTGGTGACGCCAGAAATCGAGATAACGGAAAAACCGCCGTGCGGTCTTTGCTTCGCCGCTCGGCCATGCCTTTGCCTTGGAGAGGCGATCCATCAGAGCAAAGCGCGTGACGGGGATAAACTTTTCAAGCGGGCGCACGTCATCGGGTGGCAGGATGTCTGGGCCTTCCAGGCCTTCGGTCGCCTTCCGGTATTTGTGACTGCGCGGTGGTTTGGCCCCTTCGTCCGGGGAGCTTTCTACGATCGTGACGGCCGGTGGGATAGCTGGGTGTGCATTGGGCATGGGTTTGATGTCGGAAATGCTGCCCGTTCGCGTGTCGACTGAA
The DNA here is from genome assembly GCA_039819785.1 of Pseudomonadota bacterium. GTDB lineage: Bacteria > Pseudomonadota > Alphaproteobacteria > Rhizobiales > Hyphomicrobiaceae > JBCBRD01. The sequence continues at coordinate 20,098 of JBCBRH010000011.1, read as the reverse complement.
CTCATCTGCCTCTACCTCCCACAATTTACGCTTTTAACCTGTTTCCAGGATCGTCGGCGTCTTCGAGCCGCGCCATTTGGCTGGTCGCTTTGTTCTTCGGGCCCTTTTTGCCCGTAGGCCGCACTTTGAGCCGCCCGGTGTCAAGCCCAAAACCATCCAGCGATGAGCCTTAGCCTATGAAACGATCGTCATTTTGACCATATGGCGCACTCGGGTCTCGACCTGTGTGCATGGCCGGACTAATTTTGCTTGGAGAATTGAAATCCTTCAGTTTTCCAGTATCCGACCCGTCAGGTCTAATAACGTATGGCCGAGCCGCTTTTTGTCCCCGATACGACGGGTTTGAGTGATGCCGAAGCCCGGATGGTGCGCGATGCGCACTCGGGCCGGCCCTGTTCTTTAAACGGTGCGCAGGTCGGCGGGCGGATTTTGGTGGCGTTGCTGACGGGGGAGCGTGCCGACTGGTCGGTGGGCGGTGACAGCTTTTACCTAAGGGACGCCGTCATTGAGGGTGGGTGTGATCTTGCCGGCGCCTCGCTGGCAACAAAGCTCCTGTTCGACAACGTCACATTTCGGGTTGGGCCGGGTCGTTTGCCGGTGCAGCGTGAACGGGCTGCTGGCACTGTTCGAGTGACTGAGACTGGGCGCCAATCAGAACCGCCGGGCCGTGCATCCATCACGTTGATAGACGGGTCTTTTGCGGGGCTCAGTCTTCGGGGTTGCCGGCTTGATGGTGCGCTTGCGGCAGACGGTGCATCGTTCAGTGGCGATGTTCACGTTGAGGCAACGGACATTGCTGGCGGGGCGCAATTCAGTCGTGGACGGATCACCGGAAGCCTGCGTCTGACACATTCACACCTGAACTGCGACGACGATGCAGACGCCGTGGTCTTGGATGCGCGCGACGATCATACGAGCCTTGATGCGCGCGGTATCACGGTAGGCGGTGGCGTTTTGCTGGATGCCACGACATCCCGCGGCCGCGTCTCGTTTCAGGATGCACATGTCACGGGGCCTTTTTCTGCCGTCGGTTTCGCTATTCCCGCCGGTGTTCGGGCCGGTGTTCCGTCCGGTGAACCGGCTTTGTCACTGAAGTCCGCCTGTATTGGCCGCAACGTTGATCTGTCGCAAATGCGGTTGGCGGGTGCGTTGGAGCTGGCTTTGGCCGATGTGGCGCAGGACGTCGCGCTTGATGGGTTGACGTGCGATGGCGAGAAATCGGGCATAAGCGCAAACCGTCTTCACGTTGGCGGTGGTGTTGCCGGACGCGACATTCACCTGACCGGCAGTATCGATCTAAGCCACGCAAAAATTGGAAAAGACGTTCAGATTGCCCAGTCTGTATTCGGTGATGGTTCGGTGGGACTGCTTGCGGAACAGGTTAGTATTGGCGGTTCGCTCGACATCGATACGTGCAAGGCCGTGGGCTGTTTTATCTTGCGGGACGCTTCGGTTTCCGGGCGTTTGCGGCTTTGCCATTCACGCGTGTACGGCGGTCTGTTTTCGGTTATCTCGGATGCATGCCGGATTGGGTCAGATGCGTATTTTTCGCGATCGTTTTTCTTCGGCCTGGTCAGGCTGAACAACAGCCGCATCGGCGGGAGCCTGATTTTCTCAGGCGCTTGCGTCAAGGCTGAAGAGGATGGCGCACTTTCAGCTGTGGCGTGTTCGGTTGGTCGCGATGTTCTGTTGAATGATGGGTTCCAGGCGACCGGTGGGGTTCATCTGGTGGATTCCAAGGTGCAGAACCGCTGCGATGTCTCAGGTGGCCGCTTCATGTCCGCAGCCTTGGCGCGCGATGGGCGTCCGCGGCGCGCAGATCTCAATGCGCTACTGTCGCCTGATGCTAATCTGGCTGATGCTGGAACACTTTCGTCGGTTTGCGGGCCGGATGCCGATGAGATCGCGCTGGGTTTTGGCGGGCTGACGGCGGGGCAGTTGATTTTTGGTGCTGCTGAGGCCGACCGCCCGGTCGGGATCGTCGATTTGCGCTGGGCACAGGTGGACAAGTTTATCGATACTGCTGCCGTTTGGGCGCCCCCTTTTTCATCACGGGCCACCGGTCTGGATGGCCGGGATCTTGAACACTGGAAGCTTGACGGGTTTGTCTATCAACATCTGGTCAACCCCACGGGTGAGGCAGGGTCTGCATCGCCAGCGCACTCAGTGTCACCGCCGCCGCGGAGCAATCGGTCATCGCATGTCTCGGTCGCCGCGCGGAGAACGGCCTGGCTGATGGGGCAGCACCCAGAAGCCATCTTCGGACACCTGGTTCAGCAACCGTGGCAGCAGCTGGAGGATGGTCTGCGGCGTGCGGGTTTGACGTCCGATGCCAATGATATCGCCATGGCGCAACAGTCGCTTCGCAGTTCGGCGGCCACGGCCTCTTTCGTTGCAAGGCTTTCGGGCGGTGCGCACGGGCTTTTGACCGGTCACGGATACCGGCCGTTGCGCGGTCTCATTTGGCTGTTTGTCGCCTGCTGTATGATGGCGGGCGTTGCACAACTGGCCGCTTCGCAGTGTGCCGTATTGTCGTGCAAGGACCAGTCGGTCTATCTCATGACCAAGTTGGATGGGGCCATAACACAGTCGGCTCCGCCCAAAGATGGGACCTTGGCACCTCATGCGACTTCAACTCCGACACCTGAATCGGCCGCGCGGTCGAGGTTAGCTGCTTATCCAGCTTTCAACCCGGTCCTTTATGCGGTTGATGTTGTGGTGCCAGCATTTTCGATGGGGCAACGCGAGCATTGGCGTCCTAACCCAGATTGGCTTCCGTTGTCCGTGTGGTCGGAAGGGGCGGCCCCCGTGACTGGCGAACAGGGCGCGAAGCCAGATGGCGTGCTTCCGCGTGCAAGCGGTGGACGGTTTCTCTTTGTGATAGAATTTTTGATGCAGGCATTTGGAATCGTTATTGTGCTTATGGTCATTATCGGCATTTCCCAGAGGTTCAGTAAACGCTGATCAGCGCGGCTTTTGCACACCGAAATCTGGGCGAATAACTCTTAAAAATGACGGTTTATGCTTGCAGCCACAGTCGTGCCAAGGTTGAGTCCAAAACGAGATAAGGGCCACTTATCTGGGTTTGGGGGATTATCGTGCGGCGCGCTTCTTTTTTGTTTGCCTGGACGAATTTTCAACGTCGATCACTGACGTCAACACGATGTTTGGGTCTGACCTTCGTTGTTGCCGTTTTGCTGCCGCTGGTGGGGAACGGGAGTGCTATCGCCGGCGAGCATATTGTCATGCCCTATGCGTGCTCGTGGATCGGCAATCAGCCGGCATTGACGCCAGGGCCGCCCACGGCGCACGCAATTCTCGGGAAACGCACGCAAAGGCCCTACACCGTTTGCTTTCAGATGGGCGCACGCGATTGTAAGAGCCTCGTCATTCAGCATTTCAATGTGCAGTGTGCCGGGCGGCCTGTGCCCTGGGCGCAGATTGCAGCGCGCATGAAGAGTTACAGCAGCGGCGATTCCTGGGTGCGTAACTCGGTTTTGTATTTTGTCCGCCCTGAAGAAAAGATCGCAGTGGCGACGACGGATACTGCCCGCCAAACGGTCAAGGGTTTTGCATTGCCAACGGGTTATGCCCCTGTTGAGGCGCTTGGCGCGCAACTGACTTCAAGGCCTGTAGCGCCCCCCATAATGGCTGATGCCGTGGGCGCAGATGCAGGTGAAATGCCTGAGACCCAGGTGGCAGCGGTGTTTGCGCCAGGGCCGGCGTCGCCTGAAAGTTGGTCGACGGTCGTGTCACCGCAAGATGTACCGGTGCCACAAGTAGTTGATCGCGGCCGCGAAAGCGCGCTGAAGATCGTGAAGGCCTCACAGGATCTTGGGCCAACATCATCACTGATGGCTGAAACCCTGATTGGTGTGACCGCACTGCTCGCGATGCTGGCTGGTGTCCTGACGTGGCGCTTTTCTGGCTGGAACCTCGCAGGTTCAATCCCGTCACGTTGGAGCCTCTCGGGTTGGAATTGGTCAGGTTTCAAGTTAAGCGGCGTTGGTTCCGGCCGGTTAAGAAGCGCCCATACAGACACAGTCATGCCCGGTTCGGCGGGGTCATCGGTCTTGCGAGCTTTGCGTACTGGACTAGGTGCTGGATTTTCTCGTTTCACATTGACCGGTTTGGCTGATCAGGGCGGGATGGTCCGAGGGCTGTGGCGCAAGTTGTCAGCGGTTGTGTCCTGGGTTGTCACCGGACCGAAGTTTCCTGATGGCGAGGCTGCGGGTCATCGCTTTGCCTCTCACGGATATGCAAGCCATGAGGCACTCGCTGGAGGGTTAAAGTCTGTAGAGCGGGTCATGGACAAAACGCAGGATATGGTGGACCGCTTGAACCCCGCCAGTCCGTTGTTCGAGACGCTGCAAGGCGAGATTAAAACGGTCCGACAGCGGTTTAACGTCTCGCATTTCATGGCACAGGATGACGTTCTTGGTCCGGATGACCGGATGCGGCGGCAGTCCGGCATGATGCGGACGGCGATCCGGGATCTGGAACGGATACAAAAAATCGCGCGGAGTGCGGCTCAGGGCGACTATCACAACGGGGACGGACGCCAGAATGGAGCGTCTGGCGCGATGGTCGGGTCCGATGGTGAACTGGTGATGCCGCAAACGATGGCCGAGGCTTACCGCGTGTTGGGTGTAACGGCGAGCGTCGATGATCGTGCGCTGAAAAAAGTGGTCGATGCGCTGCGGATGAGCTGGCATCCCGATCTTTCGGTGAATGAAGATGACCGGGTGGCGCGTGAGGAACGTATTAAGCAGATCAACCTTGCGTGGGATTTGCTGAAAGCGAGCGGGACACGCGCCCCATCAACGGCCGCGCAAACGCCTCGCGCTGATCAAGATTCTGCACGACCGGCGGCATGATCCGACTCGCATAACCTGGTCATGGAAGATATCTGTAGGTGCCGGACCAGCATTGCTGGAGGGGCGTTGGGATTGCCCATGGATCAGCCAGCCTGGATGAGCCCGCCGCGGCGCTTGCCGATCAGGTCACGACGCCTGCGTCAGTGCCGTTCAACAAACGCATCGACCACGCGCTTTGCGCCTGATTTTTCGAAGTCGATCGTCAGTTTGTTGCCTTCCACCTCAGTGATGCGCCCATAGCCGAATTTCTGGTGAAAGACGCGTTCGCCAATCTCAAAGTCGGATTGTGATGTCGACGAGGCAACAAGTTCGCCTTCGATGGTGATCGGTGCGGATGTCCGGCGTGCCGATTTCGTCGGCGATGACTTCATCTTCCGAGGCTGGCCATTTGACGATGCGCCTTTGTCAGCGTTGGCCCAACGCTCCTGGGCACGTGCCCAACCGGGTGTATTGTAGGTTGTGTCAGACCCTTGCGCGTCAGTTGCGTCAAACCGGCTCTGACCATAGGGGTTGGCGCGGCCAAAGTTGCCTCCTCCAGTATCGCCATACATCGTGCCAAAGTTTTGGTAGGCACCGCCAAATGGGCTGGTCGCCTCCACCACTTCGACGTGGGCTTCGGGCAATTCGTCTATGAAGCGGGACGGGATTGCCGATTGGTAAAGCCCGCGGTTGCGACGGTTCTGGGCAAATGAAATGTGTCCGTTCAGCTTGGCGCGTGTGATGCCCACGTACGCCAGCCGGCGCTCTTCTTCCAGACCGGCTTGGCCGCTTTCATCGAGGGTTCGCTGGGATGGGAACAGGCCTTCCTCCCAGCCTGGCAAATAGACCGTATCAAATTCCAGGCCCTTGGCTGCGTGCAGCGTCATGACCGACACGCGGTCCCCGTCGTTGCCCTGGTCGACGTCCATGACCAGGGAAACATGTTCGAGGAAGCCTTGAAGGTTTTCGAAGTCGTGCATGAAGCGCACGAGTTCTTTCAGGTTTTCCAATCGTGAAGCGGCTTGTGGAGATCGGTCAGACTGCCACATGGCGGTGTAGCCGCTTTCATCCAGGATCAACTCGGCAAGTTCAGTATGGCGCAGGGTGTCGATCTGTGCGCGCCAGCGGTCGAAGTCCTTCACGAGATTGCCAAGTGCTTTGCGCGCCTTGCCGGTGATCTCCTCGGTCTCAACAATATGCCGGGCGGCTTGATAGACCGGAATGCCTTTGGCTCTGGCGAATGCACGGACTTTCTTGACGGACGTGTCACCGATCCCGCGTTTGGGTGTGTTGACGATGCGCTCGAACTTGAGATCGTGCGAGGGATTGAAGGTGATCTCAAGATAGGCGATCGCGTCCTTGATTTCGGCGCGTTCGTAGAACCTCGGGCCGCCGATGACACGATAGGGCACGCCTGTGGTGATCAACCGGTCTTCGAGGACACGCATCTGGTAGGACGCACGAACGAGGATCGCGATATCGTTCAGGTTAGCCCCGTCGCGCTGCTTGTTTTCGATGCCGTCAATGAGCGTGCGTGCTTCTTCCTCATCGTCCCAGTGGCCCGATACGCCAACCTTGTCGCCTAGGTCACCGTCTGTGAAAAGGGTTTTGCCCAGGCGGCTCTCATTGGCGCTGATGAGGCCGGCCGCGGCTGCCAGGATGTGGCCTGTCGAACGGTAATTGCGTTCCAGGCGGATGACGGTCGCACCGGGAAAATCGGTGTCGAAACGTAGGATGTTGTCGACTTCTGCGCCGCGCCAGCCATAGATCGACTGGTCGTCGTCACCGACGCAGCAGACGTTCGGAGAGCCCTGCGCCAAGAGACGCAACCACATATATTGCGCGACGTTGGTGTCCTGGTACTCGTCCACCAGAATGTAGCGGAAGCGGCGGTGGTATTCGGCCAGGATGTCGGGATGCTTGAGGAAAATGCTGAGCGTTTCCAGCAGCAGGTCCCCAAAGTCGCAGGCGTTTAAGTCCTTCAGCCGGCTTTGATAGGCGGCGTAGAGTTTCGCGCCTTTTCCGCCACCGAAGACGAAGGCTTCGTTCTTCGGCACCTTATCAGGTGTCAGACCCTTGTTCTTCCAGCTGTCGATCTGGCCGGCGAGTTGGCGCGCGGGCCAGCGGTCCTTGTCGAGGCCTTCTGCTTCGATGACCTGTTTCAAAAGCCTGATCTGATCGTCGGTGTCGAGGATTGTGAAGCCGGATTTCAGGCCCGCAAGCTCGGCATGGCGGCGGAGAATTTTGACGCCGATGGCATGGAAGGTGCCAAGCCATGGCATCCCTTCGACCGCACTGCCGACGAGTGCGCCTATCCGTTCCTTCATCTCGCGGGCGGCTTTGTTGGTGAAGGTGACAGCGAGGATGCTGCCGGGCCGGCATCTGTTGGTTGCAAGGATGTGGGCGATGCGGGTGGTCAGGACGCGGGTTTTGCCGGTACCGGCTCCTGCCAATACCAGAACGGGGCCATCAAGTGTTTCGACGGCTTTGCGCTGTTCAGGGTTCAGACCGCTGAGGTAATCAGCTGGTTGCGCGGATGGTGGCGCAGCGCCGCGTGCGGCCGCCAAGGCGCGCTCGGAGATTGAACCGCTACCCGATGGCATTGGTGTTATCGCGCCCTGCGGCTTGCTGCTCGCGGAGGGTGTGAACGACGTCACAGCGGTGTTTTCGTCCGAGGTGAGATCTTCGTCCGCATCGAAGGCTGACGGCGCGCCCGGCCAGTCTGCATCGTTCTCGGCCTCAAAGGCTGCATCAACTTCGCGAGCCACTTCGGCCTCATACGCGTCGAGGGGCGGCGTTTCGCTCGGCGGGCCATCAAGTGGCGGCAGATCGAAAGGAATGCCGTCATCGGCAACGTGTGTCTCGTTTGAGGGCATAGCCGGTGAACGTGAGGCGTCGTCCACGCCTGGTACATCGTCGACCGCGGGGCCTTCGTGGTCAGGACCCTTAGCGCCGGTATCATCAGCGCTGGGATCATCGGTAAGAAGGTCGGCGAACAAATCGCCGGGCACAGCCTGCGCCCGCCCGGTGTTCTTCAAATGTTTTTGCTTTCGCGCCATGACACCGGATTATAGCAGCCATTATTCGTGGGCAACGGTTGTCGATCATTCTCAACCGTTCTGAGACCTTGCGTCCACAACCATTCGATGAAGCGCCCCGCTCTGTCGCCGTTTGGGCCGATCATCCCAAGGTGATACGGCGATTTGCCGATCACCGGACCGTGATTTCATCGACGCGGATTAAGGGGGACCCGCCGGTTTTGGCAGCAGTCCCAGTCGTCTGCTTCATTCGGTGGCATCATCACCCTTCGAACGGTTATCTTGCCGCAGGCCGGGGCCTGGGTTAACAGGGCGGAGAATGGTGATGTTGCACTGCGGCAGTCGCCGCAACTTTGCAAGCACTTGACAGCCGTGAGCCCCAGGACAATGCGGACCCAAGACACCGACCGGAAGGACCCAGCCTTATGAATGCTTTCGATGCCAACCCAACCGCAAAGCCAAACGCCAAGATTGAGCACGACGGAAAGGTGACCGATATGCCTGTACGGTCGGGCACGGTTGGACCGGATGTGATCGACGTCGGGAAGCTTTACAAGGAAACGGGCTGCTTCACCTACGATCCAGGCTTCACATCGACCGCAAACTGTTCATCGCGGATCACATACATCGATGGCGACAAGGGCGTGCTGCTGCATCGGGGCTATCCGATTGATCAGCTGGCGGACAACGCGAGTTTCTTGGAACTTTGCTACTTGCTTTTACACGACAAGCTGCCGACCGAGGACGAGTTCAAGACATTTGACCGGACGATCACCCGGCACACCATGGTTCACGAACAGATGACGCGCTTTTTCACCGGTTTCCGGCGAGATGCGCATCCCATGGCGATCATGTGCGGGACAGTTGGCGCACTCTCAGCATTCTATCATGACTCGACGGATATCAACGATCCCGAGCAGCGGACGATTGCGGCGAACCGTATGATCGCAAAGATGCCGACGATTGCGGCGATGGCCTACAAATATTCAATCGGGCAGCCGTTCATTTATCCGCGCAACGATCTCGATTACACGTCAAACTTCCTGCAGATGTGTTTTGCGGTTCCGTGTGAGCCTTACACGGTCGATCCAGTGATTGCGCGTGCGCTCGATAAAATCTTTATCCTGCATGCCGACCATGAGCAGAACGCGTCCACTTCGACGGTTCGGCTTGCCGGGTCATCGGGTGCCAATCCATTTGCATGTATCGCTGCTGGCATTGCCTGTCTGTGGGGGCCGGCCCACGGTGGCGCCAACGAAGCGGCGCTCAACATGCTCGAAGAGATCGGCACGGTGGACCGGATCCCTGAGTATGTCGCGAAAGCCAAAGACAAATCTTCAGGTTTCCGCCTGATGGGCTTTGGTCACCGCGTTTACAAGAATTATGACCCGCGCGCTAAGGTGATGCAGCAAACCTGTCACGAGGTTCTCCAATCCTTAGGGATCAAGGACGAGCCGCTGTTGGATGTGGCGATGGAACTGGAGAAAATCGCCATCAATGATGAGTACTTTGTTGAGAAGAAGCTCTATCCGAACATTGATTTCTATTCCGGCATCACGCTGCGGGCGATGGGTTTCCCCGTTTCCATGTTCACGGTCTTGTTCGCTGTCGCCCGGACGGTGGGATGGATTGCGCAGTGGAAAGAGATGATTGAAGATCCAGAGCAGCGGATTGGTCGCCCACGTCAGCTTTACATCGGCGATGCGCCACGTGAATTCGTGCAAATGGATCAACGTAGCTGATCCAGCGCAGCTGGTTGAGGGGCGCCAGAGCGCGCCTTGCTTGCCATCAACCCGACCAGTTGGCGGCTTGCTGGGGGCGTGTTGAGCCGTATCAGCGGTGTTCTTCAACGTTGGCGTCGATCAGGGCGCGGTTGAATTTCGACAGCGCTGACAACCGGTCAGCCCAGCCGATCAGCTTTGTCTCATCATTTGAGTCAACAACGGGGATTTTTGACTGGCCGCTTTCAGCAAACAGCCGCAAGGCCCGGTCAAGATTGTCATTTTCCAATAACCAGACCGCGGGTTCCATTTCCGCCTTGTTTGCGTCTTTGCCGTCTGCGGCCTTCGTCAGGTACTCGGGATCGTCATCGCCTCTTTGCAGCATAAAGTCCTTCACCTGAAGACGCCGCATGATTGATTGATGCGGGCCGTCGGTTAGGAACAACCCGCGCTTGCCGAGCTGCCAGTAGAAGAACGACTGGCCCATCACGGCTTGCGACAGGCCCACCGCAATCGAGACGGTCAGTAACAACGCAATCGTCACGCTGTAACCGCTTGTCAGCTCGAATACAATCATGGTCGTTGAGAGTGGAGCGCCGAGTACGGCCCCGGCCACCGCACCCATCCCCAAAATCGCATAGAGCCCTTCGCTCGAAGCAATCTCCGGGAACGCCGATGTTGCGATCGATCCAAACGCCGCGCCGGTCATTGCCCCGAGGTAAAGCGTGGGCGAGAAAATGCCACCTGCGAAGCGGGCCGCCAGCGAAATGGCCGTCGCAGCGGTTTTCGCGATGATGAGCGCGATAAGCAATGACAGCGATAAATCCTGGGAGAGCGCCTGGTCCGTGGCGTCGTAGCCAATGCCTAGAACCTGTGGGAACACGAGGGCGATCAGCCCCACCAAAAACCCGCCGGTGCCGGTTCTCAGCCAGAGCGGCATGTTGATGCGCCAGGATACCCGCTCGGTGCCCATCAAGGCCAGCTGAAAGAGGATCGCAACGACGGCACAGGTCAGTCCGAGCAAAGCGAATGCAGGGAACTCCCAATATGATGTGATTTGATAGTCCGGGATTGAGAATGCCGGGAAGTTGCCCAGGTGAATGCGCGCGACCACGGCGCCCAGGACGCTGGCAATGACCGTTGGAACCAACGCACGAAATGCATAGTGCGTCAGGATAATTTCGTGTGCGAACAAGACGCCTGCGATGGGGGCATTGAAGGATGCTGACACGCCGGCAGCTGCACCGCATGCCAGAAGTGTGCGTCTTGCGCTTGGTGAGAGATTGAAACGATTGTCCAGAAACGCGGCGATCGTCGCGCCGATATGAACGACGGGACCCTCACGTCCGACGCTTGCGCCGCTACCAATTGAAAGAGCAGAGAGCCCTGCCGACATCAGGCCGATTTTTGGATCGATGCGGGAATCGTGCAGTGCGCGTGCCTCGATCACATCGGCAACGCCGTGGGCGCGCCGGCCCTTGGTGTAGTGCTGCAGAATGTAACCGACGACGAGGCCACCGATCGTTGGGGCCAACAAGATATTCCACCACGGTACCGCCGATGCGGCAGCGGCGACATTTTCGGTTGTTGTGTACAACCAGGGCCACTGGATTAGGCCGATGAGCCAACGAAAAACGATTGAGGCATAGCCGACGGATGCGCCTATGACGGCCGCCAGCGTCCAAACGAGCATTTGCCGCTCATCCAGGAATGATCGGAAGTTAACCCATAACCGGTCCAGCATTGTCTGGCGCGCAAGGCCGATCGACTCGACCACGAAAGCCCTGGCTTCGCTCAGTCCAGCCAAAACCTTTGCCGATCGGGCCGGTGTGTCTTCCCCAGCTCTTGAACCGCCTTCACCTGCTCGTGAGTCGTCATCCGCCGTTTTGCCGGGCTTATTGTTGCTGGGCTGGGTCGGCGGTTGGTCTGTCGGTTGTTCTGCCATCTGGCCTGATTGTAACGATGATCCGGGACAAAGATGCCGCTTTGGGTTTGGGTGAATGTGGTCCGGTTGCTGTGGGACAGACATCCAGCGTTGCGCCTGTTGGGACTTCGGCCGGTGTCCTCGCTCCATGCAACACCGGGTTCAATTGAATTACCATCGCTTATCGGCATGAACATGCGTCCAAAGTGATCCGAGCCCCGATTTGACCTTGCGAATTGGCGGAAAACTGCAGGTTGTGTTGGAGGTGATCGCAGTCCGAGGCTCTCGATGCACAGCAGCGGCAATATTGTGCGTATGTTGCGCTATGAAAAATTGCGATGTTGCGATGCGAACATGGTATGGCAACACTTAGAGCAAGCGGGCCTCGGTCCGGGCGGAACTTTTGCATTGGAATAACTCTGAGGCTTCAGCGTGCCGTCCAGCGGCTGAGCGCAGTCTCTTGAGAACGCCACGATAGACGTGGACGGAGGCTGAATTGAATACGTTCTTGATGTGGCTCGGTGGGCTGCTCATCAGCGTTTTAGCTGCTCTCTTCGCCGTGCCGCACTTCATTGACTGGAATGGCTACAGGGGTGTCTTCGAAGAGGAAGCATCACGCGTTTTCGGCCGTGATGTCAGGGTTGGTGGTGCGGTGAATGTGCGGCTCCTGCCGACGCCATACGTTCGGTTTGAAAAGCTGCGGATTGCCGACACGAGCGGCGTTACCGGCGCCCCTTTGTTTCAGGCTGACAGCTTTACGATGTGGCTATCGGTATCGCCGCTTCTGAAAGGTGCGTTCGAAGCTCGTCAGATCGAATTGGAGCGCCCCGTTGTGCGGCTCGCGGTCGATCGTACCGGTGCACCCAACTGGACTGAATTGGCTGTCCGGCCAGGTCGTCTTCCGTTTGTCCCGAACGATGTTGCGCTGAACGACGTCATGATTACCGACGGCGAGATTGCCTATGATGCCGCTGGGGTCGGCACTTTGGCGCGTGTCACGGCAATCGAAGGATCGCTTTCGGCGCAGGGCTTGCGTGGGCCGTTTTCGTTTCGCGGCTTCGCGCAATTTGACAAACGCCTGCGCGAAGTGCGTTTGCAGACCGGCGATGTGACGGACGAGGGCACCACGAAACTCAAAGCCGTGGTTCAAAAACCGAACGGCGGATCGCGTCACGCCCTGGAGGGCGACTTGGCTGGTCTGTTCGATCGGCCGAATTTCAAAGGTGCGATCACATCGAATGTGAAACTGGCATCTGGCCAAGACGCTCCTGAGATTGATCTGCGCGCCGATGTCGAGGCGACGTCTGCCTCCGCCAAGCTGGTCAACCTGGTGGCTTCCTTTGAGAACGTCGGCCAGCCGCAAATCGTGACCGGTGAAGCTGGGGCCACCTGGGGTGAGCGTCACCGGGTGCAGGTGGATTTGTCCTCACGGTGGCTTGATCTTGACCGCTTGTCGGCACCTTTTGGTGCTGGCGAGACCGCAGATGCCGGCGCCGACGCTGTCGTCGTGCCCGACCCCAAAACCGCAAAAGTGATGCCGCTCAGGACGGCCCGGAACCTGTTTGCGCGATTGATCGAGGTGCTTCCCGACTCGGCCGACCTACAGGCCCGATTGGATATTGATCAGGTCAATCTGGGCGGGGATGCCGTTTCGAACATCAAGATGGTGCTGTCGGGCGTTGGTGGTCCGCTTCAAATGCGTTCTTTGACGGCCAGCCTGCCCGGCGGAACCCGTTTTGATTTTTCCGGCGAGTTGATTCCTGACGCAGATGGAGCCGCGTTCGATGGCAATGTGTTTGTCGGCGGGCCCAGCCTCGTTCGTGTTGTCCGATGGGCCGTTCCGGACTATGGCCGGTTGGAGCAGGTCAGCGATGGGCCGTTCTCGCTCTCAGGGCGATTGGCGGTTGGAACCGATGTGGTTGCATTGGAAAATGGGACGGCTGAATTTTCCAGAATGCCGGTTCGCGGGCGGGTCCACTGGCAGGAAAAGCCGGTTTCCAAGCTCGCCTTGCAGCTTGAAGGCTATCAGCTGGATACCCGCTGGGTCGGGATTGATCAGCTGCGGATTGCCGACCTGATGAGCCTTCATAAGGATGGTGCTAAAAAGGGTGGGCCAGCATCGGTCGAAGGTTCGAGCAGTGATGCATCTCTCCAGTCTTCAGGCTCCGTCGTCGTGCCGGGTGGCGAAGGTGCTGCTGGCGCTGTTGCTACGCCTGGTTCCCCGGACCCTGAACAGGTCTCGGTTGCGACTGCGGCGGTGTCTGAGGGACCTTCCGGCCTTGCTGTTTTGCCCCATGATGTCGAGATTTCGCTTCGGGCTGGTCGTTTGATCAATGGGCCCAGCACGCTTACGGATTTTGATGGAAAGATCACGGTTCGGGACGGTCAAATCGGTATCGAAAAACTTGGGTTTCAAACCGAAGACGGCATGACGCTGCAAGCGGCCGGAACTGTGCGAGCCGAGGCTGGGAAGCCCAAGGGGCGCGTGCGTTTCACTGTGGCGTCGTCTGCGAATGCGTCTGCTTCCGGTTCAGACAGTAAGGGTGTGCCACGCCTTCTGGCAGATCAAGGTTTGATTTCGGAGGATGGGCAGGCTGGGTTGGTGCGTGCGTTGTCAGGTCTCGCACCCTACCGACTCGCGGGCACACTTGATGTCGGCGCGCGACTGGCTGGTGGGATTTCTGGAACCGTCGACGGTGACATCCAGGGGCGACATGCCGCCGGACAATTTCAAATCGATGGCGGACTGGAAAGCTGGCGGTCCGCACCGGTGTTGCTGCATCTCAATCTGGCGAGCGACCATACGCTGCGGACTATGGGCCTGATCCTGGCCAAGATGGATGCGGTTGGTTCGCACGAAGACGCGTCAGCTTCCGCGAAAAATATCGCGACCATTTCCGAAGCTTCGATGCCCGGTACGGTGGTTGTTCAATTTCGCGGGACACCCGATGACGAGATATCCTGGGTCGGCGATGTGCGCGGTGATCAGCTCGATCTGACGTGGTCTGGGCGCGGGCGTTATTCTGATCAAGGTCTGCAGCTTGCGGAGGGCAAAGGGGAGGTCAAGACAGCAAAGGCGTCTCACCTTTTGGCGCTTGCAGGGGCAGAAGTCGGGTCGTCGGCGGGCGCTGCGGATGTGACGGGGCGGTTCACTTTGAGCGGCCAGTCTGTTTCAGGTGGGCAGCCTGCTTCGGGGGGAGAGGCTGCGGCTCAGTCCGTCAAGATCTCTTCGGACGATCTGCGGCTTAGCGGTATTCCATTACGAGGCGAGATCGAACTTGCAGCTCTTGATCCTGCTGCAACGTCGGGTGATCGAAGCAGCCGCTCAAAGGACCAAATGCTTAGCATCACAGGTCGCCTATCGACTCAGCGTTTGGCGTTGGCCGATATCCTTGACGGCGTGTTGGGAGAGGCACCGGTGGTCGCCCCCGCGCCGCGTATCGCATTCGGGCCAAGTGTCCTCGGGCGGGCCAACGACGCTGCACCCTATACCTCGCCAGATCTGGCGGAACTTTACTCCGATGCGTTTTTCGATCTCGGCCTCCTCCGTTCCATTGTGGGGTCCGTGGAGGTGCGTGCCGATCGCTTCGCGTTTGATGACGGGCTTTACGCCCGCGATGCACAGCTGACGTTTGACTTCGACGGTGCTGGTGCCGTGAAGGCGAAAATTGCGTCGACGAAGAGTGCGGCTGGCGCAGTGGTGGCCAATCTCACGTTTGCCGGGCCTAAAGGCGGCGCAGGTGCGAAACTGGATGGGACGTTGCGGCTGAGCGATGGCCGGCTGGAACGGATTTTGGGTCGAGCGAAAACAAAGGCGGCAGGAACGGGCGGTGCGGTTCTTGATGCAAAGTTTTCAGGTCGTGGTCTGACACCGCGGGCCTTGATGCTGGCTTTGAATGGGCAAGGGACGGTGTCTCTGCAAAAGGTCACGTTGAACGGGCTGGCACCTGGGCAAGTCGCTGATGCGGCAGAAGCGCTGTTGTCGCGTCCGCCTGATGAAAGCATAGAAGGCGAAGCCGGTCCGGCCGTGTCAGAGGCTTTGGGCGCGGGGCAACTGTCATTGGGGTCGACCAAGGTTCCGTTTCGAATTCGTGACGGTGCGGTTCGTTTCGCCGAAATGGCCATCAGGGCTGATGGCGGGACAGTGCGCGGCATCACGACAATGGATCTGATGAGTTTTAGCATCGACAGTGCGTGGAAGGTGGTTGCGGCCTCCCGCTTCGAAGGCAAGCCAGACTGGCCTGTGGTCGATGTGGTGTTTGTCGGCCCGTTGACGTCGCTGGGCTCCATCGAACCGCAGATTTCCTCCGGCGCACTTGAGCGTGAACTGGGTGTGCAACGGCTTGAACGGATCGCGTTGCGGCTGGAGGAACTGCGTGCAGAAGATGAAGCGCGGGCTGAGGAGGCTCGTCTGCGTGCGGCAGAGTTGGAACGTCAGCGCGAGGAAGAGGCTGCACTTGCACGTGAGGCGGCTCGGGAGGAAGCTGCCCGGCGTGCCAGGGAGGATGCCATCCGGCGGCGTGCCATTCGGGAGCAAAACCAGTGGCAACCGCCTGCCATGGACGGGCCATCGCAATGGTAGCGTTCAGCTGAGGATTTGACGTGGGCCTGGCGGCTGATGAGTCAAAGATCAGCGTGTTGCCTGAGGAGCTCAGGCCCCCGATGGGCAGGCTCATGACGTGTGGGTTGCTGGTCGTCGAAGTTCCACTTCGCCACGTCAACCGTTGTCGATTTTGTCAGACACCGGCCGCCGCAACTCACGCAGAATGTGCGTTCGCACCGCGCTGGATAGGCCGACTTGGCTTCGTTGTGCATCGATTTTAGTGATCAAAGCGGCGGTTGATGTGCCCTCACGCTCCGCCAGTTCTTTCAGGCATTGCCAAAACTCATCTTCGAGGGAAACCGAAGTGCGATGGCCCCTGATCGTAAACGAACGCTTTTTTGGGCCTTCGTTTGCCTCGCTCTTCACGACACATTGCCCGGGTCGAGATCGTCCGTTGTCTCGTCTATCGCTTCACCGCGCTGGAGCTGATCGAGGCGTTTTTTCGCCAGTTCACGCTGGGCCCTGGCTTCTTCACGCTGCTTTTTCGTCAAGCCATATTGGGCACGGTTTTCAGACGCGCGCCTTTCATCCTCGACACGTTCGCAACGTTTGCGGACCTGGCGCAGATTGATAATCTCAGCGGTCATGTAGATTTGCGTCCCAATCGCTCGAACAGACTGCTCCGTAAGATTAGCGCTGGTTGCTTTTCTGATCAAAGCGCTCCTGGTCGCAGGTCGGGTGGGACGACCACCTCTCCAGACTTCTTGCGATACGCTTATGACGGGCCGATTATGATGGGCCGATCATCTTGGATGGCACGACAATGGCGTCAAAGTCCTCAGCTGGAATTCCATCGGCGATGGCTTCCTCGCGTAATGTCGTGCCGTTCTTGTGGGCTGTTTTTGCGATTGTCGCGGCCCGGTCGTAGCCGTACTTTTCCTTCAGTGGCGTCACGAGCATGAGCGAGTTCTTGAGGCCGGCCTCGATGTTTTCCAAACGCGGTTCGATCCCGACCACGCAGTTGTCCGTGAATGAAACGGCCGCATCTGCAAGCAGCCGAACGGACTGCAGGAAGTTGTAACCCATCATCGGATTGTAGACGTTGAGTTCGAAGTGGCCCTGGCTGCCTGCGAACGTCAGGCCGGCGTTGTTGCCGTGGATATGCGCGCAAACCTGGGTCAGGGCTTCGCACTGCGTCGGGTTCACTTTGCCCGGCATGATGGACGAGCCGGGTTCGTTTTCCGGCAAGGCCAGTTCGCCAAGGCCAGAGCGGGGCCCGGAGCCGAGGAACCGAATATCGTTGGCGATCTTGAAGGAGCTCATCGCCACCGTCGTGATGGCACCGTGTGTCATGAGCATCGCGTCATGGGCGGCCAGCGCTTCAAACTTGTTTGGTGCAGTCTTGAACGGAAGGGCTGTGATGTTGGCGATCGCCTCGGCAACTTTTTCATCAAAGCCTATGGGGGATGATAGTCCTGTGCCAACTGCTGTTCCGCCCTGGGCCAATTCCATCAATTTGGGCAAGGTCATCTCAATACGCTCGATACCGTTATCGAGTTGCTGGGTGTAGCCGGAAAACTCCTGACCGAGAGTGAGCGGAGTTGCGTCCTGGGTGTGTGTGCGCCCGATCTTGATGATGTCTTTCCAGGCTTCAGCCTTGTCGTTCAGCGCGTTGCGGAGTTTCTGCAGTGCTGGAAGCAGGCGGTGGTGCACTTCCTCAACGCAGGCGATGTGCATGGCTGTTGGGAACGTGTCGTTTGAGGATTGCGACATGTTGCAATGGTCGTTGGGATGGACGGGTTTTTTGGAGCCCATCTCGCCGCCGAGCATTTCGATTGCGCGGTTTGAGATCACTTCGTTTGCGTTCATGTTCGACTGCGTGCCTGAGCCCGTCTGCCACACAACGAGCGGGAAGTGATCATTGAGCTTTCCTTCGATCACCTCTTGAGCCGCTGCAACAATCACTTTGCCAAGCTCGGCATCCATTTTGCCAAGCGCCATGTTTGTTTCGGCTGCTGCGCGTTTGACGATGCCAAGGGCGCGGACAATGGGTGCTGGCTGTGTTTCCCAGCCGATTTTGAAGTTCCCAAGGGATCGCTGCGCCTGTGCGCCCCAATACCGGTCAGCTGCCACTTGGATGGGGCCGAAGGTGTCGGTTTCGGTGCGGGTCGCAGTCATGGGGTGGATCCTTATTTTCGCGCGTGGTCTGGAGCTGTAGCTGTCTCGTGTCAGCTAGCATGACGGCAGGGTCCATCCCAGCCCGACGGAAGTCGCTTTGCTGTTCATGGGATCGCCTGCTGAGAAAATTTCACGCTTTGTCCGAAATTGAGCATACGCGGATTGCCGGGCGAAGCCTGTCTCACGACATGGAAGAACCGCATAAGGTTCTGATTTTGGCCGCTTTTGAGGCGCGAGGTCAGGGTGTGGCGACGACTGATTCGCACGTTATCGATTGAGGCGTAGGGATCAGATTTAGGGGTGGTGTTCAAGCTGCGTTGGCTCGCGTTGGTTGCGTTGACGTTATTGAAAGCACTCTTAGGAGCGTCCACAGATGGAACCAAAAATGATCGTTCTCATCCTCATGCTCACATTGCCGGACGGCGAAGCAAGTGTGAGCGTTCATCCCATGACGACAGAGAAGGTCTGCATCGCGCGCGCCAATCTCGAAGTCACCGATCCATTCGTAATCAGCGCTGAATGCGCCGTGCTGGATGACGGGATTTTGCAACTTCAGTTCGGCAAGGCCGCGGGAGCAGGTCGCGGAGACGATCGCGGGGAAGGTGCACTGAAGGGCGCTAGGTTTCACCCCGGGCGGACGCCAATTGATATCGAGCGGGTTTAGCTTGGGTGCATTGCGAGGCCGTAACGTCGGTGTCTGAGCCGCTTTTGGCTGGCGTGTGACCGTGCTGGTTCATGGCCTCCGGTTTGGCATGAACGTGCACGCCAAGGAGAAATGGTTGGCGGTCTCTTATTTCTTCCGGAATGCGTCGAGGCTCACGATTTCTGCCCCTGCCGCTGCGTCTTCACCATCTGCATCGTCGGCGTCGGCAAGGGCGGGTTCGGGCTCGTTATCCTCGGACTGAACGGCTGCAACGTCCTCGTCTGAAATCTCGGACAGCTCGCCCGAGGTCGCTCCATCGTCCAGGCGCACCGCTGGACGCAGCGTTTCGACCGATCCGGTTGTTTCGATGTCCTGATCGGCTTCGACGGCGTCATGGCCAGCTAGTGACTGGTCGATTGCTTCGGCTGTGAAGCCAGCTTCTTCGAACTGGAGCCCGTAGCGCACGGAGGGGTCGAAAAAGACTTTGATGGACTTATAGGGAACGACGAGCCGCTCAGGAATGCCATCGAATGTCAGCTTCACTTCGAAGCGGTCTTTCAGGACGGAAAGATCCCAAAACCGATGCTGCAGAACGACCGTCATTTCTTGAGGGTATTTTGCCTTCAGCCGTTTTGAAACGGAGACACCTTCGGCGGTCGTGTCAAATGAGATGTAGAAATGATGATCGCCGGGGAGACCGTCAGTGACGATCTGTTCCAGAACTGAGCGAACAACGCCGCGCATCGCCTCTTGTGTAAGGCTCTCGTAGTCGATCTTGGATTGGGTTGTCATGCGTCCCGTCTTACCCGACCGTCGTTAAGGTGAAGCTTCGTTTTTTGAATTTGGGGCATTACGCCATTTAACTCAAGCCGCTCATAGGTTTCTTTGCATTTCCGTTCAGCCGACGTTGATAACGCGCACCAATCGACAGGCTGGTGACGTTTGTCCAATGCCAGAGCGGAGACCTGGTTAGCCTAAGCCGTGTGTTGGCAGCCTGGTTCCTCGATGCATGACTGTGAACTGGTGGAGGGCTTCTGTTGCCCGGTGCCCCCCGAACCGCGCCTTACCCGGCTAGGGGCAAGGGCTTAAGGTAGGGATTAGGCACCGCTTACGCAGCGACTGCACCCTCAGCATAGTTGTCATTTGCAACTATTGAAACGGCCCGATAACGGCGGAACCATGCCGAGCAAAAGCT
>JBCBRH010000010.1:0-115307 GCA_039819785.1 Pseudomonadota bacterium | reverse complement strand
TACATTCTCAAAGGTGTTCGCACGCCAGGCGGCGGGACGGCTGCAACATCCATCATCGGTGGCCTGATTGGCGCTGGCGTGGTGATCGCCATGGGAATGTATAGCGTCGCGATGCCGGCTGGATTGAACTCAGAGTTCGTTCTGATCGCAGGGGCCATTCTTGGCTATCTGATCCGCCGCTAACCCAAAATCTGAGCGCACAACAACAAAAAACGGATGCGACCTAGTTTGGTCGCATCCGTTCTTGGTTGGTCGTTTCCTCCAAAGGATGACTGGCGCGTTGCCGAACCAATCAAGAAGCCTTTTTTAGGCTTTAGATCATGCCGAACACAATCGCTGTGAGAAATCCGAACGAGAGCACCGCACCCAAGATATTCAAACGCATTTGCACACTCATTATAGCCTCCTCGTCATCGACTTTGACGCTCTGACCTCATCGCCGTCTTAGCGGGCGACTTGGACATAAGTGTATGTTCGACCGCAGCCCACGCCAAGCAAAAAAGTTGCTGCGGTGCAGTATAAATTGACGTTTGGATCATCCCTTAGACCGAATTGTAAGATTAAAACACGCTATGTAACAGTGTGTGTCCATTTTTAACTCAAGTCTATGATTGTATACATCGGATAGTGACGAAGTATTCATCAAAAAATAAACCCTTCTAAGTCGCTTTATGTGGAGACTATAAGTATTAAGTCAGACGCGCTGCTGTGACATGTACAACATCATGGTTAATGCGGACGCATGCTGACATGTGAGAGACAGCGTCGACATGGTAAAACCTGCGCCGGGTTTGCAAATAGACACGCGCATATCGACACCACGTCTTCACATCGCGACGTTCAATGCCTGCCAAACTAGCAGTTGGAACACCTTCTTTACCGTCGCGATCAGGCCTATAATTGACGCAAATAACGTACGATCGAAGTCGTCGGCACGGGATTCAGACGCCCAAGGTTGTCCAGGTGCCCAATGGTCTCCTCGTGCGAATAACATCCAATGGTCGGCTTTGCGGATCAGATATGAAAGCCAATGCGCAGGCATGGAAGGCGCGTAATTGCGCTGGTTGGCCTATGACAGGACAATGCCGTGACCGCGCGAGAAGGAGAAGTCGACATGACGGCGAACGCCAGTAGAGAACCAGATGCGGTGTCGTCACATGATCCGGTGTGGAGCGCCATGCGAGATGAAGCCGAGGTGGTCATCCGCGATGAACCTGCACTCGGCGGGTTTGTCTTTCCCACCATCCTGAGCCATGACCGGCTCGAGGATGCCGTCATTCATCGCCTGGCGCAAAGGCTCAACCATTCCGATGTCGATGCGGGCCTGATCACCAAGACCTTTCAACACGTTCTCAAAGCGCGGCCGGACCTGGGTTTGGACATGCGTGCCGACCTGGCCGCTGTCTACGATCGCGACCCCGCATGCTCGCGATACCTGGAACCGCTATTGTATTTCAAGGGCTTCCACGCCCTCATGACGCACCGGTTCGCGCATGAACTCTGGAAACAAGAGCGTCCTGACTTCGCCTACTATCTCCAAAGCCAGGCTTCCAAGCTGTTCGCGGTGGACATTCACCCCGCTGCCCGCTTCGGTCGCGGTCTGATGCTTGACCACGCAACGGGGCTTGTCGTCGGGGAGACAGCAGTCGTCGGCGACAATTGTTCGTTCCTGCATGGCGTCACATTGGGCGGCAGTGGCAAGGTCAGCGGTGACCGTCATCCAAAGATCGGCGACAACGTCTTGATCGGCGCAGGTGCCAAAATCCTTGGCAATATCAAGGTTGGATGCTGTTCACGGGTCGCTGCCGGTAGTGTGGTCTTAAAGGACGTTCCACGTGAAACGACGGTCGCCGGAGTGCCCGCCAAGGTCGTCGGCGATGCCGGCTGCCCAGAGCCGGCCCGATCAATGGACCAGCTGTTGCGTTAGTCTCGCAACTGAAAACCACGACCGATATCGGCCTGACGCGGATCGCGTGCCCTCATCACAGGCGTGGGCACACTCAGGCGCCATCCTTGCGGCTTGTCTTTCGTTCGAGAACACGGCACATCAAAGCGCAGCGCAAGATGGTGTGGACGCAGCTGAAGCGATCATGGCCAACCGGCTGAAACGTGCCATCTCCATCAGAGCGTTGTATTGCACACGATCGTGCGACCTTTCCCGAGCCCGGCCGTGGTTCGCCCTGACGTCAACATAACGGATCAACTGGAGACAACCGCGTGGACAAAACGGAAATCGCCCGTGTCGAAGCCTATCTGAAATCGACATTCGGAAAACCGGGTCTCGAATTACGCGCGCAGCCCAAAAAGCCGGAGATGGCAGAGGTGTTCATCGATGATGAGTTCATCGCCACGCTTTACCGCGATGTCGAAGACGGCGAGACCTCCTACCAGTTCCAGATGGCAATCCTGGAAATGGACCTGCCGGAGGCCTGAGCACCGCCGTTTGTGACTTGAGGTACGAAGAGAGGTCGCCGATGCCACTTTATGCGCTCGACGAACAGGTGCAAACGCCGCCATCGGGTCGCTATTGGGTTGCCCCAACGGCAACCGTTCTTGGTCATGTGCAAATCGGCGAAGACGCCAGCGTCTGGTTCAATGCCGTCGTACGCGGCGACAACGAGCGCATCGATATTGGTGAGCGCGTCAATATCCAGGACGGCAGCGTCCTCCACACCGACCCGGGATATCCGATGAACATCGCAGCCGACTGTACGATCGGTCACATGGTCATGCTGCACGGGTGCTCAATCGCATCGCGCAGTCTGATCGGCATCGGTTCCATCATTTTGAACGGGGCAACGATTGGCGAGGAATGTCTGATCGGGGCCAACACACTCATTCCCGAAGGAAAAGTGATCCCCCCGCGCTCCATGGTGCTGGGGTCCCCCGGCCGTGTCGTCCGCCAATTGAGCGATGAGGACGCCGCAAACGTAGCAGCCACCGCAGGACGCTACGTTGAAAACTGGAAGCGCTTTTCCAAAAAGCTGGTCGAACAAACTGACACGACCGCCCCACCCATCAGCGCCTGAACCAACTCGAGCATGTTCAGGAAAAGTGTAGGCGGTTTTCCGCCCGGACCATGCTCCATATCAAGAGCATGTTCAGGAAAAGTGTACGCGGTTTTCCGCCTGGAACATGCTCCAACTCAAGAGCTTAGAACCCGCTTTGAGAGATCACGCAAAGCAAACAGGCTCTAAGCTCAAACAAAACCAAAAACGGGACACGCCCCTATCGAAGGCATGTCCCGTCTATTCAGTGTTTGAACGCCCGCGTGTTTCGCGATCCGTAAGGGTCAGTAGTTTCCAGCACCCGCCATTTCAGCTGGCGCGTCGGTATAGGCTGCGTCGAGTGAGACCCAGGCGCGCGGGTTCACGTAAGACTGGCGCATCACATACTCATATGGCGTTGCGTTCCAGATCCGGACGTCTGAGAATTTGTTGTCGAGGACGAAGTCGCCCTGCGCCGTGCGGGCCGTCAAAATGGCATGGCCATCGCCAATCTCGTCACGCACCACCGTCAGCAACAATGATCCTGGCGGCCAGCCGCGCTCAATCAGCATCTGCCGCTTCAACAGCGCGTAATCCTCGCAATCCCCAACGGTCGTAGGGAGCGTCCAGTATTCAGATACGCCATAGATTTGGGCATCGGTCTGCGGCCGGATCCGCGCGTTCACAAAGCGGTTGATCTGATCAAGCTCGCTGAGGCGCTCAGGCGTCGCGTTAAAACGGCCGGAAATCTGGGCACCGCCCGAACAATGGTGCGCGTTGGATTCGCAAAAGCGGACAAACCCATAAGGTGCCTGCGCAGGACCATGGATGCGCATGAAATTGGATGTCCCGTTGCCCTGCCCGCTCAACGGACCCGCATCCGCGATCGGAGACACACTGGCGGCAAAGCCACAAAAAAGGATGCCAAGCAACAACCCGTACCGACTCATAACACAACCCCACTCAACACGACTTGACGCACGCCACACGATCGAACGGATCAGGCTGACGCCAAATTTACGATGCTGCAAACCCTCTGCAGCAACTCCAACAGGTCCACCACCACGTTTTGCCCTCGCCGTGGTAACCCAACACGTATGTCTACCCTCAATCAACAAAGCGTTTGAGAGCATCGGGTTCCTGTTCTGTGACGAACTGGACACCAATTCCGTTCTCATGATGGCGGCGAACGATGGCGCGTTGTTTCCCCAAGGAAAGTTCCGTGCCGATTTCTGGCCTCAGATCAATTTCAATCGACGCGCCTGAGACCGATATGTCAATCAGTCGACACTGTGCGACCGCACCATCGGGGAAGCGCAAATCCGTGGTCTTGTTGTTGAGGACGAAGCGATCATGCCTGCGCGCTTCAAGCCCTTCGTAATGCTGGCTGTTGACGAGCCACGTCAAAGTGGCGGCTAGTTTTTCACGCTTCTTCGCACTGGCCCGAATGGTCATTGCAAACCCGCCTTCAAACTGACGGACCACAAACCCTTCAAGGCCTCCGATGTCGTCGAAGTAGACTACGACACGTTCGCCCATTTCCAACGCCATGGGCGACAGAATGGCAGCACCGCCAACAGAGATGTCGGCCAGCTTGCAAGGATACTCAGAGCGGTTCTCGCGCATAAATCGCCCGAGCAGTGGAAGGGCAACCCGATTGTAGAGTCGATTGTCCGCCTCGACACGGTCATCCTGGATTGGCGCCATGGACGAACGTCCCGAAGCCGGAGACAGAGGACTTTTCAAAATCATAGACGCAAACCTCAAAATCGCTGAGGGCGCCCCAAGCTAGGCCCCCGCATGCCGGGGTGCACAGCGCGTGTGTCACCCATCACAACCGTTCAGCCATTCTGGTACAAGGTGACTTAACGAACAGCTAATTGCTGGCCCAAAATCGTATTCAAACGATCATGAGTACCGTTGAGTGGGAGGTTTGGTGAGGCGTGTTGGTTCAGGCATCATCCGCAGGGTGGCCCGCAAGCCCCCCATCGTACACCCGGAACTGGCGGCGATTATCGCGAACAATCCGGGCCATCCTCACAGACGGCGTATGGAATGCATCGGCCGGTACGTCATGGTCCGGCGCGGTTTCACCTGCTGCCATCGATGGGTCGACTGGTTCAGTGGTGTCGGGCCAGATCACCTCAAACGCCCCAAGGCTGCGTGCGACAACCGGATAGTCGCCGATCCAGTCAGGCGGCTGGGGTGCAGCGATGTCCAGGGCACGGCGGTCAATCGCGACATCTGCTTTTGCACCCTCCCCAACCGGGCCCATGCAACCCAAGAACCGGTCAACCCGCGTTGTGGCGTGGTGCAATGGCATGACAAGACATTCAAAAGTGGCTGTGTGGCCTGCAGTCGAGCGGACGTCGAACTCAAAGCACAACACAGCGCCCCGCTCTTTGATGAGACGCAGCCGCCTTAAGAGGGTTTCGCGGTCGGGTTCGGTCCAGCCGTCCAGGAACGCACTGCCGCGAAATTCCTGACCGAACATTTCGCAAATCCGCGTCCCTGCGAGACGGTAGTGATATGAGGCGTCAGCCTGCGTCTCAAGGATCAACGTTTCCGGTAGAAGATCACTGATATCGGAGGGCTCGATCTCAAAGCGCCTTGGCGCGGATCTGTGGCCACGAACGGCGTTCCAATAGCGATAAAGCTCCAAACTTGTGGCGCGTCGCATAAATGCAAGTGTCCTTATCGGCCATTAAGGGACAGGCGCTGCCCAGGCCTTTGTCGTGTCCCAGAGTGGTACGGAACAGAACGTCCCGTTTGGGTTTGCCAAAGGAGTGAGCAGCATCCATGCCATTTGCAGCGTTGGAGTTCGGCTGGAGTGGGGCTGGCAACCCGTCCGTCGGCGGAGCTTTAATCCCCAATTTGAGCGCAATGCTGAGGCCTGGATGAATTGGGCAGTTGTTGTTCGGCAACCGGGCCTGTAACGCTTAACCCGCTAAGCCCAACCGGAGCCCATTCGCTTGAACCAAGACCGTCAGCCGATTTTTAACGTCCCAGCCGTGGTTGTGGGCGTGATCGCGCTTTTTGCTGCCGTCCACATCGTCAGGCAATTCCTCGACGTCGCCATGGACAACGACCTTCTCCTGGCGCTTGCGTTTATTCCCGCTCGCTACACCGGCTTGATGGATGCCTTTCCAGGTGGCGCAATCACAGGCGTCACATCTTTCGTGACGCATATGTTGGTGCACGGCGACATAACCCATCTGATGTTCAATTCGGCATGGTTTCTCGCATTCGGCGGCGCCATCGCATTGCGAACGGGTGGCTTAAGATTTCTGGGCTTCACCATTCTCACAGGCGTCATCGGCGCGGTCGTGTTTATGGTCTTCAATTATGGTCAGCTGGTTCCGATGGTCGGAGCCTCAGGGGCTGTATCTGGAATGATGGCCGCCGTTTTGCGGTTCATGTTTCCAGCCATTGACCAAGGCCGGTTTGCTGCATTGCGCGAAGCGCCGCGCACAATTCCAAGGCTCAGTCTGGCCGAAACCCTAACCGACGTGAGGATCATTGCGATCACTGCCGTTTGGCTTCTGATCAACCTGCTTTCGGTGCTTGGACTGTTCGGGCCCACCGGCTCAGGTGGCATTGCGTGGGAAGCCCATGTTGGCGGTTTTCTGGCTGGTTTACTCTTGTTCGGTGCCTTCGACCCCTGGCGCCGTCCACCGCCGAAGCCTTATCTTGTGCAGTGAGGCTTGCAGATCGCGCCGAAACGTCGCACCATATATGTCTAAAATCGGTGTCACGAAACGCGGTTCAGCTTTTTGCAATTTCAGCCGCCTTCGATCAAACAGAGCGCATAAGCGCCTTCCTGACACTGGGATGGGACAAGGAAAGGATGGCGACCTGATGAATATTTCGACGATACTGAAGGCCAAGGGCGGCACCGTAACCACCGCGCTGGCAACGTCCACGCTGCAATCCATTGCTGAGCGGCTGGCTGCAGAGAAGATCGGTGCAATTGTGATTTGCGACGACAACGGTGCTGTGATCGGCATCATGTCCGAACGGGACCTGGTTCGCGCGATCGCCGAGGGTGGCCCGTCGACGCTTTCAAAGCCAGCCTCCGCGGTCATGACGAAGACCGTCACGACCTGTACGCTGGATCACTCCATTGACGAGCTGATGGCACTCATGACCACCGGTCGGTTCCGGCATGTGCCCGTCATGGATAACGATCGCCTTGTCGGGATCGTCTCAATTGGAGACGTCGTGAAAAACCACATCGCCGAAGTGGAGATGGAAGTCTCGGCCATGCGCGGATACCTCGCGACCGGCTGACGCTGAGTGTGTGTCCGGGCGAACTGTTCGGACCAACTTCGCTCAGTGTGCTAGCCACTGGTCGCAGCCTCAAACAAGAGCGTCCGCGTCGTGAGAGGACAGGCCAAGTGCATCGACATCGCGCGGCGCACGGGTCACGCCATCACCAACCAATCATGACGACATCCCAGACGGGACCACAGTCTGTTCCGAGCAGCACCAGGCGCGGCACCCTCAGACTGCGCCTGACTTCATGTTGTCTCTTAGCATGCCGTGTTTCCGTCTGATGTCGATCTCATGTTGGATCGTCTCCAGGTCCCGCGCAACGGCGACCCGGCCGCGCGTGATCAACTCATCGGCGCGGTGGAAGTCAAATAACCCGATCCCGTGCAGGCGCGGCGAAATCATTGCATCCGGTGGATCGCCTGCAAGGCGTGATCGCGCAATCCGGTCCTGCACAATGTTGAAAGCTTCCACCACCACCGTCGAGATGCCAGGGACATCATTTGTGCGTTGCAATAGCTGGCGCTGCAATAATCGCTTCGCGTTCGAGCGTTTGCGCGCTCCCGACGATGTCTCATCGGCCGCAAACTCAACCGCATGCTGGACGCCTTTGTCAGCTTGGTCATCCAACGCATCAGCACTGGGGCTGGGGCTGGGTCTGGCGGGTTCCACCTGAGGAGCCAAGGACGCCCGGCTTGAGAGGTCGAAATTGAGATTGACGGCAATCACATACCGCGCGCCCAACGCCCGGCAAACAGAGATTGGAACCGGATTGACCAGCGCCCCGTCGAACAGCCAGCGGTTGTTGAGCTTGACCGGCCGGAAGATGCCCGGCAACGCGTAAGAGGCCCGGACAGCCTCCACCAGCGGGCCTTGCGACAACCAGATCTCGTGTCCGCTACCGATCTCGGTGGCAACGGCAACGAACCGCGTGTCCAGGTCTTCAATCTGGGCATCACCCAGTGCCTGCTTCAGCGTCTCGCCAAGCCGGTGCCCGTTGATCAACCCCGTGCCGGCCAGATTGAAATCCAGGTAGCCGAACATGCGCCGGCGGTTGAGCCCGCGCGCGAAGTCTTCCAAGTCGTCCAGACGCTTGGCTGAATGGCACCCGCCCACCACGGCTCCAATGGACGTGCCTGCGATGATATCAGGAAAAATACCAGCTTCGTGCAGGGCGCGGATGACCCCGATGTGTGACCAGCCGCGCGCGACACCGCCGCCGAGCGCCAAACCGATCAATCCATCTTCCATGCCCAAGGCCCTCGCACGATCTTCGTGGTCACCACATCACATAGGCGACCCGTCCCGGCCATCCTAATTCGGAGACGTTCTTAAAAACCAAACCAACCGTATCACTCGCGTATCAGGCGAGGTGGTTGATCGTCGTTCGGCTCTTGATCGCTTGCCTTCAGGCTCAACGGCTTGAGATCGATCCGGCGGTAAAAACATGTTTTCGCGCCAGTGTGACAGGCAACACCGTCACCTTGCACCCGAACGCTAAGCCAAACGACATCCTGGTCACAGTCAGTGCGCATTGTCTCAATCTGCAATGTATTTCCGCTTTCCTCGCCCTTTTTCCAAAGCCTGTTGCGTGAGCGTGAGAAAAAGTGCGCCGTCCCGGTTTCAATCGACAGGCGCAGGGCGTGAGCATCCATAAACGCAAACATCAGCACATTTGCGCCGCCAGCCTCTGTCACAATGGCTGGGATGAGACCATTGGCGTCAAACTTTGGGCTGAACTCATCGCCTTGTTCCACCGTTAGCGTGTCAGTTCGTTCAGCGAAAAATAGCGGATCACGGTCTGGCATAGGGTGTTTTCTGACTTAAAGTGCCCGTCGGCAAGCAAAAGCGAGCATTCACGTTTTCGGCAAACCGACCAATTTCCTGGCGCGAACAGCGACCATTACATGGCATGACGCAACCGCTTTCGTCATGTAGATTAAAGCTGGAGCAGCGCGAAAGTCTTGCGCAACCACGGTCTTTGGAGGCCAAATGAGCGATCTCGACGACATTTATGGCAACCGTATCCTTGAACTGGCAGCCGCCATTCCGGGAACAGAACCACTTGCCAACCCGGACGCCACCGCCTCCGCGCACTCCAAGCTTTGCGGCTCGACAGTCTCGGTTGCCATCCAGATGGCGAACGGCGTTGTCACAGGCTTCTCACAAAACGTCAAAGCCTGCCTGCTGGGTCAGGCCAGCGCGTCCGTCGTGGGCCGGGAAATCATCGGCACGACGCCGGATGAACTACGCGATGTGGCTGAAACAATGCGTAAGATGCTGAAAGAAGACGGCCCCAAGCCGGAGGGCCGGTGGGCCGATCTTGGCGTCTTGCAGCCAGTCAAAGACTATAAGGCCCGCCACACGTCCACGTTGTTGATCTTCGACGCTCTCGACAAGGCTTTCCGCCAGATTGCAGCACATCAAGATGACACAACAGCTTACGCCGAAGCGGGATAGCAGCGTCAGGTTGTCTGCCGGTTGGGCGGGTAGCTTCGTTCGCGGAGTGGTGAAGGCCCCGATCCATATTTACCGATGGACGTTCAAGCCATTTTTCGGCTGGCACTGCAGGCACCTGCCGACATGCTCTGAATACAGCCTCGAAGCCATTGATACCCATGGCGCGTGGCGCGGTGGATGGCTGATGGCCTCTCGCCTGTGCCGCTGCAACCCATATGGCACGGCGGGCTATGATCCTGTCCCCGATTTATCGTGTGAACACCACCCGCTTGCACCATGGCGCTACGGCCGGTGGACGGGCGCGGACATCGAACAGCCTTGGACAGAGCAAGTTGGACCGCCGCCCAATTCAGAGCGACACGCCGCCGACCAACAAAACAATTGATGGACGTTTGCCGTGGTCGCCTGCTCACAGTCTCCAAAAACCATCAGAACAGATGTCAAAGCCGACAACGGCGTTTTCAGGTGGCGCAAACCGGTGTCTGAACCGCACGGGTGATTGGGGCTAACGCCGTGCCCTCAGCAATCCCCGTAATCCCCGCAAGCTGTGCGGTGGAGCCAAGCATACCAAAGATCAAAACGGACACGGGTCTTCAAACGTCATCTCCCGACCACCGGTGGGATGGCGGAAGCCAAGTAACTCCGCGTGCAGTTGCAGCCGGTCTGCATTATCGCGGGCGTCCTGGTGCGCATAGATATTGTCGCCGAGGATCGGATGGCCGAGGCAGAGCATGTGGACACGCAGCTGATGGGACCGCCCCGTTTTTGGCAACAGCTCCACCCGTGTGTGACCAACCTCCTCACGCGCAATCACACGCCACGACGTGATTGCGCCGCGGCCCCGGTCATGGTCGATCATCTGTCGCGGACGATTTGGCCAATCACAGACAATCGGCGCATTGATCTCACCTGTTTCCCCCGTCACGTCGCCCCAGACGCGCGCAATGTAGCGCTTCGAAACACGCCGTTTTTCAAATTGCAGACCGACATGCCGATGGGCCGCCGAGGTGCGCGCCAGCACCATCACACCCGACGTGTCCATGTCCAGCCGGTGCACAATGCGCGCCTCCGGAAATAGCGATTGCGCACGGGCCTCCAGGCAATCGGCATGGTCGGCATGTTTACCAGGCACACTCAACAGCCCGCTCGGTTTCGACACCAAAAGCAGGTCGGCATCCTCGTGCAGCACGCGCAGATGAGGCGTGAGCGGCGGCGCATAGACGAGCGGGCGCATCGGTGGGATTGGCAGGGTTGGAGGCGTGATGTGTGATCGCGTTTCGGTCATGGGCCAACAGCCCTAACCCATGTTAGCCGGCCGCGAAAGATCGCTCTGCCGGACAACGCTCAATCGGGTTACTGGTTCGCCCAGCCAAAGAGCCTCTTGCGCACCGGTGAAGGTAAGCGCCCGGCGATCGCCTTCAGTCTTGGACGGGCATGCTGCTCATAACCCCTGAGCACCAATTGACCCTTCAGCGTCCAAGGCACAACGAGATCAACGACATCGTCGGCATGCTTTGTCCAACTCATCTTATAGGGGACGGCTGGTACCATGAGGTCCAGTTTCCCTATCCCCCGCGCATGACACGCTTCCAGTATATGCTGCAGATGAATGCGCCCCACGCTGAAGCTTTCAAACGCAGGATCGCGTGATGACAGATAAGCGTAATAGCAGCCGCGATAGACAAACCCCCACTGCAGCGCAATCGGCTGTCCATCCAGCTGCATGGCAAACCCGATCAACCCGAGATCATTATGCTCGGCGGCCGCCAGTCCGTCGACAAATGCCTTGAACCCGCTGTCCCGGAACGCCTCCGACGACAGGCCTTTGTCGTTGAGCCACGTGCGCCGGGTCGCGAATGACTCTGCAATCAGGTCGGCGACGTGATGGCCTTGCACCACCTTGTTTTCCAGAGCACCAAGGCGCGCAAGCCGATTGGTATAGTTGCGCAGGTTCTTTCGCGTCTTCGCATTCACGGTGCCCATGAAGTCGGTGAACGGCGCATCCGTCGAGAATGAGATTTGTGGCGCCTGGGCGCCCGCATCGATCACCTGGGCATCTCTTGCCATCCCCCGAAAGAGCACGCCCGTCGTTTTGGCCTTGCGCAGCACCATCCCGTCGGCCCGAACCCTTTGGCGCACGGCGCGCACCATCTCAGCCATGAGACGTTCCACATCCGCATCCCCATGGATGAGGGTTCCGGCATACTGATCAAAAGGCGCACCGAGGCTTGTCACCACGTTGAGGTGTCCAAGGCGTTGAAGCGCAAGGGGCCAGAGGGCCATTAGCCGTTGCCCATCATGAATCGCCGCGATAATGGCCGCCGTTTCCAAACCGTCTTCGCGGTGTTTGATGACATGTCGCGTCCAGGCAAATGACGTAAAGATCGTGGGAGCATGCGCGGCAGCTTCCAGCTCGCGCCAAGCATCGCCTGCAGCCTCGCCGAACGTATCGGCCCATGCCCGGATCAGTCGATCAAGGTCGCTGGCCTGCTGGATAACGTGGACATCACAGACCAGATCGCATGGCCCCTGGGGGAGTGGCCGCTGTGCGTCATCGGCATAGGCGATCGCCATGGTGGTTTTGGTCCAATTCGTTCGGTCGCGGTGCGTTGGAAAACAAGGCTCTGGTGAGACGCAGACCGCGTGACATCGCCGGGTGTCGCGGAGCCGTGGCAGCCCCGGGGGATCGTTCCGGTTCAGATCGACTTATTGGCTGATTTCGTATGCCGGAACATCGACATACCCGAGCGGGGCGTCCGGGTTGACCTTGAAATCTATTTTGAAGGTGTGCCTGCGCTGACGTTGCAGCCCGGCAAATTTGTGAACCGCAGCCAACCCGAGCTTGGGATAAAAAGCAGCACTGCTGGTGGCCTGGGCGAGGGACCGCGCCCCCGTCCAGTTGCGCAGCACACCGTTGGCATAGTTGACCGCATATGCGTTCCGCAGCGGCGCTGTCCAATGTTCCGTCGTCAGCGACACGTTTAGGCAATCGTGGTTCACGACCCGGTGCGGCGCGTTGTGCGGCCACGTCAGCATCCGGCCTGGCTCGAGATCGATGACGCGCGCATGGTCGTCAAACCACGGTTCGAACGTCAGGCTCACTTCGTGCGCTTCGCCCAACAGAATTTTTTCCAGCTTATCCTGCGGCAGAAAAGGCGGGGTATTGGGATAGAGGTAAACGCGCTTGGACCCGCGCATCTGCCAAAGTGTCTGGCCCGGAACATCGCAGTGATATCCAACCCGGACGTTGGGGCTTGAAACCAAGATTGTCATCTGGCGCTTGAACGTCTCAATGCCGGTCCGGTCTTCAATCTCCGCATAAATCCGGTTCAGCATCTCATCGAAGTCGGCGTTGTAGGCCGCAGCATTGCGAAGGTTCAGCCAGATATGCCCGTTACGAATAGCATTCAGAACTTCCGCGCCGCTCAGGCCTTCGATGACGCCCTCACGGCGGGAGCGTGGGTCATGGCTTTCGGGGTCCATCGTCGAGACATGGTAGTCCTCGCGCGGCGTTTTCTCGATGAGGTCAGCAAGTACGGCATCTGAAAACAGACCGCTCTCGGCGAGTGTATGGCCCAGATCGACAATATGCTCGCCGAAAAGTTCATTGTGAAACGGCTGCCAGTCGTGAAAGACCTGCTGCATCAGGCGGGTGCTCCGTTGGATAGATGTTTGATCCCATCAGGAGCATAAATTGTGCCAGATGCGGGCAGTACGTCGGATTCAAAGTCCCCGCCGCATTGCCTCATCAGCCGATTTCTGCCAGAACCAGCCCCGCTGCGGCCACCGCGGCATCTTACATATTAACCCCACTTACCTGCACCCGTAGGCAGCGACTGAGAGGAGGGTCCGGCATGTCCGAGCTCGATCAATCGGAAATCACGTTACGTTTTCCAGACGGCGCCGAGCGTCAGTTCCCAAAAGGCATTTCCGGCAAGGAACTCGCCGAGGGCATTTCAAAATCACTTGCCAAAAAAGCGCTGGCCATCGCGCTTGATGATGAACTGCAAGACCTAGCAGAACCCATTATCGCCGATGGTGCGATCAAGATCATCACCGCCAAGGACGGCGAGGCTTTAGAACTCATCCGGCACGACTGTGCGCACGTGCTGGCGGAAGCCGTCCAAGACCTCTGGCCGGGCACGCAGGTCACCATCGGCCCCGTGATCGAAAACGGCTTTTACTATGACTTCGCAAAGGCGGAGCCGTTTCATCCAGATGACATCCCGAAAATCGAAAAGCGGATGCACGAGATCATCGCCCGTAACGCACCCTTCACGAAGGAAGTGTGGTCACGCGACAAGGCGAAGGCGCACTTTGCAGATGCCGGGGAGGCCTTCAAGGTTGAGTTGATCGATGCCATCCCAGCGGACCAGGACGTCAAGATCTACAAACAAGGCGACTGGCTCGACCTGTGCCGGGGCCCGCACATGCCGTCGACGGGACACGTGGGCAAGGCCTTCAAGGTGATGAAGTTTGCCGGGGCCTATTGGCGTGGCGACAGCAACAACCCGATGCTTCAGCGCGTCTACGGCACAGCTTGGGCGGACGAAAAAGCACTCAAGGCGCACCTCCATAATCTGGAGGAGGCCGAAAAGCGCGACCACCGAAAACTCGGCCGCGAGATGGACCTGTTCCATTTCCAGGAAGAAGCGCCAGGATCGGTGTTCTGGCACCCCAAGGGCTGGACGCTGTTCCAGGAGTTGATCGCCTACATGCGCCGCCGCCAGCATGAGGCGGGTTATGTCGAGGTGAACTCGCCCGACATGATGGAAAAGCATTTCTGGGAAACTTCCGGCCACTGGGAAAACTACGGTGAGAACATGTTCTCGACCGTGCTGCCCGATGAGCGTGTGTTCTGCTGTAAGCCGATGAATTGTCCCGGCCATGTGCAGATCTACAAGCATGGCCTGAAGAGCTACAAGGACCTGCCCGTCCGCATCGCTGAGTTTGGCAAGGTGCACCGCTATGAACCATCAGGCGCGCTGCACGGACTTTTGCGCGTCCGGCACTTCACGCAGGACGACGCGCACGTCTTCCTGACAGAGGACCAGTTGGAGGCCGAATGCCTCGCCATCAACGATCTGATGCTGTCCATCTACCGCGACTTTGGGTTTGAGCAGGTTGTCGTCAAACTCTCGACGCGGCCTGAAAAGCGCATCGGTGATGACAAACTCTGGGACCGCGCCGAGGAGATCATGGGCCGGGTTCTCGAAAAGATCGAGGCTGAGGGCGAAGGCCGGATCAAGACCGAAATCTTTCCCGGTGAAGGCGCATTTTACGGACCGAAGTTTGAGTATGTTCTTCGCGATGCCATCGGGCGGGACTGGCAATGCGGCACGACGCAGGTGGACTTCAACCTGCCGGGCAGGCTCGGTGCCGTCTTCATCGACGCCAATTCGGACAAGCAGACACCGGTGATGATCCACCGGGCGATGTTCGGTTCCTTGGAGCGCTTTACCGGCATCCTGATTGAGAACTTTTCAGGCGCATTCCCGCTCTGGCTGTCACCTGTCCAGATCGTTGTCGCTCCGATCGTCTCCGACGTGGATGGCTACGCACAAAAAGTGCACGCCTTGTGCGAGGGGGCCGGCTTGCGCGCCAACCTCGACCTGCGCAACGAGAAGATCAACTTCAAGATCCGCGAGCACTCATTGCAAAAGGTGCCGGCCCAGTTGATCGTCGGCAAACGCGAAGCCGAGGAAGGCAAGGTTTCGATCCGCCGCCTGGGTTCGAAAGACCAGACGGTCATGGCGCTGGACGAAGCCATCGCCGCCCTCAAGGCCGAAGCCGTCCCACCCGACATCCGCCGCGCGCTGGGTGAAACCACGACAGCCCAAGCCGCGGAGTAAGTGGGTTGCCGACACTGCGCTGGTCTATCTGGTCTCGGGTTGGAAGGCGCAGCGCGGCACCAAACCAGACCGGCACGCTGAGCGTAACACGTACGAAATAACGTCCACGATGCCAACCGCACCCCACGAGGCCCTGCCACATGTCGAAACGTCTTCTGCTTGGTTTTGGAACAATTCTGACCGGTTGGTGCCTGGTCGCGTTCGCCATCGCCGCCATGACATCACTCGCCTGGACGACGCCTGTAGTTTCGACGCTTGCAGTTATCGCCGTCTTCGCCTCCGTCATCGGCTGGCTATGGTCCCGCGCCGTTCAGGTGCAGGCCGCCGAAGCCCCCCACACGGCTGACGGAGACTTTGGCCAGGCGCGAAACCATGGGATCGCGCTGCTCCTCGTGGGTGTGCTTTTCAGCCTGATCATCACATCAATCGTCGTTTTCTTCAGCAGCACAGCAGCTTCAGCGCTTTCAACGACGCTGGTTATCGGCGTGGTCATCAGCGGCATCGCAGCGCCTGCGTGGCGCTACAACTGCGCGCCGGAATGGCTCGAAGGCTAAGGCCAAGGCAGACTGGCCGCATCCGGTCTCCCCGCTTGTGCAACGAGGCCGGAATGCGGTTTTCAACACAGAAATCCTTGCCATTTGGCAACGCAGCACTTACATACGGGTCATCGATTATGGCCGGACAACTTGGCCGCTACGCCTTGCTAGGTTCCAGGCGACCGTTCAACCCCCACAAATCGAGACAGCAGAACTGGTGCGCGCAACCGCAAGCGCTTGTTCTTGAACACGCATGGATCAGCAAAGGAAATATCCGTGAAAACAGGTACAGTTAAATTCTACAACGACCAAAAAGGCTACGGCTTCATCGCTCCAGATGACGGCGCAAAAGACGTTTTCGTTCACGCAACGGCTCTTGAGCGTGCCGGAATTAATGGTCTTCGCGAAGGCCAGAAGGTCTCCTTCGACACAGCCGAAGATCAGCGCAGTGGCAAAATCGCCGTTGACTCGATCTCGGTCGAGTAAGCCTCACGCGGTTGTTACAAGCCGACGTTTTGAAAGCGGGTCTGCAGTTTCTGCAGGCCCGTTTTTTTTGGGGCCCTGATTTTAGACGCAGTGCCCATCAGCAAGGTGCCTTGAGCCGTCAGCAAACTGTGGCACCGGTCATCAGCGTCTCAAGAGGTCGCTCAATTTTGCCCGCGTAAGTTTGCCGTTGGCTGTCTTCGGCAAGGCATCCACGAATTGCACAATGCGTGGACACTTGTAAGCCGCCAGCCGCTCCCCGGCAAAAATGACGACATCGTCAGCACTTAAGGAATGTCGTTCCGCATTACGGCCCTCTTCGTCAACGACCACAAACGCTGCGACCACGCGCACCCCGTCCTTGATCTCAACTTCCGCACACGCCGCATCGACAATATCAGGATGCGTGAGAAGGGCCGCCTCCACCTCCAGAGGAGAAACGCGGTAACCCAGCGGTTTCATCACATCGTTGTCCCGGCCATGGTGCGTGATGTAGCCGTCGTCATCCATGGCAGCCAAATCCCCGCCGATGAACCAATCTCCCCGGAATACATCGCGCTCCTCATCCTCACGCCGCCAATACCCCAGCATGAGGCCAGGATCAGACCTGTGAACCGCCAAACGGCCAACCTCACCGCGCGCAACCGGAGACGTGCTTAGCCCCTGCTCCGGCAGGATGGCGATCGCGCGGCCAGCTTGTGCCTTACCCAGCGTCCCGGCCTTGCGCGGCACATCGGGCCCCGTTGAAATATAGGTGGAAATTTCACTCATCCCGAGCGCTTCGTATAGCGGCGTTCCGGTGGCCTCCATCCAGTCGTCGAACAAACCGGCTGGTGGTGTATCCCCCGCAATCAGCCCGTGGCGCAGCAGCGGCAGATCGCGCAATCCTGGCCGGGCATACTTCAAAATCTGCCGGATGAGCCCGGGAACAGCAGCAAACATGGTCGCGTCCGTCCGCCTGAGAAGTGCCGGCCAGACATCGGGTGACCGCGGACCGGTTGTGATGACAGCGGTCGCCCCAGCCATCCACGGGTCGATCAGCCCCGTGCCAAGCGTAAACGTCCAGTTGAAGGCACCGGCATGAAACAGGCGATCATCCCGCTTGAGACCATACCAACCCTGGGCCATGGGACGACGGCCCCAAGCCATCCGGTGACCATGCAACACGCCCTTTGGCCGCGCTGTTGTCCCGGATGTGTAGATCAGCAGCGCTGGATCATCAGATGCGGTGTTCGCATAGACAAAGTCACCTTTGTGCGCCGCTACATCATGGCCATGATGATCTTCTCCTCCCACCACCACATGACGCGGCACACAATCCAATGCAGATGAAGCCATCCCAAGTGTCACAACAGCTGTGGCGGGTTCGGCATCCCCCACGATCCAGCCCAACTCCGCATCGGTCAGTTGATCTGAAAGTGGGACGGCCACTGCACCAATGGCAAAGCAGGCGAACACGGCAAAAGCATAATCGGGCGTATTGGGCAGCCGGATCAAAACGCGTTCCCCAGGCGTGACGCCCCCTGCACGAAGTTTCCCGGCCATGGCCTCAATAGCGCGCGCCAACTCGGCATAGGTCATCTGCGATATGGGATCGCCAGATTCTGGCCCGGCAACGACCATCAACGCCAAGGCGTCGGGATGTCGCTCAGCCCCAGCAGCGACGATGTCCCGCGCGATGTTGAACGCGTCTGGGCACGGCGCGCCTCCGAAGCGGTCTGCGGTAATGGCAAGCTTTGTTTGCTTTGAAACCGCTTGATCGTCTGACGTCGGATCGGACACCTGACTAATTCGCTGCCTGAGCTTCGGCTGCCCACCAGGCATCGAGCTGATAGCCGAAAAGCGGCGTAACGTCCGGTGCCTTCAGCCGGGCCCAATGGGCAACCCACTGTTTTTCCAGATGGAACAGCGGGATCACATAATAGCCCGACAGCAGCACCCGGTCCAAGGCCCGCACAGCGGAGCGAAAATCCTCAAGCTCCTCTGCAGCCAGCATCGCCATTATCATGGCATCGACGGCAGGGTTTTTGACGCCGGCAAAATTGAACGTGCCCTCGCGATCGGCCATCTTTGATGACCACCTGAACAATTGCTCGTTGCCGGGCGAGAGTGACGAAGGCCAGCGCGCCTGGATCATGTCGTAATCGTAGGTGCTCAGCCGCGATTGATACTGAGAGCTATCGACGATGCGCACGTTCGCCTGAATGCCAAGCCGCTTGAGATCGCGCGCAAAGGCCAGGAACAAACGCTGCTGCTCGGGCGATGCCGCCAGCATCTCAAAGGCCAAAGCCTTGCCGGTTTTACCCTGCCGGAGAACGCCGTTGTCGAGCTTGTATCCCGCTTGGGACAAAAGCTGTAACGCGCGCCGCCACGCTTTCCGGTTGCGTCCATCACCCGCCGTTTTGGGAAGCGCGTATGTCCCCTTCAGAATGGCAGGGTCCACGAGGCTGGCAAACGGTGTCAGCAAAGATGCTTCACGTGGATCAGCCGGCCGGCCATAGGAGGCAAGGTCCGACCGGGCGAAATAGCTTTGCGAACGGGTGTAAAGACCGTGGAACAGGTTCTTGTTGACCCAGTTGAAATCAAACAGCTCAACCATCGCCTCGCGGACACGGATGTCATCGAACGGCGCCCGTCGCGCGTTCATGGCAAAGCCCGTCATGCCGGCTGGCAGTCCGATCGGTATTTCGCGCTTTAACAACTGACCATTCCGAACAGCTGGGATGTCATAGCCCTCGGCCCACTGTGCAGGCGCTTCTTCGAGCCGAAGGTCAATGCGGCCCAGTTTGAAGGCTTCAAACATCGCCGAGGCATCGCGAAAATAGTCATAGCGGATCGTCTCAAAGTTGAACCGCCCGCGATTGACCGCCAGATCGCGACCCCAGTAATTCGCATCGCGCGTGTAGGTCACGGACCGGCCGGGCTCGACCTTGGTGATGAGGTAGGGACCGGTGCCGACAGGCGGCGTCAGCGTGGTTTGGTCAAAGGTTTCAGGCGTGAGCACGTGCGCTGGCAAGATTGGCATCAGCCCAAGGATCAGCGGTAGCTCGCGATCGGTTCCAGGCCCAAGCTCAAAGCGGATGGTCTTGTCCGAGACCCGGACGGCGTCCGCCACCTTTGAATAGTATGTCCGGTGGTTGGGGCGTCCGCGATCACGTAAGATCTCCCAGGAAAACAGGATATCATCTGCATCAACCGGATGGCCGTCCGAAAAAGCGGCCCTGGCATCGATGTGAAATGTGATGGAGGTCCGGTCTTTTGGCATCTCAACGAATTTGGCCAACCCGCTGTAGAGCGTGAACGGTTCGTCCAATCCCCGTGACAGCAAGCTCTCATACACGAACCCGCGCAAGCCCGCCGCAGACACCCCTTTGATGATCAGGGGGTTGAGGCTGTCAAACGAACCCAGTAGCGCCAGTTTCAAATCGCCACCCTTTGGCGCGTCAGGGTTCACATGTGAAAAGTGCTTGAAATCAGCTGGGTATCGCGGTTCTCCGTGCATCGAGATCGCATGCAGGAGTTGCGGTGACTGGGCAGGGTCCGTCTGGCCTGGTTCCGCATCCACTCTCGCATCCTGCGCACCTTGCTCAGCAGCGACCGCCCCCACGGCTGCAGCACCTGCGGCCAAGCGTTCTGCCGGCGCGCCCTCAGCCTGGAGCAATGATGCTGGAAACAGCGCCACAAAGACGCACCAGACAACGCCGAAGACCAGGGGCATCCGTAATCTCAAAACCAGGCTGCGGGTCGTAGGTAACATCGGAAAACCTTGGGGCTT
Organism: Pseudomonadota bacterium; assembly: GCA_039819785.1. Classification (GTDB taxonomy): domain Bacteria; phylum Pseudomonadota; class Alphaproteobacteria; order Rhizobiales; family Hyphomicrobiaceae; genus JBCBRD01. The sequence continues at coordinate 94,942 of JBCBRH010000010.1, read as the reverse complement.
CATGACGTAAGGTAAACCTTCTGAGTAAACGGTGACGAGCACCAAAAGGAACCGGTAAACCAGCGTTCTGGCAGGCATAAGTGGCCAATTGGGGACCTCATGAGATCCCGCGTAGATCGCCAATTGGACGACCAGCCAAAAGATTGCCTACCACAAGCGTGGCGCGCGGGACACGTTTTGGCGCGCCTCTCCACGTTGTCAAACAACCGCTTTGAAGCGGCCACGGGATCGCCGCATTCGCGGCCTTATTGCGCCTCTGGCGACGGCGTAACGGGCGCTCATATTTATCAGGCGCAAACGCCTCCATAGGGGTTGGGCTGGATTTGCCGGCCCGGAAACAAAAAAGGTCGATGGCGGACATGACAAACGTGATTTGGCAAACAAAGACAGTAGCGTTCAGTGCAGCCCTCGCGATTGCTTCACTCATGACAGCACAACCAACACTCGCGCAGGACAAAAAGCCCGATGCAAAGGCAACGGCCAAGTGGGTGAAGTTGTGCAGCGATATCCCGGTGATTGCGCGTGGCAAAGACGGCAAACCAGTCGTTGGCGAAGACGGCAAGCCCAAGCGCGAAGCTAAAGCGATGTGCCTCACTCAGCATGAAGCCATCGATGGGCGTACAGGCATTCCATTGGTGACAGCAGCGCTTCGCGAAGTGGCTGGCGAAGACAAGAAAACCTTTCTGGTGGGGATGCCGCTCGGCATGAACATCCCGACAGGCATCCGGATCGCATTCCACTCGAAATCCGAGTGGGACAAGATTTCCAAGGACGGCAAGTTTTCAGATCCAAAGGCTGTGAAGTGGACAAAGCTCCAGTTCATCCATTGTCTGGAAACCAACTGCATTGCCGAGACCGCGGCAACGCCTGAGCTCATCAAGAGCCTGGAAGCCGGTGCGGTGATGACGGCAGCAGCCGTCAACTTCGAAGGCGGCCCGGTGGCACTTCCTGTGCCGTTGACCGGTTTTAAGGCGGCAAAAGAAGGCAAAGCGCTGGACATGCAGCAATATGCCCAGGCACGCGGCCAGATGATGCAGAAAATTCGTGAGCGCCAGCAGGCAGCGATCGAGGCATTCAAGAAGACAGCAGCCGACAAAGCAAAGGCCGACGCTGAAAAGAACAAGTAACCAGCACCGCCGGATCGGCAAAGGTCCTGATAAACAAAAAAGCCCGGGTCACATCACGTGACGCGGGCTTTTTTTCATTTGAGTGTTGAGAGCTGGTGCTGGTCGCTGCTGCGGCGCTGCGCCTTTGACACCCGCCCGCCAACCTCGACCCCGATCCTAACCGTGGATCAATGCGCTTGCTGCATAAACACCGCGCGGTATCCGCCGTTTTCGTCCTGGTCGAAAAACTCGCCAAGCTGCGGGTGACGCAGCGGCCTTCCGGTTTCATCTGGCAATAGATTTTGCTCGGACACATAAGCCACGTACTCGGTGTCGTCATTCTCCGCCAACAGATGATAAAACGGCTGGTCCTTCCGAGGGCGTATCTCCTCGGGAATCGACAACCACCACTCTTCCGTGTTGTCGAAAACAGGATCGACATCAAAGATCACGCCACGGAACGGATAGAACCGGTGCTTCACCACTTGCCCGACCGTGAACTTCGCACTTCTCATCCAACACCACCTAATTTGAATTGCACGCCGCCCCGTCGCGTCAGTCCCAGGCATAATCCTCAGAAGCCGCGTGCTGCTTGTCAACCGGCACTTTCAAAGAGACGGTGACCGCCGCTCATAAACGATAACCGGCGATGCTCCCTCAGAACCCATAAACCTTGGCCATCTCGGCGTCTTTCTGAGCAACCAGCTTGGCAAGGTCGACGATGACTTTAGCCTGCTTCCAGGTGGCGTCGTCCTGCATCTTTCCATCGATCATCACGGCACCTGTTCCATCCGGCATGGCTTCCAGGATTTTCCTGGCGAAGGCCACTTCGGCCGGGTCGGGGCTGAAGACCTTTTTCGCAATCGTGATTTGTGTCGGATGCAGTGACCAGGCGCCCATGCAACCTTGTAAGAAAGAATTCCGGAACTGGCTTTCACACGCCGCAAGGTCGCCGAAGTCACCGAATGGGCCGTAAAACGGCTTGATCCCATAGCTCAGACAGGCATCGACCATTTTGCCGACGGTATAGTGCCAAAGGTCTTGCTGGTAGGCTGCCCGCGCCGCCTCCGGATCCGCACCGGGATCGGCAAGAACGGCATAATCAGGATGCCCGCCGCCAACACGGGTCGTTTTCATACCACGCGAGGCCGCAAGGTCGGCTGGGCCAAGGCTCATGCCGTGCATACGTGGTGAGGATGCAGCAATCTCTTCGACGTTCTTCACGCCTTGCGCGGTTTCGAGGATCGCGTGGATGAGGATTGGTTTTTCAATTTTGTGCTTGGCTTCCAATTGGGCCAACAGCTGGTCGAGATAGTGGATATCCCAAGGGCCTTCGACCTTGGGCAGCATAATCACATCAAGCGCGTCGCCGACCTCTGACACGACCTCGATAATGTCATCGAGCCCCCAGGGTGAGTTGAGACAGTTAATCCGCGTCCAAAGACCGGTCCCGGTTTTCTTAAAGTCCACCTCCTTGGCCATGGAGATGAAGCCGGCACGCGCCGCCTCTTTCTGATCCATCGGGATCGCGTCTTCGAGGTTGCCCAAAACAACATCGACGCTGGCGGCAATCCCGCTGAGCTTGGCCCGGATTTTTTCATTGTGCGGTGGCACAAAATGGATCATCCGCTCAATCTGAACCGGAAGCGTCCGATAGGGTTCAGGCGCACCGATAGCAAGCGGTGCAAAGTGCTGTGCGGGCGTTTTAGCAACGGTCATAGTCGTGTCGGTCCTCGAGAGTTGACGTGGGCGCTACACCATATGTTGTCGCGCAGCCGCACCTTATGTTGTGGCGCAGCACTGTCAACTTGAGGCAACCGCGCAAGCTCCACCTAAAGGCAGTGTGAGCCGCGCGCAGACGTTAGATCCCGCTGCGCTGCCTGGGACTGATGGTCCAAGCAACAGCCATGACCATCGCGACGAGAACGGCAGGTGCCACCGCAGCCCATGAGGCCGCCGCTGCCAGCCCGGCCGTGGCCGCACACAGGATGGAGGCAAACGCTTCGCAAAACGTCGAAGCCCTGGATGCCACATGCCTGCGCCGGAAGTTGCGCCGCGTCGCTTGTGCCCGGAACCAAAGCTGGATCAGGATGGCGCAGGATGAAGCCACCGCAACACCCACCAGCGTGACGGCAGCACCCCAAAGCGACAGAAAGCTGAGCGCGATCACCAGTGGTGCAGCCACCGTCAGCACAATCGCCAGAACCGCCTTGACCTTGGCCCATAACAACGCGTGCGTGGGCACCGGCGCAGTCGCCACAAGATCAGGCGCGTCTTCGCCGGAAATTGTCAGCCATGCCAATCCACCGGCCAGTTGTCCGACAGCCATCACGACAACGGGTGCCAGGATCGTGGCGATCTGCAAATCCTGTCCATACTTCACCCACAACAGGAGCGCGGGTGGGACGAGATAGAGGATCTGCATCAGCGTTTGTGAGATCAACCATGGGTCACGCGCCAGCAGCATCCATTCTTTGTGCAGCAGTGCACCGTGCGTTGTGCGCGCCTTGAAGGCCCGCCGCGGGGTGGCAGCACCTGCCTGGGTATCCGAGACGCCAAGTGCGGCAACGACGATGTGCCGGAACTGGCTCGCGCCGACAATCACGGCGATGCCAAAGAACAAGACAGCGACAAACATCACACCGGCCAATGCCGCAGGGGCACCGGTTGCTGCGAACGCTGGCCACCAGAGCATGCTGTTCATGCTAGGTGCATTACCCAACAGCCCATCGGAGCCGAGCAGGCTGAACCTGGACATCGACCCATACGAGATGATGGCGATGACCTGCAGGCCGATGAGGAATGAGGCGCCGACAACGGCTGCCGTGATCTGCGCAACGAGCCGGGTCCGTTTCGCGCCAACCCATTTGAACAGCGCCAGCGTGATGAACACCGCAAGGCCCGTTGCCACCATCGAGGCAGCCAGCAACACGCCATAGGCACTAAGCCACGCAGGACCGGCAAGAATGGCCGCGACGTGGATGAAAGGCGCAACCATCAGGCCGGACATCAGCGCCGTTGTGCCCGCCATCAAGACGATCCGGACAGCGAACAGGTGCGCCGAAGACGACGGCGACGACAAAATCAAATCAAGATCATCACGCGCGTAAAAGGCTCGCGTCACGCTTTCAAGCGCCTGTGACAGCATCATCGTGAAGCTCAGCAACACGGCTGCTGAGATCATCACCAACAGCCCGACGTCAATGCTTGCCCCGCCCGAGAACTTCGGTGCGATCAGTGCATAGGCCAAGCCATGCAGGCCAAGGGCGAAGACGACCATGCAGAGGACAATCGCACTGTCGCGCAGCTTGTGACCGCCGGACATAAGTGCCGCCCAGTCGCGCCACGCAAGCCGAAGCTCATGGCGCGCAAACCATCCAATTGAATCCGTTGCGTTCATGCTGCGACACCATCTTCGATGCTTTGCACATCGCCATCTGCATTCACAATCTCAAGGAAGATGTCTTCCAGGCTCGCACCCTGGCCATCAGACGCCGTGCGCAATTCATCAAGTGTGCCCTGAGCCACCAAACGACCCCGCGCGATGACCCCGATACGATCAGCCATCCGCTCGGCCACTTCCAGAATGTGCGTCGTCATGATGATGGTGACGCCGTTCGCCACCAGTCCGCGCAAAACCGTTTTGACCTGGCGCGCCGAACCAGCATCGAGACCCGTCAATGGTTCGTCCAAAATGATCAGCTGTGGATCATGGATCAGCGCACCGGCAAGAGCCACCTTCTGGCGCATGCCCTTCGAGAAGCCCTGACAGCGCGTATCGGCATGATCGCTGAGCCCGAATTGATCCAGCAGGATATCGGCCTTGTGTTTGGCCACGTCCTTGTCCATCGACCAGAGCCCGGCGATGAAATCGAGGTACTCGATGGGTGTCAGCTTGTCGTAGACCATCGGGTCATCGGGTACCCACGCCAAGATGCCTTTGGCCGCGACGGGGTCTTTGCAGACGTCGATGCCGCAAATGGAAATCTCACCCGCGTCAGGCGCCAGCAGCCCGGCGACCATCCGCAGCGTTGTTGTCTTACCAGCGCCATTGGGGCCAAGCAGCGCATAGAACTCACCGCGTTTGACCGTCAGCGACAACCCATCGACAGCCGGCTCGGAAAAGGTCTTGCGCAGACCGGTAATCTGCAACGATGGCGCGCTCGCCGCATCGGACTTTTGGGGCGAAGCGTTGGAGGCAGGTGAAGCAGAAGGGGAGGCAAGTGAAACGGAGGAAAGCGGGGACATCGGCACCAACCTAACAAAACGCAGCAAAATGAAACACGAATTCAGCCCGTTTTTACAAACGGTTGACTGTGTTTGATGCTATCAGGATGGCGTTGATCGAGAGTGAACGCATCAGCAGCAATTCATTCCTGACGTCCCGCGTTCCTCGTCCTGTGTGCGGCTCGTATTACGTCCAGCGGCGGTTCGACCACATCCACTGCTCCGGCGCATCACGGACCCATTGTTCAAAGACCGCCTGCATTTCGGTCATGACCCAGGTGACGTCCTGCGAGGCGTTGGAGGTTCGCGGCACACGCAATTCCCGCAATTCAATTTCAAACCGGCTGGATGTACCGATGCGCTTACAGCGTGACAGCCAAATGCGTGCCCCCGTCCGCCGCGCAATCATGGCGCCGATGGCCTGCGTCTTGGCCGGTGTGCCAAAAAACGGAACGGCAATCCCAGTGCGGTCGAAAAGGTCGCACACCATACCGAGCCGTCCTCCGTTGCGAACAAAATCCGTGATCAGCCGTGCCGTGCGGCGGTCATCGCCATGGTCGCCTTCAACCACACCGCGTCCGAAAAGCCCGCCTGGATAGAGGTCCTTGCGTTGATCTCTCAGATATTGGTCCACATACGGATTGTTGACCGACCGGTAGATCGCACCAGGATTTCCGCCAGCGAGCGTGAACGGCAGAATGGCCAATTCCCAATTGCCCTGATGGAGCGAGACGCCGACCGCTGGTCCAAGTTTGTTCCGGTACCGATCAAACATCGCCCGCATTTTGATATCGATGCGTTCAGGCTCGTTCAAGAACCGGTCGATCTGCATTGTTTCTGCCATCACCCGCCCAAGGTTTTCCCAATGGGCGTTGCAGATTTTCAGGCGCTCATCTGCCGACTTTTCCGGAAATGCAATTTTGAGGTTTTCAAGCGCACGCTGATGACGCTTTGGGTTGATCCGGGGTGCAAGGACACGCCAAGACGTTGCCGACCAGGACGTTGCCGTTTCAAGCGGAAGCATCCGCACAGCAGCCACGACCGTGCGCAGCACGCCATATTCGAGGCGAAACTGAAAGTCTCGGAGCGTGCGTTTGATGGAAAACATGAAAGGAATGATGCAGCAGGTTCTCGTGCGGTGGGATAAGCGCAGGCAATTGGCACACGTGTTCGGGTGCAGACGTCTGCCGCGACCTAAGGATGGCAGCGCGGCGCAACTCTCTAAACCGAGATGAACCCTAGCTGGCGTTCGCGTGCGCCGCAATTCTCCCCTCAAAGACCATACCGCCCCGGCACGCCCGGAACGTCAGGTCTCCGCGCATCAGCTCTTCATCAGGTCCGGCAACGCCCAACCGGGCTGCATGCCTTCCCGCATGAGAGCATGCTTCAAGGGTGGCAGTGCCTTGATGGCATGTAGACCCAGTCCGCGCGCGAGTTGGAGAGGTGCGATGTTCGTCGTCAACGCACGGTTGAGAATGTCCACCATCAGCCCGCGTGAGCGCACATCAAAGCCTCGTTTCGAATTATAGGCTTCCAAAACGTCTGGCCCGCCGAGTGGCTGACCGGCCTGCTTGGCATCGCGCACCAGCCCGGCCAGCGTCGCGGCATCGCGAAATGACAGGTTCAGGCCCTGTGCGCCGATCGGCGGCATGACATGGGCCGCCTCTCCAATCAAAGCCACACGGTTTGCTCCCATTGTATCGGCCGTCATTGCCTTGAGGGGAAACTGTGCCCTCGGGCTCAAACCGCTGATCGAACCCAACAGACCGCGCAGTTGGCGCTCCAATGTTTTCATGAACTGTTGATCGGAAAGGTCGTAGAGCCGCTGAGCCACCGCTGGCCGCTCGACCCAGACAAGGCTGGAGGCATTCCCGGGCAAAGGCACCACGGTACACGGCCCAGCGCGACGATGAAATTCGGTCGAGACGGCGTCGTGCGGCCGGGAGTGTTTAAACGTGCATGTGACGGCCGTTTGCTCATAGCCGTGCGTCCTGGTGCCGATACCCGCACCCTCGCGTGCAATTGAGTCCCGCCCGTCGGCTGCCGCCACCAGCTGAGCGGTCAAAGTCTGACGTTCGCGCGACGTGATGCGGACGCACGTTTCGTCCGGTTCAACAGATGTAACGCCTTCGGTCTCAATGACCGTCAGATGTTCAAGCTCGTGTGCACACTCCGACAGACTGGCCGTCAAAGCGGTTTGCGGCACGTTATAGCCAAATCCATCTTCTCCGATTTCGCGGGCATCGAACAACACTTCAGGTGCACGCATCACACCTTCTGTGTCGTCGACGAGGCGGATGGCACGCATCGGAGCGCTCAAACCAGTGGCTCCATCCCAGGCCCCAATCAGGTCGAGCAGCTTTAACGATGGCTTGAAAAGAGCAGCCGTCCGCGTATCAGGCCGGTTGCCGGCTGGACGGTGGGGAGCGGCCATCAACACCGTTTTGATGCCCGAATGGGCCATCGCACAAGCTGTGGCCAGCCCGGCAGGTCCAGCGCCGATAACCGCGACCTCGTAGTCGGTTGCTATGGTATCAGCTCTCCCGGTTTCCATTGCGTGCCTCAATCTGCTTTTGTGTCGGAACGGCCCGCGACGAGCCGTCGCCTAAGACACTACGCTGCCCAATATGAATGCGCCAAGCCGCATGCGTCGCCAGTGCAGCGAGGAATGGGCCCAGCCAAGCTTTCACAGGGATATTGCGGGAAAAACCCCAAAAGGTCGGCGCATAGGAGCCCACCGATCGACCGCCCCGGTGCATTAAGATGCCTAAGCTTTAGACGTTGCCGAGGCAGCCTGCCTTTGAAGTCTCCTTTTGTCATAATTGTCATAATTCGGAGGTCGAAAACAGCACATGTCTTCGGCCGTCAAAATGCAAAAAATGCGAATGGAAACAATGAGGTAATGAGAGAAAGAAGTCAGCGCAACGTGATTCTGTGACTGTCAAGCCACGTCACAAAACAGCCTGCCTAGTCAACGGGTTTTCAGGTTTACTGTGGAAGGGGCGGGCGTTAGGTATGGCTCAGCAAGCTTCTGCGGTCACCATGGCTTGGGGCCAGACTGTAGTGCGGCAGGCAACGAGTGCTCAACTCGAGTGTGTATCGGTTGAGTTCGTAAAGTAACAAACGGAGATGAGTTGGTATGATCGGGGGACTTCTTAAAACCACCAGCGTAGCGGCACTTGTTGCTGTAGCTGGTGTTGCAGCCGGGGCCGTATCGGCTAGCGCTGCAGACTTTGGCGGGGACTGCTGCGCAGACTTGGAAGAGCGTGTTGCAGAGCTTGAAGCCACCACGGCTCGGAAAGGCAACCGCAAAGTCAGCTTGACCATCTACGGTCAAGTCAACACGGCAGTCATGTTCTGGGACAACGGCAAAGAGTCAAATGCCTACGTTGTAGACAATGACATTTCTTCGACCCGTTTCGGTTTCAAGGGCAAAGCCAAGATCACGCCTGAGTGGTCGGCTGGTTACAAGATTGAAATCGAGACAGAGTCTGCAGCGTCTAACGCGGTCGATGAAGCGAACGATGACAGCAATGGGATCAACCTGCGGAAAGCTGAATGGTCCCTCAAGTCCAAAACCTACGGCAAAGTGACTGTTGGCCAGGGCGGGTTTGCGAACGATGGCATCACGCATATCGATCTGTCAGGGACCAACGTCATTGCCCAATTCGACGACCTGAAGTTCGGCGAGCGGCTTGATCCACGGTCGGTCACGAGCGCTGGTGGCCGCGGGGATTACGATGACTATACGCGCGGCGGTCCTTACGAATTCAACCGTGGCAACCGCATACGCTACGACTCGCCAACATTTGCTGGCTTCATTGTTTCTGCCGCTTGGGGCGAAGACGATGCGTGGGATGTTGCCTTGCGCTACGCCGGTTCATTTGGTGACTTCAAACTTGCCGCTGGCGTTGCCTACGGTGAGACAACCGATGGCACAGGTTCGCTTTCCAACGACAACGTTTGTGCCGGTCCGCCCGAAGGCGGTGACTGTGAAAACATCGATGTTGTCAACGGTTCGGCTTCGCTTCTGCACAACCCCACGGGCCTCTTCGTCACGGCTGCGTTTGGTTACCGGGTGATTGAAAACCTGACGAATGCTGACGAAACCAACACGACATATGCAATCCGTGGTGGCATTTCACAAAAGTTTATTCCTCTCGGTAAGACCGCCTTCTACGGAGAGTATCAATTGATGGAGAATGACGATTTCCGCGGTGCACTCGGTGTAAACAGTGAGGCTGAGATCATCGGTGGCGGGATCGTTCAAAAGATCGATGCGGCAGCGATGGAGCTTTACATCGGATATCGGCACGTTGAAGTCGAAGATAATGTCATTGGCAATTCATTCGATGATCTCGACGTCGTAACAACGGGTGCCCGCATCAAATTCTAATCCGTTCCAGCGGTCTTAGAACAAACATCTCCGAGAGCCGCATGCGAAAGCATTGCGGCTCTTTTCATGTTCACGCCAAGATTGATCATCCGGCTCTAAACCAGACGTGCATTAGACACATCGCCGGGGCTCTTTGGTTGACACCAACCCCCGATGACCACAGCGGCCCGCGAAGCACTGCCGAGATGGCTCAAGCTTCCCTCCGGGCGGCCGAGCCAATGACTGTGGATGGGTAGGATCGCTCACTGGGAAGCGGCTTCCAATGATGAAATACCCGGCTTGAGTGCAAACCATCCGTCATCGGATTGCGGCATTTTGGTGCCTTTTTGGCCCAAATTCGTTGCATGTCAGCCACAAAGGTTCGGCAAACCCGGGGATTGTCCACCGGAGTGTTTGCTGCATACACCCCTCTCACCTAACAGTTTCACCACAACGTTTGAGTCGTACGGCGCCTAATCTCTGCGGGCGTCCGTTGCTCACCGCACTGATGAAAGCGGGAAGCAGGTCCGGCACACCAGCCGCCGTACGTTTGTTCCAGTCAGGTTTGTTTGCGTTTTTCGCGTTTCGTCCGAGCCGCGTGCGTTTACGCGCGTGCGTGCTGCTCGGTGGAGACGCGATCCTCTGAATGCCGGGCCGCGCGTGCTGCTTCCCGCAAATATGAAACCCGCAAGACCTAAAAGACCATGATTGGGGGACTACAAATGAAACGGATCTCTTTGATCGCTTTGGCGGCATGTGCCGGTGTCTTCGCGACATCTGCACAGGCTGCTGACTTTGGCGGAGATTGCTGCGCCGATCTTGAAGAACGGATCGCAGAACTCGAAGCCACCACCGCCCGAAAGGGCAACCGTAAGGTCTCACTGACCATCTACGGTCAAGTGACAACCGCTGTGATGTTCTGGGAAGCCCAGAGCGACGCCTTGGGTGTCGACGAATCAAACGTCTATGTTGTTGACCCACAGACGTCGGGCACACGCTTCGGCTTCAAGGGTAAGGCACGGATCAACTCAGACTGGGAAGCCGGTTATCGCATTGAGCTTCAGTACCAGCAGGCTGATGCAGGTCGTGTGCGCCTCAACAACGACGAGGGCCCAGACATTCCTGAATTTCGTCAGGCACACTGGTACCTGAAATCGAAGACATATGGTCAGATCCGTGTGGGTCAGGCTGATATGGCAAACTCCGGCATCGCGGAAATCAACTTGTCCAAGGCGAACATCGCTGACGGCATGTCGTCATCGCAGGCTGGTGCCTCGATCATCAGTCAGGATCTTGGTGGGCCGGGTCTCACAAACTTTGAGAATAACCGTCGCAACACTGTTCGTTATGACACGCCGACATTCGCTGGTTTCAAATTCGCTGCTGCTTGGGGTGAGGATGATATCTGGGATGTTGCGCTTCGTTACGCCGGTGAGTTCGGCCGCCTGAAGATCGCTGCAGGCATCGCCTACTCGGAAAACACTGACAGCAGCAACGTTTTTGGTCAGGTGAATGATGCCACGATCGAGACGGTGAACGGAACGTTGTCGCTGATGGATACCGGCTCTGGTCTGTTCGCAACGGTATCGGCCGGTGAGCGCAGTCGCGCAAGCTGGGTTGATGACGAGAGCTTCTGGTTCTTGAACTCAGGTATCGAAAAGAAATTCATCCCATTCGGTAAGACAACTGTCTTCGGCATGGTCGGTGAATTCCAGGACGACGACAACGATAGCGCCTACTACTACGGCTTTGGTCTGGTTCAGCAGATCGATGCTGCGGCAACCTCGTTGTTCGCCAGCTACCGCCACTACGATCTCGACGATGCCGCAAACCCAGCTGATGAGCCTGAGTTTGATGTCTTCGTCGCCGGTGCCCGCGTCCAGTTCTAAGCGATACGGCACATAAATACGAAGCGGGGCCGCCTCCACAGAGGCGGTCCCGTACGCGACACGGCCAGCCTAGATATAAGTTCAGTGTACATACATACCGTGTCAGGTCAGTGTTGCTGGCAGGCCACATGGCTTAGCCATCACACCGCTCCAGAGAAACGTTCATTGGAGCTTAATCCTGTCGCCCGCATTCTTGTGTCTAAGAGTGCGTAGGTCCATTCTAAGAATGCGCCTCAGTGCGCGCGGGGTAAGTGGAACATGATGAAGAAATCGTTTTTAGCCGTAGCAGCCGCCTGTTTATTGGCCAGCACTGCGGCGCATGCTTTTCAAGAACAGACAACAGGCGCGGCATCGTCATCGCAGCGCGCAACTGAGAAGCCCGCTGGTGAGTTGGGCCTTGGTGATGCGACGCAGATCAAGCCAGACGCCGCAAAGGGTACGGAAGTCCGCATCCCGGGCCTCGGCCGTCTCGGTGTCCTTCCAAAGATGGATTTCGGCCTCGAACTGCTCTACGGCGCGGCAGAGTTGCCGCTTGCCGGTGATCAGCAGTTCTCTGAGCCAGACTCTGATGGTGATCTCAAAGTCCGTGGGACTGTGAAGCATCGCTTTTGATCCTACGCACCGATAGACGGTTTCAAGAAACAGGCCCGTTGGGCCTGTTTTTGTAGGTATGACGGATCGACTTCAAATCAAACCATTCAGCCACTACTTCCCGACGCGTGGCAAAATTTTCAATCGGCGTTGATTGTCATAAAGCTCAGCCTTGATGCTGTCTTCCGCGCTATTCAACAGGCGGTGCAGCACGCGGCGCTCTGAGCGGTCGAGCCGTCCATCGTTTGCGCGCAACGTATCTTCAACGACCTCGACCCGGCGCAGCTCTTTTCGAAGCCCACGGCCCTCGGAAAACGTAATCGACCCCGTCTTCCGGCCATGCTCAATCAAACCAGACAACTCAGACTTATGCGCTTTCAATGAATGCGCCGCTGCTGTTTGAGAGGCACCTGTCAGTGCGAGCGCTGCTAGCGCAAAGACCGAAAGGGCCGTGGCGACGCTGATCGGGTTGGTCGATTTGGTTGCTGTTGTGAACATGGCGGAAACCTCCATCGGGCTGTTGAGCAATTTCAAAGTGAACCGGGTCGGACACGTTTCAAACGCGGTGAATGCGTTTTGCGCATCGCAGGTTGAACGCGAACTGAAATCTGATTTCACACAGCGTTTAGGAAGCGAACGACTTTCCGCCTTGCTTCGGTATGCCAGCAGCCGGACATCACCGGATTTCATCGCTCAGCAACCTAATGATGGGGGACTCGGCAAAAGAAAAACCGCGCGGGATCAAACATTGATCGCGCACGGTTGAAATCGAAATCCACAGACCTGCAGACGAAGCCCCTGACTGGAGGAGCCCTATCCGGTTCAGTCCCGCTTTAGCCCTTGATGTCGAGCAGCTCCACCTCGAACAGCAACGTGGCATTCGGGGGAATGACACCACCGGCCCCGCGCGCGCCGTATCCAAGGTCTGGTGGGATGATGAGCGTCCGCTTGCCGCCGACTTTCATGGTGGAGACCCCTTCGTCCCAGCCTTTGATCACCTGCCCCACGCCAATCTTGAAGGCAAAAGGCTGGCCACGGTCGACAGAGCTGTCGAACTTCGCGCCTTTCTTCCCGTCCACATAAAGCCAGCCGGTGTAGTGCATGACGCATGTCTGCCCGGTTTCCGGTTGCGCGCCCGTGCCCACGACCTCGTCGGTAAATTGTAATCCAGAGTCGGTGGTGGTCATGTTTGGCCTTTCTTCGGCGTGTGCTGATGAGATCATGGATAGGTTGCCTGAACCAACAACGGCGAACCCCGCGATCAGGCCCATGGCCGCGTTTTCGAGAAGACGGCGGATAGACCGTCGGTTGAACCCCTTGCGGGATTTCGGCTGGATCATGAAAGGTATCCTTGCGGTGGGGTGACTGAAATCAGGGAATGAGACCTACAGCGGAATGTTGTCGTGTTTCTTCCAAGGGTTCTCGAGTGTCTTGTTGCGCAGCATATTCAGAGCGCGGCAAATCCGTATTCGCGTGTCACTCGGCAGGATCACTTCATCGATATAGCCGCGTTCAGCCGCTACAAACGGATTTGCGAAGCGCTCCTCATAGTCCTTGATCCGGGCCTGAATTTTCTCAGGATCGCCAAGCTCTGACCGGTAGAGGATTTCAGCTGCGCCCTTCGCCCCCATCACGGCGATCTCAGCGGTGGGCCAGGCGTAGTTCACGTCACCGCGAATGTGCTTGGAACTCATGACGTCATAGGCACCGCCGTAAGCCTTCCGTGTGATGACCGTCACCTTCGGCACCGTCGCCTCCGTGAAGGCAAACAGCAGTTTCGCACCGTGTTTGATGAGCCCGCCGTACTCCTGCGCTGTGCCCGGCAGAAAGCCTGGCACATCGACGAACGTCACCAGCGGAATATCAAAACAATCACAAAACCGGACAAATCTGGCGGCCTTGCGTGACGCATCGGAATCCAAGACACCGGCGAGAACCATGGGCTGGTTCGATACGATCCCCACCGTGCGCCCTTCCATCCGCGCAAAGCCGGTGATGATGTTCTTGGCGAAGTTCTCCTGAATTTCGAAAAAGTCGCCTTCATCGACCACCTTCGTGATCAATTCCTTCATGTCATAGGGCTGGTTCGGGTTGTCCGGAATAAGCGTGTCCAAAGAGGTTTCGACGCGATCGGCCTGATCAAGCGTCGGCAACTCGGGAACGCCTGCCATATTGTTGGACGGGAGAAAATCCATCAGCCGTCGCATCTGCAACAACGCCTCAAGATCATTTTCATAGGCATTATCGGCGATCGAAGACTTTGACGTGTGCACCTTGGCACCGCCGAGTTCTTCCGCCGTCACCTCTTCGTTTGTGACGGTCTTCACCACGTCCGGCCCGGTGACAAACATGTACGAAGTGTCGCGCACCATGAAGATAAAGTCTGTCATGGCAGGCGAATAGACATCGCCGCCCGCACAAGGTCCCATAATCACCGAAATCTGCGGGATGACGCCCGATGCCATGACATTGCGGGTAAACACCTCGCCGTATCCGCCAAGCGCATCCACGCCCTCTTGGATACGCGCACCGCCTGCATCGAACAATCCGATGATGGGCGCCCGGTTCTTCAAGGCCATATCCTGGACCTTGATCATCTTCCTGGCGTGGGTTTCAGACAAGGAGCCACCAAAAACGGTGAAATCCTTGGCGAATACGTACACGACGCGACCGTTGATCGTCCCCCAGCCGGTCACCACGCCATCGCCTGGAAACTTGTTGTTTTCCATGCCGAATTCGGTGCACCGGTGCTCGACATACATGTCGAATTCTTCAAACGACCCTTCGTCCATCAACAGGTCGACCCGCTCACGCGCCGTCAGTTTACCCCGCTTGTGTTGGGCCTCAATGCGCCGCTCGCCTCCGCCCAGCCGGGCATTGGCACGCCGCACTTCCAGCTCCTCAATCACTGCTTTCATCTGTTGTTCGCCTTTTGGAGAGGGATCGTCATATGGAAGGGTCGCCACGAGACTGGGGCGGAGGCTGGATAGCACGCACACCCGTTTCAGCAAATACGTCGAAACGCGACTTGTGCGACACACCCAACAGATGAATGCCACGACCGGTTCAACTCCGGGGGCTCAAAGTGCCCCGACAGGCATCAGGTCTTCACCGCTTGGTAATCCTTCCCCGCCTAGTCTTGAGCAAGAGTTTATTCACCATCTTTGTGGTTCAGACGAGTGGAACAGGTCATGTCAAGCTTCAAATCCGTCGACGTCGATGAAATCCTCGCCCGCGGCAACATCCGCGATGGCGATGTCCAAAGGCTTCGCCGCGCCTTTTACAGTGATGGCGACATTTCAGCCTCTGAAGCCAATGACCTGTTCAAGATCCACGACGCCTGCAACGTTCAAGACGACACCTGGGCTGATTTCTTTGTCGAAGCCGTCACGGACTATGTTGTGCGCCAAGCGCAGCCCGAAGGCTATGTGACGATTGAAAATGCAGATTGGCTGTTGGAGGCCATCAGCCGGGATGGAATGGTGCAGACCAAGACCGAGCTTGATGCGCTGATCTATGTCATCGACCAGGCGCGCTGGTCCCCGCCCCGCCTCATCGCGTTTGCCTTGGACCAGGTCAAACTTGCGGTCATCGAAGGCAACGGCCCCTTGCGGTCCGGTCAACAACTCACCCCAGGCACGATTACGGACGCTGAAGTCGATCTCATTCGACGGATGATTTATGCCTTTGGCGGTGACGGCTGCATCGGCGTCACGCGCGCGGAGGCCGAAAAGCTCTTTGAGATTGATGCAGCCCTCGTCGACGCAACCGCATGCCCGGCCTGGACGGAACTGTTCGTCAAGGCGATCGCCAACGTCATCCTGGGATCATCGGGATATGCAGTGCCAAGCCGTGAAGAGGCACTCCGTTCTGAAGCTTGGCTCAATGACGAAGAAGCAACCTTGGACCCAGGTGCGATGATCGTCTCAATCGCCAAGCAAGGCCTCAGCGGTGTTCTGGCAGCTTACCGGATGCAGTCCAAGGAAGACCGCGCGATCGCCAAACTGGAGCGCCAGCGCCTTGAGATTGTCACGGGTGAAGAACTGACCCAGGATGAGATCAATTGGCTTTGCGAGCAAATCGACCGTGATGGAGTTCTCAGCACCAACGAGCATGCGTTGATCCAGTTTCTAAGTGAAGAGATGCCGCAGCTCGATGCCCGGATTGAGGACGTCGTCCAGCGTCTGGCAGTGGCCGCCTAGGCGAAACTTGCAAGCCCTGTCGCCGTTCTATCGGCTTGGCGCCAAGGAATACTGTGCGATACTCCAAAGAGTAGGGCTGCCCATGGTCTGGGTGGCCCTTTTTGGTGCTGAACCGCTTTACCAAACGGCCAGTCCCGGGGAAAACGCCGTAAAAAAACTAGGCGCTTGTGTTTGTTGGTCTATCTTCCGCAGCCGGGTGCAGAGCCTGAATGTGAATGAAAAGGCCATTGCCGATGCTCAAGACATTTTTCCCTCGTGCTCAAACGCGTGAGATGCTTCTGATCATTGGTCCAGCTGTTGCTCTTGTGGCGGGCGCATTCTGGCTGGCGTTTCAATTCGTGGAGCCTGCCCCGCCCTCCAAGGTTAAGATCACCACAGGCAGCAGCGGGGGCGGCTATTACACCTTCGCCAACAAGTACGCCAAAGTCCTCGAACGGTCCGATATCGAGCTGGAGGTCGTGCCATCGGCCGGTTCAATGGAAAACCTTGAGCGGCTCGGCAGCGAGACAGCTGATATCCATCTTGCGCTCATGCAGGGGGGGATCGCCACAAGCGCGAGAGCGGACGGGCAGACCATCCCCGACCTCGTGTCGCTGGGTCGGATTTTCCCAGAGCCGCTTTGGATCTTTTACCGCAACCCGGACACGCTCACCGACCTGCGTGACCTTCGGGGAAAACGCCTGGCCATCGGTGGCGAAGGAAGTGGGACGCGAACACTCGTGGAAGCGTTGCTGGCCCCAAACCGGATCGATGCGGACAACACGCAGTTGGTGGCACTTGGCGGCAACCCGGCAGCCGATGCGCTGAAAACCGGCAAAGTCGATGCGATCTTCCTGGTCCTGTCCCCTAAAGCGCCGCTCATCGGCGAACTCCTGCGCACCCGCGGGCTCAAGCTCCTGAGCCTGAGGCGAGCCGAAGCCTACACGCGCCTCCTCCCCTACTTGACGCGCGTGACATTGCCAGCAGGCGTGGTGGACCTCGTCGATGGCATACCAGAAGACGATATCGATCTCTTGGCCGCCCAGACAGCCCTGGTCGCACGCGCGGATACGCACCATGGTATCATCGCGCTCATGGTCGAAGCCCTCAAGGAGGTCCACGGCGAAGGCGGAATGTTCCAGCAGGTTAACGAGTTTCCAAAAGCCTATGACCCCGAATACGAATTGTCCGAGGACGCCCGCCGCAGCTATGAAGACGGCCGGTCATTTTTGAAGCGCTACCTCCCCTTTTGGCTGGCCTCCTTCATTGAGCGCACGATCGTGATGGCGGTGCCCATCGCCACCATCCTGCTGCCACTCATCAAGGTGGTGCCGTGGGTTTACGAAACCCGCATCAAGAGCCGGATTTTCTACTGGTTCCAGGAATTAAGAACGCTTGAAAAGCGCCTGGAAAAGTCCCCGCAAGGCGCATCGACCGATGATTTGGCCGATGAGATCCTGGAGATTGATCGGGCTGTGAACAATATCCCCGTCCCCTGGCACTATGCCGACAGGTACTATGAGCTGAAAGCCGCCGTTGACCTCGTTCGACAGCGCGTCGAAATGAAAAACAACGTTCGTCCACCACGAGCCCCAGAGGCGACGGGGACGGGGACACCGGCCACATCACAGGCCGCGACTTAACGTTTCGCCGTATCCATCATTCGATCCTTCGGCCAAACCTTGCCGGTTCCCCGGTCATTTGCGCCACTTCCACGCACAACTGAAGGCGCTGTTTACGCCGAACGCCGTGGCGTCTAGAAAACACTCCCACCCTGGCCTCACTTAAGCCGGTGCGCCGCACCTGCCTCAAACGGGCCAACTCCGACCGAATTCAACGACGACAGGACCAAAGCGGGCGATGTTCAAGAAAATTCTGATTGCCAACCGTGGTGAAATCGCTTGCCGGGTCATGAAGACCGCCAGACGAATGGGGATCAAGACGGTTGCCGTCTATTCCGACGCGGACCGCGATGGGTTGCACGTTGAGATGGCCGATGAGGCCGTTCATATCGGTCCGCCAGCGGCCTCAGAATCCTATCTCGTGATGGACAAGATCATCGCTGCTTGTAAGGAGACCGGCGCCGAAGCCGTGCACCCTGGCTACGGTTTCTTGTCCGAGCGTGAAAGCTTTCCGCGGGAACTGGAAAAGAACGGCATCGTCTTCATCGGGCCAAACCCGAAGGCCATCGCGGCCATGGGCGACAAGATCGAATCCAAAAAGGCGGCTGCTGCTGCAAATGTCTCGACCGTGCCAGGCCACGTTGGCGAAATCGCCTCGGCGAAAGAAGCAGCCAAGATCGCCGCAGACATTGGTTACCCGGTGATGATCAAGGCATCTGCCGGTGGTGGCGGTAAGGGCATGCGCATTGCCTGGAACAAGGAGGAATGCCTGGAAGGCTTTGACTCTGCACGTTCAGAAGCCAAATCCTCCTTCGGCGATGATCGCATCTTCGTTGAAAAATTTATCGAGAACCCGCGTCATATCGAAATCCAGGTCCTAGGCGACAAACACGGTAACGCCATCTACCTCGGCGAGCGCGAATGCTCCATCCAACGGCGCAACCAGAAAGTCATCGAAGAAGCCCCCTCACCCCTGCTGGATGAGAAAACCCGTCGCGCCATGGGTGAACAGGCCGTAGCCCTTGCCAAGGCCGTCGATTACGATTCCGCAGGCACTGTGGAGTTCGTGGCCGGGCAGGACAAAAGCTTCTTCTTCCTGGAAATGAACACACGACTTCAGGTCGAACACCCCGTCACCGAATTGATTACGGGCATCGACCTCGTCGAACAGATGATCCGCGTGGCCGCCGGTGAAAAGCTTCAATTTGCGCAAAAGGACATCAAGCTCAAAGGTTGGTCGGTTGAAAGCCGCATCTACGCCGAAGACCCCTACCGGAATTTTCTGCCCTCCATCGGGCGCCTTGTACGCTACCGCCCACCGGCTGAAACCAGTCAGAACGGTCGCACGGTTCGCAACGATACCGGCGTCTTCGAAGGTGGCGAAATTTCAATGTTCTATGACCCGATGATCGCGAAGCTGGTCACCCATGCGCCGACCCGCAAAGAAGCCATCGAGATGCAGGCCGATGCACTGGACGCCTTCGTAATTGATGGCATTCAGCACAACATCCCCTTTCTCACCGCCCTCATGCAGTCGCCGCGTTGGATCGAGGGACGCCTGTCGACAGGGTTCATTGCCGAAGAATACCCAGACGGCTTCGTTGCCCGCGAGCCCGACAAGGATGCCCGCGAGGTCATGGTGGCTGTGGCTGCCACCGTTGATCACTTCAACAACGTGCGCCGGCGTGAGATCACCCACCAGATGGACGGCCAGCCCGTCCGGTTTGCAACCGATCGCGTCGTGAAACTTGGAGATAGCGAACAACAAGTGCACATCGAAGGTGCGCTTGGGCAGCCCGCGCGCGTGACCCTGATTGGGGCTGATGGGCCAGATGGCACAACCGACAAGACCCTTCAAGTGACATCGGACTGGTGGCCCGGTCAGCCATTATGGACCGGAACCGTTGGGGACTTGACTGTGAATGTCCAGGTGCGGTCGATCCTTAACGGGCTGGAGTTGTCCTATCGCGGTGTACGCCAGCAGACATATGTCTACACACTGCGTGAAGCCGAACTCGCCCGGTTGATGCCGGAAAAAATTGCTGCCGACATGAGCAATTTCCTTCTATGTCCGATGCCCGGCCTCGTGAAGCAAATTCACGTCGAGGAGGGGGCTGCCGTCAAAGCCGGAGACGCGCTCGCCGTCGTGGAAGCCATGAAGATGGAAAACATCCTGCGCGCCGAACGCGATGGTACGGTCAGTAAAGTGAACGCCAAGGCCGGCGACAGTCTCGCTGTTGATGAGATCATCCTGGAGTTTGCAGCGCCCGCATAGCACCAGCTCCATCATCCTGGTGTCCCGGTAGACGGTGGCGAGGATGCAGGGGGGCGAGTGCCCCGCGTTAACGAAGCCTTGCGTAGAAGTTTCAAATCGAAGCCCACGCTTCATCCGGCTGGCAACCTTGATATGCGAATGTGGCCCCAAATCAGTTGGACCACCCCGCATGCATCGAGGCTGTGATCGTTATGTCGACAACCATCACCACCCCATCCTCCACAGTCACGTCTGCCCGACGTTGGCTGATCGACCTGTTTGATCCACGTGGGCGCTGTAGCCGCAAAGGCCTTGCCTGGATCGCGCTCGTTCTGCTGCCTGCCCAGTTGGTCTTTGCAGCCATCCTGTTCGCATTGGATCTCCATTGGAGCCATCCGGTCGTCATCGTTTTGAACGTGGTTGTGATTTGGCCTGTGGTCGCCGTTGTCATCAAGCGACTGCACGATTTGGGCCGTAGCTGGATTTGGTTGCCGTTCGGGATGATCGGGTTGGTCGTCTGGAGCGTCGCCGTGGCGATCCTAACGCTGACCATGTTCAACCCCGGCCACATTACCCCGACATCGCCAGCCATGGTCTTCAACGCCATCGGAAATCTAGGCCCGATGCTCGCGGCTCTCCTTTACCTCCACTTCAGGCGCGGACAGACAGGCGACAATCGTTTTGGCCCGGAACCCGACGCGAGCGGTTTTTCACGCGCGAGACGGGGGAAAGTCACGAAAGCGGCGAAAACCTCGAAACGACAACCATCGCGCGGTTATCCATCGGATGCAGCGACGGCCTGAGCGTGAGGGATATGTGCGTTGGCAGTGGATGCAACTTGGAAGTGTCCCGCCGTTCATGCCAGTCGAGAGACCGTCCGCCTCAA
The DNA here is from genome assembly GCA_039819785.1 of Pseudomonadota bacterium. Taxonomy (GTDB): domain Bacteria; phylum Pseudomonadota; class Alphaproteobacteria; order Rhizobiales; family Hyphomicrobiaceae; genus JBCBRD01. The sequence continues at coordinate 73,811 of JBCBRH010000010.1, read as the reverse complement.
GCCTTCCAGCAAGGGCTCATAGGCGTCTTCGTCCCGGGCCTCCGGGTAGACTGCAAAGACCGGATAGGTGAATTTGCGCCGGCGCTTCAGCACCCTCAGCCGTGAGCGCGGGAGGTGGCGTTTGACGAGCCGCATGGGGAAATATCCGGTTGCCTCGTTGCTGAGGAGATAGTTCAAACCTGAAATGCCGATATCCAGATGCAGGCCCGTGGCGGTCAACTCCGGGTAGGCGGTCGCATGATCCTGTCTGAAGTCACGACCCCAATCGACGAACACATAATCGCTGGCTTTCCGCCTGCTGCCCGCAGGCACGCTTGTTACCAGCACAATTTCGTCATCGAACAAATGCTCCGCCACAAGTCCCGGCGGATGAGGCGGGCGATACATGATCGCCAGATCGAGCGTTCCCTCCAGCAGCCGCTGCACCAAGACATTCGACGAACCACTGGATGCCGACACCGCGATCTGAGGCACCTCTTCGCGCATCCAAGAGACCCAACGGATCAGGAAATCATTCCAGAAACTGCTCGATGCTCCGACGGCAAGATGGTCTGAGTGTTCCGCGGTCAGCTGCACTTCGAGGCGTGCATGTTGCCACACGCGTACCAAAGCGATGGCATGCTTACGAAATTGTTCACCAGCAGACGTAAGATCTGCACCCGTCCGCGAGCGTTCGAACAGCGGCATTCCAAGTGCGTCTTCAAGGCTTTTGATGCGCGCGGAAACCGTTGATTGAGTGACGTGCATACGGCGGGCCGCATCAATGAAACTCCCGGTTTCACTGACGGTCAGGAAGGTTCGTGCGAGAGTGATATCCATTTGCGCTTGAGCACCGCGAACTCGAAACTGACATCAGGCCCACTGGCGATCGTGAAATCGACCTATCGGAAATTCCGATAGCCAACAGCGGAAATTTCCGTTTGTGGCCTGAGCTAATTCTGACAAGAGTACAGCACGGCGCAGATGATGTCTGCACATTCAAGCAGTTAAGAGTAACTCCTCAACCCGGTGAGGCAAGTCTGATGAAAACGAAAACGACCAAGAAGGCTGGCGCGAAAAAGACACCAACGAAAAAGCCAGCAGCCAAGACCACCGTTAAGCCAGCGGCCGCGAAGAAGCCGGCAGCTAAGAAGGCGGCGGCCAAGAAGCCCGCAGTCAAAAAACCAGCCGCCAAAAAGGTTGCAGCCAAGAAGCCAGTAGCCAAGAAGGCAGCCTTAAAGAAGCCCGTAGCCAAGAAAGCAGCTGTGAAGAAGCCAGCGGCGAAGAAGGCTGCAGCTAAGAAGCCAGCATCGAAAGTGGCAGCGGCAGCGAAGAAACCAGCCACGAAGAAGACGGCAGCAAAGAAGGCACCCGCCAAGAAAGCACCTGCCAAGAAAGCCGCCAGCAAGCCGGCAGCCAAAAAACCGGCTTTAAAGTCGTCCGTCGCCAAGAAGGCAGCCCCGAAGAAAGCTGCAACCAAGCCGAAGGCTGCGTCGAAAAAGTCGACAGCTGATATGGAGACAGCATCTAAGGTTGCCGCAAAAAAACCCGGTGCGAAGTCCAAAACAAAGAAGCCAGTGGTCAAGGGCATTGAAGCCGCCCGGAAGGCGGCTCGAAAAAAGTAGTTCGCGCCTCAGTCGAGACGCCATGGGAGATGACATATGCACGCCATTCGTGCCGGACTGGTGTTCGCGCTACTCCTGGGGCTTCCCGGCGGCGGTCTCAACGCCGAACCGTCAGATGAAGGCATCACCATCGCCAATGCATCGACCAAGACGTGGCAGTTGACGATTGTGAAGGGCGCGACACGGGCTGGCTACACGCTAGAGCCAAATCAGGTTCTCACCGGACTTTGTCCCAAGGGCTGCACACTTGCGCTCGCGGGTGCGAAGGACGGCACATATATTCTGGAGGGCAATGAGCGGCTGAGCGTCGAGGACGGGGTCGTTTACTATAACGATGCCGGCCCAGCGGCACGTCAGCCACGCAAAGCGCCTTAGACGCCATGGCATTGCGCGGGCCTAAAGTGAAGTCGATGAATCAGTCTTGTACGGTGGGCTCATACCGTCCCGCGTGGGGCCGAAGGTCGCTTCAAAACTTTTTCGCAGCACAGTCTGAACGGTTTGGGGGGCACTGCTGCGTCCGAGCTGCTTGAGACTCGTTGTGCCCAAGTGTGAAATCCCGCACGGAACGATGCCCTCAAAATGCGTCAGGTCCGGATCAACGTTCACGCTCATGCCGTGAAACGATACCCACCGCTTCAGGCGCACGCCAATGGCGGCGATTTTGGCCTCGCTGGTCGATGTCTGCCCGATGCGATGCTGACCCATCGCATCCAGTGGTACCCATACTCCCACACGGTCCTTGTGGGTCACAGCGTCAATGTCGAAAGACTGGAGCGCCTTAAGCATCCACGCTTCAAGCGCGGTGACGAAACTGCGGACATCCCCAAACCGTTTTTTCACATCCAGCATGACGTAGATCACCTGCTGGCCAGGCCCGTGATAGGTGTATTGTCCACCACGGCCGGTCTTGTACACGGGAAACCTGTCAGCCTCTAAGAGGTCACCCGGCTTGGCACTCGTTCCAGCTGTATAGATTGGCGGGTGCTCAAGGAGCCAGATCAGCTCATCGGCACTGCCGTCCGCAATGGCAGCAGCCCGGAACTCCATCGCCTCAAGTGCGGTGAGATATGGCACGTGGAGGCCTGGCGGCGAAACGGCCCATTCAGCGATCAACGTATGGGGATGTGGCGGCATCTGGTCTCGTCGTTTTAAGTGCGGGCTGCCAGAACAGCCCCATGCGCATGTTGCACCCGTTGGCTGGTCTGGTTCTTGGGCCACTCCTCGATCAAAGACAATCCCGGATCGAGGACTGTCCCTAATCGAAGGCAGTCGCGGCTTAGGGCCAGTCCCTCCGGTGGTGAGTCTCCAAGAAGTGTAAGTCTCAACAACATGCCAGTCTTGGTTTTCAGCAGGGGCGAGACTGGGCGGTTCTCAGCGCTTGCGTTTCCCAAATCCGGCTGGTATTCACCCCAACTCCGAAGCGGCCAGGGTTTCGGAGCTTATACGATCCGAACTGTCGTGCGACCGTGGCGGAACTGGTAGACGCGCAGCGTTGAGGTCGCTGTGGGGTAACACCCGTGGAAGTTCGAGTCTTCTCGGTCGCACCATTTCACCACCTGACACAATTTTTATGCGACGCATCAGTGTTGGCCACTCGAGCATGTTCAGGAAAAGTGTACGCGGTTTTCCGCCCGGAACATGCTCCAACTCAAGAGCTTAGAGCCTGCTTTGCTAGTCCAGGAAAAGCAAACCGGCTCTAGAGTGCCGACAAAAACATAGCGCCATCTCAGGAAATGATGCCTCAGATCTCAGTGTCTCAGGCGGCATCAGGCCCCCACCAAAGATAATCAACCCGCTCTCCCAATCCCCGCTCCGACCGGTGGTTCACGACTGCCCGTTGGCTGGCAGCACTTGCGGTGCAGACGGTATGAGATCACTCCGCCCAACCGCATCGACGTGATCCACACGACGTTCGGGAAGCGGCGGCACCGGCATCGGTCCCGATGGCACGGTGATGCCAAGACCTGGCACCCGCTCGCGCGCAGGCACTTCAAGCACACTCACTGGCCGACCATTCACCGCTGGATCAAGCGCACGCTCCAAGGCTGTCACACGGAAAAACGGAACCAGGCGTCGGACAGGGTTTCCATCCGCATCCAGGGTTTGCGCAAGAACCCCGTCCCCGCCCAGCTGCGATAGCTGATCACCCGCACCTGCCACAAGTTTCGGCGCAGGGTGGTCTGCACTGGGCTTAAGCATGCGGCGCGGACGCAGATGCACAACCTTGTACCCCTCCGCGCTCAGCGTATTCAAGATCTCTGGCAGCGCCTTGGCTGTGGCCGTCTTGATGTCATGGAACAGCACGATCCCGCCGTTCATCCGCCGGATGCGCTTGAGCGTCAGCTCAGCCAGATCATCGGAATCGCGAATGAAGCTGTCTTCGCTGACCACATCCACGGTAAAAGACGCGATCCCGCGCGACTGAAGATAAGCCAGCATGTGCGGGCTGTCGCTCAAGCCGGGAAACCGGAAGAACGGTGCAACATCGTCCTTGATCGCTTCGGCAATGCCCGAAAAACCATGCTCGATCTGCGCGATGGCCTTCTCGCTGCTTAAGCGGCGCATGTTGAGAGGGTGCGACCACGTATGTCCGCCGACCGTGTGACCTGCGTCGACCACCGCCTGCAGGGTTTTGGGGTAGGCCACCGCCATTCTGCCGACGCTGAAAAAAGTTGCGCGCGTACAGTGGGCGGCCAGTGTCTCAAGGATGGGCCCGGTAATCCATGGAACCGGACCGTCATCGAAAGTCAGAACCACTTCCTTTGGCCTGAGAAAGCTCGGTTCTTTTGTCTGCTGCGTGATCACACCAAAAAGCGGACCGGTTCTGGCGTCGATTTCGATGATCCGTGACACGCCAATGGCGTCAGGGTTTCCAGGGCAGGCAACTGGCGCTGGTTGAGCCACTGGCTCTTGCACCAAGGCATCAGGCGCATCGGATCCAGCAGGCGCGACATCGTCCCCAGAAGACGAGAGGCCTGACGGGTCTGAAGTCGTGCTATCGGACGGCTGAGGCAGCAGGAGGTCAGCATTGGGAGCAAATGCGGGCAGAGACTGCCCAACAGCCGGTGCGGCACCGGCCAATGCGACAAGGGAAATAAAGACAGCGCGCTTAAAGCTGACCCTTAAAGGCGTTGCACCGTGACATGGGCGAAGGAACGACCTGGGAGTGCGATATGGGATATCCAGCTGTGCCGCCATCCGCCGAGCGATTGTGTCGTGGGACTTCACCATGCTCGGCAACATTCTCCGGTACGCATACATCGACGGACCCACTTGGGCCTAAGCAGCCTTTATCCTCAGGTGTGCACCAACAAATAAGGCCGATTTACGAAACGCAAGGAGTTTCTGCGCATCAAACATGAACCACGCAGCCAAGCCAGGGGCTACTGATTGTTGAACGCGTCGTCCCGCCAATCTCGAGTGTTACGGGGCTCTTCCTCGGCTCTCTTGGCATACGAGTTCCTGAGAATCGCACGCTTTGCAGGCGTCTTGCGCACCTCGGCTTTGGCATTGGCTTTTGTTGTGATGTCAATCGGACGTCGCTGCGGAATAACGGCTTCGATTGGCGCAATCCGGCCCTTGCGCACGAAAGTCTTCACCGGCGGCACAATCTTGAGTTCTTCGGTCGGTGGGAGGTTCCCCAGCGAAACCGGCCAGACAATAGACCGCTTTGCGAGAGGCCGCTCACCGGCCCGCGCTTTGCGCTTCATCAAGATTTTCATGCCGTCGTCATCGTATTCAGCCAGGGTCTTTACGGGAGCCTTGGGAACGATGTGCACGACCTTGTAACCACCGCGCTTCAGCCGGTCCAAAAGCTTACCCAGGCCCCGCGCAGTCGATTTTTGGATGTCGTGAAACAGCAAGATACCCTTACCTTGGCGTTTCAGTCCGCGCATGATGCGCTCGACGATGACTGAGCCCGACCGCGTCCTGAAATCGACAGCGTCAATATCGATCGAAAAATTACCGATCCCCCGCTTGCGAAGGTGGGCCTGCATTCGCTTTGGATCACTCAGGTAAGGGAACCGGAAAAACGGCGCTACCGGTTTACCCAGCGCAGCCGAAATCGCACTGATGCCAAGCTCGATCTCGCGCTTGGCTGATTTGGCGCTTTGGCGGCCCAGGTTCTTGTGAGACCAGGTGTGCGAAGCAACCGTGTGTCCACGCCGATCAATCTCTTTCACAAGCACTGGGTCGGTGACGGCCATCCGCCCGACCATGAAAAACGTCGCCTTGGTGCAGTGCCGTTCCAGCGCATTCAGCACATCCAGCGAATAGCGGCGCAGTGGTCCATCATCGAAGGTCAAGACGACTTCACCCGGCTTCAGGAAGTCGATTTCCTTGTACTGCATATTGCCGAAGCGCGGCCCATCGGCTGTATCAATTTCAACGACGCGTTCAACACCAAGCGCGCCGGTGCGGTTTTCACAACTTGCACGGTCAGCCTGCGCCCCGGTAGCGCCCGTAAACACACACACCGCACCCAGCGCTGTTACAGCAAAGAGTGCGCGCCAAGCTGAAGGCAAGCATGAACCGGTAATGTCTTGAAGTGGCATGTGAGATGCTCTTTTGCTGGGAGCCCGATGCATTGGTTGCAATGCAGCTTGGCGCACAAAAACCGCTCTAAACGTTAGGGCTCCGACGCTTAAGACGCGAACCGGACAAATGAAGCCACGCGATGTTACCGAGTCGATATAACAGTCCAATGCCGGACACTGTAGTGGAATCGCGTTCATTCATGGGCATGCAGCTTTGAGGGCTGTTGATGATGTGGCCAGCCAGCACCAGTGATTTCACGCTCGCGTGAGCGCTGTTTGGTACACCTGCACGTCTCATGCTCGGGTTAGTTCGACTATTTTGTCCCTTCAAAGATGGACGTCCAACGCACAAACGTGTTTGAGATGGAGTGGGTCAGCGATGTGTAGAACCCGCCGGTCGCTCGTCCGACGCGGGCAGGGTCCAAGGGATGCGGTTTGAATGTGATCAGCGGCAGGCCACCAGATGTTGTTCTTTCAGTGAGGTGCGGCGGGCGCAGCCATTATCAGATCTCCGCCATTTTGTTCAGAAATGAACGCCGGCGGGCAAAACGCCTGACCAGCGTGAAAGATTATTGTCCATTCCTCTGACTGTGAGCCTCGTGTGGCCCGTGACCTCCATGACCTCCCGGCCGGACCAGAATCGCGCAAACAGGCCTGCACAACGCGTGTGATCCCGGGGCTTTTTGCGCGGACAATCCGCTACAGCTGGGTCTGTCACTGAACTGGGTGGGGCTCTGAACTCTATCTGGCACTGAATGTGGAGCGCGGCAAAAGTAACGTCCACAGGCACGCGTAAACGGAGAGGGAACCCCTGCAACAGATGCCGGGATGACAACGTGGTGGGGTTCGCCACCGGGGCCGTCGAAAAAGTGTGCGTCACCACCGTGGCGCAGGGGAGAAAAGGTGCGCAATGTCTGACACCGTAACTGATGGCTCGCCGACACAGTCTGAGCAGCCAAGCCGCATCCAGATCCGGGCCATTCATGATGCCCTCGAGACCAACGATAAGGCTGCGATCACCGAACTTACGGCTTCACTGAGCACGCCTGATCTTGCCGACATTATCGAATTCTTGGAACCAGCCGACCGCGTCGCACTGGTTAATATCTCCGGGCCCGACTTCGACTTTGAAGTTTTTTCACAACTGGATGAAACAGTCCGCGACCAGCTGTCGGAGGAACTGCCCAATGAGCTTCTGGCCCAGGCCGTCACCGAGCTTGATTCAGATGACGCGGCCTATCTTCTGGAAAGCCTCGAAGAACAAGATCGCCAGGAGATTTTCGAACAGCTGCCCACGGGCGAGCGCGCAGCCCTTGAGCGGAACTTCGACTACGACGAAGAAACAGCCGGACGTCTCATGCAAAGCGACTTTGTCGCTGTGCCGCCGTTTTGGACCATCGGGCAGGTGATCGACTATCTGCGCGAAGCGGAAGACCTGCCATTTACGTTCTCAGAGTTGTTCGTCATCGACCCTGCATACCGCGTTCTCGGGGCTGTCAGTCTGTCCGCCTTGGTACGTACCAAACGCCACGTCACGGTCGAAGCGATCATGACAACGGATCGGCGCGTCGTGCGGGCCGACGAAGACCAGGAAGAAGTGGCGCGCGAATTCCGCCGCTATGACTTGATGTCCGCCCCGGTCGTCGACAGCAATGACCGCATGGTCGGTGTCGTGACTGTGGATGACGTGGTCGATGTGATCCAGGACGAAGCTGAAGAGGACATGAAGGCCCTGGCCGGTGTCGGTGACGAGTCGATCGCAGACTCGGTCTATTACACCGTCCGTTCGCGCTTCCCCTGGCTGATCGTCAATCTGGCAACCGCCATTCTGGCCTCAATGGTCATCCAGCAATTCGATGCAACCATTGAGCAGATGGTGTCATTGGCCGTCCTCATGCCAATTGTTGCCTCAATGGGCGGAAATGCAGGCACCCAGACCATGACCGTTACGGTCCGTGCCTTGGCCACCAATAAATTGAGTGGCGTCAACGCCCCCAAAATCATTACGAGAGAAGCCGTCGTCGGCCTGATCAATGGGCTTTTGTTTGCCGTGATCTTGGCTGGGATCGCCTATGTCTGGTTTGGTTCAGGGACACTGGGGATGGTGATCGCCGTGGCAATGGTCATCAACCATATCGCCGCCGGGCTTGCGGGCATTCTGATACCGCTCGCTATGGACTGGGCAAAACTCGACCCCGCACCTGCGTCCGGCGTCTTTCTCACAACAATCACCGATGTCGTTGGCTTCTTTGCCTTCCTCGGACTGGCCTCCTTACTGCTTATGTAGTTCGCAGTTTTGCCAGTACGTGCGTATCGCAGCTTGCATCCGATGATGCTTAAAGCCGCTGGTCAGAAACAATTAGCTCGTCGGCGTATCCAGCTTACGCGTCAGGTTTTCAAACTCGCGGCGCAGCTCTTCGTTCCGGAAAATCTGATCGAACGTCGGCGCTTCCAGCTTCTCGATTGCTTCAAATGAGGCAGCCGAATCGCGCATCAGCGTTCGCAGCTGAAACGACGCTTCCACTGTCTCGAATGTGTTGTCGGCAATCGAAAGATCGTGCGTTGCCCGTGCCCGCGCGCGCGCGATCTGCTCGCGCTGCTGTTGCAGGTATCGCCGGTAGCCCTGGGCGGCCTCGCGCGCCAGCTTCTGGCTTTCGCGGTTAGCTTCAAGCACGCGCCGCTGGTCTGGCCGGTTGGTCTTTTTCAAAAGCGCATCGGTCTTTGAACGCGCCGCACGAATGTCACGTAGGATCGCATCCAGCTTCGGCATGTAGGAGTTATCGATCTTGGCGATTGCCGAATCCTGCGCGTGCACCAGCATGGCAAACAACGCGGCATGCATGGCAAAGTATTTGCGCGCCGCCTTGATATTGTCGCCAGACACATCCATGCGCTCGCCCAATTGCCGGTCGATCAGCTTGGCGGCGTTGAACACGGCAACAAGCCGCACCAGATCGCCCGATAAGACGCTATCCAGCAACAGATCAATCTGATCATCGCCGAGCTGAATGCCGGCATTTTTCATCGCAACGCTGATTTCAGTCTTGGCCTGGGCGATTTCCTCGCGGTTGGCCTCAATCCGCTTGCCGGCGTCTTCAATTGACGCCTGAAGACTTTCAACCGTGTCTGTGAGGACGCCGGGCAGCATGCCACCTTCTGGTGCTTGCAGCTTGCGCTCCTTCAGCGAGACAATCTCGTCTTCGAGCTTCCGGATGTTCTGACGTAGTTTCTCAACCCGCCGTTGAACATCAACCACGGGAACATCCGTCACGATGCCAAGCACGGCATCAAGAAGCCCGCGGATTTTCTCCTCACGGTCTTCCTTGGTCTCGGTCCAGATCGGCGTGACCAGGAATTCGTCCCGGCCTGGCAGGCGGGCGGCATCTGACCTGTTCTTGGCCGTATCCTGGAGCAGGGCATCAATGGCCCGCATCAGCTCGCGCGCGCGTTCATAGTCCGGGTCGCCAGCACGGGGGTCAGACTTGGGATCGATCGCGTTTTCAGTTGCCTCAGATGTCGTGCCAGAAAGCAGATCGGCAATGCTGTCGCGATGTGCCGTCTGAGCCGATGCAGCATGTGGATAAGCTAGCACGGCACACACAACCAGTGTGGCTGATGCAACCGTACCTCGCCACGGTGTCTGCTTGATGCCTGTCACGTTGCGCTCCATGCCCAATCTTTCCATGTGGAAACGCTACCATACGATTTCGGCAACCGCGTGTTGCGTTTCTCAAAGGCCGCAGGATCACTTTCTCTTTGCGATAAGCGTCTGTTAATGTTGACGGTTTTTCTCGCGGACCCCTGACTACAACGGATAGCGCGGACTACGAGACCGTCGACAACGGCCCCCAATCCAGGTGGACGGTGATTCTCAACGGCTTTTGGCACGCGTGTGGGCCGACTCAATAAGATTAACGAGCCCCGCTTCGATCTGCCGGGCATCTGTCAGGCCGATCATATGCGTCAACGAACGGCCAGCCCGCGCCGCGGGCCCCTGCAGACGCAGCTTTTCCATCGGCGGCTGGATCGGCCAGGTGCCGAGTTGAAGCCCCAGTTTCAAATCATTTTGCGTGATTGCGATAAGGGCGAAAGGCGCTGCTTTTCGCTTCGATACGTGCAACAGCACAAAATCTGAACCCGGCACGGCAAAGGCATCCGGCAGGCGTTGAGCGATCTGGCCCAGCAAGAACGTCATCAACGGTGCGTAGGCTTTTGCGCGAGCGACTGTTTGTCCGAGCTTATCGGCGTCATCGGTTTTGATCGTTCCACGCGGAAGCGCTGCAAACGGATCAAACGAGGGCTGAGCAGGTGCTTGAGCTGGTACTGGGGCTGCGTCCGCCATTGTGCCATCGTCAGTCCCAGCAGCGTCACGCACGATGGGCGCAACAGGTTCACCGTCTAGAGGCAAACGCTCACCGGGACTACGTAAGCCAGCCGCAACGTCGTTTCCTTTTTGAGTGTCCGCCGCGTCGTCCGCAACCGGGACCGATGCAAGATAAATCGGACGGCCTCCGTTGTGGTGGATACGTTCCATCCACGATGCCCATGCGAAAATGAAGCCCTGCTGACGGAACCAGTCGATACGGTCATTCCGGTCATCAATGCCGGCATCCGTGATGGCCTGCATCCACTCGGTCAGATCACGGCCGGTGTCAGCTTTGAGATTAACAAGAAACTCGCGTTCCTTGTCTTCGTACTCTTGCGTCATGGCCGCGTTAGGCTCCTTCAGTTCCGCATCAATCCGGCGTTGGTCCCGCAGACGTCGTGGCCGGACCGCCTATAGTTAGTCCCGCCGGGGAAGCGCTTGCCGCCCCACAAAAAAAAGGCCATCTCCGGCGCAGGCCATGTCACAACCAACGACGGGTCCGCTCTTTGTAGTCGCGGTAGGCATCTCCGAACTTGCCTTCCAGATGCCGTTCTTCCGGAAGAATCGCCAAATAGGTTACTGCAATCATGAACACAGGAACCAGGATTGCGAACCAGACGTTTTTTGTCACCTCGGCAGCTGCCAGGAACAAAAAGACATCACCAAGATAAATCGGATTACGGCGCCACGCGAAAGGCCCGTCCGTCACAAGACTGTCCGCTGATCTGTGAGGCATGATGGTTGTACGATGCTTGTTGAGAGTGACAGCCGACCAGACAATCAGTCCGAGCCCCAAAACGCCAAACCCAAGCCCCACGAGCCTGGCCGGGAGATCGTCGACGCCCGGCCAAGTGAGTGGGAAGACCATCCGAAGCCCAATGGCAGACAAAACGGTCACGGCAATCATCAAGGGCGGCCATGGGATGCGCGTCGGTGGCTGAGCCTGAAGCCTGTCAGCACGGTTTGGCGTATTCGCTTCGCTCATCACGGTCCTTCATCATAGCAAATGGCCCAAGCGTCAGCCTCGGGGAAGGGTCTACCAGGTGCCAGACGAGCGGCCGACGTATGCGCTCAGCGGCTCGCCCACATGGACGCCAAGCCCACATCGGGCGCTGACAGGTGCCGTCAACTCTATATCGGCACCACCAAACGCATATCTGGTTGAGTGTGCTACGCCTAGCAGGCTGTGTGGTAATATGCCGTTCAACGCGCCACGGGGAAGACGTCGTTCGTGTTTTTCTATGCTTCAAAAATAATCTGGTTCGTCCTGCGCCCCTCAAATTTCGCCTTCTTTGCTCTCCTCTTCGGGCTTCTGGCGTTGGCGCGCGGCGGCTCGACACGGCGTCTCGGAGTGGCCCTCTGCGCTGTCGGTGTCACGCTATTCGGCGTGGCAGGTTATTCACCTGCAGCCAACATTCTCTTGAGCCACCTGGAGCACCGCTTCCCAGCCGTACATCCATCTGACCTCAAGGACCGGGTTGATGGGATCATTATCCTGGGCGGATTTGAAGACTTCGAGAGCGGCACAGACCACCACGGCCTTCCCGTCAACGAGGCCGCCGAACGTTTGACCGAAGGGCTGCGCCTCGCGCGACGCCATCCAAAAGCAAAAATCATGTTCACAGGAGCCGTCGTCGACGGCCTCGACACCAGCCAAAGTCTCGCCGGGCCGGTGGGAAAATTTCTGGAACAGATGGGTGTTTCCCCGGACCGTATCCTGTTGGAGCCGCGCGCACGCAACACATACGAAAACGCCGTCCTGGCCAAGGCGCTTGCCGAACCTGCCGCGAATGCGCGCTGGGTCCTGATTACATCGGGTTATCACATGCCCCGCTCGGTCGGTGCGTTTCGCGCAGTGAACTTTGACATCATCCCATACCCGGTCGATCTGAGAACGCATCTCGAAGGATCATCGTTCCGGGGGTTTACGTCGCTGTCGGATGGGTTGAAACGGTTCGATCTGGTGGTCCGCGAATATATCGGGCTTGTTGGGTATTGGCTGACTGGAAAAACCTCGGACCTCTTTCCCGCACCGGACGAGATGGCGCTGGCCGAAAGTCGCTGATTTGTCTTCACGCAGCTGATAGGCATCGGTAGTTAATGCGCATGGCATGAGCCGGGATGGCCGCCAAGCCCGCCTGCAACGGTAGCGGCTCAACGCGGCCTTGGCGTCTTGCGCATGTCGGTCTCAGCCATTTCAGCATCAAGGTCGTAGATCTTGCATCCCGCAGCCGCGAGTTTCGCATTGTCCGCCTTGAGTTGCGCCATGTCACTCTCATACCGCCCATCCGGCGACTGCAACGTTGTTCCGCCGAAGAGGGACGTGGTAGCACCACCCAGAATGCGCGAGAGGCTCGATGACTGCTTTTCGGCATCAAACGTGCGAAGTTGCAGAATACGGATCTGCATGCTCCCGGTCATCCGCTTGCAGTCAAACGGTTCGTTCATCGCAACCTTGCTTACAGACCCTGTTTGGACTTGGTTCTGAAAGCCTGGCGACTGTAACGTCGGACTGGCTGCACACCCACACACGAAAACAGCTGCGGCGCCCAGCGAAGCCAACAGTTGAGGCGTTTTTAGACGTGGCGGGATTCCCGGGCGCATAGTCTAGTTCCGTTCGTAAAGGCGCGATCAGGCAGGCGCAAAATAGACCAGTGAGTTCTGTGCCTATGATTCAAGGCCGTATCCGGGCGAAACGAACCTGACTATAAACCCGGCTGCACACCATCCAATCGTGACGGTTCGTAAGCAAACCACCCATTGGTCGTCCCGCTCTAGGTGAGGTTCACTTTCTGATGCCAGACAACCAGTCCACTATGCCGTTGGTGAAATCCCTTGGATTGGACACATTTAGACCGCGGGAGTTCTTTCTCATCCAACCCACGATGAACAAACCCCATCTCAAGAAACTCATGACCACATTCGGAGCGTCCATGTTCCAGTCCTTTCCCAGTCGTCGCACCAGATGGCGCATCGGCCAGTCCTTCGCCGGTCTCGGCGCAATTTTCATGTTGGTTGTCGCGACGGCACAGCCGGTGTCAGCGTTGCCATCTAACCTCGTGTGCAACTTCAACACAGGAACATCGGGGAGCTTTGAAGCAGGCACATTCAAGGCTGGAACACCGTCTCCGCTCTCTTTTTCGATTGATGCCATCAACCTCGATAATCAGGTCGCCGAGCTTCGGACCAATGAGAAAAAGCCGCCCGGCACGTTGCGGATCGTGCGGGCACTCAACGCAAGCCATTTCATTGAGGCTGTGACTGAGGGCTTTTTGAACCTGACGACGATCTATGACGAAGTGGGAGAAACCGGGAAGTACCCAGCTGTTCACTCACGTCATTTCGGCGTGTTGGGCCAGGCCGTCTATGCCCAGTACACAGGCTATTGCAAGATCAAGTGAGCGGGCTGACCACACGCCCACCCCTAGGAACGCTGGCTGAACGGTCACAGTGCGTGTCATCCGCGCAGTGAATGTTCGCGTTGAGATGTGGATGAGGGCCGCTTGAGCTTGCCTGACATGGGCTCAAGCACGTAGCACGGGTTCATAACCGTGCAGCCAACCTTTCACATGCTGCTTCAACAAGGCTGGAACATGGGATTGAAGAGATGGCGCTGAACATCGTCAAACTCGCAGTCGGCGCGGAAACGATCGATGATCTGGTACGCTGGCAAAACAGGTGTCTGGCGGCTAGTCAGCGTGCAACCGGCAAGGCGGAACTGGTCCACACAACATTCCAGACACCGCGACGCCAGGATGAGGTTTTAGCCGGCGGTTCGCTGTATTGGGTGATCAAGGGGATCATCCAGGTACGACAGCGGCTGATCGGCTTTGAAGATGGCCAGAAAGAAAACGGGTCGCCGTGCTGCCTGTTCGTGCTGGACCCCGAACTCGTGGTTGTAAAAGGTAAGGCGCGCAGACCATTTCAAGGCTGGCGCTATCTCAAGCCGGAGGATGCTCCGCCGGACCTGGCCGGTCTACAGGACGGGGCCGAACGCCTCCCCCCTGCCATGCAACGTGAGTTGGCGGAACTGGGTCTGCTCTGATCCGCCACGTCCGTCTCAATGCACCTGAAACCTCAAGCACTCCGCCCTCGGTGGGCAGCAGCGCGCACGTTTGCGGCTCGCCCGCCCGGTGCAACTGTTTGCCGTTCCTTCAGACGGTTAACGACCGTAACCTGAAATAGAATGAGTTCCACTAAAGTCGAAAAGGCTCTAGCATGAGGAGTGACCGAAAGGACCGTTGGTGAGCAACCCTTCAAAAACAAACCTGCCTTTCTTGAAGCAAGTGATCGCGGAACGCGCGCTTAAGGTCCCGTTCGTCGGGCCAGAGGCGAAGATGCGCGCCAGTGGTCACGAAATTGTTGCGAGGCTGGGCGCCAACGAAAGCGGCTTTGGCCCGTCTCCAAAAGCAATCGCTGCCATGCAGGCTGCCGCTGGCGAAACCTGGAAGTATGCCGACCCGACCAACCATGAGTTGAGAGTGGCTATTGCAGATCACCTGGATTTGCCCATGGAAGCCATCGTCGTCGGCGAAGGGATCGATGGGTTGCTCGGCGATACATGCAAGCTCACGCTGGAGCCTGGCCGGACACTCGTGATGTCGGATGGTGCGTATCCCACAGTCGAATTCCACGCCAATATTCATCAGGCCACCGTCGCCAAGGTGCCTTTTAAGGATCTTCGCGAAGACCTCGATGGTCTGCTCGACACGGCACGGTCAAAGGCGGCCCGGCTGCTATACATTTCCAATCCGAACAATCCTCTTGGGACATTCTGGCGCCACACTGAAATCGGCGCCCTGGTCGAAAGCGTGCCTGAAACCACGCTCCTGTTGCTGGATGAAGCTTATGCCGACACCGCACCGCCCGATGCCATTCCACCGCTGAGCATCCAGCATCCCAATGTCCTCCGGTTTCGGACCTTTTCGAAAGCCTACGGCCTGGCTGGCATTCGTGTCGGTTTCGCCATCGGCCATCCCGATCTGATTGCCCAATTTGAAAAAGTGCGGAACCACTACGGCGTCAACCTTCTCGGCCAGGTGGGCGCACGCGCGGCGATCGGCGATCAGGCGTATCTCATCGAAACGGTGAACGAGATCGCCAAAGCGCGAAATCGTATTGAACAGGTGGCGATGGAAACCGGCTTTGAAACGCTGCCCTCAGCCACCAATTTCATGACAATCGATTGCCGCGAGGCCGAACGGGCACAAGACATGATGTCCAGCCTAACCGAGGCCGGGATTTTTGTTCGCCGCCCCTCGGTCGAGAAGTTGCAGCGGTTCATTCGGGTGACCGCCGGTGACGCCCCCGCTCTGGATATCTTTGAGGAGGCCTGGATCAAATCAGCAGGCAAAAATGCCGCTTAAACGTGAAAATTAAACCACGCACCACCGAAACGAGTGCACGCCGAAAAAAGGCTTGAGGAGACGTCCAAATGGATACGAGCACAAAAGACACGTCAACTGAAACGTCCACTGCGGCTGTGATCTCAAACAGTGATAGACCGCTTGCTCATGATGAAGTTCTAGCAGCTCCGGTTTCATGGAAGCCAACGCAGGACAGCGGGCAATCGGTCAGTCCATCAGATCCGTCAACTTGGATGCCACTGGTCTTTAAGGTCCCGGTATTTGGCTGGGCCCTTGAATGCGTGATGGACGACCGGGTCGAGGTTCGTGTCGCCGGTTTGTCAGTTTTCGTAATGTCGGCTCTGATAGCGCTATTGATGCTGGGTAAGCCCGGCTGGGTCATCCCTTTGGCGCTGGTCAGTGGCATGCTCATTTCCGCATACCGGATCATGCGGTAGCAACAGGCGCATAGCGTGGGTGCGGCCGCGGGGCAAAGGCTAGCCCCCACGTCGAGCGATAGGGACTACGGACAGGGACAGAGGCAGAATGAAATGTCAGTCCTTCAATCACTGTGCTGTTGATACCCGGTGGGCGGACAAATGTTACCCGACGCCGATCAGACATGAGCGGAATGCCCCTTCCTGGACTCAAAGGTGTTCGGCCCTGCAACACCATCCGTGCCAGGCCGGACGATCGATAATCGAAGAGTGGCTGGCTCCTCAACGCAAACAGACCCGGCCAGCAAAATGCTGATCGGGCCTGTATCAAGACTTGAAGGGGCGTTCTGATTTGACGAGCGTGGCAACTATTCCGGCTGAAGGTTGATTGGACCACAAGGGACCGACCTTGCATTGGAATTTGGCCAATTCGCTTCCTGTTTGCCCCTTCCTGGGTCTTGGGTTCTCACTTTACTCTTCGACACGTTGGCGAACGATGCTTGGTTGAGGCTGCACATCTCCATCTGCGCCATGCACTGGTTAATCCAGGCACCAGACAGCGCGCACCAAGTATATCTAAAGTAAAGCGTTAGTCGTTTCACATTGTCTATTTTGCACATAATCATCAGCGCTTATCGCACTTGAGCAAAATGTGCAGGATCTTCAGTTAGGTGGAGACATTTTCTTAAACCTCCGCTTCTGAATACATGTAGACTGCTCCCAACAGATGTTTCTGTCAATTCACATTCGTCGCTGCAGTGCGACAAAAATGCTTATGCATCGCGATAACTCAGCACGCTGTTGAATGCCGGTCGCCTGCGGCTTGGTCTCGAAATCTGCAGGGTCTTAACGTGATATTGACTGCGTTTC
This sequence comes from Pseudomonadota bacterium, assembly GCA_039819785.1. Lineage (GTDB taxonomy): Bacteria > Pseudomonadota > Alphaproteobacteria > Rhizobiales > Hyphomicrobiaceae > JBCBRD01. The sequence continues at coordinate 56,651 of JBCBRH010000010.1, read as the reverse complement.
CCAATAGTTAGCGGGACGTCCCTCGCGTAACGCGAATGGGTCTTCGAAGTGCACCGAAAGCTGACGGGGAGGAAAGCAGGCGATGGCGCGCACATTCACTTTCCTATTTTTGGTTTCCATCAGCGCCGCGATCGCGATCCTGGTTTTTGATGGGACGCTGGTGCCATTTGGAACTGCACCCGCAGCCGAACTGGGATCGGTCCTGGCCTTTGACATGGACGCACGCTCACTGGTCCTAGGTGGTGCCGTCGGTGTCATTATCGGTCAGGTTCTCAGCGTTCCGTGGACGCAAATCCCGCAGCGCATTGCGAACTGGTTCGGACGGCACCAAGGGCTGTTTGGTCAGATCATCCTGGCGGGCATCTTCATTGCGATCCTGATCTACTACTGAACCGATCGCGAAGACGCAGGGCCGGCGGTATAAAAAAAAGCCCGACGGAAACCGCCGGGCTTTTGTTCTCAAGTGTCGCGCAGTTCGCGGCGCGTCAGACCGAATAATACATATCGAACTCGACGGGGTGCGGCGTCATTTCGTACCGCATGTTTTCTTCCATCTTGAGTTCGATGTAGGCGTCGATCATGTCATCGCTCATCACACCGCCCATCTTCAAGAACTCGCGGTCCGCATCCAGGCTTTCGAGCGCTTCGCGCAGTGATCCGGCGACCGTTGGAATGCCGGCCAGCTCTTCAGCTGGCAGATCATAGAGGTTCTTGTCCATGGCAGAACCCGGGTCGATCTTGTTCTGAATGCCATCGAGGCCTGCCATCAGCAGTGCCGTAAAGGCGAGGTAGGGGTTCGCCGTTGGGTCCGGGAACCGCACTTCAACACGCTTGGCTTTCGGGCTCGTCGTGTAAGGAATACGGCACGACGCTGACCTATTGCGCGCGGAGTAAGCCAGGAGGACTGGGGCTTCGTAACCCGGCACAAGCCGCTTGTATGAGTTGGTCGAAGCGTTCGTGAACGCGTTGATCGCCATGGCGTGCTTGAGAATCCCACCAATGTAGTTCAGGCACATATCCGACAGGTCGGCATACTTATCGCCTGCGAACTGAGGCTGACCGTCTTTCCAGATCGACTGGTGAACGTGCATGCCAGATCCGTTGTCCCCGAACACAGGCTTGGGCATGAACGTCGCCGTCTTCCCATAGGCTTGGGCGACGTTGTGGATCGCATATTTGTAGATCTGCAGATGGTCGGCGATTGTGATGATGGGGGCGAATTTCATGCCCAATTCGTGTTGGGCCGATGCAACCTCATGGTGGTGTTTTTCAACCGCCACGCCCATTTCCGCCATAACAGAGAGCATTTCAGAGCGGATGTCCTGCCCGCTGTCGATCGGCGGGACGGGGAAATAGCCGCCTTTGGTCCGCGGGCGGTGGGCCAGGTTGCCCATTTCGTATTCGGTGCCAGAATTCGACGGAAGCTCCGTTGAATCCAGCCTGAACCCGGTGTTGTAAGGGTCTGACGTAAAACGAACGTCATCAAAAAGGAAGAACTCGGCTTCCGGACCGAAATAAACCGAGTCCCCAATCCCCAGCGTTTTCATGTAGGCTTCCGCCTTACCTGCAATGGAACGCGGATCACGATCATACGCCTGACCGGTTGACGGCTCTTTCACATCACAAAAAAGCGCAAGCGTTGTCTGAGCAAAGAACGGATCGATATGGGCTGATGCCATATCGGCTGCCAGAAGCATGTCGGAAGCTTCAATGCCCTTCCAGCCAGCGATGGACGATCCATCGAACGCATAACCTTCAGCCAGCAGGTCTTCGTCAACGCACGACACGTCTGCCGTGACATGCTGCATTTTTCCGCGTGTATCGGAGAACCGGAAGTCAACGAATTTGACGTCCTTGTCCTTGATCATTTGGATCACATCGCTAGCGGTCTTCATGAATAGCTCCCTATTGCGAGCACGCGACGAACGTTTTGTCGTCGACATTTGCGGTGATTGAACTGCCGGCACTTGAGCGGCCGACTTGACGTAGGCTGGTCGTGCATATGCCAGTCCCAAGCTAAAAAGCTCAGGACAGCGGCGGTCTTAATGGGACGGGGAGTCAGATCGCTTCCGCGCCGGTTTCGCCTGTGCGAATCCGAATGGCTTCTTCGACTTGAGTGATGAAGATCTTGCCATCACCAATACGGCCCGTCTTGGCCGCTTTTTGAATGGCCTCGACGGCTTTGTCGAGCAGTTCGTCACCAAGGACGACTTCAACTTTCACCTTAGGGAGGAAATCAACAACATATTCAGCGCCGCGGTACAGTTCCGTATGGCCTTTTTGACGACCAAACCCCTTGGCTTCAATCACGGTAATACCTTGAAGGCCGATTTCCTGCAGCGCCTCCTTCACCTCATCGAGCTTGAACGGCTTAATGATGGCTTCAATTTTCTTCATGTGGTTTTGTATCCTCCGGGTCGTCGTTTGGGTTTCGAAGTCTCCCAAATCGCACTGAAATTAAGCATGCGCCATGCCAATTGGTAAACGGAATCGAATGTTGTTCCGATTCAACGGCTTGGCGTTCGTGTGCCACGTTGGCGAGCACATTCCAACCGAAAATCCGCCCGCTGAACAGGCGATACGATCAATCAGCGGGCAACACGAGGTTGGACAGGCGGTGGGGACGGTCAATTTTCGGCAGTTCGTGCCTACGTCATAAGCAAGTTCTTGAGCCTTTGCCATCGCAATCTTGCCCGAACCGCTGAGGTTGGGCCCTGACCCGCAAGAGAGAATTTTTGCGTATGATTTTGGCGTATACTGGCGAGATCGGGGCAGGCGGGCAGCCCAGTGGACAAAAAGATGCATGAACTGCTGACAACCCACCAAATGGCGACGGCTGATCAGTTGGCGGTTGAGATGGGCGTGCCCAGTCTGACGCTAATGGAGAACGCCGGTCTCGCGGTCGCCGATGAAGCCGAAAAGATGGCCGAACCCAACGCCCGCATTGTTGTGCTCTGCGGGCCAGGCAACAACGGGGGTGATGGCTTTGTTGCGGCGCGTCACCTGCAGTCGCGAGGATGCGGCGTCAGTGTCTACCTCTATGGCGAACGGGGCAAACTGAAGGGCGACGCAGCCGAGAATGCCACCCGTTGGTTGGCGAAGGGCACTATTGAATACACCTTGGTCAACGCGGGACCCGAGCAGATCGCAAGCATTCGCGAAGACCTGGGCAAAGCAGATCTCATTATCGATGCTCTGTTCGGTGCAGGTCTGACGCGTGCTCTTCCCGATACGCTCATGGAATTGTTCAGCCGCCAAGTTTGGAGTGACTCATGTCCCCCGATCCTGGCCGTCGACGTTCCAAGCGGCCTTGATGGAACAACCGGAGCGGTGGTCGGCGATCACGTGATCCGCGCATCCCGGACCGTCACATTCTTTCGCCGGAAGCCAGCCCACGTCCTTTACCCAGGTCGTGATTTATGTGGCGAGGTGATCCTGGCCGACATAGGCATACCCGATGGCGTTTTTGACCAGGAAAGCGGAACCCCGGTCAAAACCGAGGCGAGCGTCAACACGCTGGTTTGCATGCCGATTTTGAACCGCCTGAAAGCCATACAGTCGCACAAATATGATTTTGGGCATGCGGTCGTCTTTTCGGGGCCTCTACATCAGACGGGTGCAGCGCGCCTATCTGCTGGTGCTGCTCTGCGCGTCGGCGCTGGACTTGTCACAGTGGCTTGTCCGCCGGACGCCGTTCACACGAATGCAGCTCATCTGACAGCCGTCATGCTTGTTCCAGCTGAGGGCGCGGAAGGCGCTGGAGAAGTCCTGTCCGATCGCCGGAAAAACGCCGTGCTCATTGGGCCGGGGTTTGGTGTTGGTGCGGAGACGAAAGCCATTGTTGCAGCCATCCTCGGGCACGACTGCGCCGTCGTGCTTGATGCCGATGCGCTCACGAGCTTTGAAGCAAACCCTCCTGAATTGTTGGAGCTTATCAGCCGGCGGCGGTTGAAAGTGGGGAGCAATCCCCGCGTGGTTCTGACCCCGCACGAAGGCGAGTTCAAGCGCTTGTTTCCCGACATCACGGGATCAAAGCTCGAACGGGCGCGCGCGGCAGCCGACCGAAGCGGGGCGGTGATCATTCTCAAAGGGCCAGATACCGTCATCGGCGTCTCAACTGGTGCCGCATTTGTCAACGTCAATGCCCCACCCTGGCTGGCAACGGCTGGGTCCGGTGATGTTCTGGCTGGCTTCGTGCTGGGCCTCCTGGCACAGGGTCAATCGGCAGTAATAGCCGCCCGAAATGCGGTCTGGCTGCACGGGGAATGCGCCAACGCATTCGGACCCGGCTTGATATCGGAGGACCTGCCCGGGATGATCCCGACGGTTTACGCTGATTTGCTCAAATAACAGCAAAGCGGCGTTCCATTGGTCACAGTTTGCTGAGAATCTTGCGTTACGCTCCAGTTCGCTTGAGTTTCGCGAACCACTAGGCTTTTCTCCCGAATATGAAACAGGTCTTGAGTCGCACTGCAGCCTCGAAAACCGTGACGCTGGCCATGGCAACCGCCATTGCCGCGACTGGAGTTTCTTGGTCTGCACTGGCCGCGCCCTCACCAGCCACACAACTCAAGGCGCGGGATGCAGCCAACGCCCTGACCAAGGGTGATCCAGCCAAGGCCGTGGCGCTTTACACGCAGGCACTGGCCGATACTGAGATTTCAAACGATCGCCGCGCGACCCTGTTGAACGATCGCGGCGTCGCCTACGTTCGCCTTGGTCAGACGCGCGAAGCGCTCAAAGATTACAATCAGGCCGTTGAACTCTTTCCCGAATATGCCGCCGTCTATAACAATCGCGGCAATCTGCTCATGGCGCTGGGCTTCGATGAAGAGGCCGTCAAGGATTTCAACCGCGCCATCGCACTCGCACCAGGATATGCCGCGGCCTACAACAACCGCGCCGGGGCACTGATACGGCTCGGGAAGGCGGACCAGGCCGTCACAGACTTTACACGCGCCATCAGGTTGTTGCCTTCAAGTGCCGCCCCCCTGTCCGGTCGCGGCAAGGCTCATCTGGCCGAAGGCCGTCCCCATGCCGCCATCCGGGACTTCTCGCGTGCGGTCACAACGAATGCACGCTTCTCGGACGGATATCGCAGCCGCGCCGAAGCCAAACTGGCCGTTGGCCACTATGGCGATGCGATCGAAGACCTCTCCCGCGCCATTGCGTTTAATCCGCAATTGCCCGATCACTTTCTGCTGCGCGGCAGGGGATACCTGGCATCGGGCGATGCCAAGGCCGCCGTGGCTGATTTTACCCGCGTCATCGAGCTGTCTCCGCAAAACGGCGTCGGCTACGAAGCCCGCGGATTGGCCAGCGCATTCGCCGGAAACTTTGATGGCGCGTTGGCTGACCTCAATTTGGCGATCAACCTGAACCCGCGCTCATCAACCGCTTTTGCGTTCCGCGCATTCACTTATGCCAGGACGAACCAGACCGCGCTTGCCAAGCGGGATATCGACACCGCAACCCAACTCGACAAGAAAAATGCCGACGTACACTGGGCTGCCGCCGAATTGGACGTTGCATCTGGCCGCACAAATGAAGCCGTCCGCAAACTAAGACTGGCGCTGAAGCACAGGCCGAATTTCAAGCGAGCCAAAGACACGCTGGCCAAACTGGGCTTCAAGCCCGCCCAGGACGTTGAACAGATCCTCGAAGGTCATGGCCGGCAGGGCTGGAAGGTCGTCTCACGCAGCGCACGCTACTTTGCGGTCAATCCCGCTTTTGACAATGTGCGCGTCCCACTTGAATTGCTGGGCAATGGGAAACCAAAGATCGTCAGCTGGGAAGAACGCGAAGCACCCTATTCGGCTTTCGGCGTTTTGAAGTTTACAGCCGGCGTTGGCCAGGATGTCGATGGGCAGGCAATGCCCTATGAACAGGCCGCAATTATCGACAAAAAATCAGGATCGGTCGTGGCCATCCAGCCCCATCGTGCGGGTCAGAAGGTCTCCGAATGGACGTGGGGCGAGGATGGCCGTGTCCGCGTCGCAAGTGTCGATGGATATACCGATGACCTGCCCATCGCGGTTGGCGTGGTGGCTGCTGCAGCCGCAAAGGCGAAGGCCGCTGCCAGGGCCAGGGAACGTCGCCGTCGGCGGCGCGCCCAAGGCCCGGACTGGGCCCCTTGGGCCGAAAACGGTTGGGCTCAGCCGAGCAACCGCAAACGGTCCCGCCGGTCAAAGCGCCGCAGAAAGAAAAAGAGCTTCTTCCAGCTTCTTTTCAATCAATAGAACAGGCGAGACGGCTCCAGTTTTCAAACCGTACCACTCGCCTTCGGTGAACCAATACCCTCCGCGCGGCGTTCGCTCACTGGCACAATAGGACAGACAGTTTGGCGGGAATTACAACCGTCAAAGTCTCAGTCCGGCGTGTTCTGCCGCCACTGAGCGTAAAGCATTCAATCCCGCAAAACATGAAAATGGTTCACCCATGTCCAAGGCCGCTCCCACTGTCGTATGGTTTCACAATGCATTGCGGCTAGCTGATCATCCCGCACTCAGCAGCGCGGTCGAGAACGCAGGGCCGGTGGTACCAATTTTTGTTTTGGACGACGAAGGCGACTGGGCAATCGGTTCAGCGTCGCGATGGTGGTTGCACCATAGCTTGAAATCCCTGTCAGCCGACCTCAAGGAGCGCGGGGTCGATCTTATCCTGCGACGGGGCAAACCCATCGACGTGCTATGTGAACTCGCCAATGAGACCGGCGCTGCCGCGGTTCATTTTACGCGCAACTACGAGCCGGGCGGTGGTACCCGCGAGCGCGAATTGAAAGAGGCACTCGACGAGAAAAGCATTGCCTGCAAGCGATACCGCGGCCGGCTGCTGATGGACCCCGAGGACATCCGCACCCAGGCCGGGGATGTCTACAAAGTCTACACCCCGTTTTGGCGGTCGCTGGCCAGTCAGGTCGAGATTGGCAAGGCCATCCCGGCACCAAAAAAGCTGAAACCTTACGACGGTAAGTTAACGTCAGATAAACTGAATGACTGGTCGCTTTGCCCAACGGACCCCAACTGGGCGGAAAGCTGGTCCGATCTGTGGACACCTGGCGAAGCTGGTGCACATGACCGGCTTGATGATTTCTTGGAAAACGCGCTTGAAGGCTATGACAAGGAACGCAACCGGCCCGATCACAAGGGAACGTCCCGCCTGTCGCCTCATCTGCATTTTGGAGAGATCAGCCCCCAGGCCCTCTGGCGGGCGACGACGGTGCGAAACGGCGATGTCGCGAAACTGGATGCTGATCGCGAAACCTTCCTGAAAGAGGTGGTTTGGCGGGAGTTTTCAGCGCATTTATTGTTTCACTTTGAGCACTTGCCTGATAGCGCCTTCAAGGAAAAGTTCAACGACTTTCCCTGGCAGTCCGATGATGCAGCTCTCAAGGCGTGGCAACGCGGCAAGACCGGTTACCCCATCGTCGATGCAGGCATGCGCGAACTCTATGCGACCGGCTGGATGCACAACCGGGTGCGGATGATTACCGCATCGTTCCTGATCAAGCATCTGCTGATCCCCTGGCAGGAAGGGGAGAAGTGGTTTTGGGATACGCTGGTTGATGCCGATTTGGCGTCAAACTCTGCAAGCTGGCAGTGGGTTGCAGGCTCTGGCGCGGACGCGTCACCCTATTTCCGCATTTTCAATCCCATCACCCAGGGCCAGAAGTTCGATCCCAATGGCGACTACGTGAGAAAATGGGTGCCGGAAATTGTTGGTCTGCCAACCAAGGTTCTGCACGCTCCTTTTGAGGCCGATGCAGAAACGCTGAAAAAGGCAGGCGTGGTGCTTGGCGAAACCTATCCAGACGCCATCGTCAATCACAGCAAAGCCCGCCAACGCGCTCTGGATGGCTATGAAAAAATCAAGGACTGAACCGTCGGACCGGCTTAAAGCGTGCACCATCGGCAGGTGACCCGTTGAGCCCCTTTTTCCAGTCAGCCTCCTGTCGGAAGCTGGAACATCAGCACCTCGTGAGGTCGCCGTAATCACATGGGTGCATGGTCCGTTGCGTGCCCTCGAGATAGGGTTAACGCGCAGGGCAGGTGGGTCCGTTTCCAAGGCCGTCTGCCCCGGTGGTGAAGACAGGCGGCAATACAGTCAGGGGGCTTTGGGGTCATGCAGGGGTGTTCGTATCGCGTCGCGTTGGGCGCATTGGTTGTCTTTGGTCTCACGGTTGTCCAAGGGCTGACATCGCACACAGCCGAAGCGCAACGCCTGTCGGTCCAAATCAGCAAATCCTCCCAAACCATGCGTGTCTATATCGGCGGCAAACTCAGACACCGTTGGGCCGTTTCAACCGGTCGCTCGGGCTATCGCACACCCTCAGGCTCATACCGCCCGACACGCCTCGAAAAGATGTGGCACTCGCGCAAATACAACATGTCGCCAATGCCGCACTCGGTCTTCTTTCGCGGTGGATACGCGATCCACGGCACCTATGAAACAAAGTGGCTCGGTCGGCCCGCATCGCACGGATGCATCCGCCTGGCACCTGGCAATGCGCGGCGGCTGTTCACCCTGGTTCGTCGGTATGGGGCCGGCAATACCCGGATCCGCATCCGATAAGCCAGGTGCTGTCCAATCCTACGCAAGGCAGGTTCCAGCGTCGAAAATGCGCCATTTCGGGTCATGCATTAACACATTGATTATAATCAATAAAGTCGCGAGCCTTAAGCCTTCTCAGACGATATCGGACTATTCTAACCGCGTCACAACGGTGGCGGATCAGGTGCGTGGTTAGCGTTTCAAAAAACGCGATGTCGGCGCAGTTCCTGATCCAAAGCCCATCTCGAATGTCGCGCGTTGGAGAACAACATGTACTTGCGTATTCTGCCAGCCGTAGCCCTGAGTGGTCTCGGCGTCCTCATTGGCCTGTCTTCAGCGTCCAACGCTGAAACCGTAACGACAGACAAACCCATCACCGTCGCAGCAGCGGCAACCTCACCGGCAGCAGCAACGGCTGCAAAGACCAAAGCTAAAAAGCCAGCCGTCAAAAAGAAAGTCGGCTCCCGCCCAACGCTCAAGATCAGCGTTGACCTGACCCGGCAGCGCATGACTGTCAGGCAGCGTGGGAAAGTCACCAACACATTCAAGATTTCATCGGGCCGGAAGGGCTATCGCACGCCAACCGGTCACTATCGTCCCAAGTGGATGACCAAGATGCATTACTCGCGCAAATACGATAACGCGCCGATGCCCTATTCGATTTTCTACCATGGCGGGTATGCCATCCACGCCACGTACGCGACCGGACGCCTGGGTGCACCAGCATCACATGGCTGCATCCGCCTTTCGCCGGCCAACGCTAAAAGGCTCTACAATCTGGTTCTGAAACACAAACGCGCAAACACGCGGATTGTCGTCACAGGCGTTGCCAAGGACCGGCCAGCAGCCGTTGCCCGCAAACCAAAGACAAAGCGCAAGAGCTACAGCCAGGCGAGATATAAGAAGCAGTATCGCCAGACGAGCCGGCAGAAGCCGCGCGTCACATACTCCTACGCCAAGCCATCATCGTCTTACGGTCGCACATGGCCAGGTGATCCCCCACGCCGCCGCCTGCGCTACTGACCCTTGCTGCGACAGACCCCAACCGGGTCACACAACAAGCAGGACCTGCGGATGGCACATCGCCGACCGTGGGTCCTGCGCCTTTTGGTCGGCGGCCAAGTCGCTGCGTGCCAGCCGCGCCTGTCAGTTAAAACGGGTTCCACGTCGGTTGATCAGTGAACCTGAGGTAGCCGACATTTGCCCCCAGCCTCAGGCCGAGGCCTGTCCGGATCGGGGTCATCACCACGGGGCCACCCTTGAGCACGGTCAACCCGACACCGCCGACCAGATACGCTGAGCCGTCTAGACCGGTGAAACTGCGCATCAGATCTTCGGGGCGCTCCAGCGAGTAAACGAGGATCAGCGTCTGGGAACCAGCTGCACCGAAATCATACCCAAGGGATGGACCATGCCAGTAAATCGGCTTGGCTTCGCCGAACCGGGGATAGACCTTGCCCTCGCCATACCTCAAACCGGCCAGAAACGCGCCGCCCCCTTCGGTCCCAAGGATGTAAGCCGTCGGCTGGCCCCAGTTCTTGAAGGCATGCTCAATGACGCCGGCGAGACTGGCAGAGAGCGTGCCAAAGAACCCCTTTGAAGCATTGCGGATTTCATCGATCGTGTAGCCCTGTGGCTCTGCGACGATGCCGTCTTGAAGCGCGGCGTTGACCCCGCCGTTCTCAACACCGCCTGGGGCACCGGTTGCTGTTTCCGAACCGTTGCTCAAGTAAGGCCTGTTCAATGCGATCAGGTCATCACGCGGCCGCACTGAGCGACCCTCGGCCCGCTCCGTCTGTGTGGACCAATTGGCAGGTGGTGGGACCGGTGCAGCCTTCGCAGGCGCTGCTTGCGTCTTTGTTTTTGCCACCGTCGGGGTGTTCGACGGTTTTTCAATGGCTGGAGCGTCGGGTTTGGTTTTTGCCGCAGGCGCCAGTTTGGGAGACGTCGCGGCAGCTGGCGCTTTTCCCTCAGCCGGCTGCTCAGTCAACGTTCCCTTGAGCGGGTCTAAGGCAGCGGTCGACCTGGCGCTGGCGGGTTCGCCAACCACGCCTGCCACCGAAGCTTCGCTTTGCGTTCCGACCTTGCTGTCGGTCGGCCGATTGATCACCGTGGCTTCGGCGGGCGCATCCGCCACCTTCGGTTCCGAAACGGGTTCAGGCTGCTTGGCTGTCTTTGTTCTCTCACCCAAGAAGGGATCAATCGCAGGGGCACCAGCCCCCGGGTCGGTTTTGACGGAGGCGGTTGCAGTTTGTGTTCCCGACAGCTCCGTTGCGATCTTCTGTTCGGTATGAGCGAGCTTGGCCTTCATGACGGCGAGAAGCTCAAGTCCGGTGGCTTCTAGATCAGCAAGTTTGCTGCAGTCGATGGGATCAGCCTCTCCCGCCTGTCCCAACGCATCCAGCCGGGCCAGTAGGTTGCCGGCCTTGACGTCGAGACTCGCAATGCGCGCATCCCGCAAATAGTCCATTGCTCGCTGATCGCTGGCGTCACTGCCCCAACCCTTCGCGGTTTTGAGTTGCTTGATCCGGCCGTTGAGCTGTGGCGAGGCTTTGTTGTTGAAGTCGCGAAGACGAAGTCCAGCTGCGTCGATGGCTTTATTGAAGTCATCAGCCGTGCAAGTGGTGGCATTTGGTGTCTGTGCCAGACCGGGGTTAGCGCCGGGAAAGGCAATCAAGCTCATGGCCAACAGCGCAATGCTAAACCGTGCGATGCCTGAAAGTGAAATGCCCGGTTCTGCACCAACGAGTGTGACGCCACGCTCCCGCGCGCTGGGGAGACAACCGAAGAACTCAGACCCCGGTTCGCATTTAGGTTGAGACACTGCCGGTTGCGGAACGCCATCCTGACGGGCACTTTTTTCATGAGCCTTGTGATCGTAAGCCATATGTCCATCAGCCCCTTGCTTCATCGATCCTTCACCCTATGGGCTTGGGTCCACTAAGACCACAACATGGGACGAATGTGATCATGCAGTATGCTGCTGGTTGGGCCGCCAATGCAGCGTCGGACAGCCCACCTCGTTTCGGGTCGCCAGATATGAAGTCGCCAGATATCCGGATTCGAGGCTGGCATCGGTCTATGGCGTCGCGCCACGGCTCTCACCCACGGGCCGAAACAGATCACCTGAGCAGTTGAGGTAACTGGCGCGCACAAGATTGGGAACCGGGCCGGGCAGACTGAGCGTCAAAGGTTTTCCAGCATCATCCCTCAAAGTGATGTTCGCGCCTGCAACCATAATACTCTGAATAAACCTGGCACCTTGAATGCCATCGAGCTGGGCTGAAGTCTCCACGGTTCCCTGAGCAAGCTTGCGCACAGTTGGAAACAACACCTTCGTGTCCAGTGTCCCAGTCTTGAGCACGACGTCTTCAAGACCACGGTCGGGTTGTGTCAAATCGGTCCACGTCGCTTTGAGCGAAAACCGTGTCGCGGTTTCATCTCGAAGACCAACCACGATGATGGAAATCTTGTTCTGACCGGTTTGATAATCAGCCTGAATACCGCAGCCCGACAGCTTTGTATCAAGCGTGAGAACGACGGGAAGCACCTCGGTCGGTTCGGGCAAAACCTTGCCGATAGTCGGCGAAACACCCAAAGCACAGACCAGAGCTGATGATATTATAGTGTTAAAAAACAATGGCTTGAGCATATTTTTTGTTATCCTGAGCGATTGCGCGAAGTCTGACGTCTTCGTCCAAGCTTGGCAAATCCATAGCCGAACCGCAAACCGCCGGTGACCGATGAGCACCTCAAATGAAACACCCGGCGACCTGACACCGTCTCCCATTGGTTAATCGGTCGAAAATCGTGCGGGACATCCGTGTCTCAGTGTCCGTTTCCTGGCCTGCCGATTGCAAAACACGACTGCTGAAACCGACGAGCCTGAGCGCAAAGCTGGGCCGATAAGACAGTATGGATGCAACCGATGCGCAATTCCGCCGCCTACACCCAGAGCCGAACCCATCTGGAAAATGACGGCGCAACCCAGTCGTTGTCATCGATGGGGATCGACGCCAGCAGCTGGCTGAGCTGGGCGGTCTATCTGGGAACATTCTGGACGGCGCTATTTTTGAACCCGCAAGCCGGACTTGAGCTTCGCGAGGGCAATATGGTCGCGATGGCGCTGCTGGTCTCCGTGGCTTTCTTCTTTGGCGCGGTTTTGGCCCTGCAGCGGCACATGCGCCTGTCGTTGACCGCATCAAGCTTTGGTCAGCCGGAAAAACTCACCACAACAGGCGTTTTCCGTTGGAGCCGTAACCCGATCTACACGGCGTTTTTCGTCCCGCTGGGCACGGTGGCTTTGGTCTCACCAGTGGCCGCGTTGACGGGTCTGATCGGTTACGTTCATGTGATGACACGCTTTGTCATCAGCCATGAAGAGACCGAATTGTCCACGAAGTTCGGTGCCGAATACGCCGCCTACAAGCGAGCAGTCCCACGGTGGTTCGGCAGCCTGTAGAGCATGTTCAGGAAAAGTGTACGCGGTTTTCCGCCCGGAACATGCTCCAACTCAAGAGCTGAGAGCCTGCTTTGCGAGACCACGAAAAGAAAACAGGCTGTAGGATTGCCAACAGGGCAACACACGAAAATTGAGACATTGCGGCGTCAGCGCCGTGCTTTGCGTCTAGCCTTCGCGGCCGCCTTGCGCTTTTGCAGCGCCAGCCAGCGCTTGCAGCTGGGGCGCGCCAAGTTACAACGCACACGAATGCGCGGCCCGGACCGCTTTTTGCGGCTGTCAGGGGGAAGCTTGAGGTTAAGTGCCGCATCATTGGCCAACGACAGGTCACGCTGAGCACGCGCTTTCAAACCTGCCACATTCAAACGACGCAGAAACGGGTTGGCCCTGAGCGCAGCTGGCGAAATCAACCGAGAAACTGGTTGGGTGTCCTTCGCCTGCAGCACGCGGGTCACAGCCGTTGGTCCCAGCAGATAAGCCAGCCGCAGATTGACGAAGCTGTCTTTGAGATCGGCCCGCTGCAGGGCACCTGCCAGATCGCGCGTGTACGCTCCAGCTGCCATTCGGGCCACTTTGGGATCGGTGCGCAAAGCCAGCAGTGCCGTCCGGTCATGTTTCCTGGCAATGTCGGGAAAATGACGCTTCATCACATCAATCCAGGTGGACTTGATAAACTGAAAAGGTCCAAGCGCCGTTGATCGCGGGTTTTTAGCAGTGGCCCTCCCACCGGATTCAGCCATCATCAGCCGATCAAGAAACTGATCCATCGTAACGGGCTGTTCCGATTTCGGCGGCTTTGAAGGGGCTGGCTTTTTCGCAGGCGTCTGAATGCTTCCACCGGTTAGGCCCAACGCCCCCTGTGCCACTCCATCCGGACTGGCATGCGCCGCCGTCAGCGTCACAATCGGCAAAGCACCAAACAGCCACAGTAGGCTTGCAAGGAGCGCAAATCGCCGACCGTGTGGCGACCACGTGACCGATCGACAAACATCCAGATGGATCAGACGGCACCAACGTGAATTCAACACACTTTCCCTCAATTTCTCTCGCACGACGCTCCCGGCAACACAGCATAACCGTACCGGGAAAAGATGCCTCACCGCCCTTTCAATGTCGTGAAGAGCCCGATCGCGGGCTCGTCGGGGCCAACACCGGTTGATGGTAACCCCTGCCACGGAATGTGTTCCCCCAGGAACAGATCAACATCGCTCGGCCCGCTAGGCTCCTGCCAATCAAGTCTCAATTCAAGTGCTCGGTTGCCCAGGAGGACATCACCCAACCGCCCATCAGAACGGGCCAAACAACGTAGGTCCTCGGATAGGGGCTGGAACATTCCCGCTCCCAGCCCTTGGACCGTGAGCAACATGACGTTTCCGCCCTTGGAGCGGAGATCCAGCGATTGTGTACCCCCATACCCCCGATGCTGGATCTCCCGCTCCAAGTCCTGCCGCCACCGGCCAACAAGCCCTCACACTGGCCAACGGACGGCAGCTCCCGCGATGCGCCGGACCCCCAGGCGTCCATCGCAAAAAGAACCGCTTCCCGCGTGCACCCCGGGAAGCGGTTTCACGACGTCCAATACCGACGCGAAGGACAGACCGCGGGTTGGTTTCCCCACCCAGTATGCTGAGGACAGTTGTTCCCCTCTTGTTCTAATAGAACAAATCATGTACATATGATTGGACGGGATCAGCAACTCGTGTGATAAAGGAATCAAGCTATGAGCAAGCCGGATCTGCGTGTCGTCCAGGGGCGCAAGGCCGACGGCGGCACATCACGTGCGCACGACTTTGGAGGGGGCGGAATGGACAAGCAGAAGGCGCTCGAGGCCGCATTGGCCCAGATCGATAAGAACTTTGGCAAGGGCTCAATTATGCGGCTCGGTGCCAACGACAAAACAATTGACGTGGAAGCAATACCCACCGGGTCCTTGGGGCTCGACATCGCATTGGGCATTGGCGGGTTACCCAAGGGCCGGATCATTGAGATCTATGGGCCTGAATCCTCAGGTAAGACCACGCTCGCGCTGCATGCGGTGGCCGAAGCGCAGAAAAAAGGTGGCGTCACCGCCTTCGTTGATGCCGAACACGCCCTCGACCCGGTCTACGCCCGCAAGCTTGGCGTCAAAGTCGAAGACCTCTTGATTTCGCAGCCCGACACCGGAGAACAGGCGCTCGAAATTGCCGATACGCTTGTACGGTCTGGCGCTGTCGACATTCTGGTGATCGATTCGGTTGCAGCCCTCACGCCAAAAGCTGAGCTTGAAGGCGAAATGGGAGACTCGCTCCCAGGTCTCCAGGCCCGGCTTATGAGCCAGGCCCTCCGCAAACTGACAGGGTCGATCTCGAAATCGCACTGCATGGTCATCTTCATCAACCAAATCCGAATGAAGATCGGCGTGATGTTCGGAAACCCGGAAACCACGACCGGTGGGAATGCCCTCAAATTCTATGCCTCCGTACGCCTCGACATCCGCCGGATTGGCGCCATCAAGGACCGCGACGAGGTTGTCGGCAACCAGACCCGCGTCAAGGTCGTCAAAAACAAAGTCGCCCCGCCATTCAAGCAGGTCGAATTTGACATCATGTATGGCGAAGGCATTTCAAAGGTTGGCGAGATTGTCGATCTTGGTGTCAAGGCCGGGATTATCGACAAAGCCGGTGCTTGGTTCTCATACGGCGATACCCGAATCGGTCAGGGCCGGGAGAACTCCAAGACGTTCATGCGCGATAACCCGAAAATTGCACTTGAGATCGAACGCGCGATCCGGGAAAATGCAGGGCTTGTCGCCGACCATTTGCTTGTTGAGCCTGAAAAGGATGCTGAAGGCACGCCACCTGTCGAGGACGGAGACGATCTGCCACTGGACGCCGGTCCGCTCGGTACGCTAGCACCCACGCCGTTGGCCATGGCTGCAAAACCGGCCAGAGCCAAGAAGATCTGAGCCAAGAAGATCTGAGCGAAAAAAGATCTAAGCCAAAGAAGGCGCAGTTTTGCGTGCGTTGACGCGCCATCCGTGACGGGCGAAAAGCACAAACGGGGTGGAACCTGCCAGACAACCCGGATACTTAGAGCAGGTCCACCCTTTTACATTCCTCGTCACAAGGCTTGAGAAGCGCACATGACCGGCGTCAATGAAATCCGTAGGGGTTTCCTGAACTATTTCGAGAAGGCTGGCCACACGATCGTACCGTCGTCGCCGCTCGTACCGCGTAACGACCCGACGTTGATGTTCACCAACGCCGGGATGGTACAGTTCAAGGATACATTTCTGGGCCAGGAAGCCCGCCCTTACAACAGGGCGGCTTCGTCGCAAAAGTGCGTCCGCGCCGGTGGCAAACATAATGATCTCGATAACGTCGGATACACCGCGCGTCACCACACATTCTTTGAGATGCTCGGGAATTTTTCGTTCGGCGACTACTTCAAGTCTGACGCAATCGAGCTGGCGTGGACCCTGATCACGCGCGAGTTTGGCCTCGACGCCAGCCGTCTGCTTGTCACCGTCTATCATGACGACGATGAAGCGTTCGGCATCTGGAAGAAGTTGACCGGGTTTGCCGATGAGAAAATCATCCGCATCGCCACTTCAGACAACTTCTGGCAGATGGGCGATACCGGTCCGTGCGGACCATGCTCTGAAATATTCTACGATCATGGCGACCATATTCCAGGTGGTCCACCGGGGTCGCCGGACGAGGACGGCGACAGGTTCATTGAGATTTGGAACCTCGTGTTCATGCAGTTCGATCAAATCGGACCAGGAGACCGCCAGCCCCTCCCGAAACCGTCTATCGATACAGGCATGGGGCTGGAGCGCATTGCGGCGGTGTTGCAAGGCACGCACGATAATTACGAGACCGACCTGTTCAAAGCCTTGATCGCGGCATCGGTAAACGCGACGGGCGTCGCCGCCGAAGGTGTGAACAAGGCCAGCCATCGCGTCATCGCCGACCATCTCCGCGCCGTCAGCTTTCTTATGACCGATGGGGTCACGCCATCTAACGACGGACGAGGCTACGTGCTGCGCAGGATCATGCGCCGCGCCATGCGTCATGCCCATTTGCTCGGCGCCCAAGATCCGTTGCTGTACCGCTTGGTTCCAGCACTCGTTCGTCAAATGGGCGAAAGCTATCCCGAATTACAACGCGGCCAATCCATGATCGAAGAGGTCTTGAAGTCTGAGGAAACCCGTTTCCGGAAGACCCTGGATCATGGGCTCAGCTTGCTTGCAGACGCGATCGAGGGACTGACCGGAGGCGAGACGTTATCCGGCGACGTGGCCTTCAAGCTATACGACACTTACGGCTTCCCGCTCGATCTGACTGAAGATGCATTGCGCGCACGCAACATCAATGTCGACAAAGCCGGCTTCGATGCGGCCATGGCCCAGCAAAAAGCCGACGCGCGCGCCGCCTGGAAGGGCAGCGGTGAGGCAAAGACCGAGCCTGCCTGGTTCGAAGTCCGCGAAGCGGTCGGCGCAACGGACTTTTTGGGTTACGACACCACGACAGCGCAAGCCGAAGTCGTCGCAATCATCCAATTAGGTACGAGCGTCGAACAGCTGACGGCCGATGATGGCGCTGAGGCATGGGTCGTGTTGAACCAGACACCGTTCTACGCCGAATCCGGCGGTCAGCTCGGCGATCAGGGCACAATCGAAACCGCAAACGGGGCGATCTTCAAGGTCACTGATACGCAAAAAAGACTGGGAGATATCTTCGCGCACAAGGGCCAGATGACCGAGGGCCACTTGGCCGTAGGTGATGCCGTACACCTCAGCGTGGACGCCGTGCGCCGCAACGCAACATGCGCCAATCACTCTGCGACCCACATTCTTCACCAAGCCCTTCGTGATACGCTGGGGGATCATGTTGCGCAGAAGGGGTCGTTGGTCTCGGCCGATAGACTGCGGTTTGATTTTTCACACGCCAAGCCATTGTCTGTTGAAGACCTCGAGACCGTGTCCCGCCGCGCCAATGCCGTCGTTGCCCAGAATGCCGATGTCAACACGCGGATCATGGACCGCGATGACGCACTGACCTCGGGCGCCATGGCACTTTTCGGCGAAAAGTACGCCGATGAAGTCCGCGTCGTCTCGATGGGTGCGATCCCTGAAGACAAAACAGCAGACACCACGGAGGGCTCTGATCGTCGGCAGGCCTGGTCGGTCGAACTCTGCGGTGGGACACATGTCAGACGCACGGGAGATATCGGTGTCATCACAATCGTTTCGGAAGGTGCAAGCGCATCAGGTGTCCGCCGCGTCGAAGCGCTGACAGCAGATAATGCCCGCCGCCATCTCAGCGAACAGGACCGTAGGCTGAGGGATGCCGCAGCCCTTCTCAAAACCCGGCCAGAAGACGTCTTGGAGCGCTTGAATACGCTGATCGAAGAGAAGCGCACACTGGAAAAACAACTCAGCGAGGCCAAACGCAAAGCCGCACTTTCAATCGGTGATGGCAACGGAGCTGACCCAGCAGGTGATGCCGTTCGCAAGATTGGCGCAACAAACTTCCTGAGCCGCAAAGTCGACGGGCTCAATCCAAAAGACCTTCGAGGTTTGATCGATACCGGAAAGAACCAGATTGGTTCCGGCGTCGTCGCCATTGTCGGCACGACCGAAGATGGCAAGGCCGGACTGGCCGTAGGTGTCACAAAAGACCTGATTGAAACATGGAACGCTGTTGATCTGGTCAGAGCAGGCGCCGAAGCACTTGGAGGAAAAGGCGGCGGCGGACGTCCTGACATGGCGCAGGCTGGTGGTCCCGACGGGACAAAGGCAGCAGACGCGCTTAAAGCGATCGAGGCCTGCCTTCAGAATTAACACAACCATAAGCGAAAGCGGTCGGCTGGCGCGGCGCTGTCGTATTCACTGAGGGTGAAGCAACAAGCTCGCAAATCAACACGATCATAACGATAACGGCGCGTCGGCAACAATGACGCCCACGGAGGACCACGTAATGAGCAATCGCACAACAGCCGCAATGGCCCTGGCCTGCATCGGTTTGATGTTTGCCCCGAGCATCGCCGTGGCTGTTTCGCCGGTCAAAGATGAGCCAGCAGCCGAAGCGGCAGGAACAACGACGGTCGATAAGACCACATCACAGTCAACTTCAAGCAGTTCAGCCTGCGCTGAAGCCAGTTCCATGACCCCGTCTGAGCTCTTCAAGCTTCTCAAGGACGAGCGGAAACTGGAGCAGGTCCATAAGGATGCCTCCTACATCGCACTTCAGGACAAAGCCACCTTTGCCATGTGGACGTTCACGCAGGATAGCCAGGCTGCGCATCCAGCTGTGGTTTGTCGTGTGCCGCTCAAGGAAGGTGACACGATAACGCTCGATATGGTGGTCAATTGTGAGGGCCCGAAGAAAGCCTGCGACCAGCTTGAGTATGACTTCAAGGAACTCAACCGCCGTATGCAGATGGAGGTTGAAAAGAAGGCCCGCCAGTAGTCGAACCAGCGGCACCTTAGAGAACGTCGTTGACACCAATGGCAACGCGTTGTCCTGTGTCAGCCTCGCGTCACCGCATTGGTGGCAAGGGGGCCGACACGGCCAAGTTAGAAGGCCGCAACCGCAGCACGCGCGTTGTCTTTTACGCTCACCGCCGCTGCAGAGCCTGCCAGTCGAACGTCAACCGACAATTTTGACCCGGACTGTTCTGGCAGCCCCCGATGTGGCTCCTGCTGCATCGCTGACAACCACGTCGAACTGGCCATCACCCGTAGCCGACGCGTTATGGACAAACAGCACGTCCCCGGTTTCCAGTTCAGCCTGCGTGAACGACGCGAGAGGCGCCCCACGCGCTGCCTTCCGAGCCAAATGGCCGGTCGTCACATTTGAAACGGTAAATGTCAGATCGCTGGGCTGATCATCAGGATCAAAAGCCGTCAGGTCCGCCGTAGTGACGGCTACAGCTTCGCCACGCTGAACCACCAATTCGAAATCACCACCCAGTTCCGGCGGTATGTTTCGCATGTGGGCCTCAAGATTTGCACCCTCCAGCAAGGCAAGGCGTCCATATCGGACATCACCTGCAACGTTGCCTGTCGCCTGGATCGTGCAGAGTTCCTTGACGATCAATTCGCCTTCAGCCTGTCCAGCGATGTTTGCGCTGGTTGATCGGCTGGACCCAAAGACATGCCCGCTTTGATGGACAATGAGATGGCCCGTTTCAATCTGTCCGCGAACTTCACCAAACACTTCGACAACTTGCGCATTGAGGATTTTACCCTCGAAGATCGCGTCGGCGCTGATCACGGCATGGCCTTTCGAAGTCCCAACCGAACCTGCTCCTACAACGTCATTGTCTTGTGTTGGCGGCACCGGCAATCTCCTGGGTTGTTGAAGCGCCAAGTAGCCCGGACTGCTCAGAGGCTCCGGCGTGATGGCAAAGTCTGGCACAGATCGAGCCGTCCCAGGGTACAGGTCCTACTATGAGACACCAACAAGCGCTCACATTGTGGCGTTGCAAGCAAACTGAGCATAATTAATCAGGATTCAGTTTTTTCGAGACAAATGCCTGGTCAGCCGTCGCAGGCACACCACAAGACCGTGCACGCCGACACATCGCCACTTCTGGCGTTCCAGCGGGAACAGCCGGATGGCTGCTCGCCAGATTACCCTAAGCCCCAGTTCAACATGCTGCACCAGGGGCAAAAGGAATGACCACGCTCGACACAAAACAGGCCAACGCATCCAGCAAAATCGCGATTCTGCTGATTGCGGACCACACCGAGCGGCTCGACGGCCCAAATAACACACGTGATCTTGAAGGCTTGCGCGCCGAAAACATTGGATTTGCTACAGTGGCCGATCAATTGCGGCGGCGTACAATCGGCCTCTGCGATCAGGAAGACGTCGTCGTACAGACATGCACCGCGATGGAAGCGGAGCTACGAGCTCGGAAGCTGTCGGAAACGTGCCGCACTGTGCTGGTCTGCGCATCCGGTCGTGAGACGACCCCTGCGCTGGCCCTCGCGGCAGCGTCTCAGGATACCATTCATGGGGCAATACTGATTGATCCTGATGTTCCAACAGCGGCCCGCACCACGCCAGCGCTGTTTTCCGGCTTGGCCGTTTTCTCCGCGGTGGGGCTCATGATGACTGGTTTTGGCAGGCCCTCCCGAGGCAACGGGCAGCAAACTGAAATTGAGCTGGAAACCGTCAACCAGCCGGTATTCATCGTCTCGACGCGATCAAAATCGGGTTCGGGATACGCGTGCATTCAGGAATTACAATCCCGACTGGGCGGCTTGGTCGAATTTGCCGGAAACCACCACATTGGGGCAACAGCAGAAGATCAAAGCGCTGCCAGCGACGTAGCAGAACGCATAATCACATTTACCCAACAGCTTTCAAACCGGATTGCAAGGCAGGCTCGCCTTGCGAAAAGCCGTCAGGGATTGAAGAGCGTCAAAGCGGCATAAACCGCACTATTTCACCTGGAACGGCCCCGAATGCACATTGGAAACCTCCCGTTTTGCAAACGCAATGGCACCCATGCCGATTGTCCATATCAGCTGTCGCTTTTTGGTCTGCCGTCACTACCGTTAATACTGGATGCAGGTGCAGACACAAAAGGGGACGCTGCAATTCGGATATGAGCAAGGGTCTTTTATCGCTGGCCCTTAGAGGAAATACGAGTGGGGGCCAAAACAACAAAAATCGCAAATCACATTCGACAGTTCCAGACTCGCTAAAACGAAAATGGCTCGTGTCCAACAATGTTGAAAGACCAAGGCCGTCCAAACTGCAAAGCCGCTATCCAGCGCCTGGAGCTTGATCAACCGAGAAGACGTTGACACCCACGGTAGCTGCAACAGAACCCGTGAAAAGGACACAGCCACCAGTTGCTCTAGAGATCCCCTTCCCATACTTGCGCCACTTCATAGTGCAGCGCTGAAAACCAAAGAGCCAAAGTCAAGCCCGCCTACGCAAGCGACGGCCGCATGGCCCATCGCCACAGAGCCTGCCCAATTCGTCTCCGCTCAGCCGGTCGCACAGTCGGTATTGACGCAAGCTTCGTTGACCTTTGCGAAAAATACGTTGCGGATGCCGAGCTGACACTCCACGTGCCTTGCACGAACTAATTACGTGCCTTGCACGAACGCATCACGTGCCATGCTCGGACTCATCAGGTGCCATGCCCCACGTGATGTTGTGCCTTTCGCCCACGAAACGATAAACCTCGGCCAGGGCAATGCGGCCCCGCGGTGTGACCACTGCCTGCCGCTGATAGCATCCCTCCAAACGTATTATATTTGAGGATTGCCAGCATTTTGCTATGACCCATGCTGGGCGACCCGGACGGACAGCACGCGGCCCGCAAAACAGGAAAAAAGTATGAGCAAGCCGGCCCAACGCAAAGCGATACACAAGCTGGCAGAGCCGCGCGAGACCATTCTGCGGGCTACTGGGATTACGAAGACATTTGGAACAGGCGCCATGGCGGTCGACGTCCTCAAGGGTGTCGATATCGAGCTCCACGCCGGTCAGCTGACACTCCTGATGGGGCCATCGGGCAGCGGCAAGACGACACTTTTGTCCATCCTCGGCTGCATCATGAAACAAAACAAAGGTGAATTGAGCATCGCCGGACAATCCACAGCGGGCCTCTCGGCTGAAGGTTTGGCCAAAATCAGACGCAAGAACATTGGTTTTGTTTTCCAGTCTTACAATCTGTTTCCAACACTGACGGCTCTGGAAAACGTCATGCTGGCCCTCGATGTCCAATTTGCAGGTCGGTTGACGGGGAAGCAGCAGGCCCGTGAATTGGCGGAGCGCGCCCTGGACGAGGTGGGGTTGTCCCATCGCATCGCCGCAGTTCCTTCCAAACTGTCAGGCGGCGAAAAACAGCGCGTCGCCATTGCTCGGGCCCTGGCCGCCTCACCGTCGGTGATCCTGGCAGATGAACCAACAGCTGCCTTGGATGGCGAAAATGGCAAGGCCGTCATGGAGCTCTTAGCCAAGGTGGCCGAAGATAAAAGCCGCTGCATCCTGGCCGTGACGCACGACCATAGGACACTGAAATACGCAGACCGAATTTTGCGAATTGATGATGGGATGATGGTTGGTGATGAACACCCAACGGATCCAGCAACCGTCGTCAATATGCCAAAGCGCTGAATAAATGCCCGGAAACGCAACCCCAGTTCTGAGCATCAGTCCAGATGGCGCTGCTTTCAACAGCCACACACCGTGCAACAATCTTTGTCGCTTTTAAATCAGAGAATTGATTAACCTTATTTCATAAAGCCGTTATGATGTCGCTTCGGGAACAGCCCTTGAGCGTTTGACGCCTCATATTCCCTCCATCGCAAAAAAGAACCCGCGTGAACATTCCGCTTCGGTTCTATGAAAACATGGAGGTCGATATGCACGGACATATTACAAAATTCAGCAAGAAACTCGGTGTTGGTGTTATTAAAGCCGAAAACGGCCGCAAGTATCGCTTTTCCGATGCAGAGGTCGTAAACGTCAATGGCCGCTTGGTCGGCCACGATGTTGATTTTCTCCTCAATTCAGCGCGCGCAAAAGACGTCATTTTACTGACCGGGTCACCGTGGTCCGTGTTCGCAGATGGCCAAAAAGCACGCTAACGCTTCAAGAGGAGATCAAATCCCATGAAAATCCCATTCGATATCGCGGACGTGCCAACTGTTGCAGCCGACAGAATGGAACAGGCCTTGAACCAGATGATCGCCACGGGCCACACCTCGGTTTTGTTCAAAGGGCATTCCCGGTCTGCACGCGAACAGTTTGAGGATCACTTTTGGGCAGATTTCGAAGGGTCTACAGCAGAGGGCGTGGCCATTCTTGTTCGACTGTGGTCCCTGATTGATGTCCTGCAGTCCCGCCGATTGGCCCGCATCCTGCTCTCAAACGGCTTTGCAGTGTTGCAGCCGTTGGCACGCGCAGCCGCAAACCTCAGGCTAAACGCCAATTGGGGTTTCGCCCCCCAAAAAGTGGTTTGGTGGGTGTCTTCTCAACGCGCTCTCACCAACTCCACAAAAGTCCGCCTGAAGGCGCGGATAGAAACGGGTTATCAGGTGCGTTCAACTTCGAACAGCCTGGGTCTTGCAGCATAACGCTGCAAAGTCTGACATTTACGATGCGGAAAGTGAATCGCAGTTAGAAATCAAGCAACAAGGGTGGTGGGTGCAAATTGATTTGCCATTGCAAATACGCCCCCAAATCAGTCAGACTTCCTACTCGTCCAACTGCTTGGCCAAGAGCTGTTTCATGATCCACATCACATCAGGTTCAACGCGATCAGCCGCAATTTGGTTTGGACTGGTCGTGACACTGTTTGCTTGCTGCCTGGTGTCGCTTCCCTCGGATGCCAAGCCTGGAGCGGCTCCACTCGGACTATGGTTTGAACACACCGGACGCGGCGCGGTCGAGATTACCAGTTGTGGTGACGGTCTGTGTGGCAAGCTCGTTTGGTTGAAGGATGACCAGAATACCGGCGCGTGCGGGATGGAGATTATTGGCGACGTTCAATTCGTGACGGCAGGACGGTGGGATAACGGATGGATTCTCGATCCCGACTTTGGGCAAAAATTCGATGTTGAACTGACGCCGCTCGAAAACGGTGATCTTCGGGTTCTGGGATACGCCGGATTAAAGACACTCAGCCAGACCATGATCTGGAAACGAGCCCCTGCCGATCTCCGCCGTTGCACCAGGGCAAAGGCCAGCCTTCGTTAAAGTCCGAATGGTGAAAATCGAGGTTCGATGTGCGGGGCGCATCATGGTAATTGGATAGGTGGTGCGTCCGCCAAGAGGGACCTAAGAGAACGCACCACCCACCTTCGTTTTCCGGTTCTTGTAATTAGCCGTCGCGGGCAAGGGGGCATCGCCACGACAGCTTTCACCGGAGTGCAGCGAGCGATCGCGAGGGACGGCGGTACGCTGCTGCTGCTTTGTCGTCTATCGAGCTCGAACCCGACAGCGTGGGACTATTGAACAGTATTTCCGTTGGCTGATCTATATTCCATTGCACACGATTAACCTGGCTGAACACAGTAAAGCTAAAAGACAGCCAATCCAACACGTTCATACGTCTGAGTAAATTATTGATATGACTATATTTTTAGAATTTGGTTGCTGAATTGCCTGTTGAGTAACACTTTCGTGCATGGTTCGACACCATGTCAGGATCTGTTGCGGAACAGAGACACGTTATCCACAGAAGCTGTGCATAACGTACACGCCGCCTCCGTCTCAGAGCGTCTCAAGGAAAGCGCGCAATGCAAATTGTTCGCTCTCAGACAACGTTACCACCGCCGGGCGAGTCCGTGCGTGGTGCTGCAGTCCAATGCGAAGCCCCCGTCGACCATAATGGGCCAGGGTCTCTTCTAGCGTTTCAAATCGCCCGTCATGCATATAGGGTCCTGTTTTGCTGATGCCGCGAAGGTGTGGCGTTTTTTTTGCCCCTCCGGCAACCAACTTAAGCGCGCCGCTACTCTGTTCTTGCAGCCCGATATCGTGGAGCCGGTCATCGCTGAACCGCGGTCCGTTATGACACGAGATGCACGACGCCTTGCCGACAAAAAGGGCAAAGCCCGCCTGTTCTTCCGGTGAAAGCGCGGTGCGTTCGCCCTCGATCCAACGGTCAAAACGAGTGCGAGGCGCATCCAGTCGCCTCTGATAAGAAGCAAGCGCCGCACGAACCGTCTGAGCCGTGAGCTCCATACCATCTGGCAGAGTGATCCTGATCGCCGGGTCGGCGCGAAGGCGAGCCAGAACGTCATCCCAATTGGCCGCCATCTCATCAGGGTCTGTCAGGGGCTGATCAGTGTGCTCCTCAAGCGTCGCGACAGCACCGTCCCAGTTGAGCGCCTTGGCACCACCCACACCCCAAAGGCTGGGCACGGTATGCGCGAGACGCCGACCGCGAAGTCCGGTACGCAAAGCTTGCCCGTCGGCAAATCCCAAAGCGGGCTGGTGACAGGTGGCACACGCTATCGATTGGCCGCCAGATAGCCGACTGTCAAAGAACAGGCGTTCTCCCAGCGCGGCCAGCCATGTCGCGCCTAATGTTTTTGTCGGGTCCCCCTTCACCGTCATGACATCAGGCCGGCGCAGGATCGGAGACCAGAATGCGCGCAACCGCTCAGCATCCGCCGGTTTAACAGACTTCAAAGGCGTGGTCGGCTCAGCCTGCACAAGTTGGACGTTCATGGCCAACCAACCGAACAGGGCAATGGTTGCTATCAACACAGGCGTTTTAAAACGTCGGGCCATCATTGAGTTTCGGCAATCATCCGAATGAGTGTGGAGAGGCGCGACCGTGAAGCAGGCCGCGGATTGAAGGCGCTGCTTAGCGAAGGCCCGCACCGGTTAGCCGCGAATAGCTTATCGCTTTTGCACTGCGGCCATAAGAGCGCGAATGTCACCCCCAAGCCAGCGATGTCGACGTCCATAGGCTGGCAGGCTGGCGACCGCATCAACCTTGGAGGGTCGGAAGGTTAGCAATGCCGGCCATCCATAGCCTGCAAAGTTCGGCCGGTCACTTGGCAGGTCCTGAGCAGTGCCAGCTTTGTCGGAAAACAAATCAGGCGCGCGCACACCAGCCAAAGTCGATTCCACAAGTCGCGTGAGCGCCCGCTGCCGCGCGGGTGAAACCGGCTGACCCTTCTCCGCCGTCAGCCATGTCAGAACCGCAAGCGGCGTCACCGCGAACACATGATAGTGAAGCGCCTTGCGGCCTCGCGCCATCTCCATTGGCAGATGCCCGTCCTCATCGATGTCATCCAGTCCACGCTCCAGGATCACCCTGGCGGCATCCCAGTAATGCGGCATGTCAGTCGCCAGGCCCACTGCGCCGACCGCAAGGCCAAGCCAGTAATAGTGGTTGTTTCGTGTGGTTTTGCCATCTGCGAAAACGGCTTGAGCATCACCCGCCAAGTTTTGAAGCCATGGTTCAATCCCGGCGCGCGCTTCAAGGCTGGCGAACGGTTTCAGCTTCAAATAAGCGAGCGCCAAACCGGACAGTGCCCATTTACGATGATGCTCGCTTTGCTTGGTCGGCATCGGACCAGCCATTGCGTCGGCCCTGGTCCATTTCAAAAGCGCGTTCAAACCGCACTCAGCGGCCACGCGGTCCCCATGGAGAACGGCCCGGTCCGACACGTCAGCGATCCGGTTTAAAAACATCTTCAAAGGACGGCTTTGTGCCCGGTTGGCCGCTCGGATATCCGCGCGCACTTGGCTGCTTCGGGCGTCGGTATAAAACCGTTCCAGCCGGAAGTCGGTGACAGGCTCAAGCGATTGAGCCGGACATGCACCGGCAATGGAGGCCGGGCTCAAGACACTCGCTAAGACGACAGCCACTAACATTGGGCCACGCGACGCACGTTCGCAGCAGGTGTCCCTCATAATCTTTTGCGCAACACGAGCGAGTTTCATGGCTCATAGTTTGTCGCAAAAGCGTTATGTTTAGATTTTTATGTTAGGTGACTTTGGAATTAATCAAAGGATCAACAATGAACCGTTTGCGTGGGCACGCCGCGGCTTTGGCCCTCACCACCTCGACGATCGGCTTTGTGATTGTATTGGGGCTTGGCTATGCACTAGAGGCATTGCCGCCCAGCGACCATTTCGGCGTCGTGGCCATGCTGTTGATCGACATCACTGCGGCTGCCGGTGTCATCACGGCTTGGCGCTATGGACGCGGTGTGCGCAAGTCCATTGCCTTGGCGCAGTCGACCACGTTACCGGAACGGGTGCGGGACGTGGCGCTGGCGGTCTGCCTCGGTGCCGTGAGCTTTCCCGTTGCCGTGGGCCTGTTCATCGAGATTGAGCAATGGGTTGTGGCAGCGCTCTTGATTTTAATCGTGGCGTCATGGGCAGCAATGCGGTTCACGCGCCCACCAGGACCAGATCGCGTACAAATCTCGGAGCCATCCGAATGGCAGTCCCGTCCCGCGATTTCAAACGCGAAAGGTGAACGCGAACAACGATTAGCGGCTTACCTGTGTTTTTGCATCCCAGCCGTCGCGGTCGCCGTCTTGCTGTTTGTGACGCCACAACTGGCCCCAGCATTTGCGTTGATCGGACTCGTGTCTGGAATCGTCGGAGCGGCCATGGAGTACTACCTATGGTCTGTCCGTTGGGACGACGATGCAGCCAAAGTCGAAGCAGACGGGGCCGAAGGTGCACAGGCAAAGCCAAAGGATAGCGCCGACCAGCCGGTCGCCTGATCCACGGGTCACGCGCTGGCCTCCCGCATGGCCGGCACACTAAAAGAGCAGACTACAAATCGAGGTCTAGCTGCGTATTAGACGAGGGCCGCGACTTGCGTTTGCGCGGAGCGGCTGACTTGCCGCGCTGACCCGTATGCCGGATGCCCGATTTGCGGCTGCCGTGCTTGCTCTGGATCTTGTCGGCATCCTGGCGGAAAGCCCCACTTTTGCGCACGCCATAAATAGCTTCTCGCGCAGCCCGGGCCGCCACCACATGGTCAACAATCCGCTCAGGATATCGCCCGTTGACTTCGCTTTGAAACCCATCCCACGTCCAGGGTGCGTGAATGAAGTTATCCGGTACGGCGGCCAGCTCGGGGCAATAGCTGCGAATGAACGTCCCAGCGGGATCTTGATCTTCGCTTTGCTTAACGGGGTTATAGATGCGCACGGTGTTAATGCCGGTTGTACCGGATTGCATTTGCGACTGCGGCCAGTGAATGCCGGGTTCGTAGTCCGTAAACTGCCGCGCCAAGTGTTCCCCCGTGGCCCGCCATGGCAACCAAAGATGGTAGCTTGCAAACGACATCATCATCGCGCGCATTCGGAAGTTCAACCAGCCGGTCTGGTGGAGTGCACGCATGCACGCATCGACAAATGGAAACCCGGTTTCGCCATTGCACCACGCGGCCAACTTCGCGCGGTCAGCCTCATCGGGACGCATGCCAACGTAGGCTGGATGCAGATTTTCAAACTCCAGCCGTGGCTCGTCTTCCAGCTTTTGCATAAAATGGCAGTGCCAATGCAGGCGTCCAGCAAACGATGACAGCGACGCACGCCACGCTCTGGTCTCGGGGCTTGGGTCTTGCTCTTTCAGATCGGCCATCCGCGCATAAACGGTTTGGGTGATCTCACGCATAGAAAGTGAACCGTAGGCCAGATGCGCCGAAAGCCTGGAGCACGCTTCAAAAGCCGTCACCGGAGATGACATTTCGCGGCGATAGTCCTGGCCCCGCGCGGTCAAAAAACTATTTAGCAGTCCAATTCCGCGCAGCCGCCCACCCCGTTGACGGCCGGGGCACGGGTCTGCACTCAGCCCAAGATGTTGAAGCGTTGGAAGGGTATCGCAGGGCTGGAATCCGGCAAGGGGGACCGTCTCAATTGGCGGTAACGCCGATGGAGCGCTGACCTGCCGCTCAGCCATCTGACGGTCCCAGGCTTTGGCCCAGCCATTGCGATCCTTCAGTCGCCGAATGACGCCGAATTGGCGCTCTTCGTGCCAAGGGACACCATTTCCTCTGCACCAGACGCTCACTCGTTTATCGCGCGTGAACGTCCAGGCGTTTCCCGTTTCCTCATGGGACCACAGCGCATCAATCCCGCACTTGGCATGAATGGCATTAAGCACATCAACCACGTCGCCCGTGGCAACAATCAGCGGCTGCCCCATGCGCACCAGATCGCACTGCAGGGCTTCAAGACATTCACTGAGAAACGCCCAATGGCGTCCGGCCGCATCGGGCTGCGCATAAAGACCGGGTTCTGCAACAAACAACGGCAACACAGGACCAGCCGCTGCAGCTCCAGCCAGCGCCGCATGGTCGTGCACACGCAGGTCGCGTTTGAACCAGACGACTTGAAGAGGCAGCGTCTTGCGGCGCTGTGTTTGGGACGGTATTGCCATGCGAACGATACGCAATCTAAGGCTCGTTTAGATGTCCTGGACCGGTGAGGGCTGAGCGGAACCCTCCCACCCGTCGCCATCAGGTTCCTGCAAATCAGGGTAGGCGTGCACCCGTCCATCGGTCGCGAGAATAGCCACGCCGTCGTCGGTTTGTGACACGTAATTGGGACCGATCGGCACTTTCCCAAACGCACCCGGCATATCGAGCACATACGTCGGTTGCGCGAGCCCGGACAAACGACCCCGCAACGCTCTCATTAATTCCTGGCCTTCGGCAATCGACAACCGGAAATGTCTCGTCCCCGGAGCAAGGTCGGGATGGTGGAGGTAGTACGGTGTGATCCCGCGCTCGACGAATGTCCGCATCAAAGCTTCGAGCGTTGCAACGTCATCGTTTATACCGCGCAACAAAACAGACTGGCTAACGAGCACGAGGCCTGCATCCCTCAACGCGCGCAGGCCCGCATCCGCCTCAGGCGTGAATTCATCCGCATGGTTCGCATGCAAAGCGAGGTACGTAGTCTTGCCCGGCACGACCAAGGCCGCGATGAGATCAGCTGTCAGGAGTTCAGGCGCAACAACCGGCACGCGCGTGTGCCATCGGACAATTTTAACGTGCTCAATGTCACTGAGTGCGGCTTGCACAGTCCTCAAATGTCGAGGGGCCAAAACCAGCGGGTCGCCGCCTGTCAGGATGACTTCCCAGATGGCAGGCGTGTTTCGGATATAGGCCAGCGCGCCCGCAAGATCGTCAGCAGGCAACATCGCCGCCTGGCCGGGCCCGACCTGTTCGCGCCTGAAGCAGAAACGGCAATAGACAGGGCAGGCAGTCGCCAGCTTGAGCAGAGCCCTGTCAGGGTAGCGATGCACAATGCCCGGGACGGGGCTCTTAAGCTGATCCCCGATGGGGTCCGCCACCTCCTCGGCGTGCGTGACGCCTTCACGCGCATCGGGCAGAAATTGTCGCGCCATCGGTCCATCCGCGAGCCCACGTGCGCGTTCCGTCCGAATGGCCTCCACGATGGTTGGAGAAAGCGCTACAGCGTACCGCTCACCTACAGGTTCCAAGGCTGCAATATCGCTTTCCAGGATCAAACCGGCATCAACGAGGTCTGAAACGGACGACAGCTTACGCCGTTCGCCATGCCCACGTCTCAGCTCACCCCGCTTACTCTGTCTCCCGTTCTGGCCTTCAAGTTGACGGGTCATGCGGCATCGCCTGGAAACGGTGTCCAGCGGACGAGGTCGATGTGTGGTGCACCTGTCGCCAACATGATCAGCCGGTCAAAGCCCATGGCGCAGCCGCTGGCGAGCGGCATGGCGTCAAGCGCGGTCAAAAACCCCTCATCAATTGGGTATCGCGATCCGTAGATACGCGCCCTCTCCGCCATCTCGGTCTCAAACCGTGCGCGCTGTTCATCGGCATCGGTCAGCTCGGTAAATCCATTGGCCAGTTCAACACCGCAGGCATAAAGTTCAAAGCGCTCGGCCAACCAGGGTCGGGCGGCATCACGCGCGGCCAAAGCCGCCTCACTGGCCGGGTAATCAGTCACAAACACGGGCGCTCCAAGCCCAAGTCCATCATCTGCCACGGTGATCAGACGCGACAAGAGACTGGACCAATCATCGGTCTCGCGATGAGGATGCCCGTTTGCCTCAGAAAGTGCTGCAAGGGCTGCGAAGTCTTCAGCTGCCAAGACGCGGTTCACGTCCGCAACCTCGCAGGCGAGCGCCTCGGCAATCACCTGGGCGAACGTTAGGCTCTCAAAGTCGGCATGGTTGGGATGGGCCCGCCTATCATCAAACCTAAGGGTATCAGCATCAAGGCTCGCAAGTGCTGTTCGGACAATCTGCACACAGTCAGCCATCATGACGGCGTAGCCGGTATCCGCGCGGTACCACTCCAGCATTGTGAACTCAGGGCTATGCAACCTGCCGCGTTCCCGGTTTCTGAACACAGGCGCAAAGCTGAAGATCGCGGTCTCTCCGGCAGCCAGCAGTTTCTTACAGGCAAACTCCGGCGACGTGTGCAGGTAAAGCGGCGTTTCGGTGAGGTCTGGGCCGACGGCCAGGGTCTCAAAGGCGTGCAGGTGGGTCTCATTGCCCGGTGAAGCCTGGGCAATCCCAGGCTCGACCTCAATGAACCCTTGATCAACAAACCAACTGCGCAACGCACCCATGACGCGGTTGCGGGCCAGGAGAAACGGGCGGCGGTCTTGGTGAAGGGAACGATCCCACCAGGGTGAAGATGCTGTCATATGACGTGTGACGTTTTCCAGCGGGCCGCCTGATGTACAGGCTTTCCTGCACGCCGGTCTTGGCGGTTGGGGTTCAACAGAGTATTGGTTCGCGATCAGTGTCCTGCGAAGCGCACGCAGCGCGCACAACGCCGACCGCCTGGGCTGTTTGTCTAGGCTTCAGGGTCGGTTCCCCTACAATGATGGAGATCCACGGGTGGTCAAGGTAATCGCAAGCTCTATTCGCAAAGGCAATGTTCTCGATCTGGATGGCAAGCTGGCCGTGGTCATGACGGCCGATAACATTCATCCAGGCAAGGGAACGCCGGTGACGCACTTCGAATTGCGTCGCATTGCCGATGGGGTCAAGCTCACCGAGCGCTACCGGACAACAGATCAGGTCGAGCGCGCTTTCGTCGAAGAGGTGGATTACAATTTCATCTACGAAGACGAAATGGGGTTCAACTTCATGCACCCCGAAACCTATGACCAAATCGTCGTCTCAAAAGACGTGATGGGCGACAGCGGCATCTGGCTGCTCGAAAATATGAAATGCCAGGTGTCGATGCATGAAGGCAATGCGGTCGCCATCGTCCTGCCGCAGCGCGCGACCTACGAGATCGTTGAAGCCGACCCTGTCGTGAAAGGGCAGACCGCGTCGTCGTCCTATAAACCGGCGATTTTGGCCAACGGGGCCCGCATCATGGTCCCACCTCACATCGCAGCTGGCACCCGCGTTGTCGTCATGACCGCGGACGGGTCTTACGTGGAACGCGCCAAGGACTGAGCAAGGACTGAGACCCGTAGCTCAGACGCGGGTGGCCCTGTGACGGCCTGCGGCCTGTCTGCCAAACCGCGCTTAGCGGGACGAGCTAAACAGACCGCACCTCGTAGATTTCCATGATCCGCGCGCCGCGGTGTGGGCCATCGCAGACGAATTGCCATTGGCCCTCGGTGAAGGTGTCACACATCTTGACGCCCTTCACGAGGATCCAGTGGCCTTCCTTGCCCTTGTGAACGGCAAGAATGTAATGGACCCATGCGTTACGCGGCTTTTGCATCCACTGCCATAATGTCGGGTGCTCCTTGCGTGGCAGGTGCTGATAATCCGCCTTGATGTGCATCGCAAAGCCAAGCGCCTGCAGGGCCACGGCCACTTCCTCGCTGGATGTCCCCTTGATGCCGACGTCTTCGCTGACACCGCGTGCACGGTTCACTTCGTGTTCGCATCTGCTAATTGGAAATCCCGTGAGCGCAGACAAGACATAAGGTCCGCAATAGGCGATCCGGCCGGTGTCGTTCTTGGCCGGTGAGAGGCCGGACCTGGATGGCGAAACGGGCGCGGCGACATAGGCCATGACACAGACGATCCTTTCCATGCGTGATGACATGGAGATTCGCTGCGTCGCGGTTAACGAAACGTTAAAATCTCAAAGCTGCGTCATGGCGTAAAAGTCCGGAAGCGATCTGCCGAACGAGTGCCACGCTGCTGAGGTAGCTATTTCACGCGGGCAGAGCCGTGAAGCCGTAGCGCCTTCCACGATTGGCCAACACTGAAAACGTGCACCATCGCAAAGGCCACGTATCACGCCTAGAGTAACACGCATGATCAGTGCAATTCGGCGGTCGATTGTATACATTGCTTTGAGACCGAGATGGAGGCGAAACCAGCCATGAACCCACTGAACGTGTCGTTCCTCCAGGAACTGATGAACAATGTCGCCGATCAGGGCCGTGCGCTGCTTCCCAGTGCGCTGTTCGGTGGGGATGACACGCGCTCAATGCAAAAACTCGTGAATGCCTTGGTGTCCGGCCAGGGCGAGGCATCGGGTGTTGCGATCGCACAGGAAATTCTCGTCCAGTACGGCAAGCTTGGAAAAGACGAACGCCGCGACTTCTTCATCTATCTGGCCGAAGCCTTGAGGCCAGACCCAAGCAAGATAAACGCTGCCGCGGAACGCTACATCTCGGATGGTGACGATGCAGCCCTCATCAAGCTTCAATCAGCCGTGGAAAGCCCGCGCCAGGAATTCTTCCGCCGGCTGAACCTGGCACCTGGTGCCACTGCCCAACTGGTTGAGATGCGGCGTGACCTTTCACGGTTGCTCCATGACGCTCCGGAGCTGCGTATCGTCGATCGGGATATCCGACATTTGTTTTACTCCTGGTTCAATCGGGGATTTTTGATCTTGCGGCGGATTGATTGGCAAACGCCGGCCTCGATCCTTGAAAAAATCATGAAGTATGAGGCGGTGCACGAGATCCGCGACTGGAATGATCTGCGCCGGAGACTGGACCCGTGCGATCGCCGCTGCTTTGCATTCTTCCATCCAGCGCTTGTCGATGAACCGCTGATTTTCGTCGAAGTGGCGTTGATGAATGAAACGCCTGCTGCAATCCGTCCGGTGCTCGATGAACCGGCTGCCAACGAAGCGTTGCGCGAGCCAACGACAGCTGTGTTTTATTCCATCTCAAACTGCCAGGAAGGACTGAAAGGCATTTCATTCGGCAGCTTCCTGATCAAGCAGGTGGTTGACGAACTTCTGAAAGACATGCCGACCCTGAAGACGTTCGTGACGCTGTCTCCGGTTCCCCGTTTCGCGCGCTGGCTGGACCGGGTGATGGCCGACGACAGCATTCACCATTTGACGCCTGATGACCGTAACGCCTTCGCGCAACTACAGGACCCGGGCTGGCCGGATGATGACATTTCCGAAGACGCGATAAAGTCGTCCCTGATGGCCTTGGCCGCTGAGTATTTTTTGCGGGCGAAAACAGCAGAGGGCAAACCCATCGATCCCGTTGCCCGCTTCCACCTGGGCAATGGTGCACGCTTGGAGCAGATCAATTGGCTGGGTGATCCAAGCGAGAAAGGGCTGCGGGAGGGACATGGTCTCATGGTCAATTACCGCTATGACCCGAAAGACATCGAGACCAATCACGAAGCGTTCGTCAACGACGGTGCGATCTCTGCCTCACGCGCGGTTCGCGGGTTGCTGCGGGCCCAGCCGAAGGTAAAGCAGACTGGTGAGACCATCACCAATCAGACCGGAACACTTTTGATGCTGCCCGGCGCGCGAACCAAGCGAACCTCAGTGGATGGTGAAGCAGACTGAGCGTGCCGGAACGGATGGCGTGCTGACAGACATCCGCCATCCACCCTGGCCAGCAGCTGGCACAACTCTTTGCACTCACGCGTGAACACGTATCACCGCAAGCCATCGCAGCACCTAAGCGCACTATGAGTTGCCTTGATACGGGGCATGCCCCATACACGTTTGTGATGTGTTGAGAGATCTGCCGTGCGGCGGACGACCTTGCGTTTGTATGAGGACCTTATGCGTTACGACGACAAAGACCGGCAGAGCAGTAATGTCGAGGATCACCGGGGCCGCAGCCGAGGCGGGTTCCGCATCCCAGGCTTCGGCGGCAGGTCATCTGGCACCCGTCGCGTACAGATCCCCATGGGTGGCCGTCGTGGTGGTTTCAGTATTACGACCTTGCTGATCATCGGTGTGGTGATGTGGTTCATGGGTCTGAACCCGCTGTCGCTTATCTTTGGCAACGGCGGCGGTTTCCAACTTCCGCAATCAGGTGAAATTCCACGCTCGGGCAACCAGCAAAGCCCGTTTGATATTCCTGGGCTTCCCGGTGGTCAGCAGCGTTCGGACGGAACGCAGACAGCTAGCCAGAATGATGAGATGAAAGTATTCATCGGTCGCGTTCTGGCCGATACAGAGGACGTCTGGAACCGGGTTTTTGCGTCATTTTCGAAAGACTATCGTGAACCCAAACTCAATCTCTTCACGGGCTCGATCGCAACGGCCTGCGGAACGGGTCAGTCGGCCATGGGGCCATTTTATTGCCCAGCCG
The DNA here is from genome assembly GCA_039819785.1 of Pseudomonadota bacterium. GTDB lineage: Bacteria > Pseudomonadota > Alphaproteobacteria > Rhizobiales > Hyphomicrobiaceae > JBCBRD01. The sequence continues at coordinate 20,655 of JBCBRH010000010.1, read as the reverse complement.
ATGAGGAGATTTACATCGACCTGGGGTTCTTTGACCAACTCAAGCGGCAGTTCCAGGCACCAGGTGATTTCGCTCAGGCCTACGTCATCGCCCACGAAGTCGGGCATCACGTGCAAAAGCTTCTTGGAATTGCCGAACAGGTTCAACGCGCCAAACGAAGCGCGTCGAAAATCGAGGGCAATGCGTTGCAGGTGCGCATGGAGCTGCAAGCTGATTGTCTCGCGGGCGTCTGGGCCAACCTCAATCACCAGCTCAACAACCGGTTGGAGCGCGGCGATATCGAGGAGGGCCTTAACGCGGCAAGTCAGATCGGGGATGACATGATCCAGAAGCGGACCCGGGGCTACGTGGTGAAAGATAGCTTCACACACGGTTCAGCCGACCAGCGGCGCCGTTGGTTCACACAAGGCTTCGAAAGCGGGAAAATGCAGGCCTGCGATACGTTCAACGTGGCCTACAACCAGCTCTGAGCCGGGGGAAGCCCTTGAGGCTGACAAGAGATCCCGGCTTTGCGGCTTGGATTTGCCAAGGCGCAGCGGCCTGTCTGCACGTCCAAGGTTGAACTGCGCTCCGGCCCGCCTGGCCTCATAGCGCATTGCCGACGAAGTCGCCAACCACACACCGGGTCCCTGACCGGGAAACATCCTGGCACAATTCAAGCGCCTGGACCGCACCTGACAATGGCCCGGCAACAAGCTCGTAGTTGGCAGGCGCTCCATTCCGCGATGTCTGGATGTAGCGCGCAGATAGCCCGCCAAGATATGTCCCGTGGCGTTCGCGGAGCAGTGTCCACTGCAACCTAAGCCCATCGATTGATGGGGCAACCGAAAGCCGAACGCCCATCGCTGGCGACTCGTTCGCGCCAAGTCGGCGTGCAGCAGGCGGCGTCGCAGCAGCAACCCGTCGGGCCGGTTCCGCACGCGCGACATTGGTGGCCCCAAAACCCGTTGGCGTAGGCGCAGTTGTCGGCCGTATCTTGGCGGCGATCGCTGCGGGTTTGAGCTTCGGCCGGGCCGGTCCCCTGATCGGTAAGGGTGGCGGTTTGATACTGCCCGTCGTCAGCGGGGGAACCTTGCGCTCAACGGGCGATCCCGCGTTCCGGGCAAGTTGAACAGCTGCAGCGGGAGATTGCAGTATCCTCACGGCCTGGTCTGCCTGGGTCTTGGCAACCGCCGTCGCTTCCGCGGCAATCGATGCACCAGGTGCACCATTGAGGATCGAAACCCCAAGCGGGGCTTCAGAGGCCGTTGACGCGACGGTATCTGCGCCGTTGACTGATGGACTGGGGCGCTGCAACCCAGCAATCGTTGTCGTGCGAACCGCTTTGGAAGCCAGAACGCCAGGACCGTTCTGGTTGCCTGACCCCAACCGATCATCGGGCTCGGGAGCCTCAGCCAACCGCGGCGCCTGCGGGGTGTGTTGGGTCGGTGCCTGGAGTTCGTCGACCACTTCCGCAAGGGAGCGACGCTTGTCCGCCAATCGCTGCTGCAACGTCGCATCAATCCCAGCCGAAGGTGGCTGGCTTTCGCGGGTTGGGATAGCCGAATTTTCGACCAGAATGGGGTGGGGGTCAGTGGCTGGACCGGGTGTAACGGTGAGGGCAGCGGCCCCCATATACCCCAGAGAGACCACGCCGAGCGCGGCCCAGAGCCCCACATACACCGTTGGCAATCCGCTTGATTTGCTGGACGGCGCGTGGCCGGAGTTGGACGTTTTGCGCTGTGATGAGGACTGTGACATGGCGGTGCTGACCCAATTGGCAGGCGGTGTGAACGCTTGTTTTCGTGCGGGAAATCCCCGCGAACCCTTCTGAAACCTGCCTCTTGACCAACTGACTGACTCGCCCCAACCGGTCAATAAACCGCCAGCCCTCGCCGTCAGCGGCTGTGGAATTGTCCAAAAGGCATCACCTTCAACAGTTGCCAATCGTGCTGGCAGAGGTGTTGCATTACGACGACTCAGCGGTCTGCACCGGGCGCTTGCAAAGCGTTGGCTGTTCAACCCAAATTCTGGACGGTATCAAGTTCTGAGCGGTATGCAGGCACGACCCGCCACCAGCCACATCCGTCACGCTTTTTGGCCCGTGCGAGAAATGACGTTTCAACAAGATGGCAGAATGTATGTCTGAACCTGAATTGCTCATCGTTGTCCTGGCCGCTGGCAAGGGCACACGCATGAAATCCAAACGTCCCAAAGTGCTTCATCACATCGCCGGACAATCCATGTTGGCGCATGTCCTGCAACTTGCGGCAACCGGCAGGAACGCCAAAGTCGCTGTCGTTATCGGTCCCGGGATGGACGATGTGCGCGCCGAAGTCTGCAAGCTGAACAGTTCCGCCCAGGTGTTCGTTCAAACCAACCAATCGGGAACGGCCGACGCCGTGCTTGCCGCCCGCGATGCGTTATCGGACCACGATGGCGATGTGCTGGTTCTGTACGCCGATACACCCCTGATCACGGCTGGCACTTTGGAGCGGCTCGCCGCTGAACTTGGCGCTGGTGCCGGTGTTGCCGTCCTGGGATTTGAAGCCGCGACCCCAACCGGCTATGGGCGGCTGCTGACAGATCCACACGGAGAACTCTTCGCCATACGTGAAGAAAAAGACGCAACCGATGAGGAGCGCAAAATCCGTCTGTGCAACTCCGGCGTTTTGGCCTTCCGAACGGCAAACCTGTTGGGCTTGCTCGACAAGATCGGCAACGACAACGCAAACGGCGAGTACTACCTGACCGATGCCATCGAGGTGGCCCGTGCCGATGGTCATTCCACTCGCGTCGTGAAATGCGCCGAAGACGAGGTGCTCGGTGTCAACACCCGCGTCCAGCTCAGCCAGGCCGAAGCCATCTGGCAAAGCCGCGCCCGCAAGGCCGCCATGTTGTCCGGCGTGACCATGCTGGCACCTGAGACCGTGACCTTGTCCCACGATACCCGGTTCGGTGTTGACGTGACAATTGAACCAAACGTCTTTTTCGGCCCAGGGGTCCGCGTCGAAGACGACGTGACCATCAAGGCGAACTGCCACTTGGAAGGTGCTGACGCGAAATCAAACAAAGGCGTTGTGTTGAAATCAGGTGCCACGATCGGCCCGTTCGCGCGGCTACGCCCGGGTGCACATCTTGAACCGGACGTCCATATTGGAAACTTTGTCGAAGTGAAAAATGCAATAATCGGCCAGGGTTCCAAGGCCAATCACCTAAGCTACATTGGCGACGCAACAATTGGGTCAGCGTGCAACATTGGTGCAGGCACCATCTTTTGCAATTACGACGGCTTCAACAAAGCCAGCAGCACGCTCGGCGACGGCGTCTTTATCGGTTCAAACTCAGCCATCGTGGCGCCGACGGACCTTGGATCGGGGGCCTACGTGGCGGCCGGTTCAACCATCACACAGAACGTATCGGACGACGCGCTGGCCATTGGCCGTGCGCGACAAACGGAGCGGGAGGGGTGGGCAGCTAATTTCCGCGCGTCCATGAACCCGAAGAAGAACTAGGCTTGTTCCACTCCGGTGCGCCCGGGTGAAACGGCAACGCAATGGCCGCGCACCGAAATTGGCGCGTGAGATTGCGGCTGGTCACGACATACGAGGAAGGCGAAACGAATGTGCGGCATTGTTGGGATACTGGGGACACAACCGGTTGCCGAAGACCTCGTGGAGGCCCTCCGGCGATTGGAGTATCGCGGCTATGATTCAGCTGGCGTCGCAACAGTCGATGGCGGTGCGCTGGACCGCCGCCGGACAAAAGGCAAGCTGCGCAACCTTGAAGACCGCCTCAGGGAATACCCGCTTGCCGGCCATCTGGGGATTGGCCACACGCGGTGGGCAACGCACGGCAAACCAACCGAGATCAACGCCCATCCCCATGCATCACCCACGGTCTCGGTGGTCCACAACGGCATCATTGAAAATTTCAGGGAACTGCGCGCAGAACTCGCAAAGCTTGGCCATGTGTTCGAGACACAGACGGACACAGAGGCCATCACCCACCTGATCACCGAGGAACTCAAAGCCACCGAAGATCCCATCGCGGCGGTCCGGTCGAGCTTGAAACGCTTGAAGGGTGCCTTCGCACTCGCCATCATCTTTGCTGGTCACGACGACCTCATGATTGCGGCGCGCCAGGGTTCTCCTCTGGCCATCGGGCATGGAGAGGGTCAGATGTTTTTGGGCTCAGATGCCATTGCGCTGGCCCCGTTCACAAATGCCATTACCTACCTCGAGGAAGGCGACTGGGCCGTCTTACGCCGGGAAGGCGTCGAGATTTACGATGCTAACGACACCATCGTCGAACGGCCGGTCAATCGGACCATCGCCGCAGCCGTTCTCGTGGACAAGGGCAACCACCGCCACTTCATGGCCAAGGAAATCCATGAGCAGCCCGAAGTCATCAGTCACACCTTGGCCAACTACATCGACATGGCGGATGGCACCGTCACCATCCCGGATCTGGGGATCGACCTGAAATCGCTTTCCCGCGTCACGATCTCCGCTTGTGGCACAGCTTACTACGCCGGATTGGTCGCCAAGTACTGGATTGAAACGTACGCGCGCATCCCTGTCGAAATCGATGTTGCATCGGAGTTCCGATACCGGCTGGCCCCGCTGCCGGAAAACGGGCTGGCGATCTTTGTGTCCCAATCCGGAGAAACCGCCGATACGCTCGCCACCCTGCGCTACTGCAAGGCTGAAGGGCAGACCATCGCTGGCGTCGTGAACGTGCCAACGTCGACCATTGCGCGGGAAAGCAATTCCGTGCTGCCCACGCTGGCCGGTCCCGAAATCGGCGTGGCTTCCACCAAGGCCTTCACATGCCAGCTTGCGTCCTTGGCATGCCTCGCCATTGCCCTGGGGCGCGCACGCGGCACCATTAGTCCCGAGATGGAGCAGGAGCTGACCCATGCACTTTTGCAGGTCCCACGTCACATCTCAGCGATGCTCGCCGATGAAACGGTTTACGAAAAACTGGCCCACGACCTCTCCAAAGCGCGCGATGTCTTGTATCTGGGCCGTGGCAGCAGCTTTCCCTTGGCAATGGAAGGCGCACTGAAGCTCAAGGAAATTTCCTATATTCATGCGGAAGGGTATGCGGCGGGTGAACTGAAACATGGCCCCATCGCGCTGATCGACGAGAAGGTCCCAGTCATTGTCGTGGCACCTGACGACGCGATCTTCGAGAAGACGATTTCGAACGTTCAAGAAGTCTCAGCGCGGGGCGGCCAGATCATCCTGATTACCGATGCGACGGTTGATTCGGCTGGTTGTGAGCTCTTCGCCCACGTGCCGGTGCCCACTGTCCCCAGTTTCATTACACCGCTGGTCTATGCGGTCCCAATCCAGTTGATCGCTTACCACACCGCCGTATTTATGGGCACGGATGTGGACCAGCCGCGCAATTTGGCCAAGTCCGTAACCGTCGAATAACCCGGGCCACAGGGCTGAGTGGCAAGACACGCGGTCCTTGAATTTGCCTCCTTGTCATGCTTCGCCTAGCGTTGTTCAACTTGAGACAACGAGGTGCCCCCGGCAAGCCGACCGCGAGGGACGAGGGAAGAAACATGACGCGCCAACCGTCTGATTGCGCCAGAAATCTCCGCCACGTCACCGGGCCAGCGGTCAGGACGATGGCGCTGATTGCCGTATCTGCAACGACCGTCATGACGGCGTTGCCGGTCGAAAGCGTGGCAGCCGCCATTCATATGCGCGCCGCGGCAAAGCCTGTGACGGCACAAAAGCCGTCTGCGCCTCCCCTCATCCACCGGGTTCAGGCGGACGCCAAGGCGGGTCGCAAGCTTGTCATCTCCGGCGTCAAAGCCTTTGAAAACAAGCGGTATGATACCGCAGTGGCCAAGTTCTCGAATGCCATGAGCGGCGGCGGGTTGAGCTCACAAGATATGGCCAAGGCCATGTACTATCGTGCGCAGGCCTATCAGCTATCCAACCAGCCAGCACAGGCCATCGCAGACTACACAAGCGTCCTGTGGCTGAAGAACGGGCTCACCAAGGACGAGCGCGCGTCGGCCGAAGCATTGCGTGCAAAGGCCTACAAATCGGCTGGCATACGAGGTGCGCCAACGCCTTCGTCGACGGCTGACGCCGCACAACAGCGCACCGCCGCTGGCAGTCCGTCATCACCATCAGGCAAGACGACAACCACGACAACGGTCCCGCCGGCAAGTTCGAACCCGTTCTCCGGCATCGGGACCATGTTCACCGGGCTCTTTAACGGAATCGGTAGCGCGACGGGAGCGGCGTCAACGACCGCGCAGGCGACTACCCAGGCACCTGCGGCACCACCCGCAACCGCGTCCACACGGCCCGTTGCTGCTGTCTCTGCTTGGAATAGCGCTACGCAAACCAACCCGGCGGCTACCGCAGCCTCAGCTGCGCGCATCCCGGCACCGCCACCAGCGGCCAGGGCTCCAGTGGCCAGGGCTCCAGTCGTCCGGCCTCCAGCTCCGCCGCGTGCCACCGTCTCGACACCATGGTCGACTGCAGCCAGCCCTGCGCCGGTTACAAGTCCGGCTCCGGTACGCACGGCACCGCCGCCTCAGCCAACCCGCCAGATTGTCGCCCCCGCTCCAGTCCGCTCACCGCCGGCAGCGCGGGCACCCGTTGCAGCTCCGCCGGTCCGCACGGCGGCACTCCCCCAGGCTCAACGGCCGGCCACGCCAAAACCGGCGGTCGGTAGCATCAACCTCCAGGTCGCAGCAGTCCGTTCACGCGGAGAAGCCGAGCGCCTTGTGGCTCGGATCGCTCAGAATTATGGCGCCCAGCTGGGCAACCGGCGTCCAACAATCCAGGAAACCGTTTATGGAAACATGGGCACGTTTTACCGGGTGAAGGTTGGACCGTTTTCCAAACAGGCCGAGACGGCTTCGCTTTGCCAGTCGCTGAAATCAGGCGGCTACGATTGTTTGGTAACAACTCAGTGAGCCTTTTTTGGACTATGATTTCCAAAGGCGTTGTGGGCGAACAGGGTTAGAATCCTCGACGATGACCGGCGAAAGAGATTTGGCGTGCTTGGGTCAAAGGGACTTTTTCCCGGCACGTATTTGCATTCTGCTGGCGTTACATGAATGCTGCCTGATGAAAAACGCCGTCCGAGCCCGTCCCTGATCGCTGAATTCGAGTGCCATGACTTCGAGTCCAAAATCGTCACGTAAGTCAAAGAACAAGCCTGGTCAGCCAAGTGTTGAACCGGCCCAGGCCGCAGCAGCTCCGCAACGTTCCGCCCCAGCCCCCTCGGGTGCCGACCTTGCCGAACGCCTTCGCAAGCTGGCCGAAAACGATGGCAGCACGGGTTCACGGTTTGGCTCAAGGCTGCGCACGTATTTCCTGACCGGGCTGATCATCGTCGGACCTCTGACAATCACGCTCTACATCGTGTGGTCGTTCGTTTCGCTGGCGGATGTCTGGATCAAACCGCTGGTCCCAACAAGCTACCTGCCGGAAACTTATCTGCCCTTCGCAGTTCCTGGCATCGGGCTTCTGGTTGGCATCGTCGGATTGACAGTCATCGGTGCATTGGCAGCCAACCTGCTGGGCCGCTCATTGATCTCAACAGGCGAGATGATCCTTGAGCGGATGCCCATCGTCCGCAACCTGTATGGAGCCTTAAAGCAGGTGTTCGAGGGCGTTCTGACCACGGCCTCCAAGACCAACAGTTTCCAAAAAGTCGGCTTGATGGAGTTCCCATCCAAAGGGATCTGGTCGCTGGTGTTCATCACCAACGAAGCAGCCCATCACATGACCGCCGTCACGCCGGATGGCCAGGATGATCTGATGGCAGTCTTCATGCCGACAGGCGTTGTCCCTCCGACGGGCTTCATTTGTTTTGTGCCACGCACAAAGATCATCTTGTTGGACCTCAGCGCTGAAGACGCAGCAAAAATAATCATCTCCGGCGGCATGGTGATCCCCGACAGCCCGGACAGCATCCGTCAAGCATTGGAAGCCGCTCAGAGCAGCGTCGTTGAAGCCCCTGCGACGGTGACAGAATCGGCACCCGAAAAAGTGTGACGGACGGCGCGCAACCAAACGGGTCGGCTGCAATCAGGCCATGCCCCCGCCGTCTAGGCGGCCCGAAACAGCTTCACGGCATCATCGCACTCAAACAAATAGAGCAGATGGCGGATGGCCTTGCCCCGCTGCGACTCTAGCCGGGGGTCTGTTTCCAAGAACAGCTGGGCATCATCGCGCGCGGCCTCCAACAGCATTTCAAAATTCGGGACAGCGGCCACACGAAATGCCGCATCCCCACTCTGGCGGGTCCCAAGAACTTCACCGCCACCGCGCAGGTCCAAGTCTTTTTCAGCGATCAAAAACCCGTCTTCCGTGTCTTCCATCATGGTGAGGCGCTGCTCAGCAATGCGGCCCAGCGGCGATTTGTACAGCAGCATGCAAAAACTCTCGCGTGAGCCACGCCCAACGCGTCCCCGCAACTGATGCAGCTGGGCCAGGCCAAATCGTTCGGCATGTTCGATCACCATGATGTTGGCGTTGGGGACATTCACCCCGACTTCGATCACCGTGGTCGACACGAGCACATCGAGGTTGCCGGCAGAAAACTCACCCATGATGGCATCCTTCGCCGGGCCGCTCATGGCGCCATGCAGGACCCCGACACGTGACTTCGGCAACAACTGCGTAAGGTGTGCCGCACGTTCCTCTGCGGCTGCCAATTCACTCTTTCCCGTGTTCTCAATCAGCGGGCAGACCCAATAAACCTGAGCGCCTTCGGCCAGCTGCTTGCGCATGCGGTCCACCAGCCGCTCCATCGCATCTATCGGCAGTTTTTTCGTAATGACGGGTTTACGGCCAGCTGGCTTTTCCGTCAGCCGAGACACGTCCAGATCCCCGTAGTGCGTCATCAAGAGCGTGCGTGGGATGGGCGTGGCCGTCATCACCAAAACGTTGGCACCACCAGAACCACCCTTGGCTTGCAGCGCGAGACGCTGGTGAACGCCAAAGCGATGCTGCTCATCGATGACGGCGAATGCGAGGTCCTTGAACACAACGTCGGCTTGAAAGAGCGCATGGGTCCCAATTAGGATGTCAATCTCACCCGCAGCCAAAGCGTTGAGCACGGCTTGCCGCGCCTTGCCCTTGTCACGGCCCGTGATGATCCCTAGACGCAGTCCCGCAGCTTCCGCCAAGGGTGCCATGGTCTCGAGGTGCTGGCGCGCCAAAACCTCCGTTGGCGCCATCAACGCCGCCTGCGCACCGATCTCGACGGCCATCGCCATGGCCATCAGCGCCACCACCGTCTTGCCGGACCCGACGTCGCCTTGAAGCAGGCGCAACATGCGGTTCGGACCGGCCATGTCATCACCGATTTCAGTCAGAGCCGAAACCTGCGATCCGGTCAGCGAAAACGGCAGTGCATCAATAATCCGCGCCTGGATTTCGCCAGTGCCTTTTACAGGCCGCCCGCGCTGGGCACGCGTGTTCTGCCGCACAAGCGCAAGCGCGATTTGCCCGGCCAGAAGTTCATCATACGCCAAACGTTGCCACGGAGCGCCGCCAGCAGACACATCATCTGTCTCATCGGGCATATGGAGCCGTCGCATAGCGTCTCTAAAGCTAGGCCATTCACGCTCATCCAGCCAGGCCTTCTGCTGCCACTCCGGCAGGTCTGAAACACGATCAACGGCCTGCCGGGTGGCTTTCACCAGGACCTTTCCAGATAGACCCGCCGTCAGCCCATAGACGGGCTCAAGGAGAGGTAACGTATCGCGTGCATCCACCGCCACGATGTAATCGGGGTGGGTCATCTGCAACCCATCCTTGTATTGCTCGACACGACCCGAAACGCAGCGGATCTCGCCGATGGGAAGCTGACGCTGAATAAAGCGCGGATCGACATGGAAGAAGACCAATTCAAGCTTCCCGGTCTCATCCTCACAAAACACTTTGTACGGTGCTTTTGTCCGTGCCCGCGGCGGGCCGCTATGCTTCAGCACGCGTACCTTCAAGGTGACAATCGTCCCAGGTGCTGCATCCAAAATGGCTGGTTCGGCCCGCCGGTCAATGACACCCGTTGGCAGATGCCACAGCAGGTCGATAATCCGCGCTTCATCCACCAGCGGCGGCAAGAGTAGCGCCTTTTTCAAGAGTTGGGCCATGCGCGGGCCAACTCCGGTCAGGGATTGTGCGGATGCAAACAGGGGCTGGAGGACAGCTGGACGCATCGTTCGGTTTTCAGCCCTTTTTCCCATAGTTTTGGCGAAGCACGACGGTGATGCACACCGCAAGGGGCCCAAAGCGAGACCAAGGCGAGGCGGCACCCAGGTCAGACAGCCAACCGTAGCTGTGCCTCAAGCACCCGTCTTGTCAGCGGGCCACACTGCCGTCCGGATTGATCCGTTCGTAAAACCTCTCCGGCGCTTGAACCCAACCTCGCGCTCAGCCTGTACATCAGCCCCCTCCAACTGCGCGCATGCGCCCAGGGTTTAGCGGCTTTACGACACAACCGGGCAGGCGGTATACCAGCGCCTCTCCAAGTCTCTCGCCCGTCGTCAGATGAAAGATGTGAGGACGGCAGAGCAGGAACGTCAAGAGGGTGCATCGGTGTTATCCATCGCGAACACGTGGATTGCAGGTGGTACATCAAAGGTTTCATGTCGCGCATGCCGCATTTCCGCCGATCGTGGGCCATGAGCAGTGGTATGACGAAAAGGAACCGGGGACGCGTTCCAAACCGAAGATAAGACTTGCCATTATGCTTTGCTGGTTCCGCCATAGGTCCCAATGAGGCCCTAAACAGGCGCCACCGATGCAAGGCCGAGACAGTGATCGAGAACGGGTAAAGCCAGATGAGCACAGACTTAGAAACACGCCGACGTCGTGCAGCCTATCGCGCCGCTTACCGTGGCACCAAGGAAATGGACCACTTGATGGGCCGTTATGCGCAAGCGCACCTCGATGACATGGACGACGAGGCCCTGACGCGGTTCGAGCAGCTCATGGCGATGCCCGATCCCGAACTGCAAGCCTGGCTTCTGGCACCTGCGATGCCCGAAGGTACAACATTCGAGCATTTGATTTCAGACATCCGCCGGTTCCACGGGCTGAACTGCGAGGTCGACAAAGCCAGCAAGCCCGACAGCGCCGTCTGATCATATGGGCAGCCATTCTCAAGCGCTCTGAATCTACAGCCCAATTCGTCCGCACTCTTCCATCCGAAAGGAGACACCGCCGTTGGCGCACGCAGCAGACGTTCTCGATCAGCTTGGCAACGAGCTGCAAGCTGGTGTGCCAGAAGGCCTCGATGCGCTGGTTCTCGCCCAGCTCGTCAATGAATCCGGCGCACGTCTCAAAGCTCCAGGTCTGCATCTGCATGTCGTCCGTGATGATCGGAGGCTGGCGGAGCTTGAAAATGCGCTGAAGTTTTTTGCACCTGAGACGCGTGTAATCCCATTCCCTGCATGGGACACGGTCCCCTATGACCGGGTGGGCCCATCTCCCGACATCATCGCAAAACGCATCACAGCCCTCTCAAAGCTCGTCTTGGGAAATCGCAAGCAGCCAACTCTTGTGCTGGCAACGATCAACGCCGTCCTCCAGAAAGTCCCGCCGCGCGCATTCATCCGTTCATCCATGAAGCAGATGGCAGCCGGCCAGCGGATTGATCTCAACCGCCTGGCCAAACGACTGTCGCTTGCAGGCTTCACCCGGACAGGCACGGTCATGGAGCAAGGTGAGTTCGCCGTTCGTGGCGGCATCGTAGACCTGTTCCCACCGGGCCGGGCGATGCCGGTGCGCCTCGATTTTTTCGGCGACACGTTGGAAAGCATCAAGGCCTTTGATCCCGAGACCCAGCGCACCAGTAAGCCGGTCCAGAAAGTCGTCCTGTTGCCCATTGCCGAAGTGGCATTCGGCGATGACGCAACCAGCCGGTTCCGATCCCGCTACATCGAGCTGTTTGGCGGCGCGACAACGGATGATGCGCTCTATGAGGCGGTCAGCAACGGTCACCGCTATCCAGGCCAGGAGCACTGGTTGCCGTTGTTCCATGAGACGCTGGAAACCCTTTTCGATTACATTGAGGGGGCCGACATCAGCTTCGACTACCGCGCCGATGAAGCCCTCAAACAGCGGTTTTCACAAATCGAGGAACACTATGCGGCCCGCGTCGAATCCCTTGAGACCGAAAGCTTTGGCGCGCCACCTTACAAACCGGTTCCGCCCAGTGAAATGTACCTGGATGGTGCCCAGTGGGGCAAAGTGGTTGGCGCACGCGGCATCCAGCGTTTCACACCCATGTCGGCCGACGAAACACCTCAAGCCCGCGATTGGCAGGGCCGCAGAGGCCGTTCATTCGCGCCTGAGCGGCAAAATCCTGATGTCGATTTGTTTGACGCCGTCGTGGGACATGTGCGTGCGCTCCAATCGGCAAAGAAACGCGTCATCCTGGCGGGCTGGTCTCCCGGATCGCGCGAGCGCCTGACCACGCTATTGAAGGATCACGGCCTCAAAGACTATCTGAAGGTCGATAGCTTTTCCCAGGCGCGCGGTCTGTCAGGCGGCACCGCGTCGCTTGCCGTCCTCGGCCTGGAAGATGGGTTTGAGACGCCGGACCTCGCCATCATTTCCGAACAGGATATTCTAGGCGACCGGCTGATCCGCAAAAAGCGCAAGAAGCGCAAAGCAGCCGATGTGCTGTCTGAAGCGACCAGCCTCTCGGTTGGCGACATGGTGGTCCATGCCGATCATGGGATCGGCCGTTTTGTAGGCCTTAAAACGATTGAGGCGCTGGGCAGCAAGCACGACTGTCTCGAACTGCATTACTCTGGCGGCGACAAGCTGTTCCTGCCCGTTGAAAACATCGAATTGCTCTCGCGCTATGGCGGCGACGATGGCGCGTCAGTCCTCGATAAGCTGGGCGGCGCTGGCTGGCAGACCCGCAAGTCAAAGCTGAAAAAACGCCTCCGCGAGATGGCAGGCGAACTCATCAAGATTGCTGCCAAACGCCAGTTGAAGGAAGCGCCCGCCCTGACACCACCGATGGGGGCTTACGATGAGTTTGCAGCCCGCTTCCCATTCGAGGAAACCGAAGATCAAGAAGCCAGCATCGAAGCTGTTCTCGATGATCTTGGCACAGGCCGGCCCATGGACCGCCTGGTCTGCGGTGATGTCGGCTTTGGCAAAACGGAAGTCGCCATGCGCGGTGCCTTCGTTGCCGCCATGAATGGCATGCAGGTCGCCATCGTCGTCCCCACGACGCTTTTGGCGCGCCAGCACTACCGCAACTTCAAGGACCGCTTTGAAGGGCTGCCGGTCAAAGTGGCCCAGGCTTCACGTCTGGTGGGCACCAAGGAACTCAATGCCGTCAAGGAAGGCCTGAAGTCAGGCGACATCGACATTGTCGTTGGCACTCACGCGCTTCTGAGCAAGTCGATCGATTTTGACCGGCTGGGCCTCTTGATCATTGATGAGGAGCAACACTTCGGCGTTGGCCATAAGGAACGCCTGAAGTCGTTACGTGAAGATGTTCACGTGCTCACACTGTCGGCCACGCCCATTCCGCGCACGCTGCAATTGGCGCTGACAGGCGTCCGCGAACTCTCGCTCATCACAACGCCGCCCGTCGACCGGCTGGCCGTGCGAACGTACATTTCGCCATTTGATCCCGTTATCCTGCGTGATGCCCTGCGCCGTGAACGCTATCGCGGGGGGCAGGCGTTTTATGTCGTCCCGCATATTTCCGATCTCGATGACGTCCAGGAGTTCCTGCGTGAAGCCGTTCCGGAACTGCGCGTGGCCCGCGCCCACGGTCAGCTGACACCGAGCGAACTCGAAGACATCATGACAGCGTTCTACGAGGGGGATTACGACATCCTGCTGTCGACGCCGATCGTGGAATCCGGGCTTGATGTTCCCAACGCCAATACGCTGATCGTCCATCGTGCCGACATGTTCGGGTTGGCCCAGCTCTACCAGCTTCGCGGGCGCGTAGGCCGCAGCAAAACACGCGCTTACGCCTACTTCACAACGCCACCGGGCAAGGTCCTGACAGAGGGAGCCGAAAAACGCCTCAAGGTGCTTCATTCGCTCGACTCTCTGGGTGCAGGTTTCTCGCTTGCCAGCCAAGATCTTGATCTCAGGGGGGCTGGCAACCTATTGGGCGACCAACAGTCAGGCCATATCAAGGAAGTTGGTTTCGAGCTTTATCAGTCCATGCTGGAAGAGGCGGTGGCTGCGATGAAGGGCGGCGACCTGGAAGAAACCGAAGACAAGTGGTCACCGGAAATCTCGCTTGGCACGTCGATCTTGATCCCGGACACGTACGTCGCCGACCTACAATCACGGCTTGGTCTCTACCGGCGGCTTTCAAGCCTCGAAACGCGCACGGAGATCGACGACTTTGCAGCCGAGTTGGTGGACCGCTTCGGCGAGATGCCCGATGAGGTGAAACACCTACTCGACGTCATGGAAATCAAGGGCTTCTGCCGCAAGGCCGGTGTCACCAGGGTCGATGCAGGGCCGAAAGGTGCCGTCGCGACCTTCCACAACGACAAGTTCGCCAACCCCGAAAGCCTCGTGAAACTGATGAACGGCTCTCGCGGCTTGATCAAGCTGCAGCCAGACCACAAACTCATCCTGCGCGGCGATTGGGACCTGCCAGAAAAGCGTCTGAAGGGCGTGCGCGGCTTCATGGCCGACTTGGCAGAAGCGGCAGAACCTGTCCCGGCATAAGGCCCGTTTGGAGCGATCATGATTGTGGAGGCGTTGCGAAAGAACACCCATAACCGCTGGCTAACCCTTTAAAAAGTCATAGGTTGACCGCAATCGGGCGGGCCAGAAACGGGCCAGAAACGGGCAAGTGTTCACATGAGTGCAGGAAAACGCGAACACCAGTTGCGCGTCCATGGCACGCGCCAGTCCGCGATAACCCTTGGGACAGGGCGTCGCCGCGCAGTGTCCGCAGTCTTCAAGTCTGTGCGCTTAGCCATGCTCGCCACCGTGCTCTCGGCCATGTTCCCGGCCCTGCGGCGTAGCATGTCCATCGCCTTCGCCGCGCTGTTCGCCGGGTTGAGCGTTGCGCTGACGCTCGGCTCCCCTCCTGCAACAGCACAAACCGCACCCTCCAAAGCAGCCGCAACGCCCGTCTCGGTCGCCATCCACGTCTCATCCGACGGCAACCGCTGCTATGCGCCAGGCCTGGTTGCCGCAATCAAACACTTCACCTCGAAACATGCCGACACCATCAACGCCGACGGAGGCATCAACGGGCGCCCTTTGAAGCTGAAGGTATACGACGATTTTGAGGACGCCAAAACGACGACAACCAATGTGTCATCGGCTCTGACCGACGACGCGATGGTTGCGATGATTGGTGTCTCCAGTTCCACGCGCGGCCGCGGGGTGTTCGAGGCCCTCGGTTCCAAAATCAAAACCAGCGCCATCCCTTTCATCACCGAAATGTCGCTCGACCGTATCTTTGCCGACGTCCCCAACGTGTTCACCATGGCAAGCTCTGTGCGCAATGAGTTGGAGGTCATCCAGGAGATGATCGCCAAGGGCGGCTACGAGCGCCCCGTATTCGTCGGCCTCGACAATGACGACTACTCATTCGCGCTGGAAGACGGTGTGGCCGACAATCCGCAAGGAACCAATCTGGCAGAACGGCTCCGTGTCCCCGTCCGTAACTATCAACTGGACGAGGCAACGAGTGAACAGACCGCGCGACAGATCAAGGCAGCCGATGCCGATCTGATTGTCGTTGCCATCCACTCAGGCCCGACGGCACAGCTGTTGTCCGATCTTCGCGACATGGACGTCGACGCCCCCATTCTGGTGCTGCTGGGCCGGATCTCGACCATCATCAAGCGCGTTAAGGGGGACGCCTATCCCGGGCCGATATCCCAGATCGCCAGGGAAGGTGTCCCAAACGTCTTTTCAGAACGGTTGCGTGATAGAATCTGGAGTTCCCCCAAGGAGCGCTGGGTCTTTGAGGATACCAAGAATGAAAGCGCCGCGGGCTGGGAGGATGGCTCCTGCAACCCAAACGCCGACATCGCCCGTCAATTGTATGATCCGGGAAACCGCCGCGCCGTCGGTCGGGGAACGCAATACCGGGACATGCTGGACCTGATCGTCAGGATTGCTCGAGACGCCCCGGCCGACCTCGATGTGCCCGGTCTGCGCCGGTACATTTCTGAAAACCTACGCTCATTCTCCGAAGGCCGTCAGGTCCTCAAAGGGCTCTGGCGTGACTGGGCCTTCACGGACAATCGCACAGCAGCCGGCGACACACTGCTGCTGACCAAGTCACCTGGTGATGAGGCCATTGTCCTGTCGCCCATCCAATACCAGCGCATCAACGGCACGCTTCAGAGGTCTTCGACGCTGTACACCTCGATTGATCTGACACGCCTGTCCCACATCGACACCAACGATCAAAGTTTCGATGCCGAATTCTACTTGACCATGAAGAGCACGGACAATCGGTTGAGCATCAACGATATCGATTTCACGAACGCCTACCGGTCTCCCATTGGAGATGGAAAATTGCTCAGCCACCGTGAAATCCATTCCGGGGATGGCCGATCGAATTTTCCAGAAGGCGTTCGGCTCTACAAGGTGTCAGGCCGGTTTATGTTCGAGCCGGAACTGAGCCGCTATCCCTTTGACACACAACGCTTTTCCGTCTCCTTCCAGCCGCTTTCGACGGCGCAATCGTTTCTGATCCAACCGCCCGCAACCCGGCTGCGTTCGACCGATATGAACGTTGACGGCTGGCGTTTGGTCGACAATTACGTGGGCGCCGACCAGGACATCATACCAACCATCGGGGCGTCGCTATCCGAACGCAGAATCGTACCGTTTTACAAGTTCAACGCCACCTGGGTCGCCGAACGCATCGCGATTGACTACTACACACGCGTCATCATCCCGCTCGGTTTCATCCTGCTCGTCACCTACTTTTCGGTGTTCCTGCCCCATCCACGCTTTGACAGCACCATGGGCATCCAGGTTACGGCGTTGTTGTCAGCCATCGCGCTCTATCTGGCACTTCCAAAGATCGACACGGAGCAGGCCACTTTGTCCGACAAAATCTTCATGCTCACTTACGCCGCCGTCAGCATGATGATCGGGCTGTCGATTTTGAAAGACAACCTCACCACGAACATCTCGGGCGGGCTTGGCGTGCGTCTGGTGGCAGGCATCCAACGCATCGTCTTCCCCATGTTCGTCATCGGAGCCATGGCCCTAACACTCCTGAGCGATGGGTTCGACCCGCAGCAGATGTTGCGCATGTTTGCCAGCATTACGGGTTGAGGCGAAACCATATGGAAAACTATTCGGTTGAATTCATTGCCGCGGTCAGCCAGGCCATCGCAGCGTTTCTGGCCTTGTTTGCCCTCATTGTTTCCATCGCAACGTTCGCCCGCCAGCTTCGCCTCCAGCGTTGGGAACTTCGGGTTCAGCGCGAGGCGGAAGTCATCCGTTGGACGTCGTCTTGTCTGCTCACGCTCAGCCAGGTGGAAGAGGACTTGAGATTGCATTCAGCCTTGGCCCGGAACGTCAATGAGGCTGGGCTCTCCATGGAAAACCGCGCCAGGTATCGGGCCGAGCTGAGCGCGCTCATCGATCTTGGTCGCGTGTTCTTTCCCAATGAGCCCATGAACAAGGGCATGGCGAATCCGGGCGCCTACCGAGGCCACCGGCCAGAAGTCCTCGATCCGCTGGTCGCGGCCTACGATGCTCTGCACTACGGTCACGATCTTCAAAACCCGGATCTGATTGAAGACTTCCGGGAGGCCCGCCGCATGTACGTTTCCGAAGTCCAAGGATACATCGATCCCCAGAGCTACAACCGCATACGCAACTAGAGCATGTTTAGGAAAAGTGTATGCGGTTTTCCGCCTGGAACATGCTCCAAATCAAGACCACGGAGCATGTTCAGGAAAAGTGTATGCGGTTTTCCGCCCGGAACATGCTCCAAATCAGGCTCTACCGTTCCGGTTTTGTCCGCGCTCCAAATGTGCCGGGTAGACCAGTGCGAATGTCTGAACTCAACTAGACACCAGTTTTTCGCGCATGATCACATCCTGACGGGCCAGCCCTTCGCGGCTTCAACCACGCGTCCATAGAGCGTTTTCTGCGTAACGGGGCCGCCATGTCGCGCGAGCCACGCCTGCAGGAACGGTTCGTCGCCATAGGCCTTCCATAGCATCGCCTGTTTCAACGCCAGCGGATCCGACGTGCCATGCGCCCGTTCCAGTACTTTGCGCAGTTCTGGCTTCTCAAGGGCCACCTCAAAAGCCGTCCACTGTCCCTTCAACTGCCTGGCCTGTCGGGTCGCCCAGCGCTTGTGCAAAGCATTTAAAAACGGGCTCCCCGCTTCCCAATCAATTTGCGCGGCCTGTTTGGGCTGAGCTTGAAAATACACCTCCAGTGCCCGTTGCCGGTGACGTGGGGTGGCCTCAAGATTATAAAGATCAGCATCAATAGCGGAGACAACGGCAGCATTCTGCACAAGCCCAGGCAGCTGAAGAACGGTGGGCAATTCCACGTTATAGCGAACATAGGCGAACGACATCACAGCGCCGAAAACCAAACCGAGAATGAATTTCATAAGCTTATCCTTGCGCAATAACCGCCCGCCGAACCAAGAGGTAAACACCGGTCATGTCAGCCTCCACCATGCCGCTGCGTCAAGACCTTGACGTCACCTCGAAAGCCTTCAAGGCCGATCCTGGGCCGACATTGCATCGCATTCTCGACGCTGGTCCGTGGGTGCAGCTGAAGCTGCCAATCGTCGGTCGCATGACATTCGCCACCACGCATGAGGCAGTGAGCGGCCTGCTCAAAGACGATGAAACGTTTTGCACCGACCCCAAACACGCCGGGCGGTCCATGGCTGCTGGTGTGCAGTGGTGGATGCCAAAATCGTTCCGGTTGCTCACGCGCAACATGCTCACAACCGATGACCCTGACCACCGGCGTCTGCGCGGTTTGGTGGACCAGGCGTTTCACGCACGGGCCATTGCGACAATGGCTGATGGCATAACAGCCCGGACGGATCAATTGCTGGACGGTTTGGCTGCTGACCCAGATCACGATCTCGTCCGTCACCTCTCCCGCCCGCTACCCCTCAGGGTCATCTGTGACCTTCTCGGCCTGCCCGAAGATGATCACGCCTCGTTCATGACCTGGATGGAGCCGGTCAGCCAGTTTGGGGGCCTGATGGATTTCTGGCGCATGACATCAGGGCTCGGCAAACTGAGTGCGTATCTCCGCCAGACATTCAAAGACCGCCGATCAAACCCGCGCAATGATATGATTTCATATCTCGTCAACGGCGACCATGAGGGCCATCGCCTGAACGAGGACGAGCTGTTGTCCCTCGTATTCATACTGTTCGTTGCAGGCCACGAGACCACAACGCATTTGATATCAAACGCCGTCGTGACGCTTCTCAAAAACCCAGAGCAATGCCAGGCGTTCTTGTCAGACCCGGAGGCTGCAGGGCCCGGCATGGTGGACGAAGTCATGCGCTACGACAGCCCCGTGCAGATGTCCAAGCCGCGTATGGCCAGACGCGATGTCACGTTTCAAGGACGCAGTTTCAAACGCGGTGAGACCGCTATGGCCATGCTACACAGCGCCAACTGGGACGCCTCCGTGTTCGATAACTCGGTCCGATTTGACATCACGCGCAAACCAAACCGGCACCTAGGGTTTGGAGCTGGCCCGCACTTTTGCTTGGGCGCAGGGTTGGCCCGCCTTGAAGCACGCATCGCCGTCACCCGGCTGTTTCAGCGGTTCCCAAACCTCCGTCTCGCTCAGGGTCATAATGCGATTGCGTGGACCACACGCCCCCGTCTGCGGGCTATATCAAAACTGCCGCTCGATCTGGCCGTATAGTCCATCGTCCAGCCGTCGTTTGCAAAATAGGTAACCCCACATGGCCACGCATGACGTCACGTTCTGGTTCGACTTTGGCTCGCCCTATGCCTACTTCGCCCACCGTCGCCTGCCAGCTTTCGAGAAGGCCACTGGCGCGCATGTCATCTCGAAACCTTTCATGCTTGGGTCAGCCTTCGCACAGACCGGTGCCCGCCCCCTGCTCGACATTCCCCTTAAAGCAGCCTACGCCAAAATCGATCTGGCCAGGCTTGCCCGCTTCTATGACGTCCCCTTCCAGATGCCACCCAATGCGCCGACGGTCACACTGGCCGCCGCGCGGATCTTCTATGGCCTGAACGCAACCGATCCAGCCGCTGCAACCACGTTCGCAAAGGCTGTGTTCGATGCAGCCTTCGCCACCGGTCAGGACGTATCCGAACAAGCCGTCGTGAAGGCCTGTCTGCGGGAAAGCGGATTGGATGAGGAGTTGGCGGCCATGGCCCAGGAGCCTGAGTGGAAACAGGCGCTGAAAGATGCCGGTGCAAAAGCAACCGAAAGCGGTGTGTTCGGCGCACCGTTCTTTGTTCACGACGGCGAACCGTTCTGGGGCGTGGAACGCATGGACATGCTGATCGCAAAGTTGGGCCCGGTCAGCTAGATCGTTTCAGATTTTCTTTGAATCGGTGGATTCCCAAATCAGTTTGTTTCTGATTCAACATGTGTGCTGGAGCAAGGGGGCCAGCATGCATGGTAAAACCTTATTCTGACGATCTACGTCAGCGCGTGGCGGCTGCGC